>NZ_JBIFXR010000009.1:0-118475 GCF_043558675.1 Halomonas sp. HNIBRBA4712 | reverse complement strand
GGCTTCGAATAGAAGACTGGCTTTGAAACCCAAGTTCAGGAAATGCTAACGCTTTGGCTTGTCGGCCGATTTTGAGGCGCACCACGCCGGAAAAGCGGTCCGCTGCAGCCCAAGCGTTAGGCATTTAGTAACCAATGATCAGGATTCCCTGAAGAGGAAGGCGAATCCGGCTGCTTGCATATAAGGTATCAATAAAGCGGATGACCCGCTCAAAATCATTACTATTCCTGTAAGTATTGCGGACAGCTATACCAAGATAGTTTACGCCGTGCATCATGCATGCTTGGAAGAGGTCTTTTAGAAATTGGTTGTTAACTACAGCCCGCCCTGCTTCGACCTCAAGAACGAATTCTTCTTCACGGTGGTAGGCATCAGCTTCAAATGATTTTTCTGTCTTGCCATTAAGTCCGAAGAGAACTGGCACAAATATCTTTTCTACCTTTTTCTTGCCAGTCTCAACTTCGAATTCCGCCGACTGAAGTCGCTGGCAAACCTCCGTGAGAACATCATTGCTAGGCAGATCAAATTTGAAAGAGTCTATCCTGTGCGAAGCTTCTTCGAATGCATCTACCACGGTATGGACTATGGCTGGCGCTTTGTCAGATTTTGGAAAATACTGCCAATTGATCATTCATTATCCATGCATAACAGTGATTATATAGCCAGTTTCATAACCCCAATGAACGTGTCAGCAAGTTCACTGGGGTTATGATGCCAGTTAAACAAAATATAAAATATTGATATATATGGAAAGATAAACTTTAGGCGACGTATCCAGAATTAGCATAACCGCTCACTTTGCCAGCTCGGATCCCTCTCATCTGACAACACCGGGCGCTCCACGCAGCATGCCCAACAACCCCATCCCTCATGCGCAGATAACCGTATCTCACCCAAGCCTCACACAGACCAATTCCGCTTCGAACCACTGCTGCCGCAGCCCGCGCTGCTTCTCTAGTAGCGCTAGATAAGGTCTCAGCGGATGCTCCGGCGACAGGCTAACGTGCAACTGCCGCAACCGCCGTTGAAACGGAAGCTGTTCGGCGGGCTGGTGCAGCGTTGTGGCGTACTGGGTGAGCCAGTCGATCTCGGGGAGTAGCAGGTGGGTGGCGCCGCTATCAAAAGCCAGCGTGACGCCCTTGGCGTCGAAGTCGCCCAGATACAGGTGCGGGCGGCGGGTCTTGCGCCATAGCTCGGCGAGGTGAGCGAAGCCGCCGCCGTAGTGGCTATCGCCGCGGTAGGCGATGAGCGGCTGGGCATAGCCCTTGAGCGTGGCGATGTCGGGGTCGAAGGTGTAGAAGCTGTCGAGGTTTTCGACCTGGATCAGGGCGCCGAAGGCGGCGAGGGTCAGGTGTCTCAGGTCCACGTCGAGAATGCTGCGCGGCTCGCGACCCAAGCCCGGCGTGGGTCGGGGCGGCGAGTTGAGCAGCACGCGCCAGGCGCGGGGGCCTTCGCGGGTGGTCTTGTCCTCTTCCATGCCCTCTTTCGCCTGGGCGGCGCTGGGCAGGCCGCTGAGCGCGCGGCCAAGCGGGGCCAAGTGGGCGCTTTCCAGCACCGTGTCGATCTGGCTCAGCAGCGCGGCATCGAAGCGCAGGGCGCGGCTCCCCAGGCGCGGGCCCAGGTCGATGTCGTGTTCGCGGCACCAGGCTACCACGTCGCCCACCCACTGGCGCCGGGGGCGCTCCACGCTTGACTGCTGGCGAAGCAGGCGCTGCACCTCGTTGAGCCCGGTGCGGGCGCGGCCGGTGAGGTTCATGGCGCGGCCGCCAGCGTGAGCGCGACGTCGCGAATCAGGCGCACGTCGTTGTAGTCACCGGCTTTTTCTTCCTCGGCGTGCAGGGTGAAGGCGCGCTGCTCGCTGCGCGGCAGGCCCTGGTACTCGGCGATCACCTGAAAGAGCCAGATCTCGTCGCTCCACTCGAGCGGGCTCTCTTCCAGGTAGCGTAGCGCGCTGACCGGCGCCGAGCCGGCGGCGTCGACCACGTCGAGGTAGAAGGTTTCGACGTCCTCTTTCAGCGCCTGCTGGCGGGCCGCCACGGCGGCGTCTTCCTGGGCGTGGGCGGGGCTGGCGGCGGTGGGCGCCTGGGCCAGGCGGCGCGGGGCGGGAATGGCCGCAATCAGCGCGCCGAGCGCTTCCACATCCTGGGCGCGGTCCAGCGCGGCGGCGCCGGCGATGGGCATGGCAGCGGCGCGGTTGAAGAGCGCCGGTACCTCGCCGCGCTGGGTGTAGTGGCCGGGGGTGAAGTCCGGGCGCTCGCGCAGAAACGCCGCCATGCCCGCCACCAGGCGGCTGCGCGCCTGCATCTGGCGAAAGCGCGCCATCAGCTCGATCAGGCGGTGCTGCACTTCGCGCAGGCTGGTGTAGTGCTGGCTGGTCTGCTGCTGGAGCTGGCTGATGAGGATCTTGCGCAGGGTGCCGTCGCTGCCGACCAGGTCGATCAGCTCGTTGAAATCGACCAGCTCCAGGCCGTCGAGCAGGCGCACCACCTGCTTCTGGGCGCGATCGTTCTCGCGCACCTTGTCGCTTAGTTGGCTGACGAAGCCGAAGTCGCTGTTGAGCCGCTGCCAGAGGCTGTCGATGGCGTCGAAAAAGCGCCCGTTCATGTCGTCCACCGCCTGGCGCAGGCGGGTGAGCTGGCGCTCCTGGTGCCAGTAGTCCGCCCGGCTGCTGGCTTCGCGGTAGCCACCCACGAGACTTCGAATTAGTTCCAGCGCCTCGGCCACGTCGGCGTTGACGTGGCGGCGGGCTTCATCGGCGGTCATCTCGGCGATCAGCTCGCGCACCTTGGGAGTGAGTTTGACGCCGCCCTGCTCGTCCGGGCGCCACAGGATGCGCGCAGCCAGGAGTTTGCGCAGCGCCTGGGTGCTGAGCTCGGCAAGCGGCACCTCGTCTTCCACGTAGCCCTGCATCAGCGCCTCGGCGTGCTTGCCGAGCAGCGCCAGCCGCTCGACGCCCTGGGTCATCAGCCGGCTCTCCAGCGCCGGTGGGGTTTCGGGGGCGCTCACAGCAGCATCTCCTGGGTATCGGCGTCCTCCACGACCGGCAGGCGCTCCTCGTCGCGGATGAAACGCACGATATCGAGCAGGTACTCCACCTTGCCGGTCACCAGATACACCTGGCGCTCGGCGTGGGGCTGCAACAGGTAGCCGTGCTCCTTCAGGCGCTTGAACACCTGCTTGAGCTGGGCGTCGAGCTGGTCGCTCTGGGAGCCGAAGAAGCTGTCCCCCGCCACCCGTTCGATGCGCTCGCGCAGGCTGGGGTTGTCTTCGCTTTTGGCCTGCAGCTCGCCGGGCTTGAGCACGTCGCCCGGTGCCGGCACGCTGTCGCGGCCCAGCGCCTCCTGCACCAGCTGCAGCCACTCCAGCAGCGGCAGCAGGCTGTGTACAGTGTCGCTGAGCTGGCGGGTAAGCTGTTCGCGGGCGGCGTCATCCAGCTGGCGCCAAGCCAGAAAATAAACGCTCTGGTCGTCGTTGGTGGCCAGGCGGCGGTTGAGCGGGCGCAGGTAGGCATCGAAGGCCTCGCGCAGGGCGTCGTCCTGCAGCCGCTTGAAGGCGGCCTCGTCGCTCACCGCGCAGACGAACTCGCCGGCCAGGAGTCTTTCCAGCAGCGGCCCGTGGCTCACCAGCGCAGTGTGGGCGGGGGTTGATTGACTATCGCTCATGCGGTGGCCTCCTCGTCTCGCGCCTTGAGCCGCTCGGCTAGGCGGCTAAGGCGCGGTTCGATCCGCTTGAGCCGGCGCATGCCGGGGTCGATCGCGTCGCGGTCGATCAGGTAGCGATTGTGGAACAGCAGCAGCACGTCGGACTCCGGGTTGGGGAAGGCGCCGACGATGTGGATACGGTTGCTGTCGCAGGCCTCGAACAGTTTTTCGACGTTGTGGTAAGCGAGCGTTCCGATCTCGTCGATCGGCCAGTGGATGGCGATTTCGGCGCGCCCGCGCAGAAGCCTTGTGAAGGCGAGCAGGAACTTGCACAGAATCAGGTAGGCCATGCCGTGGCTGGAGGATTCGAGCAGCTGGCGGTCGCTTCGGATGACGAGATCCGTGCCGCCTTCGTTCAAGTGCAGCTCTAGGCGCAGCAGGCTCTCGAAACTGTAGGGCTGGTCGTGGCGC
The DNA here is from genome assembly GCF_043558675.1 of Halomonas sp. HNIBRBA4712. NCBI lineage: Bacteria > Pseudomonadati > Pseudomonadota > Gammaproteobacteria > Oceanospirillales > Halomonadaceae > Halomonas > Halomonas sp. HNIBRBA4712. Next base: position 114,363 of record NZ_JBIFXR010000009.1, on the reverse strand, counting down.
AGAAGATCCGCGACGTCTGCCAGGGCGTCGAGGTAGTCGTCGCTGGGCAGCGGCTGCTGCGCGTTTTTCCACTCCTTGTAGCACTGGGCGAAGCGCTTGAGCGGTTCCCAGAAACCCAGCTCGTCGATGGTGGACTGGATGCGCACCTCGGCCTTTCGAATGCCGTCGAGCGCCAGGTCATCCGCCACTTCTTCTGAAAGGCGCTTGCTCTGGGCGCTGATGCGCCGGTTCAGGTCGCTGAACACGGTGAAGAACTTGTCCAGGTCGTCGCTCATGTTGCGCCCCTGCTGCACCAGCTGTTGCTGCTGGTCTTCGAGCAAGGTGAGCATGCCCGCAAGAATGGGCAGCAGCGCCCGGGGCTCGTCCGGGTCATCGAGCCTTTCGCGCTCGCGCTGCAGGGCATCGACGAAGCCGGCACTGGCGCCCTTGACGAGCTGGCCTTCGATCTCCTGGCACCCCTTGCGCAGCGCGTCGCGCTCTGCTTCACGCTGTTTGAGCGCCTGGCGGGTTCGGGTGATGCGCTCCTGGGCATCCCCCGGCGGCTCACTTAACACGGCGGCATCCGCGGGCAGCGCCAGCTCGTCGAGCTGGCGGGTCAACGGCTTGAGATCGTCGAGCAGCGCGGTCTGCTCGCGGCGGTTGGCCTCCAGCACGCCCACGTGGCGCTCGTGCTCCGCCCTAGCGGCCTTGAAAGCCTGGCGCTGCTCGGCGCGCTGGCGCTCGATCTCGCTCACTTCGCGGGTCAGGCGGCTCTCCTGCTCGGTGAGCTCCGGCTTGCGCTGGCCCCAGCTCACGCGCATGAAAGTGCGGTACTGCTCGAGCTCCTCCTGGCGCGCCTGGGTGGCGCGAATGTGGGCCTCGAGCTCGGCGAGCCGCGCTTTGGTCTGCCTGACGGTGACCGGGTCGACCCCCTGCTCATGCAGCGCCTGCTCGAAGGTCGCCTCCACCTCGCGGCACTGGCGCTGGTGGTCGGCCTTGAGCGCACTAAGCGACTCGCGGTACTGCTCGAGGCGGCGCTCGAAGGTAGCCTGCTGGTGCTGGGCATCGGCCTCGAGTTCGAGCTGATCAGCGCGAAGCGCAGCGTGCAGAGCCTCCAGCGCTTCATCGCACTCCTCCTTGACAGCTTGGTGCAGCGCCTGCTGCTCATCAAGCGTCGCCTGGCGGGAACGCTTGCGCTCGCGCTGGGCTTCTGCATGGCGGGCCTGGCACTGCTGGCGGGCCTCACGGGCGTACTCGAGCTCTTCGTCCTGGCGCTTCGCCGCCTGGTGCGCCCGATTGAGCGCCTGCTCGGCGGCGTTCACCCGCTCGTTGTGGCGCTTGAGCGTCTTCTCGGCGCTGGCCAGTGCCGCCTGGGCGCGCAGCGCGGTTTCTCCGGCCTCGTCGATGGCGGCGAGCAGTTCGGCTTCCGCCTGGGCGTAGGGCGGCGCCTCGATCGCCAGGGTATCGAGGGCGATGCCGAACAGGTCGTCGCCGCCGGGCTCGACGCGGGTGGGCGACAGATCGCGCCGCTCAAGCAGCGCCGGGGCGATCACCTTGCCCAGGCGCTGCTCCCAGCCCGGGGCGTGGTAGCGCAGAAAGTGACGCAGCGTGCCCTGGGCCGGGTCGCGCTGGCGCTCGAGCTCGCGGCAGTGCTCGTGAGCCTGCTGCTCTGCCTGGCGCGCCTCGCGGTGAGCCTGATCGGCGGCGTCGCGCTCGCGCTTGAGATCACCAAGCTCCTGGCGCAAGCTCTCCTGCTGGCTGGCGGCGGCGTTGCGCTCGGCTTGGGCGCGGTCGACGCGGCTCTGGGCCAGCGCGGCTTCCTCGCTCTCCTCGGCGGTGGGGCCGCCGTGGTCGAGCGCGGCTTTGAGCACCGCCAGCTGCTCGGCGGCGTGGGCCAGCCGCTCCTGGTAGGTGGCTTCCAGCGCCTGGCGCTCGCGCTGGTAGCGCTCGTCGCGCTGCTGTTTGGCTTCCCAGTGGCGTTCGCGCTGGGTGGCCTTTTCCTCGTTGAGCGCATCGATCAGCGCCTGGGTCTCTTCGCTCTGCCGGGCCAGGGTGTCGCCCAGCTCGCGCAGGCGCTCCTCCTTCTGCGCCTGGCTCGCCTGCACCATCTCCTGCAGATCACGCAGGTGTTTCTTGTACTGCTCGTAACGCTCGCGGGCCTGGGGAAGAGCGGTGAGCGCTTCCTCCAGCGCCGGCATGTTCGCGGCCTCGAAAGCCTCGAACTGCTGCTGCAGGTCGTCAAGCTCCCGCCGGGTCTGCTTGAGGGCGCTGTCGGCTTCGCTGAAACGGTCGTTGAGGGCATCCCGAGCCGCCTCGACGCGGTGGCGCTCGGTGTCGAAATCGCGCAGGCGTTCGCTGCGCGCCTTTTCGGCCTCTGCCAGGGTGCGCTCGGCGCGGTGCTGGTCCGCCGCCAGCTGGGGCTTGAGCTGCCACAGGGTAGTATCGAGATGGGCAAGCTCGCGCTCGATGCCTTCAAGGCGAGCAAGGGCACGCTGCAGCGGCTCCAGGCGCATCGATTGACGCATCTGGTCGATCCACTCCCGCGCCTTGGCGCCGCGGATGCGGGTGACCGGCAGCTCCACCCCATCCTCCTCGAAGATCGCCGCCAGCATGGTCTTGAGGGTGTCCATCTTGCCCTCCTTGGCGTGCACCGCCGAGACCAGCTTCTCGATATGACGAATGCGGTGCTCCGGCGCCACCAGGCTGTACTGAGCGGCGAGCTGGCGAAGCTTCAACGCCTCCTTGCGGTTGCCGTGCAGCGTTATGCCAAGTGTAGGGGTGAAGTCGTTCTGGATCACCGCGCGGTACTCGGAAGTAGCGGACAGCTTGGCGGAAACGCCGATGCCGCCGCGCCGCAGCCCGCTCGCCCAGTCGGCGTACTCTCGCGCCTCGATGCCGTTTTCGCCTTCGACGAGGTAATCTTCGGGGCGGTAAGGCGCGGCCACGAAACGGTACTCGACGCCGCCTTCCGGCCTGCGCGTCAACACCGCCTGGCAGAGGCTGCCGGCTTCGCGGCGGTACTCGTACACCAGGTAGCTGTTGCGATGCGGCAGGTAGAAAGCATCGAACTTGCGCCGCGTCTTCGGCACCACCTTGTTGGGCAGCTCGCCGTAAAACACCGGCACCAAGCGCTGCAACGTGGTCTTGCCCGAGGCGTTGGTGCCGCAAATATTGGTGTGGCCATCCACACTCAGCTCGACCACGCCATCCAGGTGGCCATGAATCATCACGATGCGTAGCAGGTGGGCCATGCGGGTCCTTGAGCAATAGAGTTCTAAAGCATCTATCTTGCCAGACCCGCAGCCAAGCCACACCCGCCTTTGCAGTCATCGATTATCGACACTTTATGTAATCTCATAACTACTGGATACTCGGACCTCAACCTCGTCATCACCCAACGGCGAGTCATTCGATTGCAGGAATTCGTTATGCCCCGCTACCCCGCTCACCTGACCGGCGACGGCCTGGTCAACCCCTTCCCCGGCATCAAGGCGCTGGAGCGCCGCCTGAACCGTACGCTACCCCACCAGCTGGGCTCCAACGAAGGGCTGGATATGCGCCATCGAGCGCTTCGCGAGCACTTCGGCGAAGCCTTCACCGAGCAGGTCTACCGCTACGGCGACGCCGAGGCGATGGGGGTTCGCACCCGGCTAAGCGCGCAGCTCAAGGTACCGCTCGACCACCTGCTGGTAGATGCCGGCGCAGATAGCCTGATCGCGCTTGCGCTACGCACCACCTGCGAGGTGGGCGATGCGGTTATCGCCACGGCCGGCACCTACCCCACCTTCGGCTATTTCGCCAAGGGTCAGGGCTGTCGCCTTGAGGAGCCCGCCTACCGCGAGGCGCCGGGAGTGCTGGCGCCGGATCTCGACGCGCTGGCGGCAGCGGCACACCGCGAAAATGCCCGCCTGGTGTATCTGGCCAACCCGGACAATCCGAGTGGCCACCTGCATGACGACGATGGGATTCTAATGCTTCGCAAAGCGCTGCCGGACGACTGCTGGCTGCTGCTGGACGAAGCCTACGGCGATTTTCGTGATGATGCGGACAGCGAGTTCGCCGCTCGCACGCTGCCCGGCGTGATTCGCCTTCGTACTCTTTCCAAGGCTCACGGTATGGCCGGGCTGCGCGTGGGCTACGCGATCGCCGAGCCTGCCGTGCTGACCATGATGATGAAAGTGCGTATTCACTACGCGGTCTCGGCTGTCTCCCTGACCGCCGCCGAGGTGGTACTCGACCATATGGACGAGGTTCGCCAGCACGTGGCCGACGTCAAAATGCGTCGCGAGCGCTTTGCTGCGCACTTTCAGGCGTTGGGCGCCGACGTGCTGCCCAGCGCCACCAACTTCATCGGCCTGCGCCTGCCAAGCGCCGAGCTTGCCGCCGAGGTGCACCAGGCGCTTTTGGCCGAGGGCGTACTAATCGCACGGCTCGCCCATCCGAAGCTCGCCAACGTGCTGCGCATTACCGCCGTGGAGGACGCGCTAGAGCCCGGCCGGCTGGACATTCTCGAGCGCGCAATAAAAGAGCACGCTTGATTAGACCTTGCTACACAACCAGCCGGTTAACGTCTACCCTGAATCCACGGCCCGCGTAACGCCAGGACGTTCGGGCCGCTCGAGGAAGGCGCTTTCGCGCCAGGAATTTCAGGGAGAGGATATGCAAGGTTTCAGATTCGAACGTCGCGAACTGCTGGCGGGTGCCGGCTTTTTCATGATGGCCGCCATGGCCGCGCCGGCTCAGGCGTTCACACCCGAGGACGTAACCGATGAGCTCGAGGTGGTGGCGCGCTCGCCGGAGTTTCTCGCCAACGCGGTCACGCTGGATGGCCGCGGCACCATTTTTCTGGGGATGCCGCGCTGGCACGGCATGGAAGACTCTCCGGCAGTCGCCCGGGTGACCGAAGAGGGCGATGTCGAGGCCTTCCCCGGCAACCAGTGGAACGAGTGGGACGGCAGCGGCGACCCGGCAGAGGCCTTCGTGCAGGTGAACACGGTGCACGTCTTCGCCGACGACTGGCTCTGGGTGGTCGACCAGGGCGACGACGCGGACGAAGGCGAGACGCGCCCGGGCCAGAAGGTGCTCGCCTTCGACCCGCAAAGCGGCGAGCTCGTCAAGCGTATCGATTTCGACGACACCATCTTGCCGCCGGGCGCGGAGATGAACGATCTGCGCGTCGACGGCTCGCGCATCTACATCACCGATTCGGGCCTGGGCGGCATCATCGTCCACGACCTGCAGACCGGCGACTCCTACCGGCGCCTGTCGGAGCACCCGGAACTCCAGCAGCGCCCGGGGCGCGAGCAGGTTGGCACCGATGGCCGCGTATTCGTCGATGGCGATGGCGAAAAGCCCACGGTGCACTCCGATCAGATCGAAGTCAGCGCCGACGGCCTGTGGTTCTACTGGGCGATGCCCACCGGCCCGTTCAGCCGCATCCCTACCGCCGCGCTGTGGGACGACTCGCTCAGCGAGGAAGAGCGCGCCGAACAGATCGAAACGGTTGCCGAGATTCCGCCGATCGGCGGCAGCGCCATCGATAGCCTCGGCAACCTTTATCTCTCGAACGCCGAAGAGCGGCGCATCGACGTGCTTACCCCGGAAGGCGACATTCTGCCGCTCGCCCACAACGAGCGCCTGAACAGCCCCGATGCGATCTTCATCGACGCCCGCCGCCGCCTCTACGTGCCTGCACCGCAGCTCGAGGACCTGCCCCAGCATAACGGCGGCGAGGATGCGCTCTCCGCACCCTTCGAGATCTTCGCGATCCAGCTGCCCGACGAGCTCGACGGCCACGAGCTGGGCGGCGCCGTCGCCTCGCCCATGCCGCAAAACGGCCATTGATCGCTTCCCCCATACAAGAATCCCGGCCTGAGCCGGGGTTCTTGTATATAGAGCTAGAGCTTACGCAACAACGTAGACCCACCTCACCCTTGGGCAGCGACCACCATGATCTCGACCTTCCACTCGGGTTTGGCGAGTTTGGCTTCTAGGGCGGCGCGTACCGGCGGGGTGTGGCCATCGAGCCAGGCTTCCCAGGCGGCGTTCATCTGGTCGAACTCGGCCATGTCGGTCACCCAGACCTGGGCGGAAATCAGCTGCGCTTTCGAGGAGCCGGCTTTTTCCAGCAGCTCGTCGATACGCGTGAGCACCTGCTCGGTCTGGCCTTTCATATCGGCGGTAGCGTCGGCGGGCACCTGGCCTGCGAGATAAACGGTGCCGTTGTGGATCGCGATCTGGCTCATGCGGGCGTTGCTGTCGTGGTAGGTGACGCTCATCGAGTCTCTCCGTGTATAAAGGGATAACGTTTCGAGACTACGATATTCGAAGCGAAAATGCTTGTTCTGGTTGGCGTGTTCGCGTTCGCCACCATGACGCCTATACGCGAGTGGGTGCGGAAGCCCGTCGTTTGACAAAGGCATGGCCAAAAGTATGGGCAACGAAAAAAGGCCCAGCGCAAAACGCTGAGCCTTTCAAAGATGGTACCGGTGGCCAGACTCGAACTGGCACGCCTTTTACAGCGGCGGATTTTGAATCCGCTGCGTCTACCAATTCCGCCACACCGGCAATGGCAGCGTATTATACGGACAATCCCTGCCAGGTCAATCGCATCGACTGACTTTGTGGCGCGAAAGCGCTATCCTAGGCCGCCCGTTTGACCAGCCAAAAGAGCCTTTTCATGCAGCGCGCGGACTTCCACTTCGAGTTACCCGATGAGCTGATCGCTCGCTACCCGTCGGAGCAGCGCAGCGACTGCCGGCTGCTGTGCGTCGACGCCGAGGAAGGCGCGCTCGCGCACCGCCAATTCAACGACCTGCTCGAGCTTCTGGCACCAGGGGATCTACTGGTGTTCAATGACACCCGCGTGATCCCCGCCCGGCTGCACGGCCACAAGGCGAGCGGTGGCAAGGTGGAAATGCTGCTGGAGCGCCCGTTGGATGAACACCGCGGGCTTGCGCACATCCGCTCGAGCAAATCGCCCAAGCCCGGCACCGAGCTGATCTTCGAAGGGGGCGTGCGCGCGGTGGTCGAAGGCCGCCGCGACGCGCTGTTCGAGCTGCGCTTTTTAGGCGAGACGCCGATGATCCAGCTTCTGGAAGCGCACGGCCACATGCCGCTGCCGCCCTACATCACCCGCGACGACGAGCACTCTGATCGCGAGCGCTACCAGACCGTGTACGCTCGCCGCGACGGCGCGGTCGCCGCCCCCACCGCCGGGCTTCACTTCGATCAGCCGCTGCTCGACGCCCTGGCCAAGAAAGGCGTGGAGAGCGCCTTCGTCACCCTGCACGTGGGCGCAGGCACCTTCCAGCCGGTGCGGGTGGATAACATCCTCGAGCACCACATGCACAGCGAGTGGTTCGAGGTGGGTGAAGATACCTGCAGCAAGGTGCGCAAGGCGCAAGCCGCGGGCCGGCGGGTGATCGCCGTGGGCACCACCAGCGTGCGCTGCCTGGAAAGCGCCTGCCAGAAAAGCGCGGACGGCCGGATCGCCCCCTACCAGGGCGATACCGACATCTTCATCTATCCCGGTTACGAGTGGCGCTGCGTGGAGGGTCTGATCACCAACTTCCACCTGCCCGAGTCGACGCTTTTGATGCTGGTCGCCTCCTTCGTGGGTTACGCGCAGATCATGCGCGCCTACCAGGAAGCGGTCAGCGAGCGCTACGCCTTCTTCAGCTACGGCGACGCGATGTTCTTGACCCGCTGACGCCGCCTACGAAATAGAGATACGAGTACTGGATATGCGAAACGAATGCTTCATGCGCTTCGAGCGCCTGGCGGAAGACGGCCGTGCGCGCCGGGGCCGCCTGCACTTTCCCCGCGGCACCGTGGAGACCCCGGCGTTCATGCCGGTGGGCACCTACGGCACCGTCAAGGGGATGACGCCGGAATCCGTCAAGGAGATCGGCGCCGAGATCATCCTGGGTAACACGTTTCATTTGTGGCTGCGCCCGGGCACGGAGGTGATCGAGGCCCACGGCGACCTGCACGACTTCGCTCAGTGGGACAAGCCGATTCTCACCGACTCCGGCGGTTTTCAGGTTTTTTCACTGGGTGAGATGCGCAAAATCACCGAGCAGGGTGTGCATTTTCGCTCGCCGGTGGATGGCAGCAAGGTGTTCATGGGCCCGGAGGAGTCGATGGCGGTGCAGCGCTCGCTGGGCTCGGATGTGGTGATGATCTTCGATGAGTGCACGCCCTACCCGGCCACCTACCAGGAAGCAGAGAAGTCCATGGAGCTGTCGCTGCGCTGGGCCAAGCGCTCCCGAAACGCCCACGGCGACTCGCCTTCGGCGCTTTTCGGCATCATCCAGGGCGGCATGCACCCGGAGCTACGCGAGCGCTCGCTGAAGGGCCTGTTGGAGATCGGCTTCGACGGTCTGGCGATCGGCGGGCTTTCTGTGGGCGAGCCGAAGGAAGAGATGATCAAGGTGCTCGACTACCTGCCCACCTGGATGCCGGACGACAAGCCGCGCTATCTGATGGGCGTGGGCAAGCCCGAGGATCTGGTAGAGGGCGTGCGCCGGGGTGTGGACATGTTCGACTGCGTGATGCCGACCCGCAACGCGCGAAATGGCCACCTGTTCACCCCGGAAGGCACGGTCAAGATTCGTAACGCCAAACACCGCCATGACACCCGCCCACTGGATGAAAGCTGCGACTGTTATACCTGCCAGAACTTCTCCAGAAGCTACCTGCACCACCTGGATCGCTGCAACGAGATGCTCGGTTCGATGCTCAATACGATCCATAACCTGCGGTACTATCAGCGGGTCATGGCGGATTTGCGCGCGGCTATCGAAGCGGGTACATTGACCGCCTTTGTAGAGGGCTTTTACGCCCAGCGCGGCCTTGCCGTGCCGCCGCTTGCAGATTGACGGCTAACGAACCGATTGCCACGCGCTTAGGCGCGTGGCGCTAGCCCCTTTCCCATCAACCTTAACGTCGTTAACCCAGGAGTTCGCTCGATGCTGGATTTCTTCATCTCACCGGCGCATGCCCAGGAAGCCGCTACCGGCGGGGGCATTGCCCAAATCGTCATGCTGGTCGGTTTCGTACTGATCTTCTACTTCCTGCTGTGGCGCCCCCAGGCCAAACGCGCCAAGCAGCACAAGCAGCTGGTGACGAGCCTGGACAAGGGCGATGAAGTCGTCATCGGCGGCGGTCTGGTCGGTCGGGTGACCAAGGTCACCGACGAATTCCTGACCCTGGAAGTGTCCGAAGGCACCGAAGTGAACGTGCAGAAAAACGCCGTGGCCGCGGTACTGCCCAAGGGCACTATCAAGTCCATCTGATCTTTACGCCACCCTGCCGACAGTGCCCGCCACCCCGGCATGGGTGCGATCGATGATGGTAAACGTTGCCGTACGCGGGCTCCCCGCGTACGGCAATTCCGTATGTCATTGAAGGCAGGGCTTACATGCTCAACCGTTACCCCCTGTGGAAGTATCTACTGATACTGGTCGTCCTGATCGTTGGCCTTATCTACTCGCTTCCCAATCTTTTTCCCGCCGACCCCGCCATTCAGGTCAGTAACGCCCAGGGCGACGCCGTGAGCGAACGCGATATCAACCGCGTGCGCGACGCGCTCGACGAAGACGGCATCGCGGTCACCCAGGTCGAGCAGGAGAACGGCCAGTGGCTGATTCGCCTGGCAAGCGACGACGACCAGCTCGATGCCCGCGACGTGGCCGCCAACGTGCTCGGCCCGAACGCCACCGTAGCGCTGAACCTGGCCGAAGCGACGCCGGGCTGGCTGGAAGCGTTTTCCGCCTCGCCGATGACCCTCGGCCTCGATCTTCGCGGCGGTGTGCACTTTCTGCTCGAAGTGGACATGGACGCGGCGATCACCCAGCGGCTGGAAGTCAACGCCAGCGCCATGCGCGAACTTCTGCGCGGCGAGCGCATTCGCTATCGCAATACCGAGATCGAGGGCCAAACGCTTTCACTCGATTTCGCCAATAGCGAGGACCGTGACGCGGCGCGGCGCCTGATCAGCCGTGATTTCCCGGACTTCGACTACGCAAGCGAAGGCAGCGGCCGCTCGGCGAGTCTGGTGATGACCCTCAGCGACCAGGTCGTGAGCGAAATCCAGGACTACGCCATCAACCAGAACCTGACGACGCTGCGTAACCGGGTCAACGAGCTGGGCGTGGCGGAGCCGATGGTTCAGCGCCAGGGGCCGAACCAGATCGTAGTGGAGCTGCCCGGCATTCAGGATACTGTGGCCGCCAAGCGTATCGTCGGCGCCACCGCGAATCTGGAGTTTCGCCTGGAAGCACGCAACGACACGCCGGATCAGGAAACCGAGAGCCACGTATTCCGCAACCAGGCGGGGCGCAATGCCGTGCTGATGCGTGATGTGATCATCACCGGCGACAGCGTCTCGAGCGCGAGCAACAGCTTCGATGAAAACGGCCGCCCCCAGGTCAACATCAACCTGGACGGCACCGGCGGCACGCTGATGAACCGCGCCACGCGCACCAACATCGGGCGCAACATGGCGGTGCTGTTCATCGAGCACAAGAGCGAAGACACGGTGGTCACCGACCCGGAAACCGGCGAAGAGACCATCGAGCGCGAGCCCTACGTGGAGCGCGGCATCATCAGCCTCGCCACCATCCAGAGCGCGCTGGGCAACAGCTTCCGCATCACCGGGCTGGACTCCCCGACAGAAGCCGCGGAACTTGCGCTGCTGCTGCGCTCGGGCTCGCTCGCCGCGCCCATCTACTTCGTTCAGGAGCGCACCATTGGGCCAAGCCTGGGCGCCGAGAACATCGAGCGCGGGCTTCTGTCGGTGCAAATCGGCCTCTTGCTGGTGGTGCTGTTCATGCTCGCTCGCTACAAGGTGTTCGGCGTGTTCGCCACCGTGGCACTGGGCTTGAACCTGACACTGCTGGTCGCGGTGATGTCGATGCTGGGTGCAACGCTCACCCTGCCGGGTATCGCCGGTATCGTATTGACGCTCGGCATGGCGGTGGACGCCAACGTGCTGATCTTCGAGCGCATACGTGAGGAGCTGAGAAACGGGCTGTCGATCCAGCAGGCGATCAACGCCGGCTACGAGCGCGCCTTTACCTCGATCGTCGATGCCAACATCACCACGCTGCTGGTGGCGGTGATTCTGTTCTCGATCGGCACCGGGCCGGTGAAAGGCTTCGCCGTGACGCTCTCGATCGGCATTTTGACGTCGATGTTCACCGCGCTGATGGTGACGCGCGCCATGGTCAACCTGACCTACGGCAGCAAACCCGTCAAAAAGCTCTGGATCTGACGCCATGAATACTCTTCAGATGCCTGCGCTTCGCCCCGACTTCAAGAGGTGGTCATGAAACCCCTGACGCATTTATACATCGACTTCATGGGGCGGCGTAAGCTGGCGTTCATCGCCTCCGCCGTCATGCTGGTCGTGTCGATTATCGCCATTGCCGTGTTCTCGCTGAACCTCGGGCTCGACTTCACCGGCGGCACGCTCATCGAGGTGCGCTACGGCGCGGCTCCCTCGCTTGACGCCGTGCGTCAGCTGCTCGAATCCAGTGGTTTTCAGGATGTCTCGGTGCAGACTTTTGGCGCCTCCACCGAGGTGCTGATTCGCCTGCAGCAGGCGTTTGACCCGGAAGTAGGCACCACCGTGGTGAATCTGCTGCGCGAAAACGGCGAAAGCGTCGATCTGATTCGCGCCGAGTTCGTCGGCGCCCAGGTGGGCGATCAACTACGCGATCAGAGCGGCATGGGCCTGATGGTCGCGCTCGGCGTGGTCATGCTGTATGTGGCGCTGCGCTTTCAGTACAAGTTCGCCATCGGGGCGCTTTTGGCGCTGATTCACGACGTCATCATCGTGATCGGCGTGTTCGCGCTGTTCCAGCTCGACTTCGACCTGACCGTGCTGGCAGCGATCCTGGCGGTCATCGGCTACTCGCTCAACGACACCATCGTGGTCTACGACCGCATCCGCGAGTCGATTCGTACCTCACGCATCGACGACATGCCGCAGATCTTCAACGAAGCGATCAACGCCACCCTGTCGCGCACGCTGGCAACCTCAGGTACCACCATGCTGGTGCTGGTGGCGCTGCTGGTGCTCGGCGGCGACATGATTCAGAACTTCGCCATCGCACTGTTGGTCGGCATCGGCGTGGGCACCTTCTCCTCGATCTACATCTCGGGTGCGCTGCTGCTGCCCTTGAAGCTCTCGCGGGAAGATTTGATTCCCACAAAAAAGGCGACCGACGAAGAGGAAGAGGAGCTGCCGTAACGGCGCTTTTCGCCCCCTCGCTCTCGACAAAAAAGCCCCTGCCGTGAACCCGGCAGGGGCTTTTATCGTTCACGATTCACAACTTACGATTCACGAATCACGAATCACCCACCGTCAAACGTGCGGCGCGAGCTGCTTGATCAGCGCCTTGTAAAGGCGCGGGCCGGCGGCCATGAGCTGCCCTTCGGGCTTGATCGCGGGCTGGCCTTGCAGGGTGCCGGTCAGAGCGCCGGCTTCTTTCAGCAGCAGCGAGCCGACGTGCAGGTCCTGCTCTTCGAGGCCCAGCACGAAGACGCTGTCGACGCGCCCGCAGGCGAGTTCGCAGATATCCAGCAGGCCGCTGCCGGTGGCGATCAGGGTATCGGTTTGCGGGGCGATGTGTTGAATGACGCTGAGATAGGCGGGCAGGTGCTTGTCGCGCAGCCAGGCGGGCGGCAGGCTCATCGCCATACGGGTACCGGCAAGCGCGGTGGCTTTGCTCACGCGCATGCGTTTGTCGTTGTGCTGGGCGCCGCCGCCGCGGCTGACGATGTACTCGTCGTCGCCGAAGGGCGCGATGATGACGGCGTGCTCGGGCCGCCCCTTGATCAGACACACCACCGTGAGTGCAAAGCCTTTACCCGCTACGGCGACGTTGGAGTAGCCGTGAAGCGGTTCAATCTTCCAGAGGGTCTCGGCGCCGTCGCCTTCGCCGGCTTTATGGGCGGTGTAGCGCCCGGTGATGCCATGCTGGGGATAGCCGCGCTCGAGCTGGTGCACGATCGTGGCTTCTGCCTTGCGCGCGGCGTCGTCGAGAATGCGCTCGAGGCTGGCTTCTTCGTGAGCGTTTTCGATGCGCTCACGAACGCGAAGAAATTGTTCGGCGGCGCTGCGCGCGGCGCGCAGCGCAAACTGGACCACTGGAGTCATGATCAAACCTTGTCACGGTGATGTTAAAGAACGGTGGGCCGCCCGGAGAGCGTCAGGTAAACGGAGGGTGGGCGAACCTTTGGCGCGCAATTCTAACAGAGCCCCCTCGGGCTTGCTATCGACTCATGCTAAACTGCGCCTTTTCATCACCACCGAGCCTTGTCATGCTTGAGCGCATCCGCATCGTGCTTATCGGCACCAGTCACCCCGGCAACATCGGCGCCGTTGCCCGCGCCATGCACAACATGGGCCTTGGCGATCTTCGCCTGGTCGCGCCGCGCTGCGAGGTGATCACCCAGGAGAGCATCTCGCGGGCCTCCGGTGCGGATCACTTGCTGCACCAGGCCCGGGTGGTCGACACGCTGGAAGAGGCGGTGGCGGATACCACCCTGGCCGTGGGCGCCAGCGCCCGCTCACGCGCGCTGCCCTGGCCGATGCTGGCCCCGCGCGAGCTCGGCGGCCGGCTTGCCAACGAGTGCCGGGCCGACAACGCCCGGGTGGCGCTGGTGTTTGGCCGCGAGGACAGCGGGCTGACCAACGCCGAGCTTCAGCGCTGCCACGCCCACGTGCACATCCCCACCAACAGTGATTTCAGCTCGCTGAACCTGGCCGCGGCGGTGCAGGTCGTCGCCTACGAGTGCCGCCTGGCCTGGCTCGATAGCCAGAGCGCGCCCGCCGAGCCAGAAGGCGACGACGAGCTCGCGACCCACGAGGAGCTCGAGCGTTACTTCGAGCATCTGGAGCGCACCCTGATCGCGATCGACTTTCACGACCCGGATAAACCCCGCCAGCTGATGGCCCGGCTCAGAAGGCTCTATCTGCGCGCGCGGGTGGAAAAAATGGAAATGAGCATTTTGCGCGGCGTGCTCACCGCCACGGAAAAAGCGGCGGTTGACAAAGCGCTGGACTGGAAGCGGACTTGAATCCCGGGGCGGCAGCCCCCACAACGCTACTCTCCCCCACCGCCTGCGTTCGATGACCCATCGAGGCGCGGCGCTGTCGCCCAAACGAAGGACCTTTCATGTTTGAACGCTTGCGTGAAGATATCAACAGCGTGTTCGACCGCGACCCCGCGGCGCGCAACTTCCTCGAAGTGCTGACCAACTACCCGGGACTTCACGCACTGCTTTTGCATCGCGGCGCCCACTGGCTGTGGAAGAAGAACCTCAAGTGGCTGGCGCGCAGCATCTCCACCTTCGGGCGCTGGCTGACCGGCATCGAGATCCACCCGGGCGCGACCATCGGGCGGCGCTTTTTCATCGACCACGGCATGGGCGTGGTGATCGGTGAAACCGCGCTGGTCGGCGATAACGTCACCCTGTACCAGGGCGTGACCCTGGGCGGCACCAGCTGGAACAAGGGCAAGCGCCATCCGACCTTGGGCGACGGCGTGATCGTCGGCGCCGGCGCCAAGATTCTCGGCCCCTTCACCGTGGGCGCCGGGGCCAAGATCGGCTCCAACGCGGTGGTCACCAAGGAGGTGCCCGCTGGCGCCACGGTGGTCGGCATCCCCGGCAAAATCGTCAAGCGCCCGGAGCCGGACGTCGAAGCCGCGCTCGAGGTCGATCCGGCCCGGCGCGAGGCGATCTGCCAGAAATTCGGCTTCGACGCCTACGGCGTCAGCCAGGACATGCCCGATCCGGTCGCGCGCTCGATGCAGGCGATGCTCGATCATATGCACGCCGTCGACGGGCGGCTTGAGCGCATGTGCGCCACTTTGCGAAAGCTCGACGCCGGCTACCGTGAAGGCCAGTTGCCCGAGCTCAACAGCGAGGATTTCGCCGGGCTTCTCGACGAGCGCGACACCGGCTGTGACGGCGTGAGCCCCGAGCCGCAAAAGCCCGCCCCACGCGTCGAGCCCGCCGATACCGAGCAGCCCAAACGCTGAGCCGGGTGCCTGCTGTCGGCTCGCCGCGTAATAGTTGACCAAAGTACTCGGGATTTCCCATAATGGGGCCACACTTTCGTCAATGCGCCCAAGGTTGGCACCGGGATACCCTATGCGTTTGACCACCAAAGGCCGTTACGCCGTTACGGCAATGCTCGATCTGGCGCTGCACGCCGAGCAGGGCCCGACGTGTCTGGGCGATATTTCCAAACGTCAGGAGATTTCGCTTTCGTATCTGGAGCAGCTCTTTGCACGGCTTCGCCGGGCGGGGCTGATCAAGAGCGTGCGCGGCCCCGGCGGCGGCTATCTGCTCGCGCGCGAGCTCGACGCCATCAGCGTCGCCCAGGTGATCGACGCGGTGGACGAGCGCGTCGATGCCACGCGCTGTCAGGGCATGTCGGATTGCCAACAGGGCGATATATGCTTGACTCACTATCTATGGTGCGAGCTTTCCAGCCAGATTCGTCGGTTTCTCGATGATGTAACGCTTGCAGAGCTCGCCAAGCGCCCGGACGTGCTGCACACCGCAAGCCGTCAGCGCCACCGGGTCGATGCGAGCATTCTCGCCTCGTCTCAATGACTGCCCTTTCAACGCTGAATCAGCCGCTGGACACCATGCCGACACCGACCGCTCCCCCGCTCCCCGTATACCTGGATTACGCCGCCACCACGCCGGTGGATGAGCGCGTGGCTCGGGTCATGCAGCGCTACCTGACGGTGGATCAGCTCTTCGCCAACCCGGCGTCGCGCAGCCACATGCTCGGCTGGCAGGCGGAGCAGGCGGTCGAGCAGGCGCGCCGCCAGGTGGCCGACACCATCGGCGCCGACCCGCGGGAGATCGTCTGGACCAGCGGCGCCACCGAGGCCGACAACCTGGCGCTGACCGGCTTCATGCGCGCCAACCGCGAACGCGGCATGCACCTGGTGACCTCGATCATCGAGCACAAGGCCGTCGTGGACACCGCCAAAGCGCTCGAAAGCGAAGGCTTCGAGGTGACCTGGCTCACCCCGGGGCGCGACGGTCGCATCAGCCCCGCACAGCTTGAAAGCGCGCTACGCGACGACACCACGCTGGTTTCGCTGATGGCGGTGAACAACGAGCTGGGCACGGTCAATGATCTCAAGGCGCTGGCGGACACCGCCCACGCCTTCGGCGCGGCGTTTCACACCGACGCCGCCCAGGCGGTGGGTCGCATCGCGCTCGACGTTGCCGCCCAGCAGGTCGATCTGATGTCGCTCTCCGCCCACAAGGCTTATGGGCCGAAAGGTGTGGGCGCGCTCTACGTGAAACGCCACCCGGATATTCGGGTCGAAGCACTCATTCACGGCGGCGGCCACGAGCGCGGTATGCGCTCAGGCACGCTGCCCACGCACCAGATCGCCGGGATGGGCGAGGCGTTCGCGATGATGGGCGAGCACAGCGGCCCGGATCAAGCGCGTATCGCCGAACTGAGCGCGCGCTTTCTGGCCGGGCTCGACGAGGTGGGTGGCATTCACGTCAACTCGCCCGCCGAGCACGGCGTACCCAACATCGTCAACGTGGCCTTCGAAGGCGTGGATAGCGAGGCGCTGCTGATGGCGCTGCGCGACCTGGCGGTCTCGACCGGGTCGGCGTGCAATTCGGCAAGCGTGGAGCCCTCTTATGTACTGCTCGGAGTGGGTACCCCGCGCGAGCTCGCCCACGCGTCGCTTCGCTTCAGCTTTGGCCGCTTTACCACCGACCATGACATCGATCATGCGCTGGATCTGATCCACCATGCCGTGAGCGGCCTGCGCGCGCCGGCCGCCGCCCACTGAGCCGGTCAGATTCGACTTCAAAAGGAACATGTAATGGCAACACTCACGATCACGCCCAACGCCGCCCAACAGATTCGCCACGTGCTGGACGAGCGAGGTCAGGGCCTTGGCCTTCGCGTTGCGGTCAAGCCGAGCGGCTGCTCGGGCTACAGCTACGTGCTCGACTTCGCCGATGAAGCAAAGGCCGACGAAGTGCGCTTTGAAGAGCACGGCGCCTGCGTCTACGTCGACCCCGAGGCGCTGGCGATGCTCGACGGCAGCGAAGTCGACTACGTCAGCGAAGGGCTCAATCGCTACTTTCGCTTCAACAACCCCAACGTCAAGGACGAGTGCGGCTGCGGCGAGAGCTTCACGGTTTAGTCGAATCGGTATTCATCCCCGCTGGGAGGCGCTATAATCGCGCCCACTCGGCCGGGGGTCCCGCCGGCCAAGAGCGATCCTCAAGTGTGCCGCTTCCAAAGAAGCGGCCCTTTCTGTTTTAGCCCTCAAGGAGATTCCCATGGCGACTGAACGCACTCTTTCCATCATTAAGCCCGACGCCGTTGCCAAGAATGCGATCGGTGAGATCATCGCGCGTTTCGAAAAGGCCGGTCTCAAGGTCGTTGCCGCCAAAATGCTGCACCTCTCCGAGGAGAAAGCCGGCGGTTTCTACGCCGAGCACAAGGAGCGTCCCTTCTTCAAGGACCTGGTCGGCTTCATGACCTCCGGCCCGGTCGTCGTTCAGGTTCTCGAAGGTGAAGGCGCGATCGCCAAAAACCGCGACCTGATGGGCGCGACCAACCCGAAAGAAGCCGAAGCCGGCACCATCCGCGCCGACTTCGCCGAAACCATCGACGCCAACGCCGTTCACGGCTCCGACTCCGCCGAGAGCGCCGAGCGCGAAATCGCTTACTTCTTCGGCAACGACGAGATCTGCCCGCGCTAAGCGCGCCGTCTCGAACCGCGTTGCTGGCCACTTTCGCGGGGGTTCGCCCCCGCCCTTTCCAAGCGCCGAGCCATGACGACCACCACCGTAGCCCAACACACGCCGAGCGCGCACGCCGCCTCCCACTCAACCGCTGATACCGCACCGGCACTGACCAATCTGCTGGGGCTTTCCCGCGCGCAGATGGAGGCGTTCTTTCTCTCCATTGGCGAGAAGAAGTTCCGTGCCGCCCAGCTGATGAAGTGGATCCACCAGGAGGGCATCGATGACTTCACCGCGATGACCAACCTCTCCAAGGCGCTGCGTGAGAAGCTCGGCCAGGTGGCGGAAATTCGCGGGCCGCGCGTGGTGTACGAAGGCACCTCCAGTGACGGCACGCGCAAGTGGGTGCTCGAGGTGGAAGACGGCAGCTACGTGGAAACGGTCCTGATCCCGGCGGAAAACGGCAAGCGGCGCACGCTCTGCGTGTCATCGCAAGTGGGCTGCTCGCTGGATTGCAGCTTCTGCTCCACCGGCAAGCAGGGCTTTCAGCGCAACCTCACCGCCGCCGAGATCATCGGCCAGGTGTGGGTCGCGCAAAGAAGCGTCGGCCCGCGCCGCGACACCGCCAATCGCCCGGTCACCAACGTGGTGATGATGGGCATGGGTGAGCCGCTTTTGAACTTCGACAACGTCGTGCCGGCGATGAAGCTGATGCTCGACGACAGCGGTTACGGTCTCTCCAAGCGTCGCGTGACGCTCTCGACCTCCGGCGTGGTGCCGATGCTCGACAAACTCGGCGACGAGATCGACGTAAGCCTTGCGATTTCGCTGCACGCCGCGACCGACGAGCTTCGAAACGAGCTGGTGCCGATCAACCGCAAGTACAACATCCGCGCGCTGCTGGATGCCTGCCACCGGTATCTGGCCAAGGCGCCGGAGAACCGCCAGGTCACCATCGAGTACACGCTGATCAAGGATGTCAACGATCAGCAGGAGCACGCCGAACAGCTCGCCGAGCTGCTCAAGGAGCTGGCCTGCAAGATCAACCTGATTCCGTTCAACCCGTTCCCCAATTCCGGCTACGAAAAGCCGTCACGCAATCAGGTGATGCGCTTTCAGCAGTGGCTTTACGATCTGGGCTACAACGCCACCGTTCGCATGACGCGCGGCGACGATATCGACGCCGCCTGCGGGCAGCTGGTGGGTCGGGTCAAGGACCGCACCAAGCGCAGCGCGCGCTACATCCAGTCGGTCCAGCTCGACGCCGACTAACGCGCCTTGACTTCCACCCGACACAGCGCTTTGATGAACCCTGGTTTTTACCGGCATACTGTTCACCGACATTTGATTGATTGACATACCGTTCATCGACATACCGTTTACCGGTGCGCGGTGTGCAATACCCGGCAGCGCCGACTCATACGGCGGATGAACACTCATTCACGAGGGCGATAATGATTGGCTACGCCAGGCGCACCACCGCTTTTCGAGTACCGCTTTTGTCCCTGCTATTGGGCAGCGTGATGCTCGCCGGGTGCGCTACCCAAAGCACTTCGCCCTCGCCGTCGACCGGGGAAAGCGCCGCCGATGCCTACAGCCAGCTCGGGGTGGCGTACCTCGAGCGCGGCAATCTGGCGCGCGCGCTCAATGCGCTGGACCGCGCCATCGAGATCGACCCGCGCCACGCCGAGGCGCTCCAGGGCATGGCGCTGGTCTATCAACAGCAGGGCGAAAATCAGCTCGCCCAGCGCTACTTTCAACAGGCGGTCAGCGCCGAGCCGAACTTTACCCGCGCGCGTAACAACTACGCCGCGTTTTTATACCAGCAGGCCCGGTTCAGCGAGGCCTGCGAACAGTTGGAAATCGCGTCTCAGGACGCGCAGTATGCCAATCGCGCCCAGCTTTTCACCAACCTGGGGCAGTGTTACATGGCGCTCGACGATGTCGAGCGCGCACGCGAGCGTTTCGCCCGCGCCCAAAGTATCGACCCGCGGAGTCCGCGCGGGTATTTAATGTTAGCCGAACTGGAAGCTTCTCAGGGTAATTTCGACCGCGCCTGGGCGCCGCTGCAAAGTTATCTGCAGCTGGCAGGTCCCGACCCGCAGGCGCTAAGGCTCGCCGCTTCGGTCGCCCGCGAGCGCGGCGATGAAAGCGCCGCCGCCGAGTATCAGCGCCAGTCGATGGCCGCGTCCGCGCCCTGACCACCTAATTATTGAAGGATGCTCAGCCATGAGCGACATGCACTTACACGAGAATACCGCCACCGCTACCGCCTCGCCGGGCGAGCTTTTGAACCACCAGCGCGAGCAGCTGGGTGTACCGCTGGCCGAAGCCGCCCAGGCGCTCAATCTGCGCCCCGCCGTGGTCGATGGCCTGGAGCGCGACCAGTACGACGAAATCCCCGTCGCCGCCTATCGTCGCGGCTACCTGCGCGCTTACGCCCGATACCTCGGTATGGACGAGCAGGCGGTGCTCGACGCTTACAAGGCGCGCTTCGGTACCGCCGAGGCCGAGCGTAAGGTCACGCCGGTCACCACGTCCCGCCCGCCTTCGAAGGTCGGCGCCTGGCTTTTCAAACTCGTCACCCTGCTGGTCGTGGTCGGGCTGATCGGTGTCACGGTGATGTGGTGGCAAAGCCGCGGCGGCAGCGAGCCGCCGAGCATGGGCGCCGCCCCCACTGCCGAGGAGCAGAGCGAGCTCGCGGCGTCTAACCCGGACGCCACCCCGGCGCTGCCGAATACGCCGACCGCCGCGCCCAGCGAAGCGCCGAGCGCCGCCGGGCAAGCCCCGAACGCCGGCGCAAACGCGCAAGACGAAAACGAAGCGCCGGTTAGCGAGCCCGACCCGGTCGTCTCCGATGAGGCCATCGCCGCCGCCCAGTCGCTCGTTGATGCACTGGCCGCGGCGGACGTCGACCCCAACACCCTGGAGCTGACCTTCTCGGAGCAGTCCTGGACCGAAATTTTCGATGCCACCAATCAGCGCGTATTCGTGGGCCTGCAAACCCCGGGCACCACGGCCACGGTTGAGGGCCAGCCGCCCTTTCGACTCACCATCGGTAACGCCACCGGCGTAGAGCTGATCTACCAGGGCGGCGTCGTCGACCTGGCGGCTCGCGCCGGTGCCAACAACGTTGCCCGCTTTACTCTGGGAGAGTGATCCGTCCTATGCACGCCCCTTCTCCAATCAAGCGCCGTCCGTCTCGCCAGATTCACGTTGGCAAGGTCGCCGTCGGCGGCGATGCACCCATCGCGGTACAGAGCATGACCAACACCAACACGCTGGACGTCGACGCCACCGTCGGCCAGATCCAGCAGTTGGAAAAGGCCGGTGCCGACATCGTGCGCGTCTCCGTGCCGGACATGGACGCCGCCGAGGCGTTCGGGCGCATCAAGGCCCGCGTCGACGTGCCGCTGGTGGCGGACATCCACTTCGACTACAAGATCGCCCTGCGAGTGGCGGAGCTCGGCGTCGACTGCCTGCGCATCAACCCGGGCAACATCGGTCGCGAGGACCGCGTCAAGGCGGTGGTCAACGCCGCCCGCGACCACGGCATTCCGATTCGCATCGGCGTCAACGCCGGCTCCCTCGAGAAAGACCTGCAGAAGAAGTACGGCGAGCCGACCCCGGCGGCGCTGGTGGAATCCGCCATGCGCCATATCGACTACCTCGACCGACTCGATTTCCAGGAGTTCAAGGTCAGCGTCAAGGCCTCGGACGTGTTCATGGCGGTCGCTGCCTACCGCGATCTCGCCGCCCGCATCGAGCAGCCGCTGCATCTGGGGATCACCGAAGCCGGCGGGCTGCGCTCGGGCACGGTAAAATCCTCGATTGGCCTCGGAATGCTGTTGATGGACGGCATCGGCGATACCATTCGCGTGTCGCTCGCCGCCGACCCGGTGGAAGAGATCAAGGTCGGTTTCGACATGCTCAAGAGCCTGAAGCTGCGCGCCAAGGGCATCAACTTCATCGCCTGCCCGAGCTGCTCGCGCCAGAATTTCGACGTCATCGACACCATGAACCAGCTCGAGGAGCGTCTGGAAGACGTCATGACGCCGCTGGACGTCTCGGTGATCGGCTGCGTGGTCAACGGCCCCGGTGAAGCCAAGGAGACCGATATCGGCCTGACCGGCGGGTCGCCAGCGAACCTGGTCTACATCGACGGCAAGCCCGCGAGCAAGCTGCGCAACGACCATCTGGTCGACGACCTCGAAGCCCTGATCCGCGAGAAGGTGCGCCTTAAACAGCAGCAGCAGGACGCCGTTATCACCAAAAGCGTGTAACGCGCGCAAGGCGGGGCGCCTGGCGTCCCGTGCTGACAAGGAGTTTTCATTGAGCAAGTCCGGTAGTAAAAAGATCCAGGCGATTCGCGGCATGAACGACCTGCTGCCCGGCGAAAGCCCGCGCTGGCAGTTTTTCGAAGAGAAAGTGCGCGCACTGATGCAGCGCTACGCCTTCGACGAGATTCGTATGCCCATCGTCGAGCAGACCGCGCTGTTCGCTCGCTCCATCGGCGAAGTGACCGACATCGTCGAAAAGGAAATGTATACCTTCGAGGACAGAAACGGCGACAGCCTCACCCTCCGCCCGGAAGGCACCGCGAGCTGCGTGCGCGCGGCCATGGAGCACGGCCTTCTGTACAACCAGACCCAGCGGCTCTGGTACCAGGGGCCGATGTTTCGCCACGAGCGCCCGCAGAAAGGCCGCTACCGCCAGTTCCATCAGGTGGGTGTCGAAGCCTACGGCTTCGAAGGCCCGGACATCGACGCCGAGCTGATCCTGCTCACCGCTCGGCTCTGGAAAGAGCTTGGGCTTTACGAGCACGTCACCCTCGAGCTCAACTCGTTGGGTTCGCTCGAGGCGCGCGCCGCCTACCGCGACACCCTGGTAGCCTACTTCAACGAGCACAAGGCGCTGCTCGACGAGGATTCGCTGCGCCGCCTCGAGAGCAACCCGCTGCGCATTCTGGATTCCAAGAACCCGGCGATGGCCGAGATGCTCGACGCCGCGCCGCAGCTTCTGGATCATCTGGACGAGACCTCCATCGAGCACTTCGCGTCGCTGAAAGCGATGCTCGAGGCCGCCGGTATCGACTACGTGGTCAACCCGCGCCTGGTTCGCGGGCTCGACTACTACTCGCGCACGGTGTTCGAGTGGACCACCACGGCGCTTGGTAGCCAGGGCACGGTGTGCGCCGGCGGGCGCTACGACGGCCTGGTCGAGCAGCTCGGCGGCAAGCCCACCCCGGCGGTGGGCTTCGCCATGGGCATCGAGCGGCTGATTCTGCTGCTCGAAACTCTCGAACTCGTCCCCGATGAGGCACTTGGCGGAAGCGACGTCTACCTCATGGCGCTGGACGATAGCGCCACTACCGCCGCGCTGACCCTTGCCGAAACGCTGCGCGGCGAGCTGCCTACGCTCAAGCTTGCGCTTCACTGCGGTGGCGGCAGCTTCAAGAGCCGGATGAAAAAAGCCGACAAGAGCACGGCGTGCCTGGCGCTGCTGCTCGGCGAAGACGAAGTGGCCAACCAGACGGTCACGATCAAGTTCCTGCGCGACGCGCGCGAGCAGCAAACCGTCGAGCAGCGTGCGCTACCTGCCACGCTCGACGCGCTGCTCGACGGCTGATTCGACGCCCTCGAATCGACAACCCGAACAAGGAGACCGCCCGTGGCGGAGCTGAGAAGCGAAGAAGAACAGCTTGATGTGATCAAGCGCTGGTGGAAAGAGAACGGTACCTCGCTGATCGCGGGGGCGGTGATCGCCGCGGCGGGCGTATTTGGCTGGCACGCCTGGCAGAACTACCAGGAGGGACAGTCCGCGGCGGCGTCGGCCCGCTACCAGCAGCTGGTCACCATCAGCGCCGCGCCGGAGCAGAGCGCCGAGCAGTTCCAGACCGCGCAGCGGCTGGTCAACGAGATCAACGACGACTACGGCAGCACGCTCTACGCCGAGCTTGCGCTTTTGATCGAGGCGCGCCTGGCCGTGGATCAAAGCGATCTGGACGCCGCGCGCGAGGCGCTGGAGCGCGCCGTCGACGGCGCCTCCCACGACTACCTGCAGAGCCTTGCAAGGCTGCGCCTGGCGCGCGTCGAAATCGCCCAGGGCAACCCGGAGCAGGCGATTACGCTACTCGACGAGCCGATGGCCGACTCCCTCGCCGCCCAGCGCCTTGACGCTCGCGGCGACGCTTTCGCCGCGCTGGGCGATACCCAGGGCGCGCGCGAGGCCTGGCAACAAGCGCTGGCTGCCGACGAGCAGAACCAGTCGCTTTACGGCATACAGTTCAAGTTAGACGACCTTGGCGCCGAGGAGGCGACCTCCTGATGACGACCAGACTCCTGAACTCCCGTTCCATGAAAACGGCGCTCGGCGCCGCGGCCATCGCGCTTCTGGCCGGCTGTGCCAGCAAAAGCGAGCCTACCCACGTGCCCACGCCGCTGACCAGCTTCAACGAGACCACCACGGTGTCGAGCGCCTGGCACCAGAACGTCGGTGATGGGCTGGGCCGCGCCCGCTACCCCATCGAGCCCGCGCGTGAAGGCAACACCGTGTTCGCCGCCGACGCCCAGGGCGTGGTGATGGCGTTCAACGCGCAAAACGGCAACCGCCAGTGGCGCATCGACCTCGACACGCCGCTGTCGAGCGCGCTCAACGCCATCGCCGGCCAGCTCTATCTCGGCACGCGCAACGGCGAAGTCATCTCGATCGATCAAAGCGATGGCAGCGTCAACTGGCGCTCGCGGGTTTCCAGCGAAGTACTGGCGGCTCCGCAGGCCAACCAGCAGCTTCTCATCGTGCAAAGCGTCGATGGCCAGGTCACCGCGCTCGACCGGGCCACCGGCGCCGAGCGCTGGATCTATACCAGCTCCCAGCCGGCGCTGACGCTTCGCGGCACCGGCACCCCCATGGTCATCGACCCGGTCACCTTCGTCGGCCAGGCCAACGGCCGCCTGACCACGCTGGATAACCGCAGCGGCCAGCCGCTGTGGGAGCAGCAGATCGCCACCCCGCGCGGGCGCAGCGAAGTCGAACGGCTCGTCGATCTCGCCGGCCAGCCGGTGCTGAGCCCGGACGGTCGCCTGTTCGTGACCAGCTATAACGGCCGCGTCGTGGCGCTCGAAGCGACCCAAGGCGGCGTGCTGTGGGAAACCAATCTTTCCAGCCGCCATACGCCGGTGCTGGTCGGCAACGCTCTGTTCGTCGTCACCGACGACAGTCAAGTCGTGGCGCTGGACGCGGGCAGCGGCCAGGAAATCTGGCGCAACGCCGCACTCGAAGATCGCAAGCTGACCGCGCCGGCCTTCGCCAACGGCCGCCTGGCCGTGGGCGACTTCGAAGGCTACGTGCACCTGATCGACGCTCGCGAAGGCAACATCGTCGGCCGCACCCGGGTCCATAAATCCGGCATAAGCCTGCGCCCGGTCAGCGAAGGCAGCACGCTTCATGTACAGGCCAACAACGGCCGGCTGCAAACGTTGGAAATCGCTCCATGACACCCGTCATTGCATTGGTCGGTCGGCCCAACGTGGGCAAATCGACGCTGTTCAACCGCCTGACGCGTTCCCGCGACGCGCTGGTGGCCGACTTTCCCGGTCTGACCCGCGATCGCAAGTACGGTAACGGCCTGCTGGGTAACAAGACCTACACGGTCATCGACACCGGCGGCATCAGCGGCGACGAGGAAGGCATCGACGCGGCGATGGCCGAGCAGTCGCTCGCCGCCATCGACGAAGCCGACATCGTGCTGTTTCTGGTCGACGCCCGCGCCGGGCTCAACGTCGCCGACGAGGCGATCGCCAACCACCTGCGGGTCAACCAGAAAAAGACCTGGCTTGTAGTCAACAAGACCGACGGGCTCGAAGAGCACTCGGCGATGGGTGACTTCTGGGGGTTGGGCCTCGGCGATCCCTGGCCGATCGCCGCCGCCCATGGGCGCAACGTTTCCCAGCTGATCGACACCGTGCTCGAGCCCTTTCCCGAGCGCGACGCCGACATCCCCGCCGACACTGGCAGCAAGGGGATTCGCATCGGCGTCATCGGCCGCCCCAACGTGGGTAAATCCACCCTGGTCAACCGGCTGCTCGGCGAAGAGCGCGTGGTGGTGTTCGACGAAGCCGGCACCACCCGCGACGCCATCGAGATTCCTTTCGAGCGCCGCGGCAAGCCGTTCGTACTGGTCGACACCGCCGGTGTGCGCCGGCGCAAGAACGTCAGCCTGATCGCCGAGAAGTTCTCGATCATCAAGACGCTGGAGGCGATCAAGGAGTGCCACGTCGCCATCATGGTGCTGGATGCTCGAAGCGGGCTGGTCGAGCAAGATTTGCACCTTCTGGACTACGTGCTGACTACCGGCCGGGCGCTGGTGCTGGCGGTCAACAAGTGGGACGGGCTGGAGCACGAGGCGCGCGAGAAGATGCGCAGCCAGATCAAGCGCCGGCTGGGCTTTGCCGACTACGCCGAGATGCACTTCATCTCGGCGCTGCACGGCACCGCGGTGGGCGATCTTTACCCCTCGATCGAGCGCGCGTTCGAGGCCGCCAACGCCCACTGGTCGACCAACCGCCTGACGACGCTGTTGCAGGACGCGGTGAGCCAGCACCCGCCGCCCATGGTCCACGGCCGGCGCATCAAGCTGCGCATGGCCCACCAGGGCGGCAGCAACCCGCCGATCATCGTGGTTCACGGCAACCAGACGAGCTCGCTGCCGGAAGCCTACCGGCGCTACTTGACCAACACCTTCCGCAAGGTGCTCAAGGTGCGCGGCACGCCGATGCGCTTCGAGTTCCGCTCCGGCGACAACCCCTTCGATCAGATGGCCGGCGCCAGCGACAAGGAGAAGGCCAAAAAGCGCGAGCTCAACCGCACCAAAGAGGCGCGCCAGAAGCGCCGCTGATTGGAAGCCGTATACCCGCTCGAACAGCGCCCGCCTCGTCACGAGACGGGCGTTTTTTATGGTGCCTGCTCAACCCCGGCAGCGCTTTGCGCTGCATCGCTGGCTAACGCCTGCTCCTACAGCCCTCATCCATGATGCGGTGCGTTTCGAATAAGATTGACAAAAACCGGCGCCCTACCTCAAATAACCCGGGTTGATCCACTTCTACTCGCCCTTCACAGGAGGGACGTCATGTCGTATTTCGTGCGCCGCTTTCGCTGGCTGACCCTTTTCAGCGTGGCCGCCCTGCTCACCGGCTGCATGACCATGCCGCAAACCGCTTTCAACGCCTTTCGCCTGTCGGTGACCTCCGCGACGGTCGAAAACGTCCGGGTCGGCTCCTATGACCTGAATAGCGGATTCGACGCGGCCGGCCTGCCCAACATGCTGGCCTCGAGCCTGCGCTCGGGCAGCCTGCCGATTCAGGCCACTCTCGCACTCGGGCTGGACCTGCCTCGGGGGATGCCGGCGGTGAACATGGCGGGCTTCAACTGGGCAGTGGACATGCCCGGGGCAGACCCGGTCACCGGGCGCTACGGTGAAACCGTGTCGCTAACGCCGGGGGCGGGGCCGAACCTTCGTCTGCCGCTATCCCTGGATGTTCTCGCCACCGACCCCCAGCGCCTGCGCCCGATGATCGACCTGGCCCGACAGCTTGCCGAGCGGGGCGCGCTGCCCCAGGGCAGCGAGCTTGCGATCACGCCGGGAAGCCTGAGCGGGCTGGGCGTGACCCTCCCCGCCGGGGTGCTGACGCCGACACTGCGGTTCAACGTCGGCCCCGACGGCCAACTCACTCAGACACGCTAACTCAGCGGCGCGGCGGCCCCAAACGTGCGGTCTGGCGGATTCGCTGCCCGCATTTGCCCGCGCGCTGCGTTATGATAAAACTACTCGAAACGGATCGTTCCGAAACGGATCTTTCATTTTCATACGGCTTTTTTCGCCGACAAGGATTTTTTATGCGCTGGCTTCGTCCTTTTGCCGTTACCACACTGTGCGTCTCGCTCGCCGCCTGTAGCACTTCCCCCACCGGTCGCTCGCAGCTGTTACTGTTGTCGGACGCCGAGCTGAATCAGATGGGTCAGCAGGCGTTTGCCCAGTATCAGCAGGACGTGCCGATGGGTGATCAGGCGAGCCTGCGCTACGTGCAGTGCATCACCAACGCCATCGTCGACGTGCTGCCGGAGCGCCAGCGCAGCATGGATTGGCAGGTGCGCGTATTCGAATCCGAGCAGCCCAACGCCTTCGCCCTGCCCGGTGGCTACATGGGCGTGAACACCGGCATGCTCGATATCGCCACCAACCAGGACCAGCTCGCCTCGGTCGTGGGCCACGAAATCGGCCACGTGCTGGCCAACCACGCCAACGAGCGCGCCTCGACCCAAAGCGCCACCTCGCTTGGGCTATCGGTGATCTCCGGCGCTGCGGGGCAATCCGCCGGCGGCCAGCAGCTCATGGGCGTGCTGGGCATGGGCGCGCAGTACGGCATCGCGCTGCCCTTTTCGCGCCGTCACGAAAGCGAAGCTGACACCATCGGCCAGAACCTGATGGCCCAGGCAGGCTTCGACCCGCGCGAAAGCGTCACGCTTTGGGAAAACATGCAGGCGGCGTCCAGCGGCGGTGCGCCGCCGGCGTGGATGTCCACCCACCCAAGTCAGGGTCAGCGTATCGAAGGGCTTCAGGCCACCATGGGCCAGGCCATGGCAAGCTATGAGCAGGCCCGGAGCCAGGGCCGCGCGCCCAACTGCCCGCGCCCTTAAGTGGAGCGAGTCCGGCCGCATGCCGGACTCAACGGGTGAGCGTTTCGCGCAGCAGCGCGCGCACCGGCACCGTTTCCGGGCGCACGTTACGCCAGAGAAAAAACGCCTCCGCCGCCTGCTCGACCAGCATTCCCAGGCCGTCCACCGTGGCGGCCTTTTGCGTTTTCGCCCACTGCAGAAATACCGTGGGCTCAACACCGTACATCATGTCGTAGGCGACGCCCCCGGGGGTAAAAAGTCCTTCGGGCAGCGGCGGAAGCTCGCCGGAA
This sequence comes from Halomonas sp. HNIBRBA4712, assembly GCF_043558675.1. Classification (NCBI taxonomy): domain Bacteria; kingdom Pseudomonadati; phylum Pseudomonadota; class Gammaproteobacteria; order Oceanospirillales; family Halomonadaceae; genus Halomonas; species Halomonas sp. HNIBRBA4712. The sequence goes on along the minus strand of NZ_JBIFXR010000009.1, from coordinate 85,660 downwards.
AGGCTCGCGCTGGTCGCATTGATCACCAGATCGAAGGTCCCCTCCAAAGCGTCGTAACTGCCCCCGCGCACCGCGCCCACGTCCGCGAAATCCCGCGCCAGCGCTTCGGCTTTGGCACCGGTGCGATTGATGATCAAAAGCTCATCGGGGCGCTCTGCCAATAAAGGCGCGAGCGCACCGCGCACCGCGCCGCCGGCCCCCAACACCAGCACGCGCTTGCCGGCGAGGGCGACATCGTGCGCGGTCAAATCACGTAGCAGGCCGATACCGTCGGTGTTATCGCCGTAAATGCGGCCGTTCTGGCCATTGATCAGTGTGTTCACCGCGCCGGCGCGCCGGGCGCGCTCGCTCAGGGTGTCGCAAAGTGCAAAGGCTTCCTGCTTGAAAGGCACGGTGACGTTGGCGCCGCGCCCGCCGCTTTCGCAAAACGCACGCCAGGCCGCCTCGAAACCATCGAGCGGCGCGAGCTCTGCGGTGTACTCCAGCAGCTGGCCGGTCTGCGCGGCGAACGCCTGGTGGATCAGCGGTGATTTGGAGTGCGCGACCGGGTTGCCCAGTACGCAGTAACGCTCGCTCATGGGGTTACTCCCAGCTTGTCGGCCTCGGCCAGCCAGTCGCGGGGGACGAGGTAGTCATCGAGATGCGCCTCGGGGCTGCCCGCCCCGGGCGTATAGCCGTACTCCCAGCGCGCCAATGGCGGCATCGACATCAGAATGGATTCGGTACGCCCACCGCTTTGCAGGCCGAACAGCGTACCGCGATCCCACACCAGGTTGAACTCGACATAGCGCCCGCGCCGGTAGAGCTGGAAGTCGCGCTCGCGCTCACCCCAGGGCGTATCACGCCGGCGTTTGAGAATCGGAATATAAGCATCCAGAAAGCTGTCGCCCACCGCACGCTGCAGCGCGAAGGCGGTGGCGAAGTCCGGCTCGTTCAGATCATCGAAGAAGAGCCCGCCCACGCCGCGGGTTTCGTCGCGGTGTTTCAGGTAGAAGTACTCGTCGCACCAGGCCTTGTAGCGCGGGTAGACGTCGTCGCCGAAGGACGCGCAGGCATCGCGCACCACGCGATGCCAGTGCACCACGTCCTCGAACACCGGATAGTAGGGCGTAAGGTCAATGCCACCGCCGAACCACCATACCGGCGGCTCACCCTCTTTCTCGGCGATGAAAAAGCGCACGTTGCCGTGGCTCGTGGGCACGTGGGGGTTTTCCGGGTGCAGCACCCAGGAGACACCCACGGCGTGAAAGCTGCGCCCGGCAAGCTCCGGGCGCGAGGCGGTGGCCGACGGCGGCAGCGTTTCACCATACACATGGGAGTAGTTGACCCCGCCCTTCTCGAACAGCGCGCCGTTTTCGATCACTCGCGAGCGCCCGCCGCCACCGGCCTCGCGCTCCCAGCTCTCTTCGCGAAACGTGCCGCGGCCATCCTCGGCGGCCAGCGCCTCGCAGAGCCGCTCCTGAAGGTGTTGCAGGTACTGTTTGACGTCATCAAGGTGCTCGTGAGCCACGGTCTCTCCAGGGCAGTGTTCGGGTTGATGCGCGGGCGGGCGCATGAAGACGTTCATGGTAAGGGGTAAGCCGCCGAGGGTGAAGCCGCCGCCTCAGGGCGTGCGCTGATAGCGCGTCAGCGCGCGGCGGTAGGCGCCGCTTCGCACCGCGCGGCTGATCATCGGCATTGCGCTTTTGATACCTGCGCGCACCAGCCGGCGCTGAACCCCGGGCATGGCAAGCCCGAGCATCTCGGCGGCCCACTCGGGCAGAAGGTCGATACCGGCGCGCATGAACAGGGCCCCGGCCGGGCGCAGCACCGGGTGGCGCGGCGGCGCGCTCAAAAGCACCTGCACCACGTCGCGGGTGCGCTCATCGATCACGAGCTCGGCGCGTTTCGCCTCGAGATACGCCGCCACCGCGTCGCGGCTGTCCGGTACGTCTTGCGCCCCCAGCGCCTCGGCGATGCAGGCGGTTTCGAAAAAGTAGCGATCCTGCTCGGCGGGGCCGAGCTGCGGGTTTCGGTAGCGCAGATGGCCGGCCAGAAAGCGGCTCATCTCCGCCACGTGCACCCAGGTGAGCAGTGCCGGGTCGTCGGCGGCGTAGGGTTGGCCACCCGCGGCGTGGCCGCGCACCTTCGCGTGCACCCGCCGTACCCGGGCGATTGCCTCTTCCGCTTGGGCGAAATCGGCGAAGCTGGTGGTGGCGATGAAATCGCTGGTGCGCCGCAGACGCCCGACCATGTCGTGACGAAAGTTGGAGTGATCCCACACGCCGGCCAGCGCCAGCGGGTGCAGCATTTGCAGAAGCAGCGCGCTGATGCCGCCGCACATCATCGGCGTGAAGTCGCCGTGAATGCGGCGCACGAGACCACCTTCCGGAAACGGGCCAGGGTTCTCATCGGCCCGCGCTGCGCCGAGCCTGGCCTCCATGGCGTCACGCAGAAAGCGGCTCATGTCAGGCGCGCAGCACCTTGCCCGAGGCAAGATCGCGGATGGTGCTGGGGCGCGTCTGCCCGCCCAGCTCGCCTTCGAGCACGGCATTGATCTCGTCGCCGAAGATCGAGCGCACTTCGTCTGCGCTCATCGCCGGCGGCTCGGCGGCGCGGTTGGCCGAAGTCGACACCAGCGGGCCACCGAAGGCCTTGCACAGCGCGGCCATGACCGGGTGGTCGGTGACCCGCAGCGCCACGCTCTGGTGGGCGCCGCGCACCAGCGCGTGGCTGCGGCCGTTGTCCGGTACGAGCCAGGTATTGGGGCCTGGCCAGCTTGCGGCGAGCGGGGCGTGCAGCGCCAGCGGCAGCGCCTCGAGCCAGGGGGCAAACTGCGTGATACTGGCGGCAACCAGAATCACGCCCTTGGCCGGGTCGCGCTCTTTCAAACGCATCAGCCGGGTCAACGCTTCGTCGTTGTCCGGGTCGCAGCTCAAACCCCAGACCGCCTCGGTCGGGCAAGCGATGACCTGACCTGCCCTCAGGGCCTGGGCCACGCGTTGAAGTTCCTGGGTCGATGTCATGGGGCATCCTCCTGGCGGTAGGGGTCGGTCATCGAGATATTTTATCACGCCCTAGCGAAGCCGCACCCAGCCGCCCGCCTGCTGAGCGACCCGCCCGTCGAGTTCCAGCATCAACAGCCGCTGCTGGCACTCGCTCACGCTCTGCGCCGTCTGCTGGACCAGCCAGTCGATCGGCGTCGGAGTCGTGGAGAGCGCGGCGAGCAGCGCATCCGGTTCGCGCTCAAGCGGAGCGTCGGGCACGCTACTTATCTGGACCGGGGCGGCGGCTTGGGGTTCAGCGCGGCGCGGCAGATAGGCCTCGGCCCAGTGGCCAAGCTCTTCGAGTACGTCGTCGACGCCGCGCGCGAGCGTGGCGCCGTTTCGCAAAAGCGACAGACACCCGGCGGCCTGCACGTTGTGGATCGAGCCCGGCAGCGCGAACAGCTCGCGCCCCTGCTCCAGCGCCAGCCGCGCGCTGACGAGACTGCCGCTTTTCTCGGTGGCCTCAATGACTAACGTGCCAAGCGATAGCCCGGTGATGATGCGATTGCGCCGCGGAAAGTAGGCCGGCCGCGCCGGGGTACCCGGCGGGTGCTCCGAGAGCACCAGCGCCCCGGGCGCCTGGGTGAGCTGCTGGTAAAGCGCACGATGGCTCGCCGGGTAGATGACGTCTACCCCACATCCGAGCACCGCAACGGTGGCACCACCGGCATCGAGCGCGGCCTGCTGGGCCAGACCATCGACGCCCAGCGCCATGCCGCTGACCACGCACCAGCCGCGGCTGGCGAAATCATTGGCGAAGCCGCGTGCGTTGCGCCCGCCGTCGGCGGTCGGTTTGCGGGTGCCCACCATGGCGATACCGGGCCCGGAAAGCGCCGCGAGATCACCCAGCGCCCACAGCACCGGCGGCGGGTCGGGCAGCTCGTCCAGAAGCGCAGGCCAGGCGGGGTGACCCCGGTGCAGCAGGTGGCGGTCGGGACCGGCCTCGAGCCATTGCCGCGCAGCGTCGATAGACGCCTGCAGCGGGCTCTTGTCCGGGTGATCGAGCCAGAGCCGCAGAGCGCTTGCCGCCGGCGCCGGCAGCGCAGCGAGAAAACCCCAGGGCCAGTCGGGCGCATGGTCAGTCAATGTTTTGAGCCGATGAGCGCCCATGCCGGGTAGCGCCGCCAGAGCAAGCCATGCGTTCGTGTCCATTGGAGCCCTCCTTGGTCAGGAATAAGCGTTGGCGCCGCTTAGCGCTGCCGCTCGGGCGAGCGCACCACGTCACCGATCGACAGCACGTTGGCGGCCTGCATCACCAGCGCGTAGCTCATGCGGCTATAGGGTTTGAACACCATCATCAGCCCCCCCTGGGTACTGGGCAGCTGAGTCAGCTCGCCGCTGCGCGGGTCACTGATCAGCTCCCCCTGCTGGTCGACCTGCAGGACGTGGCCCGGCTGCAGGCCATCTTCGGTGCCGAGATCGAGGGCGACGACCTGCAGTCGGCCGATGAAGCGCACCCCGCCCGGCGCGGCAATGAGATGACCGGCCACATCGTTCAACGGCGCGCGCGGCTGAAAATCCGCTTCGATCGGCTCGTCCAGAGGCAGCACGATGTCGTTGTTACGCACCTCCTGGCGGGCGCTGAGCGCCTCGACGCGGGCGATATCGCCCTGCTGACTGATAAACCGCGCCTCGCCGATATAAACGAGCTCTTGCCCCAGGGGCTCGCCGCTGGCGGAAAGGTATTCTTCGCCGGGACGATAAAAGCCCATCGGGGTATCGGCAGGCAGCACGCCACGAACGTAGAGCGTGTCGCCGGCACCACTGATGAAGCGCTGGTTCTCACCGCCGATTACGTAGCCAAGCTCATTGAGCGCCCGGCCCGCTTCCTGCAGGCGGTGCTGGCGTAGAAACACGTTGACCACCTCGAGCGGCAGCGCCGCCACGGCTTCGCGCGGCTCGATGGTGCGTACCCGAGGCGAAAGCTTGACCACCGGCTGGCCGGTTTCAAGCGCAAAACAGGGGGCGCCTTCGCAGTCGCGCAGCACCAGGGTGTCGCCGGGGTAGATGCGGTGGGGGTTCTGTATCTGCGGGTTGGCCTGCCAGAGCGTGGGCCACTGCCAGGGGGAGGTGAGAAAGCGCGCCGAGATGTCCCAGAGCGTATCGCCGCGCACCACCACATAGCGCTCGGGGGCGTCGTCGCGGATGCGCTCCCAGCCGTTGGCGGCATGAGCGGCGCCGGCGGCAAGCGAGCCGAGCAAGAGCGCGAAAAGCGCGCCGTGGCGCAGGGTTTTCTGAACGAGCATGACGGTTCCCCAAAGCGGTGCGGCGGTAGACGACACGCCCGCGTGCATGCCCGCAGTACCGCCAGCGTGGTATAGTGGCCTATAGTAAAGCACATGATGGCGCCGGCCTAATCGCACTTGGCTACACGCCCATTCAGTCAACACCTCATTCAAGCGTCGATGCCATTGATCGCCGATGTTACCCGGCCCTGATCGAGCAGCGTCGATCGAAAAGCATCGATTCAACAACGGTAATTGTAACGCCATGGCCAAACGTCCCATTCTCGAATTTCCCGATGAGCGCCTGAGAACCAAAGCGCAGCCGGTCGACACCGTCGATGACGAGATCAAGACCCTCGTCGACGACATGCTGGAAACCATGTACGACGCCCGCGGCATTGGCCTTGCCGCCACCCAGATCGACGTTCACCGCCGCGTGGTGGTGATGGACGTCTCGGAACACGGCAACGAGCCGCTGGTGATGATCAACCCGCGCTATGAGCCGCTGGGTGAAGAGAAAGAGCCGCTCTCCGAAGGGTGTTTGTCGATTCCCGAGCAGTACGCCGAGGTGCCGCGCTTTTTGAAGGTCAAGCTCGATGCGCTCGATCGCAACGGCGAGCCCTACCAGCTCGAGGCCGAAGGGCTTCTGGCCCACTGCATCCAGCACGAGTACGACCACCTGGAGGGCGTGCTCTTCGTCGACTATCTCTCGCCCTTGAAGCGCGAGCGTATCGCCAAGAAGATGCAAAAGCGCCACAAGCTGATGCAGGACGCCTGAGCGCTCGACGAGCCGCCCACCGGGCGGCTTCGTCGCCTCTCGCGCGGCGTTTTCGCACGCTGATCGCAAGGCCGAGCCTCGAACGCATTTCATCGCATTTCACACAGGAAGCCCCATGTCCTCACTGCGCGTCGTCTTCGCGGGCACCCCGGAGTTCGCCGAAGCACACCTTGCCGCCGTGCTCGCAAGCGACCACCAGGTGGTGGGCGTTTACACTCAGCCCGACCGCCCGGCGGGCCGCGGGCGCAAGCTCACCCCAAGCCCGGTCAAGCGGCTGGCCCTCGAGCACGGCCTTGCCGTGTATCAGCCGGAAAGCCTCAAAAGCGCCGACGCCCAGGCCGAGCTCGCCGCACTCGAGGCCGACATCATGGTGGTGGTCGCCTACGGGCTTCTGCTGCCCCAGGCGGTGCTCGACACCCCGCGTTTGGGCTGCATCAACGTGCACGCCTCACTGTTGCCGCGCTGGCGCGGCGCCGCGCCCATCCAGCGGGCGATCGAAGCCGGCGACGCCGCCTCTGGCGTGACCATCATGCAGATGGACGCCGGGCTCGATACCGGCGCCATGCTGCTCGAGATCGAAACGCCGATCGATGAGGAGACCACCGGCGGTACGCTGCACGACCGGCTCGCCGAGCAGGGCGCGAAGGCGCTGATCGACGCGCTCGACGGTCTGGCCAGGGGGGCACTCTCCGCAGCGCCTCAGCCGGAGCAGGGCGTGACCTACGCCGCCAAGCTGAGCAAGGCCGAGGCCGAGCTCGATTTCACCCAGAGCGCCGAGATGCTGGCGCGCAAGGTGCGCGCCTTCAACCCCTGGCCGGTCGCCTGGGCTGCGCTGAATGACGAGCGTCTGCGCCTTTACATGGCGCGCGCCGGTGAGCGCACGGCAGACGCCTCGCTGCCGGGCACGCTACTCGACCACGGCCCGGATCACCTGCGCATCGCCTGCGGCGAAAGCGGCCAGCAAATGCTGTGCGTCAGCGAAGTGCAGCTGCCCGGCGGCAAGCGCCTGTCGGCCAGCGCGCTGATCAACGCCCACCACCCGCGCCTGGCCCCGGGCAGCCGGCTGGGCAGCGAGAAGACACCCATTGGGGAGAGCTCATGAGCGCCAAACGCCCCCAGAAGGGCAGCGGCCAGGAAGTGCGCGCCGCCGCCGCCCGCGCGCTTGCCATCGTACTCGGCGAGCGCGGCTCGCTGGCTTCCCTCGACGAGCACAGCGTCATCGCCCGCGACCGCGGCCTGCTCAAGGAACTCTGTTTTGGTAGCTGCCGGCGCCTGCCGCGTCTCGAAGCGATCGCCGCAAAACTTCTGAAGCAGCCGTTCAAGAAGCGCGATCAGGACGTTCAGGCGCTGCTGTTGATCGGCATTTACCAGCTTCTCTATATGCGCATTCCCGCCCACGCGGCGGTGGGTGAAACCGCGGGTGCTGCCAGGCTTTTGAAAAAGGAGTGGGCCACGCGGGTGCTCAACGGCTGCCTGCGCCGGCTGCAGCGCGAAAGCGAGACGCTGACCGAAGAAGTCGACCGCGACGAGAGCGCCCGGCTCGAACACCCGGCCTGGCTTTTGAGCGCGCTCAAGAGCGCCTGGCCCGAGCAGTGGCCCGGGATCGTCGCCGCCAACAACGAGCCGGGGCCGATGACGCTGCGCGTCAACCAGCGCGAAAACGACCGTGAGGCGTATCTGGGCAAACTGCTCGACCAGGGGCTCGAGGCGCATCTGTGCCCCCACGCGCCGGACGGCATCACCCTGGAAACGCCCTGCGATGTGACGACGCTTCCCGGCTTCGAGCAAGGTCTGGTCAGCGTGCAGGACGAGGCGGCCCAGCTGTGCGCCACACTTTTGGGCCCTTCGATCGCGCCGCGCCCCGGCGCCCGGGTGCTGGACGCCTGTGCCGCGCCCGGCGGCAAGACCGCGCACCTGCTCGAGCAGTTCGATATCGCCCTGACGGCGCTGGATAGCGATAACCAGCGCCTGGCGCGGGTCGACGATACGCTCGGCCGGCTCCACCTGGAGGCGGAGCTGATCCACGCCGACGCCGCCAAGCGCGACTGGTGGAACGGCACGCTGTTCGACGCCATCCTGCTTGATGCGCCCTGCTCCGGCACCGGCGTGATCCGCCGCCATCCGGACATCAAGACGCTGCGCCGCAAAAGCGACATCGGCAAGCTGACAAAGCTCCAGGCCGCCCTTCTGGACAACCTGTGGGGGCTTCTGCGCCCGGGCGGTACGCTCCTGTACGCCACCTGCTCGGTGCTGCCCGAGGAGAACGAGCGCCAGCTCGAGGCGTTCGTTGCGCGCACCGCGGATGCCCGCGTGACCACGCCCACGGACGTGGCCTGGGGCGAGGCGCGCGGCCACGGACGCCAGCTCTTTTCACAGCAAAACAGTCACGATGGCTTTTTTTATGCCAGGCTGGAGAAGCGCCCTGTCGATAGCGGGGCGTAGCCGTTCATTAACCACAAGGATGATTTGACTATGAGCAATCATATCTACAAGCACGTAGAGATTACCGGCTCTTCCGAGACCAGCATCGAGGACGCGGTACAAAACGCCCTGGCCAAGGCCTCCGAGTCCATCGACCACATGCGCTGGCTGGAAGTGACCGACACTCGCGGGCACATCGAAAACGGCCGGGTCGCCCACTGGCAGGTGACGGCGAAGGTCGGCTTTACGCTCGAGTAATTGCCCACTGCTTTTCGACGGCGGCTGGTTTACACTGGCCGCCGTCTTTATTGCAGCGCCCTCTGCGCGTTTGACCCGTTACCGGCGCTTTCAACGGATTCGATTCAGCCATGAAAATCATCATTCTTGGCGCCGGTCAGGTCGGCGGCACGCTGGCCGAACACCTCGCGCGTGAAGAGAACGATATCACCGTGGTCGATACCAACGCGGCCAAGCTTAGAGAGCTACACACCCGGCTCGATATCCGCACCGTCACCGGCGCCGGCTCCTACCCTATCGTGCTGCGCCAGGCCGGCTGTGAGGACGCCGACATGCTGATCGCCGTCACCAACTCCGACGAAGTCAACATGATCGCCTGCCAGGTCGCCCACACGCTGTTTCGCACCCCCACCAAGATCGCCCGCGTACGCGCCACGCCCTACCTCACCCGCAAGGGCCTGTTTGCCCACGAGGCGATTCCCATCGATGTCCTGATCAGCCCCGAGCAGGTGGTCACCGACCACGTGCGCCGCTTGATCGAGCACCCCGGTGCGCTTCAGGTGCTCGAGTTCGCCGGTGGGCTGGTTCAGCTCGTCGCGGTCAAGGCGTTCTACGGCGGGCCGCTGGTGGGCCAGGATCTCGCCTTTCTGGGCCGTCACATGCCCAACGTCGACACCCGTGTGGCGGCGATCTACCGCCGCAACCGGCCGATCATCCCGCGCGGCGACACCGTCATCGAGGCCGACGACGAGGTGTTCTTTCTCGCCGCCAGGCGCGACATCCGCGCGGTGATGAGCGAGCTTCGGCGTATCGAGCGTGGCTTTCGCCGGGTGGTGATCGCCGGCGGCGGCAACATCGGCGAGCGCCTGGCGGAGCATCTCGAGCACAGCCACCAGGTCAAGATCATCGAGCACAGCCTCGAACGCTGCACCACGCTTTCCGAGCGTCTGAATCGCACCGTGGTGTTGCACGGCAGCGCCACCAGCAAGCGGCTGCTGGAAGAGGAGAACATCGAGGATTGCGACATCTTCTGCGCGCTGACCAATGACGACGAGGTCAACATCATGTCGTCGCTTCTGGCCAAGCGGCTCGGCGCCAAGAAGGTGCTCACACTCATCAACAACGCCGCCTACGTCGATCTCGTTCAGGGCGGCGAAATCGACATCGCGATTTCCCCCCAGCAGGCGACCATCGGTAGCCTGCTCACCCACGTGCGCCGGGGCGACATCGTCAACGTGCACTCGCTGCGCCGCGGCGCCGCCGAGGCGATCGAGGCGATCGCCCACGGCGACAAGCAGTCATCGAAAGTGGTGGGCCGGGCGGTGCGCGACATCGACCTGCCCGAGGGCACCACCATCGGGGCGGTGGTGCGCGGCAAGGAGGTAATCATCGCCCACGGCGAGGTGGTGGTGGAGAGCGGCGATCACGTGATCCTGTTCGTGATCGACAAGCGCCGGATTCGCGACGTCGAGCGGCTGTTCCAGGTCGGGCTGACGTTCTTTTGAGCGCCGCGAATCGCATTCCCCACTTTTTCAGGAGCCGCCTAATTCCATGAGTTTGCGGGTCATTCTACGCATTCTGGGGCTTTTGTTGATGCTGTTCAGCCTCACCATGCTGCCCCCAATGCTGATGTCGCTGTGGTTTCGCGACGGCGTCTGGTACGCCTTCGCCAGCGGTATCGCCATTACCGTCGTCACCGGCCTGCTGCTCTACCTGCCCAACCGGCGCGAGCGCAAGGAGCTGCGCATTCGTGACGGTTTCATCATCGCGGCGATGTTCTGGACGGTGCTGGCGTTTTTCGGCTCGATTCCCTTGATGCTGTTCGGCGAGAACGCGCTGCACTTCACCGACGCGGTGTTCGAGTCGTTTTCCGGGCTGACCACCACCGGCGCCACGGTGATCACCGGCATCGACTTTCTGCCCGAGTCGATTCGCTACTACCGCCAACAGCTTCAGTGGCTTGGCGGCATGGGGATCGTGGTGCTGGCGGTAGCGATTCTACCCACCCTGGGCGTCGGCGGCATGGCGCTCTATCGCACCGAGATCCCGGGCCCGCTCAAGGACTCCAAGCTCACCCCGCGCATCACCGAAACCGCCAAGGCGCTCTGGTACATCTACGCCACGCTGACCATCGCCTGTTTGGTCGCCTATATGCTGGCGGGCATGAACTGGTTCGATGCGCTGAGCCACAGTTTCTCGACCGTGGCGATCGGCGGCTTCTCGACCCACGACGCCAGCATCGGCTATTTCAACAGCGCCGCCATCGAGCTGATCTGTGTCGCCTTCATGCTGATCTCGGCGTTCAGCTTCAGCCTGCACTTCATCGCCTGGCGGGAAAAACGCCTGCTGCACTATTTCGAGGATCCGGAAGCGCGCTTTCTGATGCTGTTTCTGGCGGCGCTGGTGCTCATCGCCACCGCCACGCTCTGGTTCACCGAGACCTACGATACTCTGCACGGGCTGCGCCACGCGCTGTTCGAAGTGGTGTCGGTGGCGACCACCGCGGGCTTTGCGGTGGCGGATTTCTCCGGCTGGCCGGGTGCGCTGCCGTTTCTCTTGTTCATCGCCGCCTTCGTTGGCGGCTGCTCCGGCTCCACCGCCGGCGGTATGAAGGTCATCCGGATCATATTGATCCTGAAACAGGGCATGCGTGAGGTGATGCGTCTGATCCACCCCAACGCGGTGATGGCGGTCAAGGTCGGCAAGGTGAGCGTCCCTGACAGCATCGCCCAGGCCGTATGGGGGTTCTTCTCCGCCTACGTGATGCTGTTTTTTTTGATGCTGGTCGGCGTGATGGCCACCGGCGTCGATCAGATCACCGCCTGGTCGACCGTGGGCTCGGCGCTTAACAACCTGGGTCCGGCGCTGGGCGAGGCGAGCGACAACTACGGCGATCTACCCAATCTGGCCAAATGGATTCTGGTGCTGGCCATGCTGCTGGGCCGGCTCGAAATATTTACCGTACTGGTTCTGTTCACCCCGGCGTTCTGGCGCCGCTAGGCATGCGGGGCCTTTTTTTAGCGAGATCACCATGACAGATGCTTCCCCCTCTTCCGCCGCCGAGTTCGAAGCGCTGCCCGCCACCAGCGGGCCCTTGAAGGCCATTCAGGTCGGCGAGACCCGCTATACGCTGCTGGGTACCGCTCACGTCTCCGCCGAAAGCGCTGACGACGTGACGCGGCTGCTCGACAGTGGCGCCTTCGACGCCGTGGCCATCGAGCTCTGCGACGCGCGCCATCAGAGCATGACCAACCCCGATGCCATGGGCGAGCAGGACCTTTTCCAGGTGTTCAAACAGGGCAAGGCGGGCATGGTGGCGGCGAGTCTGGCACTCGGTGCCTTTCAACAGCGTATCGCCGAGCAGTCCGGCATTCAGCCCGGCGCCGAAATGCGCGCGGCGGTCACGGCGAGCCAGACCCACCGCCTGCCGCTACTGATGATCGACCGCGATGTCGGCGTGACGCTCAAGCGGATCTACCGCAACGTGCCCTGGTGGCAGCGCATGTCGCTGTTCACCGGGCTGATCGGCAGCGTCATGTCGCGCCAGGACGTCTCCAAGGAGGAGATCGAAAAGCTCAAGGAGGGCGACATGCTGGAGGCGACCTTCAGCGAGTTCGCCGCCGAGTCCGAGAGCCTCTACACGCCCTTGATTCGCGAGCGCGACCGCTACATGGCGCTGCGCCTTGCCGAGCAGGCGCCGGTGGGGCGCTATAAAAACGTGCTGGTAGTGATCGGCGCGGGGCACCTCAAGGGCACCGCCGAACACCTCGAAGCGCCGCTGCCCGAGGAGCCGGCTACCGAGCGCGCCGCCCTCGAGCATACCCCGCCGCCCTCTAGACTTTGGAAGGCGCTGCCCTGGCTGATCACCGCGCTGGTGATCACCGGCTTTGCGATCGGCTTTTCGCGTAACACCGAGCTTGGCTGGCAGCTGGTGCTGGAGTGGTTTTTGATCAACGGCATCCTTTCCGGTGGGGCCACGATTGTGGCGCTGGCCCACCCGGTGACGGTGATTTCCACTTTCTTCGCCGCCCCGCTCACCTCGCTCAATCCGACCATCGGCGCCGGGTTCGTCGCCGCCGGGGTCGAGCTCTACATGCGCAAGCCCAAGGTGCGCGACTTCTCCTCGCTCAGACACGACGTCACCGCGCTCAAGGGGTGGTGGAAAAACCGCGTCTCGCGCACACTTTTAGTGTTCATCCTGGCCACGCTCGGCTCGGCGGTGGGCACTTGGGTGGCGGGCTTTCGCATCGCCGGGGCGCTGTTCGGGAGCGGTGCGTGACGCAGGCCTCGCGCGCGCCCTGGCAGGCGGACGTCCTGCTGCTGATGGTCACGCTGATGGCCGCCGGCGGCTGGATATTCTCCAAGGAGGCGCTGACCGGTATGCCGCCGCTTCTGTTCATCGGCAGCCGCTTTCTGCTCGCGGGGCTGATCCTGCTGGGCTTCGCCTGGCCTGCGCTTTCACGGATGCCGGCCAGGCGCATTCGCCGCGGGTGTCTGGTCGGGCTTCTGTTTAGCGTCGCTACCGGCTTCTGGATTCTCGGGCTCAACGCCTCGAATCACCTGGGCGAAAGCGCCTTTATCACGAGCCTCGGGATTCTGATGGTGCCGGTAATGGGCATCCTGTTTGGCGATACGCCGCCGCGCACCACCTGGATAGCGCTTCCCGTGGCACTTTTCGGCTTCGGGCTTTTGTCGCTCAACGCGGGGTTTCGCGTCGAACCGAGCCAGCTTCTAATGCTGTGCGCCGCGCTCGGCTTTGCGCTGCTGGTCAACGTCAATACGCGGGTGGTGCGCCACGTTGCGGCACTGCCGCTCACCACGCTGCAGCTGCTGGCGGTGGGCGCAGTGCTATCACTGGCTTCGCTACTGTTCGAGCGAGCGCCCATGGCGCTCGATACCTCGATTCTGGGCTGGCTGATGGCGAGCGTCATCGTTTCGAGCTCGCTGCGCTATTTTCTCCAGGTCAAGGCTCAGGGCATGACGACGCCAAGCCACGCCTCGGTAATTCTGATGCTCGAGTCGGTGTGGGCGGCGCTGCTCGCCGCCTGGTGGTTCAATGAGACCATGACGCCGCTTCAGCTCACCGGCTGCAGCCTGATCTTCGTAGCGCTTCTGATCAACCGCTGGTACTGGGTGCGCAAGCTTCTGCGCCGCCGGCTGCCGGTCACGCCCGAGTCCTAGCTTTCAAGGCGGCGCTTCAAGAGGCGCTGCATGGCCGAGGTAGGCTCGTCGATCCTGCGATAGAAGCGGCTCGCCGCGTAGCTTTCGTTGAACACGTCGAAGTAGTCGTCGAGCACACTTGCCGCATCACTATCGCCGCCCTGGCGCAGAAGCTCGGTGGCGACCTCGGCGGTGCAAAGATGCGCCTTCGAGGCGGGCTTTCTCAGCCGATAGCGGGTTTCGCGCTCGGTGCGAAGCGGCAATACCGGCAGCGCGTCCAGATACGGGCTCTTGCGAAACATGCGCCGCGCCTGGCGCCAGGTACCGTCGAGAATGAGGTAAACCGGTATCCGCTCGTTCGCTTTTGCCGCGTGAACCGCGTCGATGCCGACCACCCGTTCGGCGTAATCCGGCTGATCGTCGGGAAAGATCAGAAACGGCGCGTAGCGCGAGTACTGTAAAAGCGCCTCGAACTCGGGGTCGAGCGCGGTACGCGACCAGGTGAAGACTTTCGTATCGCTCAACACATCGCTGATCAGCCGCCCGGTGTTGGTGGGCTTCAAATGCTCCATCGAGTGGGTCAAAAGCCACACCTGGGCGTGGCTCGCCACGCTCACCTTGTAGGGGCAAAGGCAGTTGAGTTTGGGCAGGTTGCACCCCGGGCAGCGAATCACGAAGCTTCCGCGCGCCTTGAACTCGCGCCGCGCCGGGCGCGGTTGCTCTACAGGCGAAGCCGGTTCAGGGGAAGTATCAGAGGCAGGCATCAAGGCACCCAATCGTTCAAAGGGCGCCGAGTATAAAGCAGTCAACTTTGCGATGCAGTATAGCGATTGACGATAAAATGCGAGAACGTTTAATTCGTTTCCAGAAAAGAAAGCTTGTGGCCAATGCGCTGTAATATGTCGCTCAGGCTCGATACCGCCTTAATGGCCACCATTAAAATGCCCGCATTTTTATCAGGGTCGTCAGGGTACTCATGAGCAAAACGATTTCGCAGCATACGCAGCGCTTGCCACTGTTCGCTATTTTCAAGATACCCCCGCTTTTCCAGGCGGTTGAGCTTGTCGATCATCGGGCGATCTTCGAAAGGCTCCTGAAGATAAAGTAATACGGCAGGAAAAAGGCGCGCCCCGATAGCGTCCTGCAACTTCCCGAAACGAGAACAAACTGATCCAGGCTTTGCATATGGGCATCATCCAGCGATGCAAGCCGCTCGCCAGTAAGTGGCAATACGCGCTCCAAAGAGGTTATCGCGTAATCGATAAAGTGATGATGTCGCCGGCACTCGCGCCATGCATCCAACAGACGCTGCTGATCGGCACCTGGAATCATAGTGGCACCCCCGACTGCTCAGCGATGCTGAAAATGGGAGGATGGAAACTGCGGCCGGGATAATCGATCAGCATATCGATCTTCTGCTCACCCAATGCCTGTTGCAGCTTCATCTGACAGCGAAGCTCGGCCCGAATAATATCCTGTACCTCATACATGTCCGTGCTGATCAGCAGATCGATATCGCCGCCTTTTGCCGCATCGTCGGTACGCGAACCAAAAAGCTTCACTTTTGCACGAGGGCCAAAACACGCTTTTACCGCATTGATAATGGTTTGGCGCTGGTAGAGATTCAAACGCATAACCATGCCCTTCCGCTTTTTCTTCCGAAGCTAGCATAGTTCGATGAAAGACGGTTTCTCAACCAGCTAATTGTAAGCCAAGTCAACTCTTTAAGTTGACATACTAGCTCCATCATCAGCGTGCTGGAGGGCATGAACGACCGGATCAAGGCTCACACGTGTTGAACGTCGCGCGCTCGGCTTCGTGGTCTTGCAACGCTTCGGCGTCCACTGTGTCATCCCGCATGCATGGCTCCTCATTTTCCTCGGCTGATCGCCGTCATACCGGGCTCGTTGTGCCACGGGTCGCAGCCGATTTAATCAAGCGCGAAGCTTTTCTGCCGGCGCCACTGATTGACCAGCGCCGGCACACCTTCGCCGGCGGTGGTGTTGATCGCCAACACCCCGGGCGGGGTCAGGGCGTCCGCGTCCGGGTCGACCAGCGCGCAGGGGGTATCCACGCCGATGTAGGACAAAATCGAGGCGGCGGGCATCACCGCAAGCGAGGTGCCCACCACTAAAAAGAAATCCGCCTGGCTTGCCAATTCGCAGGCCTGGTCGAATAGCGGCACCGACTCACCGAACCAGACCACGTCCGGGCGCAGCTGGCTGCCCTTGTCGCAAACGTCACCGAGCTGTATATCGCCCTTGACCGGGTAACGCAGGCGCGCATCGATGCTGGAGCGCGCCTTGAGAATCTCGCCGTGCAGATGCAGCACGTTTTTCGAGCCCGCCCGCTCGTGCAAGTCGTCGATGTTCTGGGTGATGATCGACACCGTGAAGCCGTCCTGCTCGAGGGCGGCCAGCGCCTTGTGAGCCGCGTTGGGCCTGGCGCGGCGAATCTGTTCGCGGCGCTGGTTGTAAAAGTCGAGCACTCGCCTGGGGTCGGCGCGAAAGCCTTCCGGGGTGGCCACCTTGTCGACAGGGTGCTCTTCCCACAGACCGTCGCTGGCGCGAAAGGTCTTGATGCCGCTTTCGACACTGATACCTGAGCCGGTGAAGACCACCAGATGCGGCAACGTTACCGCTTGAAGGTGGCTGTTGTCCGCGGGTTCGCCTGCCAACATGACGCTCTCCTTGTAAGCTTGCCCCGTTGTAGCCCGCCGGATACGCCTTGTAAAGCGCTCGCTGCTCGCGTCAGTCGCATAGCCAGCGCCGCGCGAAGACCTCCGGCGGCAGCGGCCGGTCGAAGTGATAGCCCTGGCCCTGGGTGCAGCCCATGGCGATCAGCGGTGCGATCTGGGCGTCGCTTTCGATCCCTTCGGCAATGGTTTCCAGCCCCAGGGTGCGCGCCATGGCGATGATGGTGGCAACGATCACCCGGTCGTTGTCGCTGACCAGCATGTCGCGAATGAACGAGATGTCGATCTTGATCTTGTCCACGGCAAAGCGCTTCAAATAGGCCAGCGATGAGTAGCCGGTGCCGAAATCGTCGATCGCCAGCCCCATGCCCTGCTCCTTGCAGTAGCGGGTCATGGCTACCGCCTTCTCCGGGTTGACCATGATGCCGCTTTCGGTCAGCTCCAGACTCAGCATCGAGGGCGCAATGTGGTAGCGGCGGCAGGTGTCGAACAGCGTATCGACCAGGTCACTATCGTCGAACTGATCCGCCGCGACGTTGATCGCCAGTTGCCCGGGAAGTGACAGCCCCCGGGCCTGCCAGTCAGCGAGCTGTTGGCAGGCCTTCTCGATCACGCAGCGCCCCAGCGCCACGATCATGCCGCGCTCCTCGGCAAGCGGTATGAAAGTGCCGGGAGAGACATCGCCCAGCACCTCGTCGTGCCAGCGGCACAGCGCCTCGGCGCCGATCAGCGCGCCATCTTGTATATCCACCTGGGGCTGGAAATGCAGACTCAGGGAGGCGTTGGCGATGGCCTCGGCCAGCCGCTTGGCCAAGTCGAGCTTTTCACGCACCACCTGCTCCATCCAGGGCTCGAACAGGCGCGCGCTCGACAGCGAGCGCTTGGCCTGGTACAGGGCGATATCGGCGTACTTCAAAAGCCCTGGTGCTGAAACCGCCTGATCCGGAAACAGCGAAAGGCCGACGCTTACGCTGACTTCCGCCGAGTGCTCTTCGATCTCGAAGGTCGCCTCGAGGCAAGCCTGAAGGCGGCCGGCGATCTCGAGCGCGCCGTTCTGGTCGGTGTCGCGGCAGATCACCACGAACTCATCACCGCCGAGCCGCGCCAGGTAGTGGCCCTCGCCCAGCACCCTGGAGAAGCGCCGCGCGACCTCGCGCAGCACTAGATCGCCAACGTAGTGGCCAGCGGTGTCGTTAATCTCCTTGAAGTGGTTGAGCCCCAGCAGTAAAAGCGCCAGCGGCCGGGGCGGTTTCATGCCCGTGTGCAGCGCCAGCTGGCACATGAAATCCGCGCGGTTGGGAAGGCCCGTGCCCTCATCGCAATAAGCCAGCTCACGAATGCGGTTTTCGTCCTGCTGGCGTGAGAGCTCCGAGGCGACGCGCGCGGCGAAAATCTGTAGCACCGTGCGCGCAATATGGGTCTCGCTCAGCGGGTGCTCGTACATCACCCCGACGATACCGATCGGCTGGCCGCGGGCATCATCGAGCCGGCGGCCGATATAACCGTTTACCCAGCCAAGCGCGCCGTTAGCCTCAGAAGGCATGCGAATCGAGGCATTTTCGAGCACTACGCACTCCCGGTTTTCGATGACCTCTTCGCAGGGCACCCCGGCGAGGCGGTAGCGCACCCCGGACTGATCCACGCCGTGGACGTTGAGCGACACCATCACGGCGACGCCCGGCTCGGTCTGATCGAGCGTGGCGATAAACCCGACCTGGGCGCCGAGCGCCATCGCCATGTGGGCGGTCAGCTGGGAAAGAAAGGCCTTGCCGTGGTCCGCCGATACCGCCGTGGCGACGTGAGTCACCGCGTGTTGAATACTCTGCTCACTTTGCCGGCGCGCGATGCTGTCCAGCCCGAACGCGATATCGTTGGCCAAATCGCCGAGGGTCTTGCGCTCGCGTTCGGAAATGCGCGTCTCCTGAACGTGGTAGCAGCTGAGCACCCCAAGCGGGATGTCGCGAAACATCAGCGGCAGCGCGATGAACGACTTCACGCCGAGCGCACAAAGCGTGTCATCCAACCGCTCGTCGCCGCTTTCGACATCCCCCATCGACACGGGCCGTTTCTGCATGAAGGCTTTTTGCGTCAGCCCACGGCTGTAGCGTTTGATCATCAGCTGACGTGGGCTATACCAGGCGATTTCGCCGCCGTCTCGGTCGGCCATTGCCTCGACGCGCAGCGGGTCGGTGTGCGTCAACGCGTTTGGGCGGCTGATCCAGGCGCCGGCGTAACCGCCGGTCCCCACCGCCACTTCGCAGCAGTCCTGCATCAGCGCCATTTCGTTGCGGGCGTTGAACACCGCCTCGCCGCCTTCGCTCAAAAGCTGCAGCGCCCGGCGCTGGCCAGCGATATGGACGCTTGCGTTGGCGCCGGCCAGCCGCCGTGAGAGCTCGGAGCCCGCAAGCGTTGAGACGATACGCAGCATGTCGATGGCAAAATCGGGAAGCCCGAGCGGTGATGAGTGAATCAGCGCGATCACGCCCAGCCAGTTACCGTCGGCGTCCAGCATTGGTATGCCCAGATAGCTTTCGGCACCCAGCGCGGCCAGCTGCGCATCCTCGGGAAAACGCTCGCACACGTTGCGTTCGACATGGCACTCGGCGTGGGCGCTCACCTGACCACAAGGGGTGCCCTTGAGCGGGTAAGAGGCTTTTTCCTTCCACTGGCCGAGCGAATAGAGCGCCAGCGGCGAAAGAAAGCTCTGGTGGGCATCGATACGCCCCACCAGCACGTGATCCACGCCCAGAAGCGACGCCAGCGAGCGCGCAAGCTGTTCAAAAAATTCTTCGCAGCCGCTATTCGAAAGACTTTTGGCGAGCTGCTGCAGTATCGCGGGCGCAGAGTCAGAGAGCATGAAGTCGAACGCCTTGAGTGTGATCCATTAACGGCGCGCAGGCGGGTACCCTGTCACCGACGCGAGATATAGCGTCATTGATAGAGAGGGCCATGACGCCATGGGCCGCCCCCACTATACGAAGTGTCCAACTCCAGTATAACCACCCACTGGTGTCACTGGCATGAAAACTCTCATACTCAAGCGCCCAGCGCCATCGAACGTTTAAATCAGCATCGTGGCGCTGCACGCATGAAAAAGGCGTTATCTCTTTTGCTCGAACGCCACCGACCACGCCTGCCCCAGAGAAAGCGCCATCGTTTGACGTACGTCAACATTACAATGAATTAAACCGCTAACTTCAACCTTTTAGGATGACTTTCGACCTTATTGGTCCTTCCTGCCAACAAGGCCCTCCTGAACTATTCTTCATGACAGGGAGGATAAAGTGACCAAGACAGAACAGAGACGTATAGCCAGCCACATTGGCTGTGCGATCGCCAAACGACGTATCCGCTGCCGGCTGACTCAGGAGGAAGTGGCCGAGCGACTAGGGATCGGCAACGAAGCCGTGTCGCGCATCGAGCGAGGCCGCGTCATCCCCAACGTTGTACGACTCATGCAGCTCTCGGCCATCTTCGACTGCGAAACCGCCGAGCTTCTGGGCGAGGCGAGCGACCAGACCCACGACCAGACGACGCGCCTGAAAGGCCTGCTGGCACCGCTCGATCATGGAGATCGTCAGTTGATAATCGAGATCACCGAAAGTCTGGCGGCGCGCTTTCGTGAGCCGCCCGCCAGCGAAAGCTGATTATCTTCGGGCCCGGGTCCGCTTACCTGCAGCGTCTTCATTGGGTGCTGACTGCATTCATCCAACGTTTTTCATCGCCCGGCACAACGTCTTGATCGGCATGTTGTTGGGAAGCTTGCCTGCGCTTTAACGCCAGGGTCGCTGGTTAAATCCATATATAAATGTTATGTTATCACATTACCAATAGCGACCGAGATCGACCGTGATGTCTGCATTCAAACCACTTCCCGTTACCGTGCTGTCGGGCTTTCTGGGCGCCGGCAAAACTACCGTCCTCAACCACATTCTGGCCAACCGCGAAGGGCGCCGCGTGGCCGTGATCGTCAACGACATGAGCGAGGTCAACATCGACGCAGCGCTGGTGCGCGGCGGCCCGGAAATCGGGGATGAGGAGGTCACGCTGAATCGCTTCGACGAGAAACTGGTGGAGATGAGCAACGGCTGTATCTGCTGCACGCTGCGCGAGGACCTGCTCATCGAGGTCGGCAGGCTCGCCCGCGAAGGCCGCTTCGACTATCTGGTAATCGAATCCACCGGCGTTTCCGAGCCGCTGCCGGTCGCCGAAACCTTCACCTTCGAGGACGAAAGCGGCGAGAGCCTCTCCCGGGTCGCGTGGCTCGATACGCTGGTAACCGTGGTCGACGGCGCCAACTTCCTGACCCAGTATCGCGATGCCCAGAGCCTGGCCGAGGCCGGCGAAAGCCTGAATGATGAGGACGAACGCAACGTGGCGGACCTGCTGGTCGACCAGATCGAGTTCTGCGACGTGCTGCTGATCAGCAAGACCGACTTGATGAGCGAGTCCGAGCTCGCCTCGCTCAGGGCGGTGCTCACCTCCCTCAACCCGGACGCCGAGATCGTACCGATCCGCCAGGGCAGCGTCGCGCTCGATAAAGTGCTCGATACCGGGCGATTCGACTTCGAGCGCGCCCAGCGCTCGCCGGGCTGGCTCAAGGAGATGCGCGGCGAGCACGTGCCGGAAACCGAAGAGTACGGCATTTCGAGTTTCGCCTACCACGCGCGCCGCCCTTTCCATCCGGCCAAACTTCATGATCTGCTGCACGCAGAGTGGTTCGGCGAGCGCCTCTTGCGCTCCAAGGGCTTCTTCTGGCTGGCCAGCCGCCCGCAGTGGGCGGGCCAGTGGAGCCAGGCCGGCGGCATTGCTCATCACGGCGTCGCGGGCATGTTCTGGAAAGCGATTCCCGAATCGCGCTGGCCTACCGATCCGGAGTATCGCGGCTTCATCGAGGAAACATGGGAAGAGCCCTTCGGCGACATGCGCCAGGAGCTGGTGTTCATCGGCCAGAACATGGATCAGGCGCGCATGCGCGCCGCTCTGGACGACTGCCTTTTGAGCGAGGAAGAACTGCTGGAGGGGTTCGATGCCTGGAAGGCGCTGCCGGATCCGTTTCCAGCCTGGGATTGAGCACGCGGCCTCAACGCCGCGCTCATGACGATCGGTGTCGTAAATTCGGGACTGACCAAAAAACGAAGAAGGGGCCGTCAGGCCCCTTTCGTGCACCGATCAAGTTCAGGGAATGAGACGCTCGGCCCGCAGGCGAGTGAATAGATCGAAAAACGCGGCGCGAGTTTCGCGGAAGTGATCGAAGCCGAAATCGCGCATTTTGGTTACGTCGTTGACGCACTCCTGCTCGCGGCCAAGGTCGGCATCGGAGTGCCACCAGGAGGCGAGCCTGGCGACGTCCGGCTCGGCCAAGTCGTGCTTCTCGGCGATCTGTTGCCAGACACCGGCGCTATCCTTCATCTGCTCTTCCAGCGGCTGCGGCGTGGCGGGGCATTCGGGCACCTCAAGCTCGAAGAACTCGCCGATTTCCTGCCACATCCGGCGCCAGCGGAAGATATCGCCATTGACGGTGTTGAACGCCTCGTTGTGCGCGCCCGGCGTGGTGGCCGCCCACTCCATCTGGCGCGCCAGTACCAGCGCGTCGGTCAAATCAGTCAGCGCGTTCCACTGGGTCTGCGAGCCCGGGAAAGTGAACGGCTGGCCGGTTTCCTTGCAGATCGAGGCGTAGACGGCCAGCGTCGTACCCATGTTCATGGCATTACCCACCGCGTAGCCAATCACCGTGTGCGGACGGTGCACGTTCCAGCTGAACCCGTCGCGCTCGGCGGCGGCGAACATCGTGTCTTCCAGCGCGTAGTAAAAGTTATCGCCGGGCACGCGCGGTGCGGACTCGCGAAACGGTGTCTCCACCTTACCGCTGCCATAGCTCTCGAAAGAGCCCAGGTACTGCTTGGTACCGGTGACCAGCGAGACGTGCTGGATTTTTCTATCCTGCAGGGCGTCGAGCAGGTTCTGCATCATGGCGCCGTTGGCCTTGACGTTCTCCTTTTCGCTGTCCCGTTTGATCCAGGTGCAGTAGAAAACGTGAGTGATGGGAAGGTCGGCCAGCGCCTTGTCGGTCGCCTCGCGGTCGAGCAGATCCGCGGTGACGGGAATGACGCCGCTTTGCTCGGTCGCACGACGCGACAGACCGTAAACGGTCCAGCCGCTGGCGTTGAGATAGCTTGCCAAATTGCCGCCGGTGATGCCGGTGGCGCCTACTACGAGCGCATTACCTTTACGCATGATGCCTCCTTCGATGAACGTGTACTGCCCGCTTTTCTCCGAGCCTTGCGACCTTTTCATGGCGAGCGATGGCCTTCATTCTGGTAAGAGACGTTAATTGCTACAATTGGAAAAATCGCAAATATTTATTGCATCAGGTGCAACTCGATGGATCTCAACGCTCTACGCGTTTTTGAACGCGTTGCCGCCACCGGCAGCTTCACGGCGACCGCCCACCACTTTCATCGCGCGGTATCATCCATCTCACGCCAGATCACGGCGCTGGAAGAGTCGCTTGGCCAGCAGCTTCTTTACCGCCACACCCGTGCGGTAACCCTGACCGAGGCCGGTGAGCGTTACTACCGCGATATCCGCGACATCCTTGGACAACTTGATCTGGCGACGGAGACACTTCAAGCGCCGGGCAGCGAGCCTTCCGGGCTTTTGCGCATCAATGCGCCGGTCGCCCTCGGCCAGCGCCAAATCGTGCCGATCCTGCACCGTTTTCAGCGCCGCTACCCCGCCATCAAGGCGGAACTGATGCTGACCGACCAGCTCACCGACCCGGTCAAAGAGAGTATCGACATCACCTTTCGGGTCGGCGAGCTTTCGGACACCACGCTGGTGGCAAGGCGCCTGGCGCCCATGAACTACGTGGTGGCCGCCGCCCCTGCCTACCTTGAACGCTACGGAGCGCCGCAGACGCCCGAGGCGCTTTGCCAGCACGACTGCCTGCTCTACCAGGGTGAAATGGGGCGCCAGCGCTGGTACCTCGATCAGCCGAAGGCCAGCCGCCCCCTAATCTGCAAGGTAGAAGGCTCGCTTTACAGCAATAGCGCCGAGAGCCTGCTGCAGGCGGCGTTGATGGGCCAGGGGCTGGTGATGTTTCCCACCTGGCTGATCGCCGACGAGCTCGCCCGTCAGGCGCTGATTCCCGTACTTCCATCGTGGCGTGGCGAAGTGGCCCCCGCTCGGCGCGACATCCACGTCCTGTACGGCCAGCGACGCCTGACCGCGCCCAAGGTCAGCGCCTTTCTGGAGCACCTGTTCGAAGAGCTGGGCGACGTACCGCCCTGGGATCGCTGGCAGGAGCGAATAGCGAACGAAACACCGCCATACGTTCACCGATAAAGACATCATCACAAAAAAAGAGAGGCTGGCGCCTCTCTTTAACGTTTCGCTTCTAAAGCATTCGAGGTAGCCAGGTAGCCAGCCCCGGAAAGATGACCAGCAGAGCGACGAGCAGCATCGAGCAGAAGATGTAGGGAATCGCCGCCGAGTAGATTTCCCGCATGGTCGTGCCGGGTGGCGCTACCCCTTTCATGACGAACAGCAAGAGTCCCAAAGGCGGCGTGGAGAAGCTGATTTCAAGCGCCAGCAGCACGACCACGCCGAACCAGATCAAATCGAACCCGAGCGCCTGAGCAAGCGGGAAGAAGATCGGTACGGTCAGCATCATGATCGAGATCTGCTCCATGAAGGTGCCCAGCACCAGAAGCACCGCGAACATCGCCAACAGCATCAGAAGCGGCGATAGATCGAACCCGGTCGCCCAACGGATCAGCCCACCCGAGGCGCCGGAGAATCCCAGAAGCTGGCTGAAGGTCGCCGAGCCGAACACGATCAGATACGCCATCAGCGTGACCTTGAGCGCCCCGACCACCGACTGAGTGAACGCCGTCCAGGTCATGCAGCGAAACGCGAATCCCAGAATGATCACACCCAGCGCGCCGAAAGCGGCGGCTTCGGACGGCGTGGCGAAACCGATCAGCATGAGCGCGACGATGATCACCATGACGCTAAGCATGGGCAAAATATCGGTAACGATCAGCTTGAGCTTGGCCGCAAGCGGCACCGGCTCGAGCTCGTAGGCCGGGGCGGCCTGTGGATCACGCCTGGTTTGAATGAAGATGGTCACCATGTATAAGCCGGCAAGCGTCAGCCCCGGGATGATACCGGCGATCAACAGCGCCCCTATGTCGATTCTGGCAAGCGTGGCGAGAAGCACCGCGAGCGCCGAGGGTGGAATGATGATCGCAAGACCACCGGTGCCCAGAATGGGGCCAATCGCCATCTTCTTCTTGTAGCCGCGACGCTCCATTTCCGGCACCAGAAGCGACCCCATCAGCGCCGTCGAGCCCATGGAGGAGCCGCTAAGCGTGGAAAAGGCGGTGCCGCCCACCACGGTGACGTAGGAAAGCCGTCCGGGCACCTTGCCCATCAGCCGGTCCACGGCGTTGAACATCTTCATGCCGAGCCCAGTGCGAAAGAACAGCTCGCCCATCAAGAGAAACAGCGGAATCGGCACCAGGTTGAAGCTCGAAAGCGCGCCAAAACCGTTATTGAGCATCTGGGTGATGCCCGCCTGCCCGCCCATGAAGTGCCAGGCACCGATCACGTTGGCGGCGAGAAAGGCGAGTGCGATGGGCGTACCCACCGCCATGAAAAAGAGGATCAGCGAGAGGAGAAACGCCAGCGCCAGATACCATTCCATCATTCCTTGATCCCCGCTTCGCCGCTGTGAAGAATTTCCGGGCCGATGACGAAACGACCGAACTCGACCGCCATCAGGGTAAAGCTGACCGGAAAAACGATGGTGAGTATCCATTTGGGTACGAAGAACGCACGCACGTCGTAGTCGCTGCGCTCGATATTGAGCAAGAAAAGATCCAGCCCCTTCCAGGCGAGCACCACACTGACCAGCACGCAGACCAGCGCAACCGCTCGGCTGAGAACATTGAGCATGGGTAGCGGCAGTACCGATGTGAGCAGCTCGATATGCACATGCCCTTTCTGACGCACAAGCCAGGGCGCACCCAAAAGCGTCAGGTAGAACATGGCGTACTCGGTGGAAAGAAAAAACCACGCCGAGGGCTGTAGCCCCAGGTTACGAATCACGACCGAGAGCACCACCGCCACCATCAGCCATACCAGCATGATGGCAGCAAGCAGTGCCATGCCGTTGAGCAGCCAGAGATAGCCGCGTTGTGCATAGCGCATGGAAACCCCGAGACAGTTGGCGTCCTGAAGAGACGCCGGTGTAGTGGCCGGCGTCTTGCGTGCGTTAAGGGCCGTCTACGTTACAGATCGTTGAACTTCTCGATCAGCTCATCGTAATGCTCAAGGCCCATCGGGTGACGCTCCATCTGGCCTTTCATGCGCGCCCAGGTCGCCTCGCGAGCGGCGTCGGCATAGCGCTGAGCCGCCTCACCTTCCAACGTCACGACGTTCATCCCGTCCTCTTCGAGCTCGGCCTGCTGCTCGATGGCGCGCTCGGCCAGCTGCTCGGCGCTGTCACGCTCGTGCTCGATCGCAACTTCCTGAAGAATTTCCTGAGACTCGGGGCTTAGCTGGTTCCACTTGTTCAGGTTGACGATCACACCCATATCGGTGGAAAAGAACGCAGGATCGATGCGGTAGTTGAGAAAGCGGTCCCAGTTGAGATCTTTTAGTCCGATCTGCGTCCAGCCGGTGGCGTTCACGACGCTGCGCTCGAGCGCCGAATAGACGTCGGTGGTAGGCAGGCTGATCGGCTGCGCGTCGAGATAATCCTGAAAGAAGGCGTCGTACACCGGGTTGCTGCGAAGGCGCAGGCCGGAAATGCTCAGATTGCCTTCTGCGTCGAGCTTTGGCTCTTCGATGGTATAGAGGTTATAGCTGACGCCGCTATCGAACCAGCCAAGGTAGTAGGTGCCCATCTTGGCCTGATGAATCTCGTTGAGCAGGTCGATACCGCCATTTTCACGAGCATGGATCGCGTTGGTATTCGAGGCCACCATCGCATCGCGCTCGGGAACGGTACCGGCGTAGAAGCTTGCCGCGGTGTAAGCCATATCGACGACGCCGTTACGCACCGCATCGGGCTGCTCGGAGAGTCCGATGACCTCGGGGCCGCCGCGCACATTGATCTGCACCACGCCCTCGCCCCGCTCGTTGACCTTATCCACGAACTCGAGAAAGCTCTGGGTATAGATCAGCGAAGGCGGAAAGGCATGGACCGCGGTGATCTGGTCGAGTGCCAGTGCCTGGCTCGAGGCGATCGCGGTGAGTACTCCAAGACTCAAGGCTACTTTTTTCATTGACTGTCTCCTGCACGTAAGTGTCGTTGGTTGCGATTTTTATAGTGACTGGCGAAGCGTGCGTGTGTTGTTGTGTCGCCTGGAAGCATTCGGCGCTCGTTCATCCCTTGCCGATCAAACGCGGCGGTTCGACCCAAGGAAACCGGGTGTGATAGCGCGCGGCGAATTCATGAATAGCGTCTTCGTGCTGACGCGTCATGTCGATATCGTCCCAACCGTTGAGTAGCTTGGTGCGCCATACCGGGTTGATAGTGAACGCCACGTCGAGATCGCCCAGCCGGATACGCTGCTCGATCAAATCGACCGTCATCGGGGCAGCGTCGCTCAGCGCGGCCAGCAGGCGCTCGGCGTCCTTCTCATCGACCACCGCCGGTAAAAGCCCGTTATTGACCGCGTTGGAGGCGAAAATATCGCCGAAACTCGGCGCGATGACGCAGCGAAAACCGCCGTCGACCAGCGCGTAAACCGCCGCTTCGCGCGATGACCCTGCGCCGAAGTTGCGGCGACTCACCAGCACTTCGGCCTCATCGGCGCCGGGCTGGTTGAGGGGATAGTCAGGTGAGGGCGCGCCGTGGGCATCGCGACGCACGTCGAACAAAAGAAACTGCCCGTAACCGACGCTGCGCGGCTCCTTCATGAAACGCGCGGGGATCAACTGGTCGGTATCCACGTTGGCGTGCGGCAAGCCGACGCCCGTGGTGGTTAAAATCTCGATGGGTTTCATGCGTGCCCCCCGTCGGTGTGAGCGCTTGGCGCCAACGTGCGAATATCGGTCAGCCGCCCCTGGAGGGCGGCAGCGGCGACCATGGCGGGCGACATCAAATGAGTGCGCGCACCCGGTCCCTGACGCCCCTTGAAGTTACGGTTGGTGGTCGAGGCGCAGCGCTCGCCCTGAGGTACCATGTCGCCGTTCATTCCCACGCACATCGAACAGCCCGAATGGCGCCACTCGAGCCCCGCGTCGATGAAGATACGATCAAGCCCTTCGGCTTCAGCTTGGGCTTTCACTTGGGTCGACCCGGGTGAGACGACGCCGGGTACGCGACTTTTATGCCCCTTCAACACGGCCGCGGCGGCGCGAAGATCCTCGATACGCGCATTGGTGCACGAGCCGATGAAAACCCGATCGATGACGATGTCGGTAAGCTTTTGGCCCGGCGTGAGTCCCATATAGTCGAGACTGTCGCGAATCTGGCGCGCTCTGGCCTGATCGTCCGCATCGTCTGGCTCGGGTACGCAGCGGTCGATCGGCAGCGCCTCCTCCGGCGATACGCCCCAGGTTACGGTCGGCACGATCTCGCCGGCGTCGATCACGACTTCGCGATCGAACTCGGCGCCCGGGTCGCTTGCAAGCGTCGCCCAGTAGGCGCAGGCATTATCGAACGCCTCGCCGGTAGGGCTATAGGGGCGGCCCTTGAGGTACTCGAACGTGGTTTGATCCGGGGCGATCATGCCGCAACGCCCGCCCCCTTCGATGGAAAGGTTGCAAAGCGTCAGTCGGGCTTCCATCGACAGCCCGCGAATCGCCTCGCCGGCATACTCGATGGCGTAACCACGAGCGCCGTCCGCGCCCAGTCGTGCAATCCAGGTCAGCGCGATGTCCTTGGCCGTCACGCCCGGCGATAGCTGCCCCTCCAGGGTAATGCGCATCGCTTTCGGTTTGGTCTGCCAGAGGGTTTGCGTAGCCAATACGTGCGCCACTTCCGAGGCACCGATGCCGAAGGCGATGCTGCCAAACGCGCCGTGGGTCGCCGTATGGCTATCGCCGCAGACCATGATCAGCCCGGGTTGGGTCAGTCCCTGCTCCGGGCCCATTACGTGAACGATCCCTTGCCGAGAATCATCGAGCCCGAACAGTGTTACGCCATGGCGGGCGGTATTGTCGGTCAACTGCTCGATCATCGACCGGACCTTGGGATCATCGACTTCATTGAGCGTGCGCGAAAGCGTGGGCACGTAGTGATCGGCGATCCCGAAGGTCAAGGCGGGCTGGGCCACCGGAAGGTGCCGCTCACCCAATTTATTGAAGGCGTGAAAGGAGCCTTCGTGAACGAAGTGGCGATCGATCCATAAAAGGCTTTGACCGCTATCACTGCGGTGCACCTCATGGGCGCACCACACCTTGTCGAAAAGCGTCTGGGGAGTGCTCATCACGTTCGCTGTCCCGGCCTGTGCCATTGAGTGGCACTGATTATTTGATATTTGCGTGATCGGCTAGTCGTTCTGTCTGTCGCGATAGCTTCTTCGTCGAACAGGTCGCCGCTGTCGTTTCCCGCTGTCGTTTCCAATACAACTAGCGCAGTTTCAGATCGCCGGTCAAATGTATTTTATTATTTTTTAAATCTGTATTAAAAATAATACATCCACGTAGCATGATTCAATATCCAAAAGGTCGATCATGTCGGCATACCGCCGACCCGAGGTTCCCAGTAGCGCGAACTGTCGTCGCCGTTTCGCTCGAGATCGATCTGAAAACGGTAGCGGTCGGGGCGATAGAAGGCTTCGAGATGTTCGACCCCCTGGCCCTTTTCATCGAAGACGACACGTGTCAGAGAGATCAGCGGCGAGCCGACCGTCACCTCCAGCGCCTGAGCGAGATCGTGGCTTGCAAGCGTCGCGGAGATGGACTGCGAGGCGTGGTCCACCTTGACGCCGCTGCGCTCGAGCAGCACGAACAGCGGCGTATTGGCCAAATCCGCCTCGCTGTAGTGCAGGGCGATGTTTTCGGGTACGTGAGTGATCAGATAGGAGAACGGGTTGCCGTCGACCAGGCGCACACGTACCGAACGCTGCGCCTTGGTGTTTGGAGCCATGCCGAGGCGTTCGGCGATCGTCTCCGGCGGCGGCGCATAGCCGAACTCCAGCAGTCGCACCTGAGAGGCCTGGCTCATCTTCACCATGTTGGGCATCAGATTCGAGACGTTCGCCGTCATCACCGTGGCGTCCAGCGGCTGCTTGAGTACCACCGTGCCCACACCCGCCTTGCGCTCGACCAGCCCGCTCGCCTGCAGCGCCTTGATGGCGCGGCGCACCGTTACCCGCGATACGCCGTGCTGCTCGGCCAGCCTGTTTTCTCCCGGAAGTTTATCGCCCGCGCAAAGCCGGCCACTGAGAATCGCATCCTTGAGCAGCAGATAGATACGATGCGACTTCGTCCCCCCTACGGCAAAGGTGTGCGACGCACTCATCCTCTTGTTCTCCCCACGTCTACTCACTCCCTATCGTCAAAAATTATAAAGCGTACTTGACGCGCCCCACATAGTAGACATAAAAATGTATCAAATTTAATACATTTAAACGACTCTTTCATTCGTAGCATACGCCGCCAACGAGGCCATTTCCCCATTGATTCCCACGGTGGACAGGCATCACGTAACGGCGATCGAACGCCATGAGGCAAGCCATGAACAATAACTCGAGCGAGCGCCATGACGACGACAAGATGCAGGTACTCGCGTTTCTTGCTGCCATGGAATCGCGTGACCTGACGAACGCCAGGCGTTTTCTCGCCGAGCACGTGACGCTGGAGTTTCCCGGCGCGCCGACCATGACGCGCCTCGAGGAGGTCGTGGCCTGGGCGAGCAGCCGTTACCAGAAAGTGAGCAAGACCCTTCACGGGGTTGATCACTGCGCCACGCCTAAGGGCTCCACCGTGGTCTGCCACGGCGTCCTCGAGGTGATCTGGCAGGATGACACGACGTCCTCAAACGTACGTTTCATCGACCGTTTCGAGCTAAAGGATGGCGCGATCATACGTCAACAAGTCTGGAACGACCTGGCGCTTGCGCGCCCCCATTTTGCCCCTGCGGGCACCCTACCTTCCTGAAGAGAGCCTTATGACACGCCAAGAAACCACTTCCACCGCACCATTTAGCCTTGCACGCCTTTTACAGGACCCTTCGATCGTCGTCGCTCCCGGCGTCTTCGATGCACTCGGTGCTTCGCTTGCCGAGCAGGCCGGCTTCGATACGGTCTACCTGTCCGGCGCCAGCCTCGCCTACACCCAGCTGGGGCGGCCGGACATTGGCCTTTTGAGTATTACCGAAATCTGCACCGCCATGTCACACATTCGCGAGCGCACGAACCTTTCCGTCGTCGTGGATTGCGATACCGGCTTTGGCAACGCCATGAACGTCATGCGGAGCGTACGCCTGCTCGAGCGCGCCGGGGCCAACGCCATTCAGCTCGAGGACCAGACCTACCCCAAGCGCTGCGGTCACCTGCGCGGCAAGACCCTGGTATCGAAAGGTGAAATGGTCGGAAAATTGCATGCAGCGCTGGACGCCCGGCAAAGCGACGACACGCTGATCATCGGGCGCACCGATGCGCTGGGTGTGGAAGGCACCGAAAGCGCCATCGAGCGCGCCCAGGCCTATTTCGAGGCCGGCGTCGACATGCTGTTCATCGAAGGCATCCGCACCGATGAGGATATCGACAAGATCATGTCCCGGTTCAAGGGCAAGGTGCCGATCATGGCCAACATGGTGGAAGGCGGGGACACACCGCTGCAGAACGCCCAGGCACTCGAAGCACTCGGCTTTTCGCTGGTGATCTTTCCGGGGGCGTTGGTGCGCGCGATCACCCATATGGCGAGCCGCTTTTTCGCCACGCTGAAACAGGACGGCACCACCGACGCCTTCCGCGACCGGATGCTCGACTTCAAGGAGCTCAACGACTACCTGGGCACCCAAAAAATGCTCGAACTGGGGCAGCGCTACGAAGAGCGCTGAGGTCAGGCGCCGGGCAGACCCCGTTAAAAAGTGACTTTACAACAACTCATTCAGGAGACAGCAATGCAAACGACGGACAAGACAGCCAAAGAGATCTTTCATGACGTCATGGCCAACCCGCAGCGGGTGCCTTTCGGCTTTGGCAAAAAGGCGGTGCTGGTCAACGTCGACCCGCAGAAGGCGTACACCCGCACGGATCTTTTCAAGACCGCCTACGAGACCGACCCGAAACAGCTCGAGTACACCAATCAGTTGGCCCGCGGCTTTCGCGCCAAGGGTTGGCCTGTGGTCTGGACCCACGTGGCGTTTCTCGACTCCGCCGAAGACGCCGGCGTGTGGGGCACGCGCACCGATACCCCGGATTCGCTGCAGAACATCAAGTACGGCTCCGAACGCGCCGAGTTCGACGAGCGCGCCGAGATCGATCGCTCGCGTGACGTGATCTACACCAAGCGCATGCCGTCTGCGTTTTTCGAAACGCCGCTTCAGTCGCTTCTGGTCTGGCATCAGGTGGATACCGTGATCATCACCGGCGGCTCGACCTCGGGCTGCATCCGCGCCACCGCCGTCGACAGCCTGTCCCGCGGCTATCGCACGATCGTGCCGATGGAGTGCGTGGCCGACAAGCACGAGAGCTACCACTACGCCAACCTGACCGATCTGCACCTGAAATACGCCGACGTGCTGCCCGTCAATGATGTGCTGGCGTGGCTCGAAGGCGAGGCGTAAGGAGCGAGCAATGAAGGAATCCCTGGACGTTTACGACTACTGGGCCTACGACCAGCGCCCGAAAATCACCTGGCCCGGGGGCGCAAAAGTCGCTTTCTGGGTCGCGCCCAACATCGAATATTATGAGCTCGACCCGCCCCAGAACCCGAGCCGCAAACCCTGGCCGCACCCGCACCCGTCGGTACCCGGCTTCAGCATTCGCGACTACGGCAACCGGGTGGGCCACCAGCGCCAGATGCAGCTGCTGGACAAGTACGGCGTGCGCGGGTCGGTGTCGCTGTCGACGGCGCTCTGCGAGCACCATCCGGAGATCATCCAGATGTGCCGCGAGCGCGACTGGGAGTTCTTCAGCCACGGCATCTACAACACGCGCTACACCTACGGCCTGAGCGAGACTCAGGAGCGGGCGATGATCCGCGACAGCATGGAAACCATCCACCGCCACACCGGCCAGGCCTGCGCCGGTTATCTCGCGCCAGCGCTATCGCACTCCGAACATACGCTGGATCTGTTCGCCGAAGTGGGCGAGGAGCTCTTCGGTGACCGCGGCGGGCTCTACACCTGCGATCTTTTCCACGACGACCAGCCTACGCCGGTGCGCGTGCGCTCTGGTAAGCGCTTCATCTCGCTGCCCTACTCCATGGAAATGAACGACACCATCGTCTACGCGGTGAACAAGGTCGAGCCGCGCCAGTACGCCACCATGCTCAAGCGCCACTTCGACCGCCTGTATGAGGAAGGCGCCGAGTCCGGCACGGTAATGTGCATTCCCACCCACAACTACCAAGTGAGCTGCCCGCACCGTATCAAGGCGTTCGAGGAGGCGCTCGAGTACATTACCGGCCATTCCGACGTGTGGGTCGCCACCGGCCGGGAAATCGCCGAGTACTACCGCGCGCACTATTTCGATGCCGCGCTCGAAAGCATCCAGGCCCAGTCCACCACTGCCAGCAGGGAGGGTTGACCCATGGCGCTCAACGACGATTACCTCGACTACCCCCTGCGCCGTTACGGCTACGACCACGACCGCTATGCCTGGTCGATGCTCGACGAACGCGCGCCTATTACCTGGCCTGGCGGCAAGACGCTGGCGGTCTGGATCAACGTGTCGCTGCAGTTCTATCCGCTCAACCAGCGCGGCGAGCCGTTCAAGGTACCCAACGGCATGACCATGCCCTACCCGGATCTGCGCCACTTTTCGCTGCGCGACTACGGCAACCGGGTGGGCATCTATCGGGTGCTCAAGGCCCTCGAGAAGTACGCCATCACGCCGACCTACGCGATCAACGCCCAGCTTGCCGAGCAGACGCCTTATCTGGTCAAGCGCCTGCAGGAACACGGCGGTGAGTTCATCGCCCACGGCTGGAACATGGATCACCTGCACTACGGCGGCCAGCCTGTCGAACAAGAGACGGAGCTGGTCAAACGCTCGGTGGACACTCTTGGCCGCGTGACCGGCCAAACCATTCGCGGCTGGCTCAGCCCGGCCAAGCACCAGAGCTTCAACACGCCGGATCTTTTGACCGACAGCGGCATCGAGTACTGCGCCGACTGGGTCAACGAC
Organism: Halomonas sp. HNIBRBA4712; assembly: GCF_043558675.1. NCBI lineage: Bacteria > Pseudomonadati > Pseudomonadota > Gammaproteobacteria > Oceanospirillales > Halomonadaceae > Halomonas > Halomonas sp. HNIBRBA4712. The sequence continues at coordinate 51,800 of NZ_JBIFXR010000009.1, read as the reverse complement.
GAATTGCCCTACGCCTTCGAGACCGCCTCGGGCGCGCTCACCATGATGCCGCTTGCCACCGAGATCGAGGATCAGTTCGTCATGAGCCAGAACCTGCACTCCGAGGATGCCTGGGTCGCGCAGGTCAAGGATGCCTTCGATTTTCTGCTCGAGGAGTCGCGCACGGCGGGCGGGCGACTATTCGCGCTGAACCTGCACCCCTGGCTCGTCGGCCAGCCGCACCGTATCGCCTGTCTCGAAGAAGTGCTGTCCCACATCAGCGGCTGCGAAGAGGTGTGGCAGGCGACGGCAGGCGAGATCGTCGACGCCTTCCAGGCGTCAGCATCAACGGTGGCGCCGGGAACTGACCCGGATAGTCACGAAGGAGGGCGCTGATGGCCGTTCATTCCTATACCCAAGCCGATGAGTTCGATTTCCATCTGCCGCTTATCATCATCGGTGCCGGCGCCTGCGGCCTGGTGGCCGCGCTCAAGGCGCGCGAGGCGGGCATCGAGCTTGCCGTGCTCGAGCGTGATGCGCTCCCCCGCGGCAGTACCGCGATGTCCCAGGGCTTCATTCCCGCCGCCAATACCCGTTTTCAACGAGCGCTGGAGGTGGAAGACACCCCGGCGCTCATGGCCGAAGACATCCAGCGCAAGAACGGCTTTCAGGCCGACCCGGCGATCGTCGAGCTGTTGGCTAGCGAGTCCGGGCCGACGATAGAGTGGCTGGCGGACACCCATGAAGTACCTTTCGAGCTGGTCGAGGGCTTTCTCTACCCCGGCCACCGGCGGCTTCGCATGCACGCCACGCCCCGGCGCACCGGCGAGGAGCTGATGGGAGCACTCCTGAGCGCCGCCGAACGCGCCGGGGTGGATATTCTCATGAAAGCCCGGGTCATCGACTTGTACGTTGACGATCACCAGCGGGTACGCGGCGTGACGATCATACGACCGGATGGAAGCCTCGAGCGCATCGGCTGCGACGCCGTTGTTTTAGCCTGCAACGGCTATGGCGGCAACGCCGCGCTGGTTCAGCGCCATATCCCCTCGCTCAAACAGGCGCTTTACTACGGCCACGAGGGCAACCAGGGCGATGCGCTGCTGTGGGGCGAAGCCATGGGGGCGAGCACGAAGGACCTGGCCGCCTGCCAGGGGCATGGGTCGCTTGCTACCCCGCATCAAATCCTGATCAGTTGGGCACTGATGATGCAGGGCGGTATGCAGGTCAATCTGCTGGGGGAGCGCTTTTCCAACGAACACGGCGGCTACTCCGAGCAGGCCGCCAACGTACTCGCCCAGCCCGAGGGCGTCGCCTGGAATATTTTCGACGGGCGTATTCATGACAACGCCCTCGAGTTCGAGGATTACCGCAACGCCTTCGAGGCGGGCGCAGTGCGCGCCTTCGACACCCTCGACGCGCTGGCCCAGAGCCTTGATATACCGCTCGATGCGCTGGAGGCCACCTTCGACGACATGCATCGCCACGCCCGAGCGCAAACGCCGGATGCGTTTGGCCGCACTTTCGAACCTGCCAACCTGCTCTCGCCGCCCTACTACGCCGTTCGTGTGACCGGGGCGCTCTTTCATACCCAGGGTGGGCTCGAGGTGAATACTCAGGCGCGGGTGATGAATCGCCAGCGCCAGCCTCTGCCCAACATGTTTGCCGCCGGCGGTGCCGCGCGTGGCGTATCCGGCGCCGGCGACAGCGGCTACCTTTCGGGCAACGGGCTCTTGAGCGCCGTGGTGCTGGGCGCCGTCGCCGGGGAAAACGCGGCGGCGCTTTTGGACGCTACCGCAACCGATGCCTGATCCACGGCGTTGATACGATATCCATCAAGGGCTTTGCCTAGCCCTTGATTTCGTGGTTTGCTGCCCGCCCCGACGCCTACCGCGAGAGTTTTCATGTTTCACCTGCTGGTTTCACTGCCCTGTTTGATCGTGATTCTGCGCGTGCTGGCGCCGCTTGGCTGGCCGCGGTGGAGCAAAGTGGCGCTTTCGACGCTGTTGCTGCTCGTTTCCCAGCACCATCTGCTGACTCAGCTCGCCTTCGGCAGCATGTTCTCGCCGGAAGTGCCAAGGCCCATGGTGCTGGTCGTCAATCTGCTGTTCGGGGCGATGATCTTTCTGGCGCTGATGCAGCTTGCGGTGGATGCGGTGACGCTGGGGCTGGCCGTTATCAAGCGGCGAAGGTTGAAGATTCCCGCCGCGCTTCGCTACGCACTGGGGGCATTGGCGTTAGGCATAGCTGCCTTTGCCGTGAACCAGGCGGCCAAAGTGCCACCGCTCAAGGAGGTCGAGATTGCCATCGACGATCTGCCCGAGGCGTTCGAGGGCTACCGAATCGTTCACCTGACCGATCTGCACATCAGCCGGCTGTTCGAGCGGCCCTGGGTAGAGGAGGTGGTGGCGAAAACCAACGCGCTGGAGGCCGACGTCATTCTGATCACCGGCGACTTGATCGACGGTGATCTCGAGGCGCGCCGCGGCGATGTCGCCCCGCTCGCCTCGCTCACTGCGGCAGACGGCGTGTTCGCAAGCCCCGGTAACCACGAGTACTACTTCGGCGCCGGTCAGTGGCTTGCCCACTTTGAGACCCTTGGCATGCAGATACTCGACAACGCCCACGCGGTGATCCAGCGAGATGGCGCCGAGCTAGTGCTGGCCGGCGTCGCGGACGTCTCGGCGGTAGGCGCCGGCTATCCGGGGCCGAACCTGGCGGCGGCGCTTGCAGGTGCGCCGCCAAACGCGCCGTTGATCCTGCTCGATCACCAGCCGCGCAACGCCCGCGCGGCAGCGGCCCAGGGGGTGGATTTGCAGCTTTCCGGCCATACCCACGGCGGCATGATGGTGGGGTTCGATCGGCTCGTAGCGCGGGCCAACGAGGGCTTCGTCTCCGGGGTCTACGAGCTCGGCGCGATGACGCTTTACCTTAGTAGCGGCACCGCGCTGTGGCCGGGCTTCGCGCTGCGCCTGGGCACCGAGCCGGAGCTTACCCTGATCACGCTGCGCGGGCGCTGAGGCGTTACGTCTTATCGGCGTCGCCCGCCTGCGTCGGCTCTTCGACGATCACCAGGTCGAACCGGTCGAGCTTATCGATCTGATAAAGCAGGCCCAAACAGCGCTCTACGCGCGCCGATGCCGGGAGAATGCCCAGCGCAGAAGATCGATCGCCACGATGGCAATGAGACTTCCCCCCATCACCGGCAGCGCGAGTCCCAGCAGCACCAGAATCACGACCAGGCCGAGCTTTGCCACCAGCGGCAGCATGATGAACAGCGCGGTCATGGTCTGGGCCTGATTGACCGTGGTGCTTCTGACGCGCAGCCACCACATGCGATACCCCCACACCACCAGAAACGCCAGGGCACCGGCAAACAGCGCCAGTACCAGCTGGTTGGCCAGCCCGAACAGCACGCCCATGTGCAGATCGATTCCCCAGCGCGTCAGCTTCGCGGCGAGCGGAAAGGTGGTGAAATCGGTTTGATCGAGGATGCGCATGTCGCTCGGGTTCAGGGCGACCTGATCGACCTGAGTCGGCCAGCGGCGGTCGATTTCCGCCACCCGCCAGGCGCGATCGATGCTGACCGGCGGTTCGATCTGGATGCGTTCGGCCATCAGGCCCGCTCCGCGCGCCACCGCCAGCGCCTGGTCGAACCCTTCGCGGCTGGCAGCCCCCGCCACCGGCGCGTGGCTGGTGCCATGTTCGGCATGAGGGTCGGCGTTGGCAGGCTCAGCCGGCACCTCGAGCTGGGTCGAGACGCTGGGCGTGCCCCAGCCCCAGGCGTTACGCAGCTCGGCGATATTGCCCCCGGCCCATTGCGACCAGGTCAGCCCCGTGGCGGAGAAGAACAACAGCCCGACGAGCGCCAGAACGCCCACCGTGGCGTGGTGACGCCGCCGCGCCAGCCGCGGGCTGGCCCCCTTGAGTGCCCGGCGCCGGGCGACCCAGAGCACGAGCCCGAGAAGCGCGATGATCCAAAGCCAGGAGGCCGCCAGCTCGCTGTACAACCGGCCGACATCCCCCAGCAGAAGGTGGCGATGAAAATGGTCGATAGCGGTGCGAAACGGCAGTATGCCGCTGGTTCCATACACCGTCATATCGCCGCGCACCTCGAGGGTGGCCGGGTCGATGAAGATAGCACGGTGCTCCGAAGGCCCGAGTGAGGGGTCGGCGAACATGACCCGCGTGGTGTCGCCCGCTTGCGGGGGCGGGCGCACCGCCGCCGGAAGCCCGGATTGGCCGGAGGCGACCTGCGCCGCCTCGATCTGGCGCGCCAGCGGCTCGCCGGCCTCCTGGGAGCTGGCGGTCAGTGCGTCGCGGTAGAGCCACTCCTCCACCGAGGGCGTCAGCACATAGACGATACCGCTGAGCGCGGCGACGAGAATGAACGGCCCGACCAATAGCCCGATATAAAAATGGATGCGCATGAGCAGCGCAAACAGCACCTTGCCCGTTCGCCCGCGCGCCGAGTTGACTTGTTTTGATTCCATGATCCCCTCTCCCTTACGGCTAAAAACTTACGGTTAAAAAAAGAGCACAGCCGTTATTTAACGAGCCCGATTAGCCCGAAGTTCGACACACATGAGCCGCCTCTTGATGTTTTCGACAGCGTTATAAAAAGCGTCAAAGAGGCATCAATAAACGCTCTGAAAATGGTTTTAAAGCGGCGTATTGACACTTACTTTCCGAAACAGCGGTAACGACATGGAACAAATAAACGGCGGTAACGGTAAAGCGATATCACCGGTGCCAGCACGCTCGGACCGGCGCCGCGACGATAAGCCGCTGCGTCCCTTCACGCCAGGCGGCGAGCCGATGCTAAACTGGCGTTTTCCTGTCACTGGCGGATGCCACCCCGTGCCGATGCTGCGTCTTTGCCCCTCACGCTCGCTGCGCTACCGTTGGACGCTGGCGTTTGCGTACCTGGCGATGACACTGCTGTTCGTGGGCCCGCTGATCTCGCAGTTTCAGGCCGGTGATCACGGCCATGGTCAGCACCATGCGCGCCAGCATCATCACGCGTCCGATCATCACGCTGATCAACAGATCCACGCTCACCATGATCACGCGGCGGCGCATCACGAGATGGCTGAGCATCGCCACGCCGACGGCGCCGAAGATCTTTCGCACTGGCACGTGCTGTGCGGCTACTGCGAGCTCTGGCAGCACACGCCGACGCTGTTTCTCAGCCTTCCGGTCATTGCCCGGGAGGCGGTCGCTGCTCGCTCAGGCCGCTTTATCGCACCCGCGATCAAAGCGCCTCGTCTGCTCAACTACCCTCACGCCCTGACCCGTGGGCCGCCCGCACTTACTCGACCGATGCTTTCGAAAAACCTGGATAACGCTCTGGAGTTTAAAGCGTTATTCGAGAAAACCAAGAGGGTCTTTTAACTTTTAAACGAGCATAAAAGACTCGGCTTTAGTGCGCTTTAAACTCGGCATAAAAGAACGCTTTTATATCGTCACAGCGTTAAAATCGCCTCTACCTTTAACGTTTACTTGCTTTTGTTGCATAAAAAAAACCGCACCTCGAAAGATGCGGCTATCGCGCCATACTTCCAGTTACGGCTTAGCCGAACGCTTTTTCCAGTACAAAACGCGGCTGGGTTTGGCCCTTGAGCGTGACGCTTTCGCTGAACATGGCAAGCGGCCGGACCCAGAGCCCATACTCGCCGTAGAGCGCGCGGTAGACCACCAGCGGCTCCTCGGTTTCGCTGTGATGGGCGGTGCCGGTGACTTCGTAAAGCGCACCTTTATAGTGGCGGTAGATGCCGGGAACGGGTGGGGTCATGGGGCTCCTTGTCGAGTCGCGTCAGGGTTGAAAGAGAAGGTGTCGATGCTCTGCTGGATGCTCGCCTCGACCAGCTCGATCAAGCGCTGCGTGACCGGGGCGATGGTCGCTTCGACGTTCTTCTCCAGCGGCAGGATAACCTGAAAGGTGTAGTCGATGTCGAAGCTCAAGGGGCGCACCTCGACCGCGTAGCGGAGCGCATCGAAGGCGGAGACGCTGTTGAGAATGGCAAGGCCGGTGCCGTTGGCCACCAGCCGGGTAGCCATTTCCCCCAGCGAGACGGTCCATATCTTGCGCGGCGTGACGCTGTGCTCGGTGAGGGCTTGGGTGATGAGCCGCCGGGTTTGCTCGTCGGGCTCGCCGCACACCAGGGTTTCGTCCTGTAGATCATGAAGGTCGATCACGCGCTTGGCGCAGAGCGGATGGCCGGCGGGCAGCAGGCAGACTCCGGGCAGGCGGTAGTGGCGGCTCTGGTAGCGCGGGTCCGGGCGCGTGTCGGTGGTGATACCGACGTCGAAGCGCTGGGCGATCATGTCCTCAGGAATCTGCTGGGAGCGAAACGAGTAGAGGCTGATCTCGAGCTCGGGAAACTGCTCGGCCAGAGCAGCAGAGACCGCCGGGAACACCGCCATCGCAAAGGAGGGCATGCTGACGATGCGCAGCTGACCGGCGGCGCGGTGCTTGAGCCGCTCGGCGAACTGGCGCAGGTGGTTCAGGCCCAGGTGAACCCGCTCCACCTCATCATAAAAGAGCGTGCCGCGTCGGGTGGGGATCAACCGATTGTGGTGGCGCTCGAACAGCGCAAAGCCCAACCGGGTTTCGAGCTGCTTGATCATGCGGCTGATAGCGGGCTGGGAGACCAGCATCCGGTTGGCTGCCTCGGTGGCGCTGCTGGTTTTCATGATCCACATAAAGGCTTCGATCTGGGCGTCGGTGAAGCCGCGATGGGCCATAACATTTACTCATGGAGTGATAGTGACAAGTCACTATAAACCGCGCGAAGCGCCGGTATAAAGTTTCTGGTGGCCTAAAAAGCGCCATGGCGCTTTCAGTAACGACTCAGCCATTACAAAATAGAATTCAGGAAACTTTCCTCATGATAGATGCCATCATCGCCAATAACGACGAATTCACCCGCTGGCGCCAGGATATTCACCGCCACCCGGAGCTGGGCTTCGAAGAGCAGCGAACCGCCCAGCTGGTGGTGGACAAACTCACCGCCTGGGGCTTCGATGAAGTCCACACCGGCATCGGCGGCACCGGCGTGGTCGGGGTGCTGCGCGGAAGCAAGCCCGGCACACGCACCATCGGCCTGCGCGCGGACATGGACGCGCTGGCGATGACCGAGCAGAACACCTTCGATTACGCCTCCCAAACCGAAGGCCGAATGCACGGCTGCGGCCACGACGGCCACACCACCATGCTACTGGCGGCGGCCTGGTACTTGGCCGAGCACCGGGATTTCGCCGGCACCGTGCACTTCATCTTCCAGCCAGCGGAAGAGGGGCTGGCCGGCGCCCAGGTGATGATCGACGCCGGTCTGTTCGAGCGCTTCCCCTGCGATCGGGTCTACGGGCTTCACAACATGCCGGGCATTCCCGCCGGCGAGCTGTGGGTGCGCAACGGCGCCCTGCTGGCGGGCTCGGATCGTTTCGTTATCGACATCCAGGCCAAGGGGGGCCACGCCGCCATGCCCCAACACACCGTCGATCCGATGCCGGTAGTCGCCTCCATTATCAGTAGCGCCCAGACCGTCGTCAGCCGCAACACCTCGCCGCTCGATTCCGCGGTGCTGTCGTTCACCGACCTGCACGCGGGCTCCGGCACGTTCAATGTCATCCCCAATGATGCCCGCATGATGGGGTGCGTTCGCACCTTCGACGAAGGCGTTCGCGAGCACGCGCTGGCGCGCTTCAGGACGCTGGTGGAAAGCAGCGCCGAGGCCTACGGTGCCCGCGCCACGCTGACCATTCGCCCCGGCAGCTATCCGGCCACAGTCAACGATTCGGATGCCTTTGAGCTTGCCTGCGACGTGGCCAAGGGGCTGGTCGGCGAGGAGAAGGTCAACACCGACTGCCAGCCGCTCTCCGGCAGCGAGGACTTCTCGTTCATGCTGCGCGCCGTGCCGGGCTGCTACCTGTTTTTGGGTAACGGCCTCGAAGGCGAGAAAGGCGGCGTAAGCGTTCACAATCCACAGTACGACTTCAACGACGCGATCATCCCCACCGGGGCGTCCTTCTTCGTTGCCATGGTGCAACGCGAACTCGCACCGCGCTGAGCGCCGACGACCTTTCGGGAGATGACAATGAAAGAGACCTCCGATTCGCGCGCCGGCAACGGCGGCGTGATGCACCACGTCGCGCGTCTGGCGGATGCGCTGCCCCACCCCTTCATCATGTTCTTCGCGCTGTTTGTGGTGACGCTGGGCTTTTCGGCGCTGATGAGCGTGTGGCTCGATCCGGTCGTCGATCCGGCGACCCAGGAGCTGATCCAGGTGCGTTCGCTGTTGAGCTGGGACGGCCTGCGCTTCATGCTGACCGGCGCGGTGACCAACTTCACGAGCTTTCGCCCGCTGGGCCTGGTGCTGGTGATGGTGCTGGCCCTTGGCCTGATTCAGAAAACGGGCCTAGCGGACGCGGCGATCAAGCGCATGCTCAGCGGCGTGTCGCCGCGCTTCATTACCCCAGCGGTGATCTTCACCTCGATCATCGGCAACCTGGTCTCGGATGCGGCGGTATTTCTCATTCCGCCGTTGGCCGCGATCATGTTCAAGACCGTAGGACGCAACCCGGTGGCGGGCATCATCGTGGCGTTCGTCTCGATCTTTGCCGGTTTCAGCGCCAACTTCTTCATCGCTGGCACCGACCTTCTGCTCTCGGGCATCTCGACCGAAGTGGTGCAGAGCGTGCGCCCGGGCTATGAAGTGAGCGTGGTGGCGAACTGGTTCTTCATGTGCGCCTCGGTGCCCCTGATCACCCTGATCATCACGGTGATGAACGACCGCTACACCGAGCCGATGCTCGAACGCTTTCGCCCGCAAGCCGATAGCGACGCCCCGCAGCAGAGCACCGAGCTGAGTGCGACCGAGCGCCGGGCGCTGCGTTACACCGGTATCGCGGCGCTGGCCTATGTGACGGCGGTGCTGGTGTTGATCCTGCCGGAAGGCTCCGGGCTTAGAAACGCCGAGGGCGGCCTTCTGCCTTCGCCCTTCATGAGCGGGCTGGTGCCAGTCATCGTGCTCTTTTTCAGCCTGTGCGGCATCGTTTACGGGGTGACGGTGGGCAAGATCACCAGGCCTAGCCACGTGCCCCAACTGATGGAAGAGGCGATGCGCGACATGTGCGGCTTCATCGTGATCGTGTTCATGGTGGCCCAGTTCATCGCCATCTTTAACTGGTCGAACCTGGCGATCGTCACCGCGGTCAACGGCGCCGACTGGCTCTTGAGCGTCAACATGCCCTCGATGCTCGTGATTCTGGGCTTCATTTTGCTGGCGGCGGTGGTGAACCTGTTCTTCTACAGCGGCTCGGCCCAGTGGGCGCTCATGGCGCCGATCTTCATGCCGATGCTGATGCTGTTGGGTCTCGAGCCCGAGGCGATCCAGGCGGCCTATCGCATCGCGGACTCCGCCACCAACCCGATCTCGCCAATCAACCCCTACCTGCCCTTGATCCTGGCGGTAATCCACACCTATAACCGCTCGTTCACCCTGGGCCACCTGCTGACCACGGCCATGCCCTACTCGCTGGCAATTCTGAGTGGCTGGACGCTGCTTTATTTTATCTGGTACGCCGTTGGACTACCCTTCGGTCTTTAAGCCGTCAGGCTCATAAGGCTCACGCACGGCGCCACCTTCGGGTGGCGCTTTGCGTTCACGCCTCGCTCTGGGCGGCGTTTCTGGCCAGCCGCTCGAGCACTTTAGAGGCGGCGACGAAACCGAAGGTGCCGGTGACGAAGGTGGCCGCGCCAAAGCCCGAGGCGCAGTCGAGCCTTGTGGCGTCGCCGCGGCCCGGTTTTTGCAGGCACACCTCGCCGTCGGCGCCCGGGTAGACGAGCTGTTCGTCGGAGTAGACGCAGGCCACCGAGAAGCGCCGCTTGGGGTTGCGCGAGAAGCCGTAGTCGCGGCGCAGCCGCGAGCGCACTTTGGCCAGCAGTGGGTCGTGCTCGGTGCGGGTCAGATCCGCCACTTGAATGCGAGTCGGATCGGTCTGCCCGCCCGCCGCGCCGGTCACGATGATCGGAAGCTTTTGGCGCTTGCACCAGCTGATCAGCGCGGCCTTGGCGATCACGCTGTCGATGGCGTCGACCACGTAGTCGGCGCTCTGTGGAATGCGATCACTGAGATTCGTCGGCGTAACGAAGGCGGCGTCGGCGACGATCTCGATGCCTGGGTTGATCAACCGGCAGCGTTCGGCGAGCACCTCGACCTTGGGCTTACCGATGGTGCCATCGAGGGCGTGCAGCTGGCGGTTGACGTTGGAAACGCAGACGTCGTCGAGATCGATCAAGGTGAGCCTGCCTATGCCAGAGCGCGCCAGCGCCTCCGCCGCCCAGCTGCCCACGCCGCCCACGCCGACCACCACCACATGGGCCTGGCGAAAGGCTGCCGCCGCGCGCTGGCCGTATAGGCGGCGGATGCCGCCAAAGCGAAAGTCGTAGTCGCTGGAAGCGTCGATTGACATGGGAACTCTCTCTCTAAAAAACGGGCTCTGGAAAACGGACGCGTTATAAGGGGGCGCGAGCGTCACGCGGGAAGCGGCGCATCGGCGCGCGTCACCCGGTCGCGCGGCAGATGCCCCGCCCAGCCGAGCCGATCGAAAAGCGCCGCCATGGCGGGCTCCAGCGCGCACTCGAGCTGCAGGTGCCCAGGACCTGCCGGATGGTCGAAGCAAAGCCGTGTGGCGGCGAGCAGCAGGCCGGGCGTACCGAGCTGCTCGGCGAAAAAGCGGTTATGCACGCTCTTGCCGTGCTTGGCGTCGCCGATGATTGGGTAGCCGCGCCGGGAAAGATGGCGGCGAATCTGGTGGCGGCGCCCGGTGTGCGGGCGCGCCTGCACCAGCGAATAGCGCGCTACCGGGTAGCGGTCGACCTGCACCGGCAGCTCGACGCTATCGAGCCGCCGGACGCAGGTGCGCGCCTCGAGCGCGGGCATCTCGGCCTTGGGCCGGCGGCCATCCTCCTCGCGCAGCGGGTAGTCGAGCGTCTCCCGCGCCGGCGCTTTACCGCGCACCACCGCTAGATACTGCTTTTCCACCGCGCGCTCGTTGAACGCTAGACTCAAGCGCGAGGCGGTCTCAGGGTCGAGCGCCAGCACCATCACCCCGGCGGTGGGCCGGTCGAGGCGGTGCACCGGGTAAACGTGACGATCGATCTGATCGCGCAGCGTCTGAAGTAAAAAAGTGGTCTCCCCACGGGCGAGCTTGGAGCGATGAACCAGAAGCCCCGCCGGCTTGTGCACCGCCACCAGATACTCGTCCTGATACAGAATGCGTAGCGCCGCCATGCCACCCCCGCAAAAAATGGCGCTATTGTCGCGGCTTCACCGGCGCTTGTCATCCGTTCCCTGCGCGCACGCGATCACATTGGCACCCTTTACGCTGAGCAGCTACCTTGTAAACACCCTTCAGGGATTCCACGGAACAGGAAAGGAGAACGAAACATGCGTTTAGCCACTCCCTTGACCGGCATTGCCGCGGCCGTACTGCTGGCCACCACCGCCCACGCCCAGAGCAACGACACAGAGGCAACGACCGACGGCGGCACGCTGGAAGTCAACATGCACGAAGTCACCGCTGATGGCGTACAAGAAGCGCTGGGCACGGTCACCATTGAGTCATCGGAATTTGGTGGCGTCATGCTCACGCCCTCCATTACCGATCTTGAGCCCGGCGTGTATGGCTTCCACCTGCACCAGAACCCGAGCTGCGAGCCCGCTGAAAATGATGACGGCGAAATGACGGCAGCCCAAGCGGCTGGCGGTCACTATGACCCGGAAGGCACCGACACCCACCAGGGCCCCTACGGCGACGGCCATCTGGGTGACCTACCGGTGCTGACCGTCAACGAAGATGGTGAAGCCAACCTGCCAGTACTGGCGCCGCGTTTGAGCATGGAGGATATGACCGACCGCGCCCTGATCATCCATGAAGGCGGCGATACCTACTCCGACGAGCCGCACCTGGGCGGCGGCGGCGCACGTATGCTGTGCGGCGTTACGCCAGACTCCACTTCGTAACCGCCTACGCTCGAACGCATCAGCGTTTACCCAACGGGCAGCCCAGCGGCTGCCCGTTTTGCCGTGTGAGGCCCCAGAAAGCTCCGTCCATATTGCCAAAGGGAAACTAAAGTCGTAGAGAGAATTCAGGAGTGACCCGGTACATTCAGCGGGTTAATCCGCGCGGACGGCTTTTGAGCCTGGCCGCGCTCCTGCACCGCCACCGACCACCGGGTACTCCCAATGATCACGTTTATCGCTTCGATACTGCTGCTGATAGTAGGGTATTTCACCTACGGCAAGTTCGTTGACCGGGTGTTCGTCGCTGACCGCAAGCGTCCTACACCGGCCTACAGCATGCGCGACAACATCGACTACGTGCCGATGAACCCGACGCGCAACTCATTGATTCAGCTTCTCAACATCGCCGGTGTCGGCCCCATTTTCGGTCCCATTCTGGGCGCACTCTACGGCCCGGTCGCGTTCGTGTGGATCGTGATCGGCTGCATCTTCGCCGGCGCCGTACACGACTACCTGACCGGCATGATCTCGATTCGCAACCACGGCGCCCACCTGCCGCAGCTGGCGGGCAAGTTTCTGGGTAAGGCGATGAAGCACGTGGTCAACGGCTTCGCGCTGCTTCTGCTGCTATTGGTGGGCACGGTGTTCGTCACCTCGCCGGCGACGCTTCTGGCCAACATGACCTCGATGTCGCTGGTACTGATTACGCTTGCGATCTTCGCTTACTACCTGATCGCCACGCTGCTACCGATCGATAAGGTGATCGGGCGCATCTACCCCTACTTCGGCGCCCTGCTGCTGTTCAGCGCCGCCGGCATCGGTATTGGCCTGGTGGTCACCGGCGCGCCAATTCCTGAGCTATCGTTTGAGAACATGCACCCGGACGGCGCGCCGATCTTCCCGCTGCTGTTTCTGACCATCTCCTGCGGCGCGCTTTCCGGCTTTCACGCTACCCAAACGCCGATCATCTCGCGCACCACGGAGAACGAGTCCAGCGGCCGGCGCATTTTCTACGGCATGATGATCACCGAAGGCGTGATCGCGATGATCTGGGCCGCTGCGGCCATGAGCCTGTTCTACGGCGACCAGTCGCTGTCTGACGTGCTGGCCGCCGGTGGCCCCGCCGCGGTAGTGAGCGAAGTCTCCGTGACCATGCTGGGCGCGGTCGGCGGCACCCTCGCCATCCTTGGCGTGATCGTTTTACCGATCACCTCCGGCGACACCGCGTTTCGCAGTGCGCGGATGATCATCGCCGACTACCTGAAGATCGCGCAAAAGCCGATCGCCAAGCGCCTGATGATCGCCCTGCCGCTGTTCGTGATGTCCTACGCGCTGACCTACATGGACTTTACGCTCTTGTGGCGCTACTTCTCCTGGGCCAACCAGACCACCGCGGTCATCGCGCTGTGGGTAGGCACCATGTATCTTGTGCTGTCGCGCAAACCCTACCTGATCACGGCGATTCCGGCGGTGTTCATGACCATGGCGACCTTCACCTATCTCGCCTTCGCGCCCATTGGCTTCGGCCTGCCGCTGCAAATGAGCTACGTGGTGGCGGCACTCGGCACACTGGTGTGCATCGCGCTGTTCATGAAGCGGGTGCGCCGCCTGAGCCGCGCCACCTTTACCGTCGACGAGCCGGTACCTGAATCGAGCCACGGCTTTGCCGGATACGCCGGCGAGCGGTAAGTCGTAAAGTCTTTGCCCGGCCATCGCGCCGGGCAGTTTTTCTTCCCGCCTTTTAAGCCTGCTTTTTTAGCGTCAACGGCTGCCGCTATCGTTTTCTTGCTCTGTTTTCCCTTCTTTATATTCACGCAATAGCGTTTGCCAAGCGCCAGCTTGCAAGCTACGCCAGACGTGCTTCTCAACTTTTATCAACAGGTCTACTTACGCCGTTTGATTTACATCATGCGTAGTGCCGGGCAGCAATTTATCAAACGCAAAATTTCCACTCTCCCAATAAGCGCTTGATGCAGGTTATCAACTTACCGAGTCCAACCTGCCAGTATCGACAGCGAAGCGAGCGCTCGCTTCAAGACGAAACGCTAACGTCAATGGCTTCTTTGGTGAATGCGCAATTGCGCGTTGTTGGCGCTCTTGCGCTGCTGGAGAAGTGACACCCGGGGTTCCCGGTTCATTACTATGGAGAGTAAAAATGTTTCATCACTCGTCGAAACTTCAATACCCGGTCAAGGTCGACAAACCCAATCCGCAGTTCGCCATGCTCTTGCAGCAAGCGATCGGCGGGATCGAAGGCGAGATTCGCGTGGCCATGCAGTACTTCTTCCAGGCGATGGGCGCGCGGGGCGATGACCGCATCCGCGACATGCTGATGTCCACCGCCACCGAAGAGCTTTCGCATATCGAGATGCTCGGCCACGCCGTGGCGCTCAATCTTGAAGGCGCACCGGTCTCCTATCAGGAAGAGACCGCCAAGGACCCGGTCATGAACGCCATTCTGGGTGGCGCCAACCCACGCCACCTGCTCTCTTCCGGGCTTTCCGCCATGCCGGTCAACGCCAACGGCGTGCCTTTCGATATGAGCCATGTCTACGCCACCGGCAACATCGGCGCGGACATGATGGCTAACGTGGCAGCGGAGTCCGGCGGTCGCGTACTCGCCACCCGGCTCTACAACTGGACCGACGATCACGGCATGAAGGACTTCCTGTCGTTTCTGATTGCCCGGGACACCTACCACCAGCAGCAGTGGCTGGCGATCATTGAGGAGCTGGGCGGCATGGAAGCGCAGCTGCCGATTCCCAACTCGACGCCGGAAGAACACGAGGCGACGGAGCACTCCTACTACTACCTCAACACCTTGCTCGATAAGGACGCGCCCAAGGGGCGCTGGGGTGAAGGCCCATCCCTGGACGGCCGCAGCCAGTACTCGATCAAGAATACCCCTGAACCTTTGGGCCAAGAGCCGTCGCTGGGCGGTGCCAAGCCAAACTCGGGTGCGCAAACCGAGCAGATCGACCCCTCGAAGTAGATAACTTCGCACAAAAAACCCCGAACCAGGTTCGGGGTTTTTCATGCTCAGCGCTTGATAAAAGCGGCGCTCATTCGTAGGACTGATCGCCGGCTACGTGCATCTGGCGCTGGATGTAGTTCTGGATACCGACCTTGTCGATCAGGCTGAGCTCGGTTTCGATGTGGTCGATGTGCTCTTCTTCATCGGCAAGCAGATCGCGCAGCATGTCGCGGGTCACGTAGTCCTTGACGCTTTCGCAGTAGGTGATCGCTTCGATGTAGTCGTTGCGGCCGTCGTGCTCGATCTTGAGATCGCACTCCAGCATCTCCTTGACGTTCT
Organism: Halomonas sp. HNIBRBA4712; assembly: GCF_043558675.1. NCBI lineage: Bacteria > Pseudomonadati > Pseudomonadota > Gammaproteobacteria > Oceanospirillales > Halomonadaceae > Halomonas > Halomonas sp. HNIBRBA4712. The sequence continues at coordinate 36,479 of NZ_JBIFXR010000009.1, read as the reverse complement.
CACCGATGTGCAGCTTGCCCAGGTCCTGCAGGTTGGGGATACCTTCGAGGAACAGGATGCGCTCGATGATCTTGTCGGCGTGCTGCATCTCTTCGATGGACTCATCGTACTCCCACTTGGCCAGCGCCTTGAGGCCCCAATCCTTGTACATCTTGGCGTGGAGGAAGTACTGATTGATCGCGACCAGCTCGTTGCCGAGTGCGATGTTGAGATGCTGAATGACCTTCGGATCGCCTTTCATGTGTCACCTTTGCTGTAAAACCGCTTTTGTAGGACCGCATGAGATCGACATCGTGTCGTCGCCGGTACTCGAACAATCAAGCAGTTACGTTGATAAAGAAGTAGCCACGATGGGCTCTACTTCCCGGGTGACTGAAAGTATAGAGAAGAGATCGAAAAATACAAGAAAATCAGATGCTTGCTAAAAGCAAATCAAACAATAGAGATTCGCATCATACAGCGTAAGAGAGTCCCATATCGTGCTGAGCGCGCGCCTCTTGCACCGCTTCACGGGTGATCGACTTACCAAGACAAGCGCACTTGCCGCATTGGGTCGCGCAGCCGGTTGCCTCGCGCACGTCGCGCCAGCTGCGAGCGCCCTCGTTTACTTCACGACGGATCTGGTGGTCGGTTACACCCTTGCACACACACACGTACATGACATCACCTCAGAAAATGGCTGAAGTTAATGTAAATGATTCGCATAAGATTTATCAAGTGCCATTCAATGTCCTTTAGTAGCGGTTTTTAACCTGTCGATTTTTTCTGTTGGCGAGTCAGCCAGTTAGACACCGAGCAGCAACCCATTTTTTCCAAAAAAAAAGCTGGGCCGCTCTAAAAAGCGGCCCGGCCATGGGGAAGCGGCTTTCTGCTAACCGTTTCGACGCAAAAAGTAGAGCCCCACGGCGGCGCAGGCAAGCGTGGGCACCAGCACCGCCCACACCGGCGAGAAGCCGAACAGACTCGACGCCGGCGCCAGCAGATCCTGCACGTATTTGAACATCAGCCCGGTGACCACGCCGTAGAATACCCGTGTGCCGGCGGCCACGGTGCGCAGCGGGCCGAACACGAAGGAAGCGGCGATCAGCACCAGCGAGCCCATGGTCAGCGGCATCAACATCTTCTGCCAGAAGTAGAGCAGCGGCTGCTCGGCGCTCTGCCCCTGGCTTTTCAGAAAGTTGGCGTAGGCCCAAAGCTCGCTGGGCGCCTGGCTTTCGATGTCGCGCAGAAGGCGCTCGAGTTGGGTCGGCGTGAGCTCGGTTTCCCACGCCATTTGCTCGCGGTATTCGGACTCGGTGCGATCCTCGAAAATACGCGTGATATTGACCTGATCGAGCTGCCAGGCGCCCTCTTCCCAGCGCGCGCTGGCGGCGCGGGTGGCCTCGACCAGGCGGCGCTCCTCGAAGCGGTAGCGGGTCAAATCGAGCACCACGTCGTCAGCGCGAATGGCGCCGAAGCGATAGACGCTGTCGCCTTCGAACTGCCAGCCGCTGCGGCTTTGTAGCATTGCGCCTTCGCCCTGGCGCTGCTCCAGCCGCCAGGCTTCGGCGAACTGCTCGGTTCTTGGGCTGACGAACTCGGCCACCAGCAATAGTATGGCGACCACCAGCAGCACCGGCTTCATCACGCCCCAAAGAATGCGCCCGAGCGAGCGCCCGGCGGCGCGCATCACGGTCAGCTCGTTACTCGAGGCCATGGTGCCAAGCCCGATCAGCGCGCCGATCAATACCGCCACCGGCGCGTACTGGTAAAGCCGCCAGGGCAGGCGCATCCCCAGATACAGCAGCACATCGAGCGCCGAGTAGTTGCCCTGGGTGTCGCCCAGGTCACCAATGTAGGCAATGGTGATATCGAGCCCCAAAAGCACGAACTGCACGACGATGATCGCGCCCAGAACGTTGCGGGCGATGTAGCGATCCAGTTGATCGAAGGGATTGAAAGCACCGAACATTAACGCATTCCTTTACGTTGCGAGCGCCAGATCAAAAGAGCGCCCAGCAGTAAAAAGAGCGCGTGGATGGGCCACACGCCGATCGCGGTGGCAAGCGCGCCGCTGCCGATGGCATCCACCGCGGCGAGCAGCAGGCTCAAGTAGGCCACGTAGAGAAACACCGCAGGCAGAAGCCGTGCAAAGCGCCCCTGGCGCGGGTTGACCCGTGAGAGCGGCTGGGCCAGTAGCGCCAGCACGAACACCATCAGCGGAAGCCCGGCGCGCCACTGAAACTGCGCCTGAGCGCGGGGGCTTTCATCGCGCCACAGCTCCGCAGTAGTGGCGAACTCGAGGGAATCGAGCTCCTGGCGGTCGCGGCTCAGGCCTAGGCGCAGCGTGTAGCGGTCGAATATCAGCCGCTCGGCCTCGCGCGCGCCGGGGGTGACGCCGTAGCGCTCGCCCTCCTCCAGCACCAGAAAGCGGCTGCCGGTCTCCATGCGGCTCTCCTGGTAGCCCGAACGCGCCCGGGTGATATAGCTGTGCCCGGGCTCATTACCCTGGGCCTGCTCGTGGACCAGCACCTCCTGCATGCGCGTGCCGTCGTCGCTGAAGCCGCTGATATAGGCGGTGCGCCCGCTGCCAAAGCTTTGAAAGCGCCCCGGCGCCAGCACCGAGACATCGAGGCGGCTTTGCTGCTCTTCGATGGTGGCCTCGGTCAAAAGCGAGCCTGCCGGGGTGAGCCACAGGCTGCAAAGCCCCACCATGAGAGCGACGATCGACGCCGGCAAGAGCGTGACGCGCAGAAGCCGCGTCGGGCTCATGCCGCAGGCCACCATCACGGTGATTTCGCTGTTCATGTAGAGCTGGCCGTAGGCGAGCAGAATGCCGAGAAAAAACGCCAGCGGCAGGATCAGCTCGAGAAAGCCCGGCAGGTGATAGAACATCAGACTGCCCAGAATGGTGACCGGAAAATCCCCCTCGGCCGCGGAGGCGAAGTAGCGGATGAAACGGCTGCCCATGATGACCAACAGCAGAATGCCGGCGACCGCCGACATGGTGAGTAACACTTCACGAGTCAAGTACCGAAATAAAATCAACGCGTTCTCCGCCCAGTGCTGCAAGGGGCCATGCAATACGCGGATGGCCTGGGTACACTAAACCAATCAATGATCGCGGTATTATCGCGAATCCCTCGATGCTTGTCTTGTTGGAGACCTCATGGAATTTTCCGTTCAGACGGCCAACCCCGCCAGGCTTGAAACGGCTTGCCTGGTGCTGCCCGTCTATAAAGATAGCGAGTTGCTGCCCGCCGTGGCGAAACTCGACGACGCCAGCGAGCGGCTGATCGGTCAACTCCTGGAGCGCGGCGATTTCGACGCCGCGCTCGGTAACGTTCAGCTTATTCCCTACGCCCCGGGTCTGGGCGCCGATCGCCTCTTGCTGGTGGGCCTGGGCGAGCGTGAGAAGTGCCAGGAGGCGGCGGCGCTCAAGGCGATGGACGCCGCGATGGAAGCGCTGGTCAAGCTGCCGATCCGCGAGGCGAGTACCGCTTTCACCGATATCCCGCTCGAGCGCGACACCGCCTGGAAGGCGCGCAAAACGCTGGAGGCCGCCGAGCGCGCGCTCTACCGCTTTGATCAGTTCAAGTCCACCCCGGCGCCCGCGGCCACGCTGACCCGGCTCAATCTGATGCTTTCTGATGCCAATGAGGCAAGGAGCGCCGAGCACGGCGCCCGGGTCGGTATCGCCATCGGCCAGGGCATCAACTTCACCCGTACGCTTGGCAACCTGCCGGGCAACGTCTGCACGCCGCGCTACCTGGCCGAGCAGGCCGACACCCTGGGCCGCGAGTCCCAGGGCGCACTCGAAGTCGAGATTCTCGATGAAGAAGCGCTCGAGGCGCTCGGCGCCGGGTCGCTTCTCAGCGTGGGCCGGGGCAGCGTCGAGCCCTCGCGGCTGATCGTGATGAAGTACCAGGGCGCCGATGATCCGAGTGAAGCGCCCCACGTACTGATCGGCAAGGGTATTACCTTCGATACCGGCGGTATTTCGCTCAAGCCCGGCGAAGGCATGGACGAAATGAAGTTCGACATGGGCGGCGCCGCCAGCGTGTTCGGCACCGTCAAGGCGGTGCTTTCGATCAAGCCGAAGATCAACGCGGTGTTCATCGTCGCCGCCGCCGAGAACATGCCCGATGGCGCCGCCACCAAGCCCGGCGACATCATAAAGACCTTGAAGGGCCTGACCGTGGAAGTGCTCAACACCGACGCCGAGGGCCGACTGGTGCTGTGCGACGCGCTGACCTACGCCGAGCGCTTTACGCCTGCCAGCGTGATCGACATCGCCACGCTCACCGGCGCCGCCATCGTGGCACTCGGCCACCACGCCACCGGAATGCTCTCCAACGACGACGACCTGGCCCTCGATGTGCTGGAAGCCGGCGAAGGCGCCTGGGACCGTGCTTGGCAGCTGCCGCTGTGGGACGAGTATCAGCCGCAGCTCGACTCCAACTTCGCCGACCTTGCCAATATCGGCGGGCGCCCGGCGGGGACGATCACCGCGGCATGCTTTTTGTCGCGCTTTGCCGAGCACTTCCCCTGGGCGCATCTGGATATCGCCGGCACCGCCTGGCACTCGGGCAAACAGAAAGGCGCCACCGGCCGGCCAGTGGGGCTTTTGACCCAGTACCTGCTCGACCGGGAAACCGACGCCGAGATCGAAACCGAGACAAAATAGCGCGGTCAGGCGGCGAAGCGGTTGCCTTTCGCGACCACAACCGTTAAACCTGAAACCACAAGGCGCCCCGCTCGCGGGCGCCTTTCCCCTTTTTTTGATGTTTACCCCTTCGAGGGTATTTTTGCGGAGACCACACGCCGTGCCCAGTGCCAGTTCAGCCAACCGTTTCGAGATCCTGCCCTCCAACCTGCCCACGGCGGAGAACATTCGCGAAAGCGTTCTCCAGAATCCCGGCTTTGGCCGCTACTTCACCGACCACATGGCCCACGTGCGCTGGACCGTGGACGCCGACTGGCACGGTCACCAGGTGCGCCCCTACGGCCCGCTGACTCTGGACCCGGCGGCGGCGGTGCTGCACTACGGCCAGGAAATCTTCGAGGGCATCAAGGCCTACCGCCACGAGGATGGCTCGGTCTGGACCTTCCGCCCGGAGAAGAACGCCGAACGCCTGCGCCGTAGCGCCCGCCGCCTTGCCCTGCCGGAACTCAGTGACGAGGACTTCATCGGCTCGATCCAGGCGCTGCTCGCCCAGGACCACGCCTGGGTGCCCACGCCCAAAAGCGACGCCGACGAGTGCAGCTTGTATCTGCGCCCGTTCATGATCGCCTCCGAGGCGTTTCTCGGCGTGCGCCCGAGCCACGAGGTGGACTACTACGTCATCGCCTCGCCGGCGGCCTCCTACTTCAAGGGCGGCATTTCGCCGGTCTCGATCTGGCTCTCATCGACCTACAAGCGCGCCGCCGCCGGCGGCACCGGCTTTGCCAAGTGCGGCGGCAACTACGCCGCTTCGCTTGCCGCGCAAAAAGAGGCCGAGGGCCACGGCTGCGGCCAGGTCGCGTTTCTTGACGCTGCCGAGAACAAGTGGATCGAAGAGCTCGGCGGCATGAACCTCTTCTTCGTCTACAAGGATGGCCGCCTGGTCACCCCGCGGTTGACCGACACCATCCTCGAAGGCGTGACCCGCAACTCGGTGCTGACACTGGCCAAGGACATGGGACTGACGCCGGAGGAGCGCCCGATCAGCATCGACGAGTGGCGCGAAGGGGCCGCCAACGGCGAGATCAGCGAAGTGTTCGCCTGCGGCACCGCGGCGGTCATCACCCCGGTGGGCGAGCTGGTCACCGAGAACGAGCGCATCCGCGCTCAGGGCGAAAGCACCGAGGTAGCCATGCGCATTCGCAAGACGCTGCTGGACATCCAGTACGGGCGCAGTGAAGACAAGCACGGCTGGTTGACCCGGCTGGTGTGATCGCCTCCGCCGCCGCCTTCCGGCGGCGGCTTTTTTTCATAGCGTTGATGTTCATAACGTTGCTTTTCATGGCGTTATTTTTCATAAACCAGGGCAGACCCATGGCGCGAATCGACTTCTACATTCTTCAGGACACCACCCTGGAGGGGCGGCTCGCCTTTGCCTGCAAGCTGGCCGAAACCATCCACCGCAAGGGCTACCGGCTGCACCTGCACTGCGAGGACCAGGCGCTTGCCGAGCAGGCTGACGAAGCGCTCTGGAGTTTTCGTGACGACGCTTACCTGCCCCACGCGATCGAAGGCAGCGACCTGGCCGACAGCGTCCCCATCACGCTCGGCTTTGGCGAGCTGCCCGCGCCCAGCGAAGAAACGGCGCTTTTGAACCTGCACCCGGAGATCCCCGAGGGCATCGAGCGCTTCGTGCGCGTGGCCGAAATCATCAACCAGCACCAGCAGGTGCTGCTGGCCAAGCGCGCCTGCTGGCAGCGCTACAAGGAGCTTGGCCATGAGGTGGTGCCGCACAAGATTGGCTAAGTCCGGAGAGAAAAGTCATGAGCGACAAGCCCGCTTCCCTGATCACACCGCCCGACGGCTACGGCGACTGGCTCGCCGAACTTAAGCAGCGTATTCACGCGTCGCAGCAACGGGCGACGCTGGCGGTCAATCGCGAGCTGATTCTGCTCTATTGGCAGATCGGCCGGGATATTCTCGACCGCCAGGTGGAGCAAGGCTGGGGGGCCAAGGTGATCGAACGCCTGGCGTTTGATCTGCGCACGGCGTTTCCGGAAATAAAGGGCTTCTCCAGAGCCAACCTGATGTACATGCGTGCCTTTGCCGACGCCTGGACCAACGATGAAATTGTCCAACAGGCTGTTGGACAATTACCCTGGGGCCACAATCTTGTACTGATAAGCAAGCTGAAAGCGCCCGCTGAGCGTTTGGCCTATGCCCAGGCAGCCGTGGAAAACGGCTGGTCGCGCAACGTTCTCGTCATGCAAATCGAAACCCGCCTGCTCGAGCGCCAGGGCGCGGCGGTGACCAACTTCGACGCGAATCTGCCCAAGCCGCAGTCGGACCTGGCCCGCGAATCGCTGAAAGACCCTTACCGCTTCGACTTTCTCAGTCTCTCGGCAGAATCCCAGGAGCGCGACGTCGAAAAGGCGCTGGTGCGCCATGTCACCGAATTTCTGCTGGAGCTGGGCGCGGGCTTTGCCTTCGTGGGGCGTCAGGTGCTGCTCGATGTCGGCGGAGAAGAGTTCTTCCTCGATTTGCTGTTTTACCATCTGAAGCTTCGCTGCTACGTGGTCATCGAGCTCAAAACCGGCAAGTTCAAACCGGAGCATCTGGGGCAACTCGGCTTTTACCTGGCCGCGGTCGACCGCCAGGTAAAAACCGAGCTGGATGCGCCGACCATCGGCCTATTGCTCTGCAAGAGTAAAAACAGCGTTGTTGCCGAGTACGCCCTGAGCGACAAGTCGCAGCCGATGGGTATTGCCGAGTACAAATTGCTGGAGTCGCTACCCACCGAGCTACAAACTGGCCTACCCAGTATCGAGCGCCTCGAACAGGAGCTCGCCGAGATAAAACGTCGTCCTGACGAAGCGTAAGCCAGCCCAATGAAGGCGGCAGCGCCTCGAACGCGCGCCTGACGCCCTCCCCCATATCGCGCTATACTGGCCGCCATTTTTCGAACCTCTTTTGAATTGCATGCTTTTTGCAAAAAGCATCGTCGTCTGTGAGCCGCTCCATGGAAAAGACCTACCAACCCGAACAGATCGAAACCCGCTGGTACCAGCGCTGGGAGGCGGACAACCGCTTCGCGCCGTCGGGCCAGGGCGCGCCCTTCTCGATCATGATTCCGCCGCCGAACGTGACCGGAAGCCTCCACATGGGCCACGCGTTCCAGGACACCATCATGGATACCCTGACGCGCTGGAAGCGAATGCAGGGCAACAACACGCTCTGGCAGGTAGGCACCGACCACGCGGGTATCGCGACGCAAATGCTGGTCGAGCGCAAGGTGGCTGCGGAAGAGGGCAAGACGCGCCACGATCTTGGCCGCGAGGCGTTCACGGACAAGATCTGGGAGTGGAAGGAGGAGTCCGGCGGACATATTACTCGCCAGCTGCGCCGCATGGGCGCCAGCGTCGACTGGTCCCGCGAGCGCTTCACCATGGACGACGGCTTCTACAAGGCGGTGCAGGAAGTATTCGTGCGCCTGCATGAGGAGAAGCTCGTTTACCGTGGCAAGCGCTTGGTCAACTGGGACCCGACGCTTCATACCGCGATTTCCGATCTGGAAGTGGAAAACAAGGAGCAGCAGGGCAGCTTCTGGCATTTCCGCTACCCGCTCGCCGACGGCGTGCAAACCGCCGACGGCAAGGATCATATCGTCGTCGCCACTACCCGCCCGGAAACGCTTCTGGGCGATACCGGCGTGGCGGTGAACCCGGACGACGCCCGCTACGCCTCCCTGATCGGCCAGTTCATCGAACTTCCGCTGGTGGGCCGGCGCATTCCGATCGTCGCCGACGAGCACGCGGACATGGAAAAGGGCTCGGGCTGCGTGAAGATCACCCCGGCTCACGACTTCAACGACTACGAGGTCGGCAAACGCCAGGGGCACCTTCTGATCAACGTCTTCTCGAAAGACGCCACGATCCTCGAGCGCGCCGAGATCTTCGACCTCAAGGGCCAACCCCAGCCCGATGAAGACGCGAGCCTGCCCGCGAAGTACGCCGGGCTCGACCGCTTCGAGGCGCGAAAACAGATCGTTGCCGACATGGATGCGCTTGGCCTTCTGGTCGAAGTCGAAACTGTCAACAACACCCTGCCCTATGGCGACCGCTCCGGGGATGTCATCGAGCCGCTTCTGACCGACCAGTGGTTCGTCGCGGTTGATCAGCTCGCCAAGCCCGCCATCGAAGCGGTGGAGAACGGCGACATCCAGTTCGTGCCGAAGAACTACGAGAACATGTACTTTGCTTGGATGCGCGACCTGCAGGACTGGTGCATCTCGCGCCAGCTCTGGTGGGGCCACCGCATTCCCGCCTGGTACGACGCGGACGGCAATGTGTTCGTGGCGCGCACCGAAGAAGAGGCCCGCGAGAAGCACGGCCTGGGCGCAGATGTGACGCTGACTCAGGACGAGGACGTGCTGGACACCTGGTTCAGCTCGGGCCTCTGGACCTTCGGTACGCTGGGCTGGCCGGAGAAGACGCCGGAACTCGAGACCTTTCACCCGTCGAGCGTGCTGGTGACCGGTTTCGACATCATCTTCTTCTGGGTCGCCCGGATGATCATGATGACGCTCAAGTTCACCGGTGAAGTGCCCTTCAAGACCGTTTACGTGCATGGTCTCGTGCGCGACGGCCAGGGCCAGAAGATGTCGAAGTCCAAGGGCAACGTGCTCGACCCGATCGACCTGATCGACGGCATCAGCCTGGAGGCGCTTTTGGAAAAGCGCACCGGCAACATGATGCAGCCGCAAAAAGCCAAGGCGATCGCCAGGGCGACCAAGGAAGAGTTCAAGGACGGCATCGAGCCCCACGGCACCGACGCGCTGCGCTTCACGTTTCTCTCGCAAGCCACCACCGGGCGCGATATCAAGTTCGACATGAACCGCCTGGACGGCTACCGCAACTTCTGCAACAAGCTGTGGAACGCCTCGCGCTACGTGCTGATGAACGCCGAAGGCGAGGATTGCGGCGCCCAGGACGAGCCGGTCGAGCTTTCGCTCGCCGATCGCTGGATCATCTCCCAGTTGCAGAAGACCGAGGCCCAGGTCACCAAAGCGCTGGACGAGTACCGCTTCGATCACGCCTCCCAGGCACTTTACGAGTTCGTCTGGAACGAGTACTGCGACTGGTACCTGGAGCTCTCCAAACCGGTACTCTGGGACGACGCCGCCAACGCCGAGACAAAACGCGGTACCCGCCGCACGCTGGTGCGCGTGCTCGAAACTATCCTGCGCCTGGCGCACCCGATGATGCCCTATATCTCCGAGGAGATCTGGCAGCGCGTCGCGCCGTTGGCGGGCCGTCATCCGGGCGGCGACGCCTCGCTCATGACCCAGGCCTGGCCGGTGGCGGACGAGAGCAAGATCGACGATCAGGCGACGCGCGACATCGAATGGCTCAAGGGCGTGATCATCGCCGTGCGCAACATCCGCGCCGAGATGAATATCGCTCCGGGCAAGCCGCTGGACGTGCTGCTCACCAAGGGCCAGCCGACGGACGCCGAGCGCCTGGAGAACAACCGTCTGTTCCTGTCGAAACTGGCCAAACTCGAAAGCGTGGCCTGGCTTGCCAACCCGAGCGAGGCGCCGCTGTCCGCGACCCAGCTGGTTGGCGACATGGAAGTGCTGGTGCCGATGGCGGATCTGATCGATAAGGACGCCGAGCTTGCCCGCCTGAATAAAGAGATCGAGAAGCAGGAGAAGCTGATCGGCGGCATCGAGAAGAAGCTCGGCAACGAAGGCTTCATCGCCAAGGCGCCGGAAGCAGTGGTGGAGAAAGAGCGCGGCAAGCTCGCCGAGTTCCAGTCCGCCAAAAAGCTCCTTCAGGAGCAGAAGGCCAAGATCGAAGCGCTCTAACCGCGTCTTCTTGATCGAGCGCCAGCGCCACCTTCGGGTGGCGCTGGCGCATTTGCTGATCACAGATAGTTACTTTTATCGGAAGGGGCGCGGCGATGGGTCACTTCTCGATACCGAACACTGTTCATTAACCCGCTAACAAACTAGACTACAGGCCTCACGTAAAACCGATAGCCAGGAATTGTCATGCATACTCGTCGAATTCTCTTCTACAACCTGTTGGGCTTTGCGCTGATCGCCAGCTGGTGGCTGCCGTCGGTGCTGTTCTGGACGAAGCTCGACGACGATGTGTTCTTTTTCTTCAACCAGTTCATTAGCCCCATGTATCCGCGCTGGGTCGAGGCGATGGCGCTGCTCAACACCCGCGCCTTCGACAAGGTGATGTTCGGCGTGCTGGTGATCATGCTGTTTTTCGCCATGGTGCGCGACAAGAACGGCAGCTGGCCGAAGTGGCTGGCGATCGGCCTGATCATGTCCGCCGTCGGGGCGCTTCTGGGCGAGATGCTGCACATGGACCTGCTTGCCGCCCGCCCCAGCCCCACGGTATGGCACGATGAGGTCAACATTCTCAATAACTACACCTTTCTCAACGCCAAGGCGACCGCCTCCAACAGCTTTCCGAGCGACCACGGCCTGCTAGCGATGGTGTTCGCAAGCTTCATGCTGCGCTTTGCCGACCGGCTGATCGCTTCACTCGCGGTGGCGCTAGCCGTGTTCGTCACCATGCCGCGCATTCTGGTGGGCGGCCATTGGGTGAGCGACGTTTACTTCGGGGCACTTGCCATTGCACTGGTGGTGCTGCCGTGGATTCTGTGCAACGCCTATATTTCACGGCTCATCGAGCGCATGGCGCGCTTTTTCGAAGCCACGGCCCACCGGCTGCTGCCCCGCTATCTTTAACGCCAAATGGCCGCTCGAATGCGGCCGTTTTTGTATCGCGCGTCGATTCGGACAGGGAGACCACCGATACCCACATGAACATGAGCCATCTGGAACACGTGCTGATCGCGCTGGGCGCTCAGCTACTGCTCGCGCTGCTGCCGCGCGTGAGCCTGTGGGTCTCCGGCTCGCTCGCCGTGGCGGTGTTTCTTGGCCGCGAGATCGCCCAGCATGAGTACAAGCTCGCCATCCAGCGCGGCTGGGAATGGGGTCAGACCCAGCCGGTCGGCCTATTCGAAGGCGTTTACAAGGGCTGGCACCTGGACTCGGTGCTGGACGTGCTCACGCCGGCGGTGGCCTGTTTTCTTCTCGCGCTGGCGGTGTCGATCATTCGCAAGCGCAGCCAGTAGCGCCGCCGGCAGGTTTGTTGGTACTCTTGCCATACCAATGTTTGCTTAGCGCCGACTCACAATGAAAAAAATACTCCTGCTGGTCACGCTGGCGCTTCCCGCTTTGCCTGTCCATGCCGAGCTCTTTCGCTGTACCGCACCCAATGGCCATACGACCTATCAGGACGCTCCCTGTGCAGGCGGCGCATCGAGAACCGTCAACCCCAACGGCCTGAGCATCATCCAGGCTCCGCCGGCAAGACCCCGCGCGCCCTCGCTTCAAACGGTGGCGCCGCCTCGCGTCATTTACCTTCCCGCCAGCAACCAGCATCAGCACTCCCTTCAGCGGCGTAACGCCGAAGTGAAAGCGCGCGCCCGCGTTCCGCTGCGCTTTGGTAGAAAGCGGCGCTGAATCACCCTTGGCTACTGCATGGCCCCTTGGCTCTTGTGACGGTGGGTCCAGAGCCGAAACGGCGCCGTGGGGTCCTCGACGTTCAACTGAGACAAGGGCAGGTTCTGCTGGGCGATCGGTTTGGCAAACTCGTCATAGAACGTAGCGAGCTTCATGTAGCGGCCGCCATCTTCGTAGTGTTCGCCTTCCTGCTCGCGCGTGGCGGCAAAGTACACCTGCTCCGGCGCCGCGTAGTAGAGCGCCCCGAGGCACATGGGGCACGGGTAAGCGGTAATATAAACATCGCACCCGTGAAGGTCGGTTCTCCCCTTGGCGGCCAGCTCACGGATGGCGGTGATCTCGGCATGCGCCGTCAGATCCCCGCTTTGCGATACCTGATTGGTCGCCTCATGCACGATCTCGCCGGATTCACGATCCACCACGATACAGGCGAAGGGTTTGCCGCCCGCTTCGACGTTGTTCAGTGCCAGCTCGACGCTACGCTGGATAAGGGTTTCGGGAGTAGGTGTTTGAGTCATGAGTTATTCGATTCCTTATAATCGAGATGAGCGTCCTGTTCGCTACCTGCTTTCAACGACCTGGCCCACGTGTAGCCAGGTGACTTGGGAGCCTTCACCACACGGCAGGAGGGTCAACGTCAGGCTCGCGATGGAACATGAAAGATAGTTGAAATATCCCAGCGCGCGGGTCGAGATCGACACCTTCTCATCAGGCCGACCCTCAGGTGCTACGCTTGGTTTGACTGCCCGTTCACACAGGAGCGCTTTCCATGAATGCCACCCAGCGCCATCAGCTACTCCAGCGCGCCGTCGCCCTCGCCGAGCACGCCCTTGCTGCCGGCGATGAGCCCTTCGGCTCGGTACTCGCCGACGCCTAGGGCGTCGTACTGCATGAGGCCCGAAACCGCATCAACAGCGGCGATGCGACCCAACACCCGGAGTTCGAGCTGGCGCGCTGGGCCGCACAGCATCTGGACGCCGAGGCGCGGCAGGAAGCGACTGTGTTCACCTCCGGCGAACACTGCCCCATGTGCGCCGCCGCCCATGCCTGGGCGGGCCTTGGGCCGATCGTTTACGCCAGCTCCTCGAAGCAGCTTGCCGACTGGCACAGGGAGTGGGGGCTCGAGAACCCGCCGGTAGCCCCGCTTACCATTGAGCAGGTGGCGCCAAAAGTGCCCGTTAGCGGGCCGGACGAGGCGCTGGCTCGGGCGGTTTATCAGTTGCACTGTCGGTATCGTGAGCGGGCATTGTAAACATCCCGGTTTTAGTGGCATCGCTGATTGGGGTTTTCCATCCGTTGGTATTTCGCCAGGCATTTCCCTGCCGTCAGGTCTTCCAACGAGTCGTGTGGCCGATTCCGGTACACGGAGCCACTGATGTCAGCGATTCGGCAGGCTCTTCCGGCGGTGGCACCCTGGGCCTACTTGAGACAATCCACCCGTTCGCGTCGAACGTCTGACCTTACCGCTTGTTGCGATCCCCCCTTCAATAGCTTTCTGGATCGCTTGAAGGCGCTTATACCCGCTGTCATCTGGACTCGGTGCTCGACGTTCTCGTACCCGCTTTGGCCTGTCTGCTACTCGCGCTCGCCACGGCTTGGCGACACGCGAGGCGCAGCTAGCGCCCTACTCTGCTCTTAACCGGGTAAGCGATCACCGCCAATTGCCCCTTTACATCTCATTTAGTCATTGCTATAAAAGTTTCCATAAAGAACAAAAATGAACCAAGGCTAAGTTTGATCGACCGATGATGTCTTCGCCGTGCTATAGAGTAAAGAGCCGCCTAATATTCACACACCTAAAGGGTTCATGATGAATCGGAAGATAGGGTTTTCCAGACTTGCGTTGACGACGACACTGGCCATGGGCGTTATCGCCAGCACTTCCGCCAGTGCCCAGGAGCCATTCAAGGCGGTCACGACCTTTACGGTCATCGCGGACATGGCGCAGAACGTGGCCGGCGACGCCGCGACGGTCGAGTCGATCACCAAACCCGGTGCCGAAATTCATGACTACTCGCCGACGCCGGGCGACATCATGCGCGCCCAGGGCGCCGATTTGATCATCTGGAACGGGCTGGATCTCGAGCGCTGGTTCGAGCGCTTCTTCCAGCACCTGGACGACGTGCCGAGCGTAGTGGCCTCCGAGCGCATCGACCCGATCAGCATCACCAGCGGCCCCTACGACGGCAAACCCAACCCGCACGCCTGGATGTCGCCGGAAAGCGCGCTGATCTATGTCGACAATATTCGTGATGCCTTCGTTACCTACGATCCGGACAATGCCGACGCCTATCGCGACAACGCCGAGGCGTACAAGGAGGAGATCGAAGCCGCAATCGCGCCGATTCGTGAAGTGCTGTCGCAAATTCCCGAAGAGCAGCGCTGGCTGGTCTCGAGTGAAGGCGCCTTCTCCTATTTGGCCCGTGACTTCGACATGAAAGAGCTTTACCTTTGGCCGATCAACGCCGATCAGCAAGGCACGCCTCAGCAGGTGCGCCACGTGGTCGACGAGGTTCGCGCCCACGATATTCCGGTCGTGTTCAGCGAGAGCACCGTCTCTGCCAACCCGGCGCAGCAGGTCGCCCGTGAAACCGGTGCCCACTACGGTGGCGTTCTTTACGTCGACTCGCTGAGCGCAGCCGACGGCCCGGTGCCGACCTACATCGACCTGCTCAAGGTGACGTCTCAAACCATCGCCGATGGATTGACCGAAGGAATGCAATAATGCCAGATACCGACTCTCGAACCTCGAGCGTCGCACCCGATACCGCCGCCCGGCCACCGGGCGGCGGTATCGCCGTTAACGGTGCGACGGTGACCTACCGCAACGGCCACACCGCGCTGCGCGATGCCACCTTTCTGACGCCGACCGGCACCATCACTGCGCTGGTCGGCGTCAATGGCTCGGGCAAGTCGACTCTGTTCAAGGCGATCATGGGCTTCGTGCGCCTGGCCAGAGGCGAAATCCGGGTGCTCGACATGCCGGTCAACGCCGCGCTCAAGCGCAACCTCATCGCCTACGTGCCGCAGTCCGAAGAGGTCGACTGGCAGTTCCCGGTACTGGTCGAAGACGTGGTCATGATGGGCCGCTACGGCCGGATGGGAATGCTCAGGATCCCCAAACGGGCCGACCATGAAGCGGTCGAGGCGGCGCTGGCCCGCGTCAACATGGGCGAGTTCAGAAAACGTCAGATTGGCGAGCTCTCCGGCGGCCAGCGCAAGCGCGTCTTCCTGGCGCGTGCGCTGGCCCAGGACAGCCGGGTGATTCTGCTCGACGAGCCCTTCACCGGCGTCGATGTCAGGACCGAGGATCAGATCATCGCGCTTTTGCGCGAGCTGCGCGACGAAGGCCGGGTCATGCTGGTGTCGACCCATAACCTTGGCTCGGTGCCGGAATTTTGCGATCGCACCGTGCTGATCAAGGGCACCGTGCTCGACTATGGCCCGACGGATGAAACCTTCACGCAGTACAACCTCGAGCGGGCCTTTGGCGGGGTGCTGCGCCACTTCATGCTCGAACACGACGACGAAGCACCGCGCCATCCGGTGGGCGTTTTCACCGACGACGAGCGGGCGCTGGTGCTGCAAAACGGCATCGCCACCCGGCGCTCACCTGAAACGCTGACAAGCCACAGCGAGGATGCGACCCGTCCAGCAGAACCGGAGCGCCGCCAATGATCGACCTGTTGCTCCAGCCCTTCGATTACAGCTACATGCAGAACGCCATGTGGGTGTCGGCGCTGGTGGGCGGCGTCTGCGCCTTTCTCTCCTGCTATCTGATGCTCAAGGGGTGGTCGCTGATCGGCGATGCGCTGTCGCATTCGATCGTGCCCGGCGTCGCCGGCGCCTATATGATTGGGCTGCCGTTTTCGCTCGGCGCCTTCTTTGCCGGCGGGCTCGCCTCCGCCGCGATGCTGTTTCTCAATCAGCGCAGCAAGCTCAAGGAAGATGTGATCATCGGCATGACCTTCAGCGCCTTCTTCGGCCTGGGGCTCTTCATGGTGTCGCTCTCCCCGGCCTCGGTGAACATTCAGTCGATCGTGCTGGGTAACGTGCTGGCGATCACGCCGTCCGATACCCTACAGCTGGGTATCATCGGTGTGGTATCGCTATCGGTTCTGCTCATCAAGTGGAAAGACCTGATGGTCACGTTTTTCGACGAAAACCATGCCCGCTCCATCGGCCTCAACCCCACGGCGCTCAAGGTGCTCTTTTTTACTCTGCTCTCGGCCTCGACCGTGGCCGCACTGCAGACCGTCGGCGCTTTTCTGGTGATCTGCATGGTGGTCACGCCGGGGGCAACCGCCTATCTGCTTTCGGATCGCTTCTCGAGAGTATTGATGCTTGCCGTGGCCATCGGCACGCTGACCAGCTTTTTCGGCGCCTATATCAGCTATTTCCTCGATGGCGCGACCGGCGGCATCATCGTCGTGCTGCAAACGCTGATCTTTCTGGTGGTGTTCGTCTTCGCGCCCAAGCACGGCATGCTGGCCGCCCGCCGCCGAGCCGCACTTGCCCTGCGCGCGCCCTCACCGGCCCAACCAGAGGAGGCGTCATGAGTCTCGGTCAGTGGCTACTCGCCCCCTTCCAGTTCGATTTCATGCTCAATGCGATGATCATCGCCGTGCTGGTCGCGATCCCCATGGCGCTGCTCTCCTGCTTTCTGGTGCTCAAGGGCTGGGCGCTGATGGGCGATGCGATCTCGCACGCGGTGTTTCCCGGCGTGGTAATCTCTTACATCGTTGGCATTCCGCTGGCCATCGGCGCTTTTACGGCGGGCATGGTGTGCGCGCTGGCCACCGGCTTTTTGAAGGAGAATAGCCGTATCAAGCAGGATACGGTGATGGGCATCGTCTTCTCTGGCATGTTCGGGCTGGGGCTGGTGCTCTACGTCGAGATTCAATCGACGGTGCATCTGGATCACATCCTGTTCGGCAACATTCTCGGCGTCGGCTGGGGGGATATCCTCGAGTCCGCTCTCATTGCCCTGGTGACGGTAGGCGTGATTAGCCTGAAGTGGAAGGACTTTCTGCTACACGCCTTCGACCCGACCCAGGCGCGCGCCGTAGGCCTGCCCACCCGGTGGCTGCACTATGGCCTGCTGTGCTTGATCTCGCTGACCATCGTCGGTGCGCTCAAGGCCGCGGGCATCATCCTGGCCATCGCGCTTCTGATCGCCCCCGGCGCCGTAGCGTTTTTGCTGACGCGCCGTTTCAGCGTCATGCTGCTCGTCGCCGTGGTAATGTCGACCGTGATCGCCTTTCTCGGCGTCTATCTATCGTTTTTCATCGACAGTGCCCCGGCCCCCACCATCGTACTCCTCTACACACTGGTGTTCGTGATCACCTTCATCTACTCCGTGCGCCAGACGGCCAAGCGCGAAGCAGCAATATAGCCCCAAGCCCCGCAAGCCCGGCCGGGCTTGCGGGCATAAGAAACAATCGCCCCTGAACCACGCTTGACGACCATCAGGCAAATATCACGCACACGAAAAAGCCGCCTTTGAAGGCGGCTTGATCATGATCTTGAACGCTTCTGCTTTTAACCATTTTTTATGGTGCCGACACCAGGAGTCGAACCCGGGACCTACTGATTACAAGAACTTCTCCTAGCGTCAGGCACTGGCATGAAAACACAACTTTCAGGCACTTATGCACACTTTAAAAATCATTTTGGCACGTTCTGTCATGTTTCTTTGGACACTTTTGTCTTCAAAATGGAAGAAGGTTGTTTCTAATGATACTTTCAAACTTGTATGCCTCTTGAATATCTGAGTTTTTTACTCTCATTACATGAACACCTTCTTTTTCATATATTTCTTCAACAATAAAACCTTCTTTTATCAGCTCTTTCCTTGATATTTCTAGTAAGAATGAACTGTCATAGCCTGCATATAAATAGTCTTTATAACGAATAAAGCCTATATTATCTATTGAGTGCTTAATATAAATAACGAAAGCTGAAAAAATATTATCAAACTTACTTTCAATCATTGAGTGGTTAGCGTTTTTATTATAAAGATTCTTTTCTATTTTTTCCATTTTACCTAAAACTAGTTCCACTAGATTTTTTTCTTCGGTACTAACACTAGCCCTATTAACTCTCTCCATTATAGACTTAGTAATAACACTATCATATGCTGCCATGTATATGGGATTACTCTCGTTACTTAACAGCTTCTTCTCATCACTAAGAACTGCCTTTAAACGTTTGGCTAGCTCAATGCCGCCCATCATATCGTTATTATAAAATATGGTTCTTTGATCCCGCGTATCAAATGGTAGTTCAGTATTCTCCTCGCAAATAAGTATTACTGGTTTTCCAGTAGCGTGCCTGATACCCAATTCATACATAACGTTGGCGTTCAAGTGAGATAGATTTACAATTACCAAGTCATCTTCAAGCAAATGTTTTATTACTTTTATAGATATTGAACCTAAATCATTTTCTTGATGTGAAGCTTTTGGCTCATAATTGAACTCAAAAAGAATTGGCTCCAGAACTGACTTTATTAAACCATCTGTTGCTCTCCTTATGTTCGTATTATCGTTACCAATAGGTGTAACTATAAAGGCTTTCTTGTTTTCAGTTTGGCTAGATTCTTCAACAACAACTACGTCTTTGTCATTCATAGCTACTTCCCTATTTTCTTATTCATGAAACTAATTTATTTATCTCATCCACTAGCCCAAGCTCAAGCTCTAGCTTTTTAGCCTCAAGCCTTTCACGCTCAGCACGAATTGAATAATACTGCTTCTCTACCCTTTTAACTTTAGAGCTTTCATTAACATATCGTTTAAAGTTAACTGCTATTACACAACAGCAACCAACAAAAACTGATATTGCTATAAACATAAAAATGTCACTTAGCAGCGCGTAGTACATGGCCTGCTGCATGCCAGCCTCAAGCTCTCGCCATGCGTTAGCAAAACCTCTGTCGATCCCCTGCATTATCTCCTACCCCTTTTCTTCTTTTTGAGCTTCTTAAATAGTTTATTCTCAAGCCATACATACAAAATGGCCACCCCGGCGAACAGGATGGCCAATTTCATTAGATGACTGAATACCTCTTGTGCTGCTCCTCCTGCCCCCATTCCCCTTACCCCCTTACCCACAACCCTTGCCGCTGTGAAACCAGCTATTCACAGCCCGCTTTGCTAGTCGGTATCCGTCCCCGTTTTCTTCAACGTGCGGCGCGCCCTCTCTATCTCGGGGCTTACCTGGCCACATTCCTCATTTGTCTCACTGGTCATTAACCAAAGCGTGTACTTCGGCCACTGCTGACAAATAGCTTCCAGAAGATCCCCTTTCGGTACCCTCCCTGTCTGCTCGATGCCCTCTAGCGTTTTCTTAGCAATTCCAATTAGTTGCGAAAACTCGCCTCTCCCTGAAGTTTCCACTTCACGAATTTCACGAATTTTTCTGGCAAGCTCGCTTGACATATACTCAACTCTGAGTAACCTTGTTTATGAGTATACTCAATTACGAGTACACTTTCTGGTTTCATATACACGATACCAGAAAACAGAAACATGCCACAGCGAGCAGGTACAGCATGGAAACGAGCAACACGCCCCACGTCCCCGCACCCCAGGTGCCCGCTATGACGGTCGAGCGGTTCTCCGAGCTCACTGGCCTGAGCCCCGACACCGTTCGCGGCCAACTCAACCAGGGCAACCTCCCGTTGATCAAGATCGGCCGCCGCCGGCTGGTGAACGTCGCACTCTTTACCGCTGAATGCCTGAACTCGGAGGACTGGCACTAATGACCGCTATCGCCCCCGTTGTGACGCTCGCTGAGCCCTGCACGTTGCTGGAAACCGACCGCGTGACTATCAGCTACCAAAAGCTTCTGTTCGACGGTCAAAGCCTATCTGCTGGTGTTCTCCTGCATCGTCGCGTAGCCCCTCGCGGCGTTTTTGCCTTCATTATCGTCCCTGCTGACCACCTGCTCGTTCTCGATCTTGACGACACCACGATTGCCCGACTCCATCAGGCAACTGATGACGATCATTCACGCTACACCATCGCTTTCAATAGCGAGCGGCACGCTCTGGCGTACCTCATCAAGCACTAGGGCCTGACCCAGTCCAACGACAGCGCCTCGATACCTACCGCCTTCCCTAACCCGGTGAACGTCGAGCAGCTATTCACACCTCCATGTTAACCCCCTTTTGAAAGTGCGAAAGGTACGCATCGACGAAAGCGAGAAGGGATACCTTGATGGCTACCAAATCCCTCTGCTGATTGATCACCTTAGTGCTCAAGAATCAGACGATCGCTACTGGATCACCCTAATATGTTTATCAACTGGCGCTCGCTGAAGTGAAGCTCAGTCGCTTCGAGTCGAGAACGTGCGCAAGAGTCGTATCGTCTTCGTAGGCATGAAATCAGGCAAGAGCCTTACAATCTCCATTGCCACCGACTTGGCCAAGCAGCTACGGTGCCCGGCGCAAGCTCGGTAGCCTCTTGGATAATCGTTGCAAAGCGTCCGCCAAGGCGGTCCAGGACCTCAAAATCGAGCTACCAGGGGGTCAGCTTACCCATTTGCTACGCCATACGTTCGCGATCCACTTTATGATGAATGGCGATAATATGCAGGTGCTACAGCAGATACTCGGTCACCCGATCACCATGACTATCTACTATGCACACTTCGCACCGGATCATTTGGAAGAAGCTACCAGATTCAACCCAATAGCTATAAATGCTTGAGGTGGGATACTTCAGAGTGTCCAACGGTTGGAGACTTTGTGGACACATACGAAAAAGCCGCCTTTGAAGGCGGCTTGATCATGTTCTTGAACGCTTCTGCTTTTAACCATTTTTTATGGTGCCGACACCAGGAGTCGAACCCGGGACCTACTGATTACAAGTCAGTTGCTCTACCAACTGAGCTATGTCGGCGCATCGCGTTTTCTTGAACAATTGACTGCTTTCGTCAAGCGAGTCAGTCAACAAGAAATCTTGTTGGCAATGGCTGGGGTACCAGGATTCGAACCTGGGAATGCCGATACCAAAAACCGGTGCCTTACCACTTGGCGATACCCCAGCAGTGTGGTGGCCAGAGACGGAATCGAACCGCCGACACGGGGATTTTCAATCCCCTGCTCTACCAACTGAGCTATCTGGCCGCTGCCAACGGTGCGTATTAAACTAAAAACCTCGCTTTTCGTCAACACCTTTGTGAAAGTTTCTTTCTGTTCACGAGGTTATGACACACCTCGGCCATCTCGCCCTGTCAGGCTTTGCCACCTCAAACGCCCGCCCTACGGGGGTTCAGGGCTGGCTCGGGGGTACGTAGCCTTCAGCCTGGTCGGTGGTTTCGTTATCGAAAAAGCGCTCCATCTGCGCCATCAGGTACTGGCGCGACTCGGGCTCGAGCATGTTGAGGTGCTTTTCGTTGATCAGGCGGGTCTGCAGCGCCTGCCACTCCTGCCAAGCCTGCTGGGAGACCGTGGCCTGAATTTCCTGGCCCTTCTCGCCGGGCAAGGGGGGGAAGGCGAGTGCAGGCAGCTCCTGCTGGTACTTGCGGCAAAAAACGGTGTTGCTCATGAACGTGCTCCTTGAATGTGAGTAGCCCAGAGTATGGGTCACGGCCCCGGGGTGGGATCAAGCGAAAACGGTGCCAGCTGCGCTAGTAACGACTTGACCGGCGCGGCCAGACCCAGCGCCGGCGGGTCGGCGGGGTCCGCCCAAACGCCCTTCTCGCGCACCCCGGAAAGCCCTTCGCAGCGCACCGGCTGCGGCGTGATCGAAAGCCGAAAGTGGCTGAAGGTGTGGGTGAAGTCCGGAAGTACCGGCTCGATGATGGCGCTGTCGACGTTGTCCTGCAGCCAGTCGCTGAGTGCCTGACGGTCGTCGAACTGCGGCAGGCTCCAGAGACCGCCCCAGAGGCCCGTCGGAGGACGCTGTTCGAGCCATACGCGCCCTTGCCCATCGCGCAGCACCAGCATCAGGGTGTCGCGGGTAGGCAGCGTCTTTTTCGGTTTGGATTCCGGGTAGCGCTGGGGCGCGCCTTCTTTATAGGCGGCGCATACATCGTTGAACGGACAGATCACGCAGTCCGGCCGGGCGCGGGTGCAGAGCGTGGCGCCAAAATCCATGATCGCCTGGGTGTAGTCAGCCAGGCGTTCATCGGGCGTAAAGTAGTCGGCAAGCTGCCAAAGAACGCGCTCTACCGCTGGCCTGCCGGGCCAGCCGGGAACGGCGTGAAGCCGTGTCAGCGAGCGTTTGACGTTGCCATCCAGAATGGCGGCGCGCGCGCCCTGGCTCTGGGCGATGATGGCGCCAGCGGTCGAGCGGCCAATGCCCGGTAGTGCGGTGAGCGCTTCGACGCTTTCGACCGGAAGCGCCCCGCCGTGCTCGTCGCGGGCGGTTTGCGCGGCCTTGTGCAGGTTGCGCGCGCGGGCGTAGTAGCCAAGCCCGGTCCACAGGTGCAGCACCTCGTCCTGGTCGGCGTTGGCCAGCGCCAAAAGTGTGGGAAAGCGCGCCATGAAGCGCTCGAAGTAGGGAATCACGGTCGTCACCTGGGTCTGCTGCAGCATGATTTCCGACACCCATACACGATAGGCGCTGCGCGGCGACTGCCAGGGCAGGTCATGGCGGCCGTACTGGTCGAACCAGGCAAGCAGCCGGCGTTGGAATTCGGGCGCCGTCAGGCACGGCGTGGGCGTATCGGCCATGGGGCGTTAAAGCTCCGAAGATAAACGAGTAGCAAAAAAAGCGCCGGCGCGAGGCCGGCGCGGGTCATCCGGTGAAGGGCTTAGTCGAACAGATTGCGAATCCCTTCGCGCAGCTGGCGCACGTTCTCGTCACCCAGCTGTTCGTTCAGGTTGTCGAGCGTATCCCCCAGGCGCTCTTCGACCTGGGTGCCGGCCTCAGCGCGCAGTAGCCCGACCAGCGAGGCCTGGAAGGCGTCGCGGTCGAGCCGGCACCACTGGGATTTGTCGTCGTCGATATGGCCCTCGCAAAGCACCGGTAGCGCCAGCGCTTGAAGGCGCGGATTGACCGAGCAGGCGGCGTCGGCGGTGTCTACCAGCCGGGCGTTGGCGCGGGTGATGAAGTTCATGCTGTTGAGGTTGAACTCGCCGCCGCCTTCGACATCGATACCCGGCAGCGTGATAAGCAGGTCGTCGCTGGTCACCACGCCGTTGCGCACGTTAAACGTGGCGCCGAAGCGCTCGAAGCGGGTATCCGGCTGCCAGTCGCGCAGCGTGCCTTCGCCTTCGAGCTGTGCCACCAGCTCGCATACCTGTTGGGAGACGTTGGTTTCGAAGATCGCGCCGTCTTCAATACGCGCATCGAGCGTGCCGTTGAGGTTACTGGTCAGCACGTCGCGGCTGTTGCCGCGGGTGGTGAGCTCGCCGTCGAGGTTGAAGCGCCCGCGAAGCGGTGCCTGCTCTTCACCAAGCGCCTCGATCATCGGTGCGATCTGCACGCCGCTAGCCTCTGGCGCGAACTGCCACTGTAGCACCGGCTCGCGCGCGTCGATCTCGCCGGTGGCGCTGAGCGTGCCGTCGTAAAAGCGCGACTCGAAGCCGGTTAGCCGGTGCAGGCCCTGCTCGCCGCGAAGCGATAGCGTCGTATCGTCGAAGGAAAGCCCGCCAAGCTCGAGCTGGTCGAGCGCCAAATCGCCTTCGAGATCGAGCGTGGAGAGCCAGGCCTGAGGCAGCAGCGGGTTTTCCGCCTGGGCCACGGCGCGGCGAACGAAGCCGAACCCGAGCCCGGCCTGCTGCGACGTGACCGGCCCCGGCAGGTAGTGATCCAGGTTGAGCCGGTCGCCGCTTAAATCAAACTGCACGGCAGTGCCATCAAGCTCAGCGGCCAGTTCGCCAGTGAAGGTACTGCTATCCACTACCAGCGAAAGCTGCGGCAGCGTGATTTGGGTCAGATCGCCCTGGACCGGGCTGGTCATGGCGACTTCGCTCAGCGCAGCTTCGCTGGCGGTATTGAGCGATACGCCCAGCCGCGTAAGCCAGGGGCGCAGAGTAAAGGGGGCGGCGTTGATCTGACCCTGATACTGAAGATCGCTTAAAAACTGCTCGACGTTGAGCTGGCCGCTCAGGCGTAGCCCGTCCGGCCCGGTGAGCTGGACATCGCGTAGCTGGGCGGTCTCGGCGCGCCAGTCACCTTCGAGCGCGAAGCCGAGCGTCAGCGCAAGGCCGCCCTGCCAGTTTTCCGGATGGCGCAGGCCGGTTTCGATCACCCCGCCGGTGACGCTCAGGCGCTCTTCGTTCAGCCGGGCGATCATTTCCGCGGCCTTGAGATTGACCTGCTGCGGCTCGCCTTCGGCCGTGGTGGTCGAGCGGGTCGAGAGCTGGAAGTTCTCGAGCGTCACCCGTTCGTCGTCCAGGCCCAGCAGCACCCGGGTTTCAAGGTTCATCTCACTGGTGAAAGCCGGCGCGCGTTCGAGCGCTTCAGCGTCGAGCCGGTTATGCCGGGTCAGGGTGAACATCGCCTTGAGCGGAAACGCCCGCGACGGGTTGACGTTGCTGCCGTTGATATCGAGCGACTGC
Source organism: Halomonas sp. HNIBRBA4712 (assembly GCF_043558675.1). NCBI lineage: Bacteria > Pseudomonadati > Pseudomonadota > Gammaproteobacteria > Oceanospirillales > Halomonadaceae > Halomonas > Halomonas sp. HNIBRBA4712. The sequence goes on along the minus strand of NZ_JBIFXR010000009.1, from coordinate 11,774 downwards.
AGCCGCCACAGCGCCTGGTTGGGGGTGTCACGGTAGCGGATATCGGCGTTTTTGACCTCGACGCTTGCGATGTTGAGCACCACCGAGAGGCTCCCTGCATCCACGTGAGGCCCGGCACTGGCCGGCGCCAGCACGGTTTCAGCGCTTTCGCTGTTCTGCTCGGCCAGCCGCTCCATGAGAAGCTGCCAGTTGCCCTCGCCCTGCGCGTCGCGCTCCAGATTCAGGCGCAGGCCGTCCAGGGTCAGCCCGTCAACGGCGATCTCGCCGCGCAGAAGCGGCGCGAAGGCGACGCTGACCTCAGCACTGTCGATTGCCGCGAAGGAGGTTTCGTCCACGGACTGATCGGGCAGCCAGGCGCGGGCCTGGGAGACGCTGACGCCGATACGCGGATAGAACGACCAGGTGATCGGCCCCTCCAGCGCCAAGTTCAGCCCGGTCTGCTCCTCGACCACTTCGACCAGCCGCGGTTTGAAGTCCTCGGGGTCGAGAAAGGTGGTGACGTACACCACGGCGGCCACGGCCACCATGGCCAGAATGCCGACCGCGGCCAGCAGGATACGCAATAACTGTTTCATCAACCGTTCCCTTGTGGGTCTAGCTCGACATACTCGTGAAAACCGTGCTCTCCCGTCTCGCCAGTGCGGGGCCGGTAGCCGATTCGAGAAAGCAGGATACGATCGGCAAGCGGCAGCGCTGCGGTGTCGATACGCAGCGTGCGCTTTTGCTCGCCGGCCTGCTCGGCGAGCAGCGCCATCAGCCGCGAGCCGACGCCGCGGCGCCGGGCGCTTTCGCGCACGCAAAGCTCTGAAAGCCACCAGGCGCGATCATCGGCCTCGAAAATCGCCACTGCGCCCAGCAGGCGTGCATCAAAGCGTGCGCAGGCAAAGAACTGCTTTTCGGCCAGATGATCTTCGATAAAAGGAGCCGCCGCCTGACCGCCTATCCGCTCGGCGAAGGCGTCGTCGTAGATACGCGTCAGATCCTGGCGTATCGATGCGCTTTGCCCCCAGCGGGAGCGGTCGACGTATACCAGTGTCACCGCCATGCTGACCTCCTCGCCGTGCGTTTCGCCTCTCGCTCGAAAGCGCCCACCTTACGTGCGCCGCCGAATCAAGGCCTTTGAAACAGCGACCTTTCGTGCATTGTAGCGGATGGGGTCACCGATTCTCTATAATGCCCGTTTGGCTCGCTATTATGTCACGCCCGGAGTGGGGTAAAACGCCGCCCGGCTTACGATGCGCAAAGGCGCAGGAGATGCAACATGTCAGCGCGAACTGCCACGGTCAGCCGTGACACCAACGAAACGCAGATCACCGTGACGATCGACCTTGACGGTAAGGGTCATTTAAAGGGTGAATCCGGCGTTGCGTTTCTCGATCACATGCTGGATCAGGTGGCGCGCCATGGCATGATCGACATCTCGATGCAGGTCAAGGGCGACCTGCACATCGACGACCACCATACGGTCGAGGATTTAGGCATCACCCTGGGCCAGGCGTTCAACGAAGCGGTGGGCGACAAGCGTGGTATCGTTCGCTACGGCCACGCCTACGTGCCGCTGGATGAAGCGCTCTCCCGCGTGGTGGTGGATTTTTCCGGCCGCGCTGGGCTTTTCATGAACGCCACTTTTACCCGCGATACCATCGGCACGATGGATACGCAGCTATTCAGCGAGTTCTTCCACGGCTTCGTCAATCACGCCCGGGTAACGCTGCACATCGACAACCTGAAAGGCGACAACGCCCACCACCAGGCGGAAACCATCTTCAAGGCCTTTGGCCGGGCGCTGCGCATGGCGCTTGCCGAGGATCCGCGCATGGCCGGGCAGATGCCCTCCACCAAGGGAACGCTGTGAGGCCGCTACAAGGCCCAGGCCGTTCGCCACTCACCACAAGGAGCGCGACATGACCATCGCCGTCATCGATTATGGAATGGGCAACCTGCATTCCGTGGCCAAGGCGCTTGAACACGTCACCCACGAAAACGTCGTCATCACCCGCGACGCGCGACGTATTCTGGGCGCCACCCGCGTGGTGCTGCCCGGCCAGGGTGCGATTCGCGACTGCGTGGGCGAGCTCGAGCGCACCGAACTTCGCGGTTTGGTCGACGACATTCTCACCCGCCAGGCAAAGCCGCTTCTGGGCATCTGCGTGGGCCAGCAGATGCTGATGGAAAAAAGCGAGGAGAACGGCGGCGTCGACTGCCTGGGCTTTTTCCAAGGCAGCGTCGACCGTTTCCCCCAGGACATGCGCGATGAACACGACCAGCGCCTGAAGGTGCCGCACATGGGCTGGAACCGGCTCCATCAGCACCACGACCACCCGCTGTGGGAAGGTATCGACGACGCCGAGCGCTTCTACTTCGTCCACGGCTACTACGTCAACGCAAGCGACGATGCAGAGGTTTACGGCACCACCGAGTATGGCCGGGTCAACGCCCACGTGGCGATCGGGCGCGACGCCACTTTCGCCGTGCAGTTCCACCCGGAAAAGAGCGCTCGTGCCGGCCTTCGCCTGCTCGAAAACTTCGTCACCTGGACGCCCTGAGAGGATTTTACATGCTAGTCATTCCCGCCATTGATCTCAAAGACGGCCAGTGCGTGCGCCTGAAGCAGGGCCGCATGGAGGATTCGACCTCCTACGGCAACGATCCGGTCGCCATGGCCGGGCGCTGGGTCGAGGCCGGCGCGCGCCGCCTGCACCTGGTCGATCTCAACGGCGCTTTTGAAGGCAAGCCGGTCAACGGCGAGGCGGTCACCGCCATCGCCCGCGCCTACCCGAACCTGCCGATCCAGATCGGCGGCGGCATTCGAAGCGCAGACACCATCGAGCACTACCTCAGCGCCGGCGTCTCCTGGGTGATCATCGGCACCAAAGCGGTCAAGGAGCCAGCGTTCGTCGGCGAAATGTGCCGCGCGTTCCCGGACAACATCATCGTCGGCCTCGATGCGAAAGACGGGTTCGTTGCCACCGACGGCTGGGCGGAAGTCTCCACCGTAAAAGCCACCGAGCTTGCCAAGCGCTTCGCCAATGACGGCGTGTCGAGCATCGTCTACACCGACATCGCAAGAGACGGCATGATGCAGGGCGTCAACGTCGACGCGACTGCCGCACTTGCCCGCGAAGGCGGCTTACCCGTGATCGCCTCCGGCGGGGTGACGAACCTTGATGACATCGAGGCGCTTTGCAAGGTAGCCGACAGCGGCATTCTCGGCGCCATCACCGGCCGCGCCATTTATGAGGGCAGCCTGGACGTGCGCGAGGCCCAGCGCCTGAGCGACGAGCTGCGCGGAGGCCGCGCATGACCCTGGCCAAACGCATCATTCCGTGTCTCGACGTCGACGCCGGCCGCGTGGTCAAGGGGGTCAATTTCGTTGGCATCCGTGACGCCGGCGACCCGGTGGAGGTCGCCAAACGTTACAACCAGCAGGGTGCCGACGAGATCACCTTTCTCGACATCACTGCAAGCTCGGACGAGCGCGAAACCACCGTCGAGATGGTCGAGCGCATTGCTGGCGAGGTGTTCATCCCGCTCACCGTGGGCGGCGGCATCCGCACCTGCGAGGACATTCGCACCATGCTCAACGCCGGCGCCGACAAAGTGTCGATCAATACCGCTGCGGTGACCAACCCGGAGTTCGTGCGTGAGGCCGCCGAGCGCTTCGGCAGCCAGTGCATCGTGGTGGCGATCGACGCCAAGAAGGTGTCGAAGGAGGGCGAGCCGCCGCGCTGGGAGATCTTCACCCACGGTGGGCGCAAGCCCACCGGGCTCGACGCCGTCGAGTGGGCGAAGAAGATGGTGGAGCTTGGCGCTGGCGAGCTTTTGCTGACCAGCATGGACCGCGACGGCACCAAAAGCGGCTTCGATCTAGGCGTGACGCGGGCCATTTCCGAGGCGGTGAGCGTGCCGGTCATCGCCTCCGGCGGGGTGGGCAATCTCGAGCACCTGGTCGACGGCGTGCTGAAAGGCGGCGCCGACGCGGTGCTGGCAGCGAGCATTTTCCACTTCAGCGAATACACCATTCCCGAAGCCAAACGCTTCATGGCCGAGCGCGGTATCGAAATGCGCCTCCAGGCATGACGGCTCGAAGGCGCCGGCGCGACCGCGTCGGCGCTCCTCTCCCCTTTGCGCCTCTGGGGCTTTTCATGCGATGCACACCTGCGCGGGCGGCGAAAGCGCTGGGGCTGGGATTGGGAGTAAGCATTGCGCTGTGCGCGACGGCCCAGGCCGACTGGCCGCCGGCGCTCGCCTTCGACCACGGCCTGGTGCAAACCAGCCTGCTGACCCGCCACTTCAGCCCCGACCCGGAGCATACCGAGCAGCAGGATCTGATCAGCCTCGAGCTTCACAATCCCGAGCGCTGGCTTTTGGGGGCGGCCTGGTTCAAGAACTCGTTCGATCAGCCCACCTGGTACGTCTACGCCGGGCGCGAGTTCCCGCTGGCAACGCTTGAAAGCGGCGTGCACCTGCGCGCCAAGCTGACCGCGGGGGCGCTCAAGGGGTACAAGAGCGAGTATCGCGACAAGATCCCCTTCAACCACTACGAGATCGCCCCGGCGGCGCTGCCGAGCATTGGTCTTCAGTGGCGCCGTCTTGAAACCGACCTGATCATGTTCGGCACCGCGGGCATGATGATCACCGCGGGCGTACGCTTCTAACCTCGAGCCTCACTCCTCGAGACTCAGCCCCAGGTTGCTCACGCCGCCGTTGCGCCCAAGCCGGCGTAGCTCCTTGAGTGCAGCCTTGTCGAGTGGGCCGCTGACCGCTTCGAGCACCGCGTCCTGAAAATCGTTTTCGTCCTCCATGAGCGGATGGTCGCGGATGATCAGGGCGAGCTTTTTGGCATCCACTTCGCCTTCGGTGAGCTCGATGAAGGCGCGCACGCCGGCGCGCGAGGTGCGGCTGACGTCGAGCACCGCCTCCCCCGCTTCGCCCTGAAGCGTATCGAGCAGCGCATTCACCGCGACCACCGCATCGAGCGCGCGCCGGGCGCCGAAGCTTTCATCCTCCGGCAGCGGCTCGCACTCGGCGAGCTTCTCCGCCTGGCGGGCGAAGTCGATACTCGCGCCGGGCACCTGCAACCGCTCCCAGACCAGGCTCAGCACCGTCTTGAGCGTGTGGCTATCGCCGTGGCCGGTGGTTTGCTCGTACAGCGTGTAGTTGGGAATCAACCGCTCGCAAAGCGCGGCCATGAAGGCCTGCTGGGCGGTCAGCGGGAGCGTTTGAAGGAGCTGATAAAATCCGGACGGTTTGGCCACGATATTGATTTCCTGAGCCTTTGTAGGGTGAAACGATAAGGTTGAAACGATATTGGTTAAAACAGGGCGATGCGTTATCGTCGCACACTCGCGCAAGCGACTTTGAAAGCGATGACGGCCGGCGAGGAGATTACCATGCATATTCATCTGCTACAGCACGGCCCGGACCACGGCCCCGCGCGTCTCACCGACTGGCTTGCAAGCATGGGGCACAGCTACACGGTCTTTCACCTATTCGACGGCGAACTGACGCCGCGCCCGGGTGAGTGCGATGCGCTCATCATACTGGATGGCCCGGAAGCGATGCTCAAGACGCCGCCCGCCTGGTTCAAAGCGGAGCAAAAACTCCTCAACCGCTACCTGGACGGCCAGCGCCCGGTGCTCGGCATCGGCCTGGGGGCGCTTTTGATCGCCCAGGCGCTGGAGGCGGTGATCGCACCCGGCACCTACCCGGAAACCGGCTGGCACAGCGTGACACTCGCCCCCGAAAGCCCGTTCGATCTGCCCGAGCGCTTCGAGGCATTCATGTGGCACCGCCTGGTGTTCAGCCTGCCGGAGAACGCCCTGCCTTTGGGCGGCAGCGACGCCGCGCCGCTGCAGGGCTTTGCCTGGGATGCGGGCCGCGTGGTGGGGCTCTTGTGCCATTTGGAGGTCACTGCCCAGAGTGTGGCCGGGTTATTCAACCACCCGCCAGAGCCAAGCAGCGCCACCCGCTACCTGCAAAGCGAAGAGGCGATTCTGGAAGCGCCCGGGCGTTTTCACGGCCTGGCGCCGCTGCTCGACCGGGTAATGCTGCAGTGGTTGGCCAAGACTTAATCTTCTTGAGCGCCGCTCCACGCCCGGGCGGCGTCCAGGCAGCTCTCCCAGTCGCCCACGTGTAGCTCCGGCGGGGCGTTGTCCCGCCGCTCCAGGTGGTAGCGGTAGAGCGGGTCGTAGTACTCGGTCAAAAGCGGGCCAAGCCAGGCCTCGTGGGCCTGGGTATTGCCGTCTGCATGAGCCTGAAAGGCGAGGCGCTGTAGACGCTGGATCCGCTGTAACCGCGCATTGCCCAGGCGCTTGCCCAGGCGCTTCAAGCTATTAGCGAGCTGCTCCTGCATACGCCGAAAACCCTCATCAAAGCCGAAGCGCTCGACGAAGGCCGCCTGTAGCGCCTCGATATAATCGTAGCGCAGTTGCTCCAGGCGCCAGTCCAGCGGCATTTCGATACGAATGCGCGGCGCCTGACTCATCGCGTTCCAGAAGGTCAGCGGCACGTTGGCGTTGCCGATCTGGCGCGACTCATCCTCCATCACCAGCCGGTCGTTCAAGCCTAACAGGCGCTGACCCAGCGCGTGTTCGAAGTCGATCTGGGTGGTGGGCGCGTCGACCTGACGGCCAAACGCCGACCCCTTGTGGTTGGCGCAGGCCTCGAGATCCAGCCCGTTGAACAGCCGGTTGATCAGCACCGTTTTGGCCGCGCCGGTCAGCCCCGCCACCACCAGCATGGGCTGCTCGGCGCCACGGTCGATACGCTGGCAAAGCGCGCGGCGCATGGCTTTCCAGCCGCCCTCGATACGCGCCACGTCAAGCCCGGCCTCCTGAAGCCACGCTTGGCTGATTTGCGAGCGCAGCCCACCGCGATAGCAGCAAAGCAGCGCGTTCGGATAGTGCGCCAGGTGGTCACGCCAGGCCGCGATGCGCGCCGCCTTGACCTCGCCGCTGACCAGCTCGTGGCCGAGCGCGATGGCCGCCGCCTGGCCGTGGCGCTTGTAGGCGATGCCGACCTGGTGGCGCTCCTCGTCGACCATCAGCGGCAGATTGACCGCGCCCGGAAGGCTTCCCTGAGCGAACTCGATCGGGGCGCGCACGTCGATCAGCGGCGTACCCCGAGCGATCAGCTCGAGCGACGCCGTTATATCGTGACTCATCTATCCGATTACCTCGATCAGCGCATCGCCTTCGCGCGCTTTCAGCGTGCCAAAAGGTTTAAGGTCGAGCCCGTGTTCGCGGCCGATACGCTCGACGTCATCCTCCCAGGCCGGGTCGACGCTGATCAAAAGACCGCCGGAGGTTTGCGGGTCGCACAGCCACTGCCAGTGGGTCTCGTCCATCGGCTTGAGCTGAGCGCCGAGCGCGTCGCGATTTCTGAGCGTGCCGCCGGGTACCGCGCTCTGGCGCCGGTAGGCTTCGGCCTCGGAAAGACGCGGCAGGCGGCGAAAATCGATCTCGGCCATGACGTTGCTGGCGCTGCAGATTTCGCTCAAGTGGCCGGCGAGACCGAAGCCGGTGACATCGGTCATGGCGTTCACGCCTTTCACCCCGGCAAATTCGACGCCGATGCGGTTGGATTTGAGCATGGTTTCGCGGGCCAGGCCGTGGTGGCCGGCTTCCAGCAGGCCGCGCTTCTCGGCGGTGGTCAGAAGACCCACGCCCAGCGGCTTGGTCAAAAAGAGCAGATCGCCGGGTTTAGCGCTGCTGTTGAGCTTGAGCTTTTCGAGCTCGATCAAGCCGTTGACCGCAAGGCCGAAGATCGGCTCCGGCGCGTCGATGGAGTGGCCGCCGGCCAGCGCCACGCCGAGCTCGCGGCACACGCCCTGAGCGCCGGCGATCACGTCGCCGGCGATCTCGGGGGCGAGCTTGTCCACCGGCCAGCCGAGAATACTCAGCGCCATGACCGGTGTGCCGCCCATGGCGTAGATATCGCTGATGGCGTTGGTCGCGGCGATACGGCCGAAATCGAACGGGTCGTCGACGATGGGCATGAAGAAATCGGTGGTCGAAATCATGCCCCGGCCGTCGCCGAGGTCATATACGGCGGCGTCCTCGCGCCCCTGGTTGCCGACGATCAGCTGCTTATGGCTGGCGCTGGGACCGGCCTTGGCCAGAATGCTGTCGAGCACGTCCGGGGCGATCTTGCAGCCGCAGCCGGCGCCGTGACTGTACTGGGTGAGTCGAATGGTGCTCATCGCATCTCTCCTTGAAAATGGGGGTGGCCGCGTATCGGCGTTCGAGAATCGGCCCCGCTTGCGGACCGTTTTCCTGAGTCTGGCACAGCCCGCCGTGTAACGTGCAACGCACTGTTGGATAAAGCGCCGCTTTATAGCGCTTCCAACGCGTCGCTGAGTTTATCCACGGGAATGACCTCCATCCCCTTGGGCGCCTGCTTGGGCGCGTTAGCCCGCGGCACGATGGCACGTAGAAAGCCGTGCTTGGCCGCCTCGGAAATGCGCTCCTGGCCGCTGGGCACCGGGCGAATCTCGCCGGAAAGGCCGACTTCGCCGAACACCACGAGCTCTTTGGGCAGCGCCCGGTTTTGCAGACTCGAGACCACCGCCAGCAGCACCGCGAGATCGGCGCTGGTTTCCAGCACCTTGACCCCGCCGACCACGTTCAGAAAGACGTCCTGGTCGCCGGTGAAAAGTCCGCCGTGGCGGTTGAGCACAGCGAGCAGCATCGCCAGCCGGTTCTGGTCGACCCCGACCGCCACGCGGCGCGGGTTACCGAGCGCCGACTCGTCCACCAGCGCCTGCACCTCGACCAGAATCGGTCGCGTACCTTCCCACACCACCATGACGAGACTGCCCGGCGCCTGCTCCTCCTGGCGCGAGAGAAAGATCGCGCTGGGGTTCTTCACCTCTTTCATGCCCTGCTCGAGCATCGCGAACACACCCAGCTCGTTCACCGCACCGAAGCGGTTCTTCTGCCCACGCAGGGTCCTGAAGCGCGAGTCGGCGCCGCCCTCGAGCAGAAGCGAGGCGTCGATCATGTGCTCGAGCACCTTCGGGCCGGCAAGCGTTCCATCCTTGGTCACGTGGCCGACCAGCAGCAGCACCGTGTTGCTCTGCTTGGCAAAGCGGGTGAGTGCAGCCGAGGATTCGCGCACCTGGGCCACGCCGCCAGGGGCGGAACTGATGTCTTCGAGGTGCATGGTCTGGATCGAGTCGATCACCAGGATTTCCGGTTTCTCGCGCTCGGCGACGGCGAGGATCGTCTCGACGCTGGTTTCGGCCAGCATCTTGAGACCGGTAGTGGGTAGCTGCAGGCGGTGAGCGCGCATGGCGACCTGGGAGAGCGACTCCTCGCCGGTCACGTACAGGATACGCCGCTGCTGGGCGAGCTTGCAGGCGGTTTGTAGCAGTAGCGTCGACTTACCGGCGCCGGGGTTGCCGCCGAGCAGCACCGCCGAGCCGGGCACCAGGCCGCCGCCGAGCACGCGGTCGAACTCGGCAAAGGTGGAGCTCAGGCGCGGTACTTCGCTCAAGTCGACGTTACTCAAATCGACCACGTCGCGAGACAGATCCCCCGCGTAACCGCTTCGCCCCTGGGCCGGCGCAGAGGCGCCAGGGCGCGCACTGGCCAAGCGCACTTCAGTCAGCGTGTTCCACTCCTGGCAGCTCGAACACTGCCCCTGCCACTTACGGTACTCGGCCCCGCACTCGGTACATACAAAAGCGCTTTTCACTTTGGCCACGCCGCACTGCTCCTGTCTTGCCGTTCGCCCGGTCGCCGGGTAAAAACACGAAAGGCGGCTCGTGGCCGCCTTTCTACCTTTCTACTACCTGCGCTGGGTTAGCGGCGCTGCAGACGCAGCATTTCGCCGTTTTCGAAACGACGACGCTCCGGGTCGATCAGCTCGAGTGTGCTGTCGCTGATCTTCAGAAAGTAGTAGATCTGACCATCGCCGTTGGGCGTAAGCTCGTACACGGTGGCGTTGGAGTCCGACGGCGTGCCGTTGAGTACTTCCCAGTTACCGCTGTAGTTTTCGTCCGGCGGGGTCTGGGGGTGGTTGCGATAGCTGGCCGTCAAATCGAAGGTACGCTCCTGCGGGGCGCTGGTCTCTTCGCCTTCCAGGCTGACGTTCAGGTCGATGCCGTCGCAGTTGCGGCACGGAAGCGTGCCCTGGTAGGTCGCTTGTGACGCGCTCATGGCCGGAGAATCGGCACCCTGCTGGTCGGTTTGGCCAGACGCGCAGCCTGCCAGTAGTGCCAACATGGCCGAACCGGCTAGCAAACTCCTGAGTTGCATTGGATCTCTCCTTATCGTGTTGGGCATACGTTCGTGTCGTGCGCTTGTGACAGCATAACCGCTACAAAGTGCGGCGCCCACCCCTTGGGCGGCTCTATTCGCGCCAAACAATCGTCAACCAAAACAGCATAATGCAATTGTGCCGTTAGCGCTTGCACGCGTTTACGGCGCAGGTGAACATAACGGCTCGTGTCCTCAAGCCAGGTGATCCCCATGAGCCCATTCTGGAGCCCCGCCATTCGGTCGCTGACCCCTTACGTGCCCGGCGAGCAGCCCGTTGAGCGCTTGATCAAGCTCAACACCAACGAAAACCCCTATCCGCCGGCGCCCGGCGTGGGTCAGGCGCTGCGCGACTACGCCACCGACCATCTGCGTCTCTACCCGGACCCGAGCTCCCGCGCGCTGCGTCAAACGCTTGCCGACACGTTCGACGTCGCGCTCGAGCAGACGTTTGTCGGCAACGGCTCCGATGAAGTGCTGGCCTTCGCCTTTCAAGCGTTCTTCTGCCATGACGCACCGCTGGATGCCCCGGCCATCACGTACAGCTTCTACCCGGTGTACGCCAAACTGTACGGCGTCGAGCTTCGCCAGCACCCGCTCGACGAGCGGTGGGAAGTCGATCTCGAGGCGATGAGTGTCGATACGCCACGCAGCGGCGTGATATTCGCCAATCCCAACGCGCCTACCGGCCACGCCCACCCGCTCGAAGCGATCGAGGCGCTTTTACAGCGCGTGACGGATCGCGTCGTTCTGGTCGACGAAGCCTACGTCGATTTCGGCGCCGATAGCGCGGTGGCGCTCACGAAGCGCTATCCCAACCTGCTGGTTACCGGCACGTTCTCCAAGTCCAGAAGCCTCGCCGGGCTGCGGCTGGGCTACGCGATCGGCTCCGCGGAGCTGATCGAAGGGCTACAGCGCGTCAAGGACTCCTTCAACTCATTCCCGGTGGATAGCCTGGCGAGCCTTCTGGGCATTGCAGCTCTCAAGGATCAGGCCCACTTCGAGGCCTGCCGTAACAGCGTGATCGCCACCCGCGAGCGCACCCGGCAGCGCCTGGAAGCGCTGGGCTTCGAGGTGCTGCCTTCCCAGGCCAACTTCGTACTGGCACAGCATCCCGAGTTCGAAGGCGCGCAGCTGTTCGCCGGCTTGCGCGAACGCGGCATTCTGGTGCGCCACTTCAATACCGATACGCTGGCCAATTTTTTGCGTATCACCATCGGCACCGACGATGAAATGGATAGCCTGCTGGAAGCGCTGGAGAGTATTTGTCGCTGAGGCGTGAATCGTGAGAAGGCTGCCGGGGCGGGCCGAGGCGTCAGGGCCCGTAATGAGCTCCGGGCTGACAGGGAGGGGTTGTGGGAGGGCGCTTCAGCGCGCGAACGGCCGTGCCACCGTCATCGCCGACATGTCGGACCACCGCTGAAGCGCCCTCCCACGACCCGCATGCCCTCTTTCTCGTACCTGCCTTCCACGCCCCCTTTCCACGCACAAGAAAAATCCCCCGCGGCGTGA
>NZ_JBIFXR010000008.1:0-149964 GCF_043558675.1 Halomonas sp. HNIBRBA4712 | reverse complement strand
ATGAAACACCGGATACGCGAAAGAGACGATCACACGATCAGCATGATGGACATTGCCAGTTACGCCTGACGACCATAGCCTGCGTGAACCACCCGATCCCATGCCGAACTCGGAAGTGAAACCGCAACGCGCCGATGGTAGTGTGGGGTCTCCCCATGCGAGAGTAGGTCATCGTCAGGCACCCATCCCGAAAATCCCCTGTGGCTCACGCTGCGGGGGATTTTTTTCGTGCGTGGAAAAGAGGGCGTGGAAGGGAGGCAGGGCGCCACAGGCCCGACCCCGGCGGCGCGGGGCGGCGCATCGCTGGCTGAAGCCTGCTCCCACCCTTATGCTCTGAACGATTCACGATTCACGATTCACGATTCACGATTCACAACGATTTGTACTTCATCGCATAACGCGCTAAAAATGAGCGACGCTCTTAAAGATCACTACGCCCATGCGCCTTCACGCCGATCAAAGCCTTTTACTGCTCATCGACTTTCAGTCGCGGCTGCTGCCAGTCATTCCCGAGGCCGAGCAGGGCGTTCGCGAAGCCGGCTGGCTGGCCGATATCGCGCGGGAGCTCGGGGTGCCGGTATGGCTGACCGAGCAGAACCCGGCTCAGCTGGGTCACACCCACCCCTCACTGACAAAGTCGCGGGGCCGCGTATGGGAGAAGCAGCACTTCAGCGTGACCGAAGAGCCCGGCTTTTTACCGGCGCTAGAGAAAGAAGGAAGAAGGCAAGTCGTGGTCTGCGGTGTTGAGGCCCATATCTGCGTGCTGCAAAGTGCGCTGGGGCTTTTGGAGGCGGGGTTCGAGGTCTACTGGCTGGTGGACGCGACGCTCAGCCGGCGTCCGTTCGAGGCAACGCTGGCCCGCCAGCGCGCGGCGCGCCAAGGCGCAGTCAGCGTGAGCGCGGACATGGCCGCCTACGAGTGGCTACACCGCTGCGATACGCCGCTATTCAAACGCGTTCACCGCCAGTTTCTCAAACCCCGCGTTGGGCGGGCGCTGACGTTTATCCGCGATCCCGCTCACGACGCGTGAAAACCAGTGTCGACGCGTCAGATGCCGCCTGGTCGAACCCATAGCCCGCCACGTCGAACGCCTTCAGCGCCTCGGGCGAGTTGATCTGCTCGCGAACGATCCAGGCGCTCATCAATCCGCGCGCCTTCTTGGCGTAGAAGCTGATGATCTTGAAGCTGCCGTTTTTCTCATCCTTGAACACCGGCGTCACGATCTCGGCGTCGAGCTTTTTACTGTCCACCGCCTTGAAGTACTCGTTGGAGGCCAGATTGACCAGCACCTTCGATCCGCTCTCTCGAAGGGCCTCTTCGAGCGCCGGCGTCAGAATCGGTTTCCAGTAGGCGTAGAGATCCTTGCCTGCGGCGTTGGGCAGTTTGGTGCCCATCTCGAGCCGGTAGGCCTGAATCAGATCCAGCGGGCGCAAAAGCCCGTACAGCCCGGAGAGAATACGCAGATGCGATTGCGCGAAGCGGTTCTCGGCGGCGCTGAACGACTCGGCCTCGAGCCCAGCGTAGACATCGCCCTGGAAGGCCTGAGCGGCAGGTTTGGCGTTGTCCAGCGAAAACGGCGGCTGCCACTCCTTGAAGCGCGCCGCATTGAGCCCGGCGAGCTTGTCGCTGACCCCCATTAGCTCGCTGATCTCCTGCGGCGAGTAGCCGCGCAGAATATCGATCAAGGGCTGGCTCTGTTCGAGAAAATCCGGCTGGGTAACTCTGTCGGTCGTCGATGGGGTGTCGAAATCCAGCGTCTTGGCGGGTGAAATAACGCTTAGCATCGCGGGCTCCTTGAGCGCGTATTAAAGAGGCAACACGGTAAAGGCCATCATACCAGGCCCCGGCTTTCGCCAGGGCTATGGCGTCGATAGTCAAAGCGGCGAGAAAAGCGATCAGGGGCTCGGGTTGGAAATGCGCCGGTGGATCGCCTCGATGCCCTCGAGCACCTCGTCGTCGAGCTTGAGCGCTTCGCTTTCGAGATTGGCTTCGAGCTGCTCCATGGTGGTCGCGCCGATGATGTTGCTGGTCAGGAAGGGCCGCGAGTTGATGAAGGCCAGCGCCATCTGCGCCGGGTCGAGCCCGTGCTTTTGGGCAAGTGCAACGTACTTCTGGGTCGCCTGCTCGGCCTGAGGCGAGGTGTAGCGCTTGAAGCGCTCATAGAGTGTCAGACGCCCCTTGGCCGGGCGGGCGCCGTTCAGGTACTTGCCCGAGAGTACGCCAAAGGCGAGCGGCGAGTAGGCCAGAAGCCCAACCTCTTCGCGGTGGGCGATTTCGGCGAGACCCACCTCGAAGGAGCGGTTCAGCAGGTTGTAGGGATTCTGGATCGAGGCCACGCGCGGAAGGCCGAACTCCTCGGCGAGCTGGAGCATGCGCATCACGCCCCAGGGGGTGTCGTTGGAGACGCCGATGGCGCGCACCTTGCCGGCGTCCACCAGTTCCTTGAGGGCGTCGAGTGTCTCCCTGAGCGGCGTGGCGTCGTCATCCTCAGCGGCGGTGTAGCCAAGCTGGCCGAAGAAGTTGGTCTTGCGCTCCGGCCAATGGAGCTGATAAAGGTCGACGTAGTCGGTTTGTAGGCGCGCAAGGCTTGCATCGATCGCCTCATGGATATGCGCGCGGTTCATGCGCGAGCCGCCGCGGATATGCTCGATACCGGGGCCCACGATCTTGGTTGCCAGCATGACGTCGTCGCGCGCGCCGCGCGCCTTGAGCCAGCTGCCAATGTACTTTTCGGTCCGGCCCTGGGTCTCGGCCATGGGCGGAACCGGGTACATTTCGGCGGTGTCGATAAAGTTGATGCCAAAGGCCACGGCGCGGTCGAGCTGCTCGTGGGCCTCGGCTTCGCTATTCTGCTCACCATAGGTCATGGTGCCCAGACACAAACGGCTGACGTCGAGGCCGGTTCTACCAAGGGGTCGTGTCTGCATGATTGCCTCCTGAACGGCGTAAGGGGTGCACCGCAGAGCGCGCTGCAACGGTGACAACGCATGTTAGCGACAGAGGCGGTCACCGGCAAATGAAGGGGGGTTGAGTCACGGCGGCGGCAGGCGTATGCTTGCCAGCCCATTTGCCGACCAGCGGTCGGCCTACCGTAGGGTTAGCCTTGAGAGGTGGTTGGCTAGCTCAAGCTTTCAACAGATAGGCAGGGTGGTTTGCCATGCCGCAGGCATCATCTTTGTTTATTCGGCTCGAGTTTCGTCTGGCCGAACAGCTGTTTCGTTCCCGGTGGTTGCTTCCCCATTCGCGCCGCACGCAGCGTTTGACCATGCGTCTCTACAAACGCTGTGCCGAGGCGGGTCATCCGGATGCGCTCTCCACCTACGGGCAGATGCTGTTTCAACGTAGCCGCTCGCCCCAGGACAAGGCGCGCGGCGCGCGCTACGTGCTGGAAGCCGCTCAGGCCGGCGACGTGCAGTCGCAGTATCAGGCCGCTCAAATCCACGAGCACGGCTGCGTGCAGTACCCGTGCCGCGAGGACTACGCGGTCACCTGGTACGCCCGCGCCGCCCAGGCCGGCCACCGGCTGGCCGCCGAGCGCCTCGCCCGTGCCTACCAGCAAGGCGAGCTGGGACTTGCCCGCGATAGCCAGCAGTCGGCCTACTGGCGGCGTCTTGCCGGCCCGCCCAGGATAGCGGCCGCCTAGGTGAGCGCATGACGATACCCACGACCCACGCGCTGCCCACCGTGCTCGACATCGAGGCCTCCGGATTTGGCCGCGGCAGCTACCCGATCGAAATCGGTTTGGCCCGCGCCGACGGGAGCTGCTGCGCGTTTCTGGTTCAGCCACTGGAGGAGTGGACGCACTGGGATCCAAAAGCCGAGCTTTTGCACGGTATCTCGCGGGAGCGGCTGGTTCAGGAGGGGTACCCGGTACGCCAGATCGCCTGCTGGCTCAATGACGAGCTAAGGGATTTGGGCAAGGCCTATAGCGACAGCTGGGGTTACGACAATACCTGGCTTTCCTTGCTGTTTCATCACGCCGGGATGCTGCCGCGCTTTCGCCTGGAAGCGCTGCGAATTCTGTTGACCGAGCCGCAGCAGGCGCTCTGGAGCCAGACCAAGGAGGCGATCATCGGCGACCAGTCCATTCAGCGCCATCGCGCCGGTGACGATGCGCGCCTTCTCCAGCTTACTTTCGAGCGCACACGCGCTGACCTTCAGGGCGTGATGACCAAACCCTCTTGAGCTGTATCTCTCAACGCCTACTTCAACCGGCTCTCCAGGGCCTCGACGAGCGCTTTTGGCGTGTCGGCGTCCATCAGCATGGCGCGGGTCGTCGGCGCCAGAAAGCCCTGCTCAACGGTGTTATCCAGAAATCCCAGCAGCGGGGCGTAGAAGCCCTCGGTATCGAGCAGTGCCAGCGGTTTCTGGTGCAGGCCCAGATAGCCCCAGGTCCAGACCTCGAAGAGCTCCTCGAAGGTGCCGATACCGCCGGGCAGGGCGATGAAGGCGTCGGCGTGAGCCGCCATGGTGGCCTTGCGCTCGTGCATGTTGGCCACCCGGATCAGCTCGGTCAGCCCGTAATGCGCCTGCTCGCGCTCGACCAGATGATCCGGCATCACCCCGATCACCTCGCCGCCGGCCTTAAGCGTTGCATCGGCCAGCGCACCCATCAGGCCGATGCGCGCGCCACCGTACACCAGCGTGTGGCCGCGCCCGGCAAGCTCGGTGCCCAGCGCCCGGGCCGCGTCCATGAAGGCGGGGCTTTTGCCCTCGCGCGAGCCGAGATATACGCAGATGCGCGCCATGGCGATGCTCCCGAAATGAAGTGAAAAGAAAGCTAGACGTAGCGGTCGATCTGGTAGTGTTCGTCCATCCAGGCGCCGATCACGTTGTGCCCGCCCAGGTGATGGGCGTACTGGGTATGCAGGCAGCGGATCTGCTGCCAGTTGCTGATACCGCCTATGCCGCGCTCGGTGAGGACCTCACGATAGCCCAGCCGGTCCACTTCCTCGCGCTGGGCGTCGCTCATCAGCGCCCAGCGCGCGGCCACGTAGTCACGGTGGCTTTGGCGGTAGCGCTCGAGAAATTCGGGTTCGTCCTGTAGGCGCTGCTCGAGCGCCTTGATCACGCCGACCGCCTCGACCCGGGAAATCTCGATCTTGAGGACGTCCGAGCAGAGCCAGTAAAGCGTGGGAAAGGGTTTGCCGTCGACGATCGGCGCCATGCGAAGCGCAAGCGGCGTGCCGTGGCTGTCCTCGGCAACGACGGCTTCGATACCGCGAGGGGCCCGGCCGAGCTGCTGGGTAATGATCGAAAGCTGGCGGTCAGAAGGGGCGTGGTCGGTACGAATTACCATCGAGGGTTCTCTTAACGTTGCGGGTCCTGGACGAACTTGTTGGAGCGGCCCACGGCGCGGAAAAAACAGCGATTGAGCTGCTCCGGCGAGGCCACGTAGCCCCAGACGCGCTCGCCGTACTCCGTGGCGCGCGCGATCAGCGCATCATACAGGCGATTGAATGGCGCGTCATAATCGTAGGGGTCGGCGCCGTACAGGCGGATGTGCGGATAGTCGGCGAAGCGCTCGACGAAATAGCGCTCGAGATCCGCCTCCACGCGTTGGTGCAGCGCGGTGTTGTCCGGGTCGAGCCAGAGGGTGTAGCGAATGGCCATGGTCTCTCCTGGGCCCTGGTCGGGCGATGGATCAGGCGGGCGGGCCCTGCAGATGCGCCGAAAGCGCCTCTCTGAGCTCGCCTTCGATCGGCAGGGCGCGCTTGGCCTGGTGGTCGTACTGCAGCATGACGGTATGACCCACGCTTGCAAGCGTGCCGCGCTGGTGGGCCTCCTGGGTCACGGTGAACGAGCTGTTACCCAGCCGCGTCAGGTAAGTACGCAGTTCGATGGGATGACCGTAGAAGAGTTCAGCGCGGTACTCGACTTCCATGCGCGCCATCATCAGCCGCCACTTCTTCGGGTCCAGATCCGGGGTGAACAGCGTGAACAGGTCGTTGCGCGCCAGCTCAAACCAGGCGGGCAGACGCGTATTGTTGATATGGCCAAGCGCATCGGTGTCGTAGAAGGCGGGCTCGAGGGTTCGGGTAAACATGGCGTCTCCTGACGGCGAGTGATGCGGCGTGCGGGCGCAAAAAGCCCAGGGTGGGGCACCTGATAAGCATCGCCCGTGCGCTTCCAGGGGTCAAACCGGTGCGGTACGCGATTGGCGGCGGGTGTACCAGCGCTGGGCGTGCATCCACCCCACCAGCCAGAGCGTGGCAACGCCAAAGCCCGCCAACGTACCGGCGAGCAGCCCCCAGGGTTCGTAGGTCAACGACACGCATAGCGCGTAGCATAAAAGCGACCCCAGCCCCATCGGGTAGTGCTTGATCACCGTCGCCGCCGGTGCCGGGCCCTGAGCCAGATGCAGAATCAACAAAAACGGCAGCATGGTGATGGGAAACGCCGCCAGCGTGCCGGCCCAGGCGGCCGGTACCCAGTGGGCCAGGCCGGTGATGGCGAAAACGATGGCGGTGGCCAGCAGCGCGCGTGCGCCCAGCGCGCGCCAGGAGAACACCTCACGGGTCGTGGCCCGGCGCTCGGGAATGCGTCGAAAGAGCAGGCTGAAGAGAAGGATGGCGCATAGCGTAACCAGCGTCCCCGTGACCCGGGTAAAGTCGAACTGGGCAAGGGCGAGCCCCACCCCGAACCAGGCCACGATACCGCCGGCGGTGCCATAAAGGACGCCGACAAGCCCGGGGCTTCGCCCGCATAGCCAGTAGCCGGCACCGAGCGCCATCGTCGCGGTAAAACCGGCCAGCGTGTGCACCGCACTCTGAGCAGCGAACAGCGGCGAAATCTCCAGGCCGATAAAGAACAGCGCCAGTGCCGAGCCCAGCGGGTAGCCCGACAGGAGCCCCGCTACCCTGGGGCTGACACGCACGGCGATGACGCCAAGGCCCAGCACCATGACTACGGAAACGGCGATCTTGGCGAGCTGCCAACTCAGCGGAACTTCCAGCATTCCCGGTTATCCTTATAGTTGTTAAATTCGGTTGTTAAATTCGGTTGTTAAATCGAATTACTCACTCGAGCGATCGAGTCGAGAACTCGAGTGTCAATCCATCCTGCTGGCCGGGAGGGCCGCGCCTTTTGGACGTTGCTTCGTCATCCGGTCATTCGCTGTCGCCACCGGCCAAACCGGCGCAGTGCGAGCTGTGCCAGCGCCCGGCGCCGCTCACCAAGCACCACCTGATTCCGCGCACGCTGCACAACAAGCCGCGCTATAAAAAGCGCTACAGCCGCGAGGAGCGCCTGACCGCGATCGCCTGGCTTTGCCACCCGTGCCATAAGCACATCCACCGGCTTTTTAGTGAGCGCGAGCTGGCCGACCGCTTCCCGAGCGTCGAGGCGATGGCCTTGGACCCGGACATTCGCGCCTTTGCCCAGTGGCTGGCGACGAAACCCGCCGGCTTCAAGCCCAAGTCTCCCAGTCCAAAGCGCTAAAGACTGCGTCAAAAGCCTGGCGAGCCACGTTATCCATGGTCGTTTATATTCATGCGACTTGATATACGCAGTTTGTATACAAGAGAGGGCCCGACCGGCGCCAGGCGGCTCCGGTCAACGAAGGCGGTGAATCAAATCAGACGCAGGCCCTGCTGGTCGCGCCAGGCGGCCTGAAGCGGTGCTTCAAGAGGCGCCTTCAAGTGCGCCGGTAGCGCGTTCAAGGCGGCGTCACAGGAGTCGAAAGTGCGGTTCTTGAGCCAGCAGTAGGCCCAGGCGCAGGCCTCTTCCTCGCTTTGCGGCGCCGGGCGCGCGGGCATCTGATTGAGCAGGAAGACCGCCGTGCGCGGCGCCCAGAGCGGCATATGGCCCTCTGAGTCGTTGCTCCAGCGTGCCAGCTCCTCGCCGCTGGGGGTCGCCTCTGGCGTGCCCAGCTTGGCCACGCGGGCGGTCTCCGCCAGAATGAGCGCCAGTTGGTCGAGATCGGCCTGGCCGAGTGCGCGCCACTGGCGTAAAAGTGCGGCCAGCCCCGCGCGCACCTTGGTGTAGAAGTCGTTTTGCGGCATGCTCGTGGTCAACCTTTCAACAATCGGTGAAAACGTCTATGGCCTTTGATTTTGCCACGCCTGTCGAGCGGCGCCACCCCGAAGGCGGCTACGCGTCGCAAAAATGGCACCGCTACGGCGACGACATCCTGCCGCTGTGGGTGGCGGACATGGACTTTCGCTCGCCGCCCGCCGTCATCGAGGCGCTCGAAAAGCGCATCCAGCATGGCGTCTACGGCTACGGCGAGGTGCCCGCCTCGCTCAAGAAGGCGCTGTGCGACTGGAGTGCGGTGCACTACGGCTGGGAGATCGAGCCCGAGTGGCAGCACTGGCTGCCCGGCGTCGTGCCGGCGCTTCACTTCGCCGCCCAGGCGCTGACCGAGCCCGGTGACGCCGTGCTGACCGTCACCCCCATCTATCCGCCGTTTCTGGCCGTGGCCGAGCGTGCCGGGCGGATCCCTCAGCAGGTAAGGCTCAAGGAGCCGGCGGGCCCGGGCGAGCCCTGGCGGCTCGATATCGACGCGCTCGAAGCAGCGATCACGCCGCAGACCCGCCTGCTGCTCTGGTGCCAGCCGCACAACCCTACCGGGCGAGTCTGGTATGAGGAAGAGCTCGAGGCGCTGGCGGCGCTGGTCGAGCGGTTTGATCTCTGGGTCATCTCCGACGAGCTTCACTGTGATCTGCTGCTCGACGAGGGGGCGCGCCACCGGCCGCTGGCCGCGCGCTTCCCCGCACTTGCCAGGCGCATCATCACGCTCTGGGCGCCGTCGAAGACCTTCAATCTGGCAGGGCTTTCGAGCGCCTGCGCGGTGATCCCGGACGCCGCGGTACGCCGGCGCTTCGCCAACGCCTGCAAGGGGTGGCTGCCGGATGTGAACGTGCTGGGATTGATCGGCGCCGAAGCCGCCTACCGCGAAGGGGAAAGCTGGCGCCAGGCGCTGCTTTCGGTGCTGCGTGAGCATCGCGCCACGCTTTCACGCTTCGTGGCGCGCTGGCCCGGCGTCGAGATGAGCGCACCCCAGGCGACGTATCTTGCCTGGCTCGACCTGCGTAAGGCGGGGCTTGGCGACTCGCCCTATCAAGCGCTCAAGGAGCGGGCGGGCGTGGCGCTTTCCGACGGCGCCGCCTTCGGCTGCCCGGGGTTCGTGCGGCTCAATTTCGGCACCACCGCTCGGGAGCTCGAGGCGGCGCTTTGGCGCCTCGACGCGGTGCTCGGCCCTACCCCTCAGTCTGACGCTCTCTAGTAGAGCAGAGCGAAAAGCCGGCGCCGGTAGGCCACCGTCAGCGGGTGGTCGGCGCCAAGGGCGTCGAACACCTGCAAGAGCGTCTTGCGCGCGGCGTCGTCGTTGAAGGCGCGGTCCGACTTCATCAGCGCCAAAAGCCCCTCGAGGCCGGTGTCGTAGTCGCCGTCGGCGACTTGGCGTAGCGCGCGCTGGTAGCGCGCTTCGCTGTCGTCGCGATCATTGAGTCTAGCAATCTCATCACTGCTCGGCGCCTGCTCGCTGAACGTGATGCTGGCGCGCACGCCGCGAGCCGCCGGGGCGTCGCGCTCTTCCGGCGGCAGATTGTCGAGCAGCGCCCGCGCGTCATCGAGCGCGCCCTCGGCCACCAGTACCTTGGCGAACGCCACCTGATAGGCGTGATGCTCCGGGTACTGCGCCATCAGCGTCTGGTAGAGCTCGCGGGCGGTCGCCGTATCGCCGGCGGCAAGGGCGGCCTCGGCCTGCTCCTCGGGGCTTGCTGGGGCGTCTTCCGGGGCCTGCAGGTAGCGCCCGAGCCACTCGCGCAGCTCCTTCTCCGGCAGCGCCCCCTGGAAACCGTCGACCAGCCCGCCCTGGCTGACCAGCTTCACGTCCGGTACCGAGCGTACGCCGAGCTGGGCGGCGATTTCCGGCGTGGCGAGGGCGTCGAACCGGGCCAGCAGGAAAGCACCGCCGTACTCAAGCGCCAGCTTTTCGAGCACGCTGAGCAGCTGCTGGCAGGACTCGTCGTCGGGCGAGTAGCTGGTCAGCAGCACCGGTACCTGGCTCGAGGCCTCCAGCACTTGCTGGATGTTCGCGGCACTGAGTTCGATGATCACATCGTCGCGGGTGACCGCGGGGCGGCTGCCGCTTGGCGCGGGCGCGGCGGGTTCGGCGGTCAGGGTGTTGCCGGTGCGGGGATCAATTATCGACATGAACGTTCTGCGCTCTGCTGGGGAAGAATGAAACAAGCATGGCACATGATATCAAGGCGACGGGGCGAATATTCAAGCGGCGCGGCCAAGGCGCCGCTCGAAGGGGAGGGGAGCTACTGGCGCGCGTCAAGCGCCACCTGCATCTGGTCGAGCATGGTGTACATGTCGTCGCACAGCGCTTGGGAGGGCTGGTGCGTCGAGCCCGGTTCCATCATCTCGAGCTCTTCCTGATGGCGGGCGAGTACCTCGGTGGCGTTACCCGCTTCGGTGATCTCATCCATCGAGGCGGTGATCTCCTCGACGCTTTGGCCCTGGTCCATCCGGTTGGCGGTATAGGCTTCGAACTGATCGTACAGATTCTGGTTGGCGGCCATGAGCGCCTCGGTCGAGCACGCCTGATTTTGCGGGGAAGCGCTCTGGGTAGAAGTGCTTTGGGCGAAAGCGCCCTGAGCGCTCAGCGCGCCGGCCAGACTCAGAAAGAGTGCGGTCTTCTTCATGCGATACAAATCCTTCGTTGGGTGACGAACGTTGCGTATTGGGCGGTTAAAAGACACCCTCGCGCTCGAGTCGTTCCCGCCGCGCGTTGAGCCCGGGTGGCAGGGCGGGCAGCACCGCCTCGCAAAGCGCCCGCCCCTCCACCGAACCAAGCGTCAGCGGGGCGCTCACGGCGCTATTTTCGACAATCCGCCCGCGCTCCATCACCAGCACCCGCGAGCAGAAGCGCTCGACCAGGCGCAGATCGTGGGTGACGAACACGAACGCCACGCCGCGCTCGCGGTTGAGCCGCTTGAACAGGTCGAGCATCTGGATCTGCAGGTGGCGGTCCAGGTTCGAAACCGCCTCGTCGAGTACGATCAGTGAAGGCTTTGGCGCCAGGGCGCGTGCGATGCACACGCGCTGAAGCTGCCCGCCGCTGAGCTCGAAGGGGTAGCGCGAGGCCATGCGCCGCTCGAGGCCTACGGCGTCAAGCAGCTCGCCAACGCTTGCCTCGCGCTCGGCTCTCGAGAGCGTCGTCAGATGGATCAGCGGCTCGCTGATGATACGCGCGACCGTGAGGCGCGGGTTCACCGCGCCTTGAGGATCCTGAAACACCATCTGCACCCGGCGGTAGAGCGCACGCTTTTCGGCGGCGCGTTTGCCAAGCGGCTCGCCCTCGAGATAGACCCGGCCCTGGCGCGGCGCCTCCAACCCGGTGAGAAGCCGCGCCAGGGTGCTCTTGCCGCAGCCGCTGCGCCCCAGAAGCCCGAGGATTTCGCCGGGGTGAACCGAAAGCGATACGTCCTCGAGCACCGTGTCCAGCGCGCGCCGCCCAAGCCATGCGCGCCGCGCATAGCCGTGGCTCAAGTGTTTTGCGTGTAACAGCGTCATCGGCGCGCCTCATCAAAAGCTGGGTCGGTGGCAATCGGGGCGTAGAGCGACAGGTGCGCCTCGATCAGCTCGCGGGCGACGGCGCTTTCGGGGCGCTCGAACAGCGTATCGACCGGCGCGCTTTCGACGATACGCCCTCGGTCCATCACCATCACGCGATCGGCCAGCCGCGCTACCACGCCCATGTCGTGGGTGATCAGCAAAAGCCCCAGCCCGAAGCGCTGGCGAAGTGTGGCCAGCAGGTCGAGGGTGTCGCGCTGATGAATCGTATCCAGGTCGGTGGTCGGCTCGTCGGCAAGAATGAACGGCGCCTGGCTTGCCAGCGCCAGCGCAATCATCATGCGCTGGAGCATGCCGCCGCTCATCTCGAAGGGGTAGAGTTTCAAAAGCCGCGCCGGCTCTGCAAGGCCCGCCTCGCGCATCGCCTGGTGGATGCGCGGGGCGCGCTCGCGCCTGGCCACGCCGAGCGCCTTGAGGGTTTCATCGGCGTGGCGCTCGAGCGTGCGCACCGGGTTGAAGGCGCTGCGCGGGTTCTGCATGATCGCGGCGACCACCCGGCCGCGCAGCCTTGAAGCCGCCACCGGCGCGCCGTCCAGGCGCAGCTCGCCGGCGCTCAGGCGCGTGCCGCCGGGCAACGTATCGAGCGCCGCCGCCCAGGTGAGCGACTTGCCCGAGCCGCTGGCGCCGACAAGCGCCACGACCTCGCCGCGTTCAAGCGTGATCGAAACGTCGTCGACCAGCCTCTCGTGGCCGGCCTCGACGCTGATGCCCGCGATCTCGAGCGTGGTGGAAGGGGGGAGCGCACTCACGATAACGGCTCCCGGTTCAGGTGGGGGTCGAGCCGGTCGCGCAGCGCGTCGCCCAGCAGGTTGAAGGCCATGACGCTGAGAAACAGCGCAAGCCCCGGCCACAGCATCAAAAGCGGCTCGGTCCAGATGAACTGGCGCGCATCCGAGAGCATCACGCCCCACTCCGGCGTTGGGGCGGCGACCCCCAGCCCGAGAAACGAAAGCCCCGAGACGTGCAGCATGATATGGCCGATATCCAGCGAGGCGAGCACCGCCAGCTGCGAAAACGTCGCCGGCAGCAGGTGGCGAACGAACACCTGTGTGCGGCTCGCCCCGGCCATGGTAGCGGCGCTGATGAAGTCGCGATGCCTGAGCGACAGCACGATCCCGCGCACGATGCGCGCGTACCAGGCCCAGTGCGACAGCGCGATGGCGAGCACCACGTTGACAAGCCCGGTGCCCAGCATGCCGATCATGAACAGCGACAGTACGAAGGTCGGGAAAGTGAGAAAGATATCGATCACGCGCATGGTAATTTGGTCGAAGCGCCCGCCGATGAACCCGGCGGCGCCGCCAACCACGATCCCCAGCGTCAGCATCAAGGATAGCGTGATCGCCACGGTCCCCAGCGACACCCGCGTACCCGCCAGCAGCCGGGTGAAGATATCGCGCCCCAGGTGGTCGGTGCCGAGCCAGTGGCTGGCGCTCGCCGGCGCCAGACGGTTGGAGAGCGCCACCGCGTTGGGGTCGAAAGGCGAAAGCCAGGCGCCGAACAGCGCAATGAGCACCAAAAGCGCGACCAGCGCCAGCGCAAAGCGGGTACTCAGGCGTGCCCGGGGCCGCGCGGGGCGAGCGCCAAAGGCGTGGGAGGCGGTAAAAACGCTCACTGTACGCCCTCCCGTGATAGCCGAATGCGCGGGTCCGCCGCGGCGTAGACGATATCGACGATGAGATTACACACCACGAAGATCGTCACCATCATCAGTGTGAAGCACTGGATGACCGGGTAGTCGCGGTTGAAGATCGCCGATACCGCGTAGCGCCCCACACCCGGCCAGCCGAAGATGCTTTCGATGATCAGGGTGCCGCCGATCAGCTCGCCGACGTGCATGCCGGTGGCGGTGATGATCGGGAGCAGCGCATTGCGAAATACGTGATCGCGCTCCACGCGCCGCGCATCCAGCCCGCGTAGACTTGCGTAGCGCACGTGGCGCTGGCCGCTCACTTCGAGCATGCTGGCGCGCAGCAGCCGCGCGTTGATACAAAGCGACATCAGCGAGATCGCCACCGCCGGCAGCACCAGGTGCGCCACACTCCCCCGGCCCATGGGCGGCAGCCAGCCAAGCTGTACCGAAAACAGCAGCACCAGTAGAAAGCCGAGCCAGAAGTTCGGCATCGAGACGCCAAAAAAGGCGATCAGGCGCACGAGTAAATCCGGGCCGCGGTGCGGATGGCGCGCCGCCCAGCGCCCCAGCGGAATCGAGACGGCCAGGGTGAGCGCCAGCGCCACGCCGGCAAGCTCCAGCGTGGCCGGCAGAAAGTGCATCAGATCGTCGAACACCGGGCGTTGGGTGGCGTAGGAAACACCGAAATCGAGCCGCAGCGCTCGGGAGAGCCACTCGACGTACTGGGTAAGCAGCGGCTGGTCGAGGCCGAGCAGGGCACGGGCGTGTTCGAGCGCCTGGGGCGTAGGCGGTACCTGGGAGAGGCGCAGATAGTCCATCGCCGGGTCCGACGGCCCCAAACGCAGCAGCAAGAAGATCAGGATCGAGGCTGCCAGCAGCAGAAGCGGCAGCAGCATCAGCCGCTTGAGAATGAATAGAGCCATCAGCGCGCCGCCTCGGGGGTGAAGCGCTCGAAGGGGATCTCGCTGGTCATGGCGCTGAAGTTGATCGGGCCGATCGCCGGGTCGGCCACGGCGAGCACGGTGGTGTAGGTCAGCGGCAGATAGACGGCGGACTCGTGAAGCCGCGTCAACAGGCGCTTATAAAGCGCCTGGCGCTCGCGTTCGTCGGTGGTGACGAGAATATCGTCGATCAGCGCGTCGATCTCGGGCTTATCCTCAAGGCCGAGCTGCGCCTGGTAGTCGGCGTGGGCGGGCGCGCGCATGGAGCTGATGAAGGCGTGCGGATCGAACGGCGCCCCCCAGGTGCGGTTGAAAATCATGCCGAAGCGACCGTCGCGCTGGCGGGCGTAGACGCTGCTCTCCTCCTCGCCGATCATCCGTGCCTGGATGCCCACCGCGGCAAGATCCGCCTGCACGATCTCCGCCAGCGACTTGGAGACCGCATCGTTGCCGACGAACACAAGATCAACCCGCAGCGGCTCGCCGTCACGCATTCGCAGGCCGTTTTCCAGCTCCCAGCCCGACTCGGTCAATAGCGCCTCGGCGCGGGTGGGGTCGAAGGCGTAGGGCTCAAGCCCCACGTCGGCGTAGGGGACGCTCGGCGCGAACAGCGTCTCGGCGGGGTGCTGGGTGCCGTAGAACACGCTCTCGACCATCTGCGCCTTGTTCACCGCGTGGTTGATCGCCTGGCGCACGGCAAGCTCCCGGGTGGCGCCGCGCTGGCTGTTGATCGCCAGCATCAGCGTCTCCATCGGCTCGGAAAGCGCGGTTTCGAAGCGCTCGTCGTCGGCCAGGCGAGCGAAGGTATCCGGTGAAATCAATCCCTTGGCGCCGTAGACCAGATCGATCTCGCCGGTTTGCAGGGCGATGGCACGAGTGTTGGGGTCGACGATCACCTTGACGTTGATCTCGTCGAAGCCCGGCGCCTCGCCCCAGTAAATCGGGTTTTTCGAAAACAGATCGAACTCGCCCAGCCGGCTCTGCTCCAGCTGCCAAGCGCCGGTGCCGATCGGCGCGCGAATGCCGTCGGCGGAGGTGCCGTCGATCAGCTGCGACGGCGCGATGAAGCGAAACGGGCGCGGCAGTGCCAGATCCTGAAGCGTGGGGTAATAGGGGTCCTTGAGCGTGAGAATGACGTGGCGGGCGTCGATCGCCTGGACGTCCTCGATCTGGTGGGTCAGCCCGAGCCAAGCGTGACGCTCGTGATTGGCCAGCACGGCGTCGAAGTTGACCACCACCGCGTCGGCGTCGAAGGGTTCGCCGTTGGAGAAGCGCACGTCGTCGCGCAGCGTGAAGGCATAGGTGCGCCCGTCCTCCGAGATCTCCCAGCTGTCCGCAAGCCAGGGCGCGATCGTGCCGTCGGCCTGGTAGCGCACCAGCGGCTCGAACACCATCGCCTGAGCGAACATCTGGTTGGGCGTGTAGAGGTGCGGATTCAGCGGCCCCACGTTGGTCGGCCAGGAGGCCTCAAGCCGCGTTTGGGCGGGCGCCTGGCCGACAAGGACGAGCGTAAAAAGAAGTACCAGCAGGGCATGAAGGGCTGAGCGCACGGCGACCTCGATCGTTGTTGGAGTATGATGAATTTTAAAAATTATCATACTTTAGTCGTTGGGCGTAGCCGCGCTCTCAGTCAGGTTAGCGGCTCACGAGGCGCCTCCGGCCTCGGTGCAGCGGCTGAACAGAGGAAATATCGACCGCCCCGCGGGAAGTGCCGGCGGCAGCGATTAAAAAGACAGCGGCGACAGGGGGGAGGCTCACCAATAACGGCCAGAATCCGCGCGCTGATGGTATGTCGTTCTTGAGTAAAAATGGGTAGTAACGAGGAAAACGGGGCTGGCGGTTTAGACGAAACGAGCGTGCGAGCTGCTCACAAGTCATGATATATTATGTTATAACATAATAAATTCTTGAAAGGCGATGATGTCCATGGGCCGGGCCTTGCAAGCAGAGCCGCAGCCGCGACTGCGCGGTGCCGAAACCACGCAATGGCGCGCGCCCGGACGTGACCTTCCCGCCTATTGATTTGGAGACCGTCATGACGCAACGACTCGCTACAGCGCCAATGATCGACCACGCCGCGATGGACGACGATATCAGCGTGCTGCCGCGCATCTTCGAGGATGCGATCAATATTGCCATCATGACGCGCCCGCTGCCGGCGGATATCGCCATGAGCGCCAACGCGCAGTGCCAGACCGAGCGCGCCTGGCAATTCAGTTGGCTGGGTGACGTCAACGATGCCTTCAGCGCGGATCTGCGCCGCCACCTGCCGGCGCCGGACGCCGCCGATGCGCTGATCGACGACATCAAGACCGTCGCCTCGGCCATCGCCTTTTTGTTCGAAACCGAGACCGTTGGCGTGCGCCTTCGCCTGTTGCAAAGCGCCATGTGCCCGCGCTTTCATTGCGATAATCTCCCCGTGCGGCTGGTCACCACCTACGTGGGGCCGGGAAGCGAATGGCTGCCGGAGCACGCCGTCAACCTGGCGGCGATTACCAAACTACCTTTGTCGCAAGCGCCATCATGCTTGTCATCGTATCGGTGATGGCGTTGTTAACCTCACGCGCAGTGCGTTGATTCACTTGACAAAATGAGAGGAAAATTGCCCGGCATGGTCGACAAGTGGCTACGCGACGAGTTGGAGATCGCCCCTGCATCACACTACATGACCTGCGATCAGATCAGTACCGCCTTTGATCTACTGCACGCGGGCCAATCGATCCGCTCGGTCATTCACTTCCAGTCCCGCGAGACCATGCAGCCGGGAGGGCTGGCGGGCAAGATCGTATCTTCAAAGTAGTAACACCAGGGCTGCGAATAGTCCTATTTGGCACGACCTGTTCCCAAGGCATGGCGTTCGAAACGTGGAACAATATGCTTTTGCCAACAAGAAAAGTGTTGCCAATTGTTTGAAACTTTTACCGAAGAGATCGAGGCGCTTGTACTTACAGGGGGCGAGGTCATATATATTGAATGCAACGAGAGCCAGCTTCGGGCAACGGCGAGAATGCAACGGGTCAGTCGGGCTCGACATCAAGCGAGACTGACATCATACGCCATGTCAGGCTTGACCGTGTGGCCTTTCAGTTCTCGTTAAAGGGTACTGGGAGCGCGTCTCAACTGATGAGCGATAGTACGGATCGAGTGGTTAACCCGCATCAGCATGATGACGGCTCGGTCTTCAGCAGAAAGATGGCGATAACAATGAGCCATGGCTATACCTTAATTGGTAAATCAGGTGTTGCACTTGCTCATTGAGACCGCCATCGTTACCGTTTTAACTCAGTTTTTGACAGGCATCGGCGAGACGTTGGCAGCCGCGCTCGATCTCCTGCTCACTGGTAGCAAAGGAGAAGCGGACGTAGGGGGAAAGCCCGTATGCTTCACCACCAATACCGGCGACACCTGCCGTTTCCAACCAATACAACACAATATCGGCATCGCTTTGCAACGAGGTTCCTTCCGGAGTCGTTTTCCCCAGCAGGCCGCTGACATCGACATACAGATAAAATGCCCCTTTAGGGGCCAAGCAGCGTAGTCCAGGAATCTTTTCGATACCGGCGAGCATTAGTTGGCGGCGATAGGCGTAACGTTCGGCCATCTCTTTGACAGGCGCTTGATCGCCACTAAAAGCGGCGACCGCTGCAGCTTGGCTAATCGAGCTGGGACACGTCGTTGTTTGAGAAATAAGCGTCACGATAGCTTTTATCAGTTCCTTGGGCCCGGCGCCAAAACCGATGCGCCACCCTGTCATGGCGTAGCCTTTAGATACACCGTTAATGATCAGGATGCGAGACTTCAAGTCCGGCGCTACATTAAGGAGCGAAATATGTTTTGCATGCTCATAAACGAAATGTTCGTAGATCTCGTCAGACATTACGTAAACGTGTTCGTATCTACGCAAAACGCTTGCCAAGGCACTTAGCTCGGCCTCGGTATAGACTGCCCCGGTAGGGTTTGAAGGGCTGTTCAGCATCAGCCAGCGGGTATTGGGCGTAATGGCTTGTTCGAGCGCTTCGGGGGTCAATTTGAAGTCCGACTGCTCGTCGCATACCACGATCCGGGGAGTGGCACCGGTCAATAGCACAATATCGGGGTAAGAGACCCAATAAGGCGCCGGTATGATCACGTCATCGCCTTTATTGAGTGTTGCGGCCATCGCATGAAAAATAATGTGTTTGCCGCCTACGCCTACCACAATTTCATCTGGCGAAAACTCAAGAGCATTGTCGCGCTTGAGTTTGTCGACCACGGATTGGCGTACCGCTGGTGTACCTGCTGATGAGGTATAGTGAGTATCGCCCTTACGCATTGATTCAACTGCAGCCTCTATAATATGCGCTGGCGTATCAAGATCGGGCTCACCGATGGTAAAGCTGACAATATCGCGCCCGGCAGCCCGTAGTTCGGTCACTAAGGCGTTCGCCGTGACGCTGGGAGAAGGCTTTATACGCTTAAGACGATCGGCAAACTTAATGGCCATGATTAAGATCCTCTCCTAGTGTTAAACCGTTGGCTGATAGAGTCGCGTCGAGCCAGCTTTGATAGTGCTCGCCAGTATTTATTTCAGCCATGATCTTTTCTTCTTTTTTTGCGCTGGCGCGTGCGGCACTAATCAACTCATCGGCTTGAGACTGGGGGAAGCTGACGATGCCATCTTCATCACCCACGATGATATCGCCGGGGTTAACGACCTGCCCCCCCACTGAAACCGGTACATTAATTGCCCCTGGGCCCGTCTTATAAGGGCCGCGATGACAGTTGCCCCGTGCATAGCAAGGCATACTCTCTTCTGCGAAAGCTTTAACGTCACGAATAGCGCCGTCTACCACAAAACCAGCGCAACCACGGTGCTTGGCATAAAGCAGGATCAGTTCACCGATAAGCGCGTTATCCAGATGCCCCCCTCCATCTATCACTATTATATGGCCCGGCTGGATCATGGATAGTGCCTTATATATAAACAGGTTATCGCCAGGACGACATTTAACGGTGAATGCCGTTCCCACCATTTTCGTACCGTCATGGTAGAGTTTAAGTTCGCGAATAGCGCTTAAGCGGTCAAGATTGTCACTAATATGCGGAGTAACGATCGTTTTAAAGGCATCGATATGTGCCTTTGAGGCTAATTTTGTTTTATGAGAAGAGTCAGTCATTATCGTGTCTCTGGTGGGTTGTGGAATCAAATTTAGCGGCTCAATTGGTTAATAAAAAAAGCGATATTTTTTATTTTTTATCATTTATAAAAGAATGTTTTTTTCGTCATTAGGCTTGCCGGCTTTAAAGCATGATGCGATTCAGCATCGAACTATGAACGCCGAGGCAGTATTAATTTTAGTGTCCAAATCGCATCTTTTTAAGATGCCGTTTTTTTAAACTGCCGGTCTTGACCTAGGGTTTCACGCTTCGCCGCCACTGCCCCCAAAGCGGATAAGCCACAGCAAGCACGACTAACAGGCAAAGCGTCAACGAGATAGGTCGAGTGAAAAATGTTGTCAGATCCCAGTGTGAAATTTGCATTGAGCGACGGAAATTGACTTCAAGAATAGGGCCAAGAATAAGAGCAATTACCAGAGGAGCGGCCGGGTAGCGCCAGCGCTCCATGAAGTAGCCGATCACACCGAAAATGACCGCCAACCACACATCAAATACTTCGTTACGTAGCGCATAAGTTCCAATAACACTAAAGATGAGGATCATGGGCCCCAGCACAGCCCCAGGGATTTTAGTGACAACTACCAAGTAACGGCACAGCCATAGCCCTAACAGCGCAAACAAGACGTTGGCCAATAAGAGCGACATGATCAGGGTGTAGGTTGTTTCGGCATGCTGTGTGAACAGGCTTGGCCCTGGAATCATTCCATGAATGGTCAAGCCACCTACGAAAACGGCGGTTACCGCGTTGCCAGGAATACCCAGTGTTAGCGTAGGGATTAGCGTACCACCGGTAACCGCATTGTTAGCCGACTCAGATGCTGCTACGCCCTCCAGCTCACCTTTACCGAAGCGCTCGGGGGTCGGCGAATGGCGCCGTGCCTCGCTGTATGAAATAAACGACGCGATGCTGGTGCCCGCCCCTGGCAGAATACCGACCACCGAGCCAATCACGGATGAGCGCATCATGGTCCGAAGGCAGCGGCGAACATCGAGCCATGGTGGTAAGCGACGACCTTTGAGCGGCTGGCTCTTGCTGGTTAGTACACCTCCCTCCTTCGGTATACACAGGTTAAAGGCCTGAGAAACGGAAAAAAGACCAATTAATACCGGCAAGAGGGGCACGCCTTCGAACAGCTCGCTAAAGCCGAAGGTAAAACGCTGCGTACCGGTAAACATATCCAAGCCTACGCTGGCGAGTACTAAACCGATTGCGGCGGATAAAATCCCTTTGAAGGGGCGATCTGAAGCCACCCCAATGATCGTTACGAGGCCGAAAATAGCTAACACGGTATATTCTTGAGGGCCAAAGGCGAGCGCGATATGTGATAAGGGAGGAGCTATGGCGATCAATACCACCACGCTGAACAAACCGCCAAACAGTGATGCGATGGTTGCCATACCTAGTGCTTCTCCACCGCGCCCCGCCATGCTGAGCGGATAACCGTCGAGCGCCGTGGCAATGGAGGCATCGGTACCGGGTGTACGCAGTAAGATCGCGGTGATAGAGCCGCCATAGACCGAACTGACGTAAACGGCACCGAGTAGTATGAGCGCCAGATCGGGCGGCATATTAAAGGTAATGGGAATGCACAGGGCAACGCCCATGGTGGAAGAGAGCCCCGGGAGTGAGCCGATGGTGATGCCCGCCAGCGTGCCCAATAGCAACGTCACTAAAGCCATTGGCGTTACTACATTACCGAGGGCGGTAAGTAATATATCCATAGGAAGCCTTTTAAAAAAAGTCTACAGTTAGCCAGCTAGCAATCCAGCGGGTAAGGGAACTGAGAGCAGGTGTACGAAGACCAGATAAATGGCGGCAGAGAAGACGAGGGCAATTAACAAGGCCCACCGCCACTTCAAATGGGCTAACCATCGTAGGGTCACTAATAAGAATAGGGGCAATGTAATGAGTGCGCCGGCGGTTACCAGCAGCACTAATAAGCTCAGTACGCAAAGGCTCCATAGCAAGAGACGCGCCCAAGGCAATGGCTCGGGTAACTCATCGGGAGCGCGGTCACGCAAGGTGCTCACTAAGACGCCTATGCAGGCGAGCAAGCCAAGAGCACCGGCAGCAATGGGGAAGAGTCCCGCATCGCCGCGCATATCCATGCCGAAAACCATCGCTGTCATACATAGAGCGCCTAGTATGACGGTCACGCAACGGTCAATAGTATCGAGCGTCATGAAATAGTCCTTCCGGTTCTACGATTACTCTTCTACCCAAGGATTAGTATCCCAAAGAGCTTTTAATTGATCGTAGCTATCTTGAATGAAGGCAGCATAATCCTGCCCATAGATAGGATTAACGGGCATGTTGAGCTGCTCCATTTCGGCGAGAAACTCAGGGTTTTCCATCACACCACGCATGGCCGCAAGAAGGTCGTCATAAATCTCTTGAGGAACGTCCGCCGGAACAGCGAACCCACGTGATGCGGCAGATACGACGTCGTAGCCTTGCTCGCTACCTGTCGGCACATCGGGAAGCGACTCGTTGCGCTCACTTGACCAAATCGCTAATCCGCGCGCGCTGCCTTCGTTGATTTGATTGACAGCTTCGGACATATTGCCTTCAAACGCCGTAATATGGCCGCCCAGCAGAGCGGCCGTCGCCTCAGCATTGCCATTGTACGCGACAAAATTAAGATCGATATCGGCGGCTGAAGCAAAGTTGAGCGCGGCCAAGTGATCGTCACCGCCTATACCCTCATGGGATACCACGATCGATTCTGGATTGGCCTGAACGGCTGCTACCAAATCGTCCAGTGTGTGGTAAGGGCTGTCCTCTGAAACAACGAGCATTCCGGGGTCGGTTACAACATTAGTTAGCGGGCGAATAGCGTCTAGGGAGTAGCCCACCGTCTCTTCCCGCGTAATGGGATAGACTTCAATCGCTGGGGAGTTGATCAAGCCTATGGTATAACCATCCGGTTTTGCATTGGCTAAATAAATCCAGCCGAGTTCACCGCCCGCCCCGGGCCGATTGACCACGACAACACGCTGACCAAGCTCTTCTTCCACATATTTAGCGAAGATGCGAGCCATCGTGTCGGTACTGCCCCCTGCACTGAAGGAGACAACCATTTGTATGGGTTTTGTGGGATAGTCTGCCGCTAAGGTGGTCGCGCTGAAGCCCGCCGTTATTAGTGTTGCTAATCCACTCAAGAGCGCTTTACGAACTACATTGGGCTGTGTCGTCATCGTCGTATTCCTTCTTGATATTATAGTGTCGTGTATCGCTTTAATCTCTTCTCGAGCGACCATCAATTTTGTAACCGTCAAACGAATGTTAATGGCTATGCCAACCACTTAAAAACATTTTAATCTTTTAAAAAAGCGAATATTATGCATATTTTATAATTCATTTTTTTCATGATTCGGTTGGGCTATGTTGACTCTCAAACAGCTTGAAACGTTCGTTAAAGTCGTTGAATTAGGCACTTTTGAGCGTGCTTCCCAACATCTCAATGCTACTCAATCGACGGTCTCCAAGCGTATTTCTGAGCTGGAGCAGGCGTCGGGGTTGACGTTATTTGATCGTTCGCGTCGTAATGCCCGGCTCACGGAAGAGGGAGAAAAATTACTGAAATTGGCTTATTCGACATTGGAAGGGGCCAAGAGAATCCTCGAGCTTAATCGACAGCCCGAGGGGTCGCTGCATCGTGTTCGGCTTGGATTTACCGATTTGTCCGCATTTACCTGGCTGCCTGATTTTTTAAGGGAATATACTCTTGAAAGGCCGGATATTCGCCTTGACATTACCATCGGCATGAGTCGCACGCTTTATCAGCAGTTTCAGGATGGTGAGCTGGATTTGATCGTGATACCGCAGATCCCTGAAGTTTTTCCGCAATCCGGTATAGAAACATATCTTCTCACCGAAGTAGATATGGCATTCATGGCTAGAGAGGGGCTGGTGGACGGCCCGCGCCCTATACCCGTAACAGCCCTTGAACGCTATACATTGATTAGCCAAGGTAAAAGTTCCGGGTTTGCTCAAGGCTGCAATCGCTGGCTGATCAATCAGGGGATGGCAGCCACCCATCAAACCGCCGATAACTTGCTAGCGCTCGTGGGCTTGATAACGGCAGGACGTGGCGTCAGCGTACTACCCAGGCTCTGTGTTCAGAGTTTTGCTCGCGAACAGAAACTTGAAATACTCGATACCGCGCCTTCTTTACCTAAAACCAATTATTGTGCGATGTATCATGGCGGTGTGCGCGTGCATCTGCTTGAAGAGCTTGCTCACCGCTTGAGCGAAGCCGCAGACTTTTCGCGGCCTTTCTTTTTAGGCTCTTCGTCAATCCATATGGATTTGACTTAATCGAGCAGGCGCCCACTGGGTTGCCAATCAAGTAAATCATGGCGATAAAGTTGGCTTCATTTCGGGGGAAGGCTCAGTGCCACTTGGGTTACAGCACGGATCTTCGGTGTGGTCGCGGGCTGCTTCTGTAGCTAGGTGTCCATGAACCTTTGCTCCAGAATGAATGGTTTAAGAAGCTCTCTCGCTGTCAGCAGAGGATAACTCCTGTAGCTCATTTGATCATCCAGAACCCTCAAGGTAGACAAAGTTGCGTTTCAGGAGCCTGAAGGCCATCTTCAATTTGGAAGGCTAAAAGAAGAAACGAAGCTTGGACGCAATATGGATACAGGCCGGCTGAACGATAGACAAAAAAAGGCAGGCCAGTAATTTACTGGCCTGCCTTTCGAAATATTGGTAGCGGGGACCGGATTTGAACCGATGACCTTCGGGTTATGAGCCCGACGAGCTACCAGACTGCTCCACCCCGCATCAACGTGGGCGTATTCTACCGGGATTGGGCGCAATGTCAATTACCTCGGGAGTTAAATTCGCCGCGCCGCGCGTTGGCGTCACTCTGCTGCAACATCGGGTTAGTAACGCTATGCTGTGCTTACGCCTTTTGGATCCGGCGTGGCAAGACGGAAGATAACAACACGGTGCGTGGCCGGGCTTGTCGGCCACCAGTTCACACTGGCTTGCGGCGCCCTTTGCGTTGTGCGGGTGCAGGCCATTCGTCATTTCAGGGAGGCAGTCAATGGCTAATCAACCCCAGGTGGCTTGGGTTACGGGTGGAACGGGCGGTATCGGCACGGCCATTTGCCGGTCGCTGGCCGAGGCGGGGTTCTTGGTGGTTGCCGGTTATCGCAATCCGGACAAGGCGAAAACGTGGCTCGAGAGCCAGAAGGCCGACGGCTTCGATAACATGGCGCTTTCCGGTGTCGATCTTTCGAATTACCAAGCGTGCATGGACGGTGCGCGTGAAATCATTGATACCCACGGCCCGATCAGCGTGTTGGTCAACTGCGCCGGTATCACGCGCGACGGTACGCTCAAGAAAATGGCTCAGGAGCAGTGGACTGAGGTCATCGACACCAACCTCAACAGCGTCTTCAATACCTGCCGCAGCGTGATCAACCCGATGCTCGAACAGGGCTACGGACGCATCATCAATATCTCTTCCATCAACGGGCGCAAGGGGCAGTTTGGCCAGGTGAACTACGCCGCCGCCAAGGCGGGCATGCACGGGCTGACCATGTCGCTGGCCCAGGAAACCGCCACCAAGGGCATCACGGTCAACACCGTATCGCCGGGCTACATCGCCACCGACATGATCATGGAGATCCCGGAGAAAGTGCGCGAGGCGATTCGCGAGACGATCCCGGTCAAGCGCTACGGCACGCCGGAAGAGATCGGCCGGCTGGTGGCGTTTCTGGCCGACGAGCAGTCCGGCTTCATCACCGGCGCCAACATCGATATCAACGGCGGCCAGTTCATGGGCTAAGCGCTCGCTGAAACGCGCATCAAAAGCGCCCGCACTCAAAACCGCAAGGAGGTCAAAAGCCTCCTTGCGGTTTTTATGGGTAGGGTGTTTCAGCGCCTTGGCGGTTACGGGGCGGGCAGGCGTGAAAGCCGGCCCAGCAGCGCGTCGAACTCCTCGATCTCGCGCGCCCAGATCTCCTCGTACATCGGCCCTAGCGCAAGCAGGTCTGCCAGCACCGTCTGTACCTCCTGGGCCTGGCTTTTTTCGCCCTTGAAGCCATCGTTCAAACGCTCGACCTGAATGACCAGGCGCAGCGGCTCGTCGTGAGGCTTGACGCTGCCCAGCGCCAGCAGCGACAGATGCACGCGAAGCCGCGATAGAGCCTCTTCGATAGCGGCTCTTGGCGGCGGCGCGGCGGCGTCGAGCGCTTGACGGGCTTCGTTACGGCGTCGGTGCGCTTTTAGAAAGGCGCCGGAGAGCGGCGTTTCGAGCACGGCTTTGGCGTCGACGGGCTCGACGTGGCCGTCGAGCGCGCGCTGGTCGGTGGCAAGGTGGGCGTTGATCAGCGGAAGCAGCGACTGCCAGCGCGTCACGGTGTCCGCCACTGCCAGCCGCGCCAGCCGGTCACGCCGGGCGCGCACGATGCCGCTCAAACGGCGCTGCATGCCTTCGCTGCGGCGGTTGCGCGGAAGCGGCTCTAACCGCTGGGCGCGCTCGAGGTACGCCTCGAGCGTCTCACCGTCGGCGGCGTCCGTCGGCTGCCAGCTCTCCATTTCATCGACCAGCGCCTGCATGTCGTCGAGGGTTTGCTGGGTTTTCGCCGCCTGCTCGCTCTTGTGCGCGTCGCGCTGGGCGAAGAGCTGGTCGCAGGCACCCCGAAAGCGTTTCCACAGCGTCTGCTCTTCCCCCTTGGGCGCGCGGCCCAGCGCGCGCCACTGCTGCTGCAGCGCCTTGGCGCGAGTAATGCGCTCGTGTAGCGGTTGGGTGTCGGCGTGAACGAGGGCTTCGACCTCGTCGATCAGCGCGCGTTTCTCCCGGGCTATCTGTTCGGCGCGCTGGTCGATCAGCGCCTGCAGGCGGTGGCGTATCTTGCCAAAGCGCCGGCCCACCGCTTCCGACGCCTCGCGCGGAACCGGGGCGTAATCGCGCCACTGGTGGCGGGCGCGATCGCGAATTTCGCGCAGCGCGTCCGGGTCGGCGTTTTCCGCCGGCTGCTGGCACAGGGTTTCGAGCTGCTCGCAGAGCTCTTCGCGGCGGCGAAGGTTGGCCTGGCGCGTCTGGTCGAGATTTTCGCGCCAGCTCGCTAAACGCTCGTGGATGCGATCCGAGGCGGCGCGAAAGCGTGTCGAGAGTTCGCGGCTGGCCGCCGCGTTGCCCAGCGACGTCCACTCCTTGACCAGCTGCCGGTGGCGGCGATCCAGCGTCGCATCCGCCATCGGCGGGGCGTCGGCCAGCGCTTCGATGCCGGCACAGAGCTGTTCGCGTTTGGGGCCGGCCACGAACCCCCGCCAGTCTCTGAGTTCGGCAAGCCTTGCGCCCAACTGTTTGAGCCGCGCCTTGTGCGGTTTGGCATCAGAAGAGTCGACTGCCTCGAGTGCCGGCTTCAAGCGCTGGTGAAGGCGGCTGGCGCTCTTGAACGCGCCGCGCTCGAGCAGGTGTTCGAAGTTGTCGAGTTCGGCCTCGAGCGTTACAAGCGACGGGCCTTCGGCCTTATGCTGCGCTTGTTCGAGGTTCGAAAGTGCCAGCGCCCGCTCAAGAAGCGCTGGCCGGGCGAGGTTGTTCGGCCAGGCGAGCGGCCTGGTCAGCGCGACCAAGCGCTCGTGGTTGTGATCGGCAAGGGCATTTTCGATCTGTGCCTGATGCTCCTGCCAGCGCTGCCAGGCCTCCATGACCTGATCGAAGCCCTCCAGCGCTTTGGCGTAGCGCGCCTGGGTCGTCTCTGGCGGGGTGTGCATGTCCGACAGCGACTGCCAGCGCTGGCCCAGAATGCGCCGCTGGGCGCGCAGGCTTTCGATATCCTGAGGCCCGAGCGTTTCGGCGTGCTCAAGACCTGCGAGCGCCTGTTCGAGCCCGGTCAAAAGCTGCTCGCGGGTGGTGTCGACCTCTTCGCGGCGCACCTGGCGTTGCTGGCGTGCCTGCTCCCGTGTTTCGAAGTCGTTGAGCGTCTTGCGCGCGCCGAGCAGCGCCTGATGAAAGCGCTCCTCCTGGTCGGCGGTGGGCGGGTGGTCGAGCTTTCGCCACTCGCGCTCCAGGTGACGCAGGCGCCCGCCGTAAAGCGGCTCCCAAGGGGCGCGGGCGTGCTGCTCGAGCTTGCCCAGAAGCTCCTCGCGGCGCGCCGTCTGCTGGTCGAACCAGGCGTTGTCATGACGTAATCTTGCGAGCTTCTCGCGCGCCAGGCGCACCACGTTGCGATCGCGGCGCGCCTCCTTCAATAGCTGCTTGAGGCTCGCTTCTTCCTCCAGGCGCTCGGCGGCCTGGCGGCGCACGCTGGCCACGCTGTTGTGGCAGGCCTGAAAGATCAGGTCGTCGTCGCTTTGAAGGCGGGCGAGGGCGTTCAGGCGCAGGTCGAGGTTGTCGCCCCGCAGCGCGATCTCGTTGAGCAGCGCCGAGTCCGTGAGCGAATCGACCAGCCGGCGGCGGGTATAGAGATCGGTCTGGCCTTCGCGGCCGGTCAAGCGCTCGATAACGGCATCACGCCAGCCGGGCGTAGCCTGGCGCTCGGGCAGCCGGCTGGTCAGAGTGTCGAGATCGCCCAGCGCGATGAGCGCGGCGAGCTGGATGCCGGGGTCCGGGTCGTCGGCCAGCGCCTTCAGCGCGTCGCGCTGATCGACCTGCTGCGGGTCCAGCTGATGAAGGGCCTTGAGGCGAACCTCGGCGTCGGGATGCTGCCACCGAGGCGCGAACAGGCGTCGTAACAGTCCGTGCATGAATCTTCCTGCATAGAGGTGCGAGGCGTGAAAAAAATCAGCCCTCGGTGCTTTGGTAGTTGCAGTCACCGGCGCTGTCGCTTAGCTTTGCCAGTGGCAATGTGACGTCGCTTCGCACGTCGACGAGCACATTCCCCGCGCGCGATCGCGCTGCGTTTATCTTACTGAACATGACATGGAGTTCGGCCATGAGCCTCAATGCCGATAGTGCCGACAACGCCTTTACCTTTAAAGGCGGCATGCTGCCCATGACCGTTATGGAGTTGAGCAGTGCCGACCCCGAGCAGATCAGGCGCCAGCTGGCCGGCAAACTCTCACAATCTCCTGCCTTCTTTCAGCATACACCGGTTGTGCTGGGCGTGGAAAAACTCGATGAGCCGCACCTGGCGCTGGAGCGCATTTGCGCGGTGTGCCGCGATCACAAGCTCTTGCCGGTGGCGGTACGCGGCGGTCCGGAGCCGGTTCGCCAGTCGGCCTGGGCGCTGGGACTTGGCTGGTTCGCGCCGGTCGAAGAGGGGCGCGCGCGAACGCTTGAAAGCGTCGAGCGCACTGACGCGCCGGCACCGCCTGAGCACGACTCCGCCGCCGATAGCGCCGCTCTTGACGCCGCCCAGGTCGCGACCCGGCTTTATCGCGGCACCGTCCGCTCGGGCCAGCAGGTTAGCGCCCCAGAGGGTGATCTGATCGTGGTCGGCGCGGTCAACGCCGGTGCCGAGGTGCTGGCGGCGGGCAATATCCATGTCTATGGCGCGCTCCGGGGCCGGGCGCTGGCGGGCATTCACGGCAATACCAGCGCCGGCATCTACTGTCGCGAGCTCGAGGCCGAGCTGCTCTCCGTTGCCGGCAACTACAAGCGCCTTGAAGATATCGACCCGAAACTGCTGGGGCTGGCCGCGCAGGTTCACTTCTGTGAGGAGCAGCTCGAGATCAAACGACTGGTCTGAAGGCTGGTACGAAGAACGTAGCGACGTGACGAGCGCTTTTCGTTAGAGTAGAGGTGCCGTCGACGTCACCGGATTGACACCGAAATTTGCGTTGCGCGCGATGACGACAACAATATGCCCGCGCGATTCAACGACCTCTTAAAGGATATGACTCTTGGCCAAAATCATTGTAGTGACCTCAGGTAAAGGGGGGGTCGGTAAAACCACCAGCGCGGCGGCGATCGCCACCGGGCTTGCGCTGCGCGGCAAGAAAACCGTCGTCATCGATTTCGACGTAGGCCTGCGTAATCTGGATTTGATCATGGGCTGCGAGCGGCGCGTGGTGTACGACCTGGTCAACGTCATTCAGGGCGAGGCGGCGCTCAACCAGGCGCTGATTCGCGACAAGCGGGTGGAAAATCTGTTCATCCTGCCGGCGTCCCAGACCCGCGACAAGGATGCGCTGACCCAGGAAGGCGTGGAAGAGATCCTCGAGCAGCTGCGCGGCGACTTCGACTTCGTGATCTGCGACTCGCCCGCCGGTATCGAGCGCGGCGCCCAGCTTGCGATGTACTTCGCCGACGAGGCGGTGGTGGTGACCAATCCGGAAGTCTCCTCGGTGCGCGACTCCGACCGCATCCTCGGGCTTCTGGGCTCCAAGACCCGCCGCGCCGAGCAGAGCCAGGACCCGGTGCGCGAGCACCTTTTGATCACCCGCTACAATCCATCCCGCGTCACCTCCGGCGACATGCTCACGCTGGAAGATATTCGCGAGATTCTTGCCATCAATCTACTGGGTCTGATTCCGGAGTCCGAGGCGGTACTGCGCGCCTCCAACCAGGGCGTGCCGGTCACCCACGACGGCGCCAGCGACGCGGGCCAGGCCTACGCCGATACCGTGTCGCGCCTGTTGGGTGAAGACGTGCCGCTGCGCTTTCACGAGGTGCAGCGCAAGAGCCTGCTGGGCCGGATGTTTGGAGGAGGTCGGCGATGAAACTGCTTGAATTCCTTAAGCGCGAGCGCAAGAAGTCCGCCTCGGTGGCCAAGGAGCGCCTGCAGATCATCGTGGCTCACCAGCGCAGCCAGCGCGGCCAGCCCGACTACATGCCGATGCTCGAACGCGAGCTTCTGGAAGTGGTGCGCCGCTACGTGCACGTGGCCGACGACGCTATCCAGGTCTCGCTCGATAGCGAAGACAACTGTTCGGTGCTGGAGCTTAACGTAACGCTGCCGCGAAATTCGTGATTGGTGAATCGTGAATCGTGATTGGTGAATCGTAAGTCGTGAATCGTGAAAAGCGTGTAGTGAGGCGCGGGTGGGCGTAAGCGGGGGCGGTGCGGGAACTTTTGTGTTTATCGCCGTTGTTGTAGGGTGGCGGGATACGTTCATCGGAGTATCCGCCCATGGCGCCAGCCAACGCCGCCCCCGCCAGCTTTCTTTGGCACGATTACGAGACCTTCGGCGCCGACCCGCGCCGCGACCGCCCCGCGCAGTTCGCCGCGCTTAGAACCGACGCCGACTTCAACGAAATCGGTGAACCGGTCGAGATCTACTGCAAGCCGGCGGACGACGCGCTGCCCCACCCCGCCGCCTGCCTGATTACCGGTATTACGCCGCAAAAGGCGAAGCGCCACGGCGTGCCCGAGGCGGAGTTCGCCGCCCGCGTGCAGGCGCTGATGAGCGAGCCGGGCACCTGCGTGGTGGGCTACAACAGCCTACGCTTCGACGATGAAGTCTCGCGCCATCTGTTTTACCGCAACCTTCTCGACCCCTACGCCCGCGAGTGGCAAAACGGCAACTCACGCTGGGATCTGATCGACGTGGTGCGCGCCTTCTACGCGCTGCGCCCGGCGGGTATTAAATGGTCCAAACGCGACGACGGCGCGCCGAGCTTCAGGCTCGAGGACTTGACCGCAGCCAACGGCATCGAACACGCCGGCGCCCACGACGCGCTGGCCGACGTGCGCGCCACCCTGGCGCTGGCGCGGCTTTTGAAGGCGCAAAATCCCCGGCTGTTCGACTATCTTCTGGGCCTTCGCGGCAAGCGCGCCGTGGCCGCCCAGCTCGATGTGGCGAGCGCCAAACCGGTGCTGCACATCTCAAGGCGCTATCCGGCGAGCCGTGCCTGCAGCGCGCTGGTGATGCCGCTCGCCGAGCACCCCAC
This sequence comes from Halomonas sp. HNIBRBA4712, assembly GCF_043558675.1. Classification (NCBI taxonomy): domain Bacteria; kingdom Pseudomonadati; phylum Pseudomonadota; class Gammaproteobacteria; order Oceanospirillales; family Halomonadaceae; genus Halomonas; species Halomonas sp. HNIBRBA4712. Next base: position 118,853 of record NZ_JBIFXR010000008.1, on the reverse strand, counting down.
CAATCCCAACGGCGTGATCGTGTTCGATCTCAGCGCCGACCCCAGCGCGCTTAAGAACCTCAGCGCTGACGAGATTCGCGAGCGCGTATTCGTAAGCCACGAGGATCTCGCCGAGGGCGAGTCGCGCATTCCGCTCAAGGTGATCCACATCAACCGCTGTCCGGTGGTGTTTCCCGCCACTGCGCTCAAGGATGTCGACGGCCCGAAAAAGGGCGAGTACGGCGAGATCCAGGCGCGTTTGGGCATCGATGTCGACCAGTGCCGCGCGCACTGGAAGGCGCTTCGCGAGGCGGGCACGGTCATCGCCGAAAAGGTCGTCAACGTGTTTAGCGCGGGCTTCGAGCAGGGCCCCCAGGACCCGGATCTGATGCTCTACTCGGGCAACTTCTTCTCGCCGGCGGACCGCCAGCAGATGGCCCGGGTGCGCGAGATGCCGCCCTGGGATCTGGTCGGGGCGCGCTTTGCGTTTCAGGATCCGCGGCTCGAGGAGATGCTGTTTCGCTTTCGCGCGCGAAGCTACCCGGAAACCCTGGAAGGCGAAGAGCGAGAGCAGTGGGAGGCGTTTCGCTGGGCGCGGTTGAACGACCCGGCGGTCTCCGGCTTCACGCTGAAAGCTTTCGCCCGCGAGATCGAGCGCTACAATCAGCAGAGTTTGACCGACTATCAGCGCCAGATTCTCGAAGAGGTGGTGATGTTCGTCGAGGCGATGCTGCCCGCTCAGGCGTTCGACGCCTGAGCGGGCCGCTCACGGCTCAGGGCGTTTGGGCGCCCTCGGGCAGGGGGCTTAAGCTTTCGCGGTAGGCGGCGGTGTCGCTGGGCTCGTCACCCGGATCGAAGCGCACATCCAGCGTGTGCGCCATGAGCGAAGGCCAGGCATCGCGCACATCGTCGATGCTCACTTCGAGCACCCGCTCGGCCATGCGCTCGCGGCGATCAAAACGCACCGGCTGCTGGGCGGTGGCCTGCCAGTAGCGGTTGGCCACCGCCGACAGACTGGTGTCGCGCTGCTCGAGCAGGTTGGCGAGCGCCTGGCGGTAGGGCCTGAGCGCCTCGTCGTCGAGGGTGTCGAGCTCGTCACCGGCGCGCTGCAGGAAGGCGTCGATACGCCGCGCGACCTCGTCGCTTTCGACATCCGCCGACTGCACCATGAAGGCGATGCCCGGCGCGTCCAGCAGCGGCGAGTAGCTGGCGTTGACGATGTAGCCCAGCTGCTGCTCGGTGCGCAGGCGTTGATAGAAGGCGGTATCGAGCCACTGGGCAATCACTCTGAGCGTGGCCTGCTCGGCCTCGCTCTTGTTGCGCCCCTGGGCGTAGCGCAGCACCAGCGATTCCTCCCGGGCGCTGTCCGGATGCAGAACCTGCCCCCCCTGATCGATGGCGAGCGCCGTCAGATCACTGACCTCATCGGCTTCGAGCCGCGGCGTCAGCGTGGCCCGAATCATGTCGGCCTGCTCGCGGGCAAGCGCCTGTCCAAGGTTGCCCACCGCCATGGCGTCGACGTGCAAGCCGCGCAGAAAGCGGCGGCGAAAATCCTCGAGGTGGTGGCGCTGAAGGCGCTGGCTTGCGTCCAGCAGTGCGCGGCTGCTCCACTGCGGCGTCATGAGCGCCTCGCCGACCACGCGGCTGCCCTGGCCGTACAGCGACGACTGCGGGGCGTTTTGCCACTCGCGCACGAGCTGGGTGCGCACCCGCTCGAAGGCGGCGTCGGTGATATCAGCGGTCTTGAGCTGCTCGATGGCCTGCTCGATGAGTGGCGTCTGGCCGTCGCGCCAGCCGGAAAACGCAAGCGTGATCCCGCGCGCGTGGGGGTAGGCGCTGAAGGAGTGGCCGGCAAGCCAGGCAGGATAGAGGGCGCTGCTCAGGCTGTCGTTGAGCCAGCCCGACAGCAGCCGGGTCAGCACCGCTTCCTCGGCGGAGTAGCTCACACTCGGGTGTTGAAGGCTGACGCGCCACTCGACGCTTGGCGTATTGAAACGGCTCTCCTGCATGTGCCAGGCGGTGAAGGTGGGCGTGTCGACCAGCACGCTCGGCGCCTCGTCCTGGCCTGGCTCCAGGGTCAGGTCGTTGGCGATGAAGGGGTTGGGCTCGGCCAGCGCCAAGCCTTCGAGCGCCTGGCCCGTCGCGTCCGGCGCGGGCAGGGTGCGCCAGGCGGTATTGAACCAGGGCGAGACGCTGTCGCTGGCCACGTTCTGGTCGGAGTAGACGCGAATCAGGTTGTCCGGGGTCAGCGCGTCGAGATACGTCGCTTGCGCGTCACGGTCCATGCCGTCCATGCGGTAGGCGGCGTACTGCACGTCCTCGACCGGGTAGCGCGACAGGCTCATCGAAAGCCGCGTCGCTTCGCTTTGCGGGGCGCCGTGCTGCTGGAAGCGAAACGCCTGCTCGGCGAGCGCGGCCTGCTCGTCGTAACGCCAGGGCTCGATCTCTTCACTGCGGATCTCGTCGACTGCGGCAAAGAGCGTGGCCTGCACGTCGTCCAGGCGCTCGGCGCCGGCCTCGGTGAGGCTGATCGATACGGTGAACAGCGCGTGTTCGCCGTCACCGCGCCCCACGCCCGCCGAGAGGCCAAAGGCCAAACCGGCCTCGCGCAGCACCGCCAGCACGCTGCCTTCGCTCTCGTCGCCCAGCAGGTGGGCGATGGTTTGAGCGGGCTTGGTGCGATAGCGGCTGGTCGGGTCCGGCACCGGGAAGTAGAAGTTGACCGTACGCCGATCCTCGAGCGACTGGCGCTCGAGATAAAGCGGCAGCGTGTCGCTTTGCGAAAGCGGCGCATCGATCACCGGCGCGGTGAGGCCGCGATCGGGAATCTCGGCGAAGCGTTCGGCGACCCACGTTTCAAGGGTATCCAGCGGCTGCGGCGCAACCACGGCCAGGCTCATGACGTTGGCATCGTAGTGCTGGCGGTAGAAGTCCATGATCCGGTCGCGCAGCGACGCCTCGCCCGCCGGCGGGTTCGCCAGCGTCTCGCGGCTGCCCACGGCGAAGCCGGTGGTGGCGTTGTCCGGATTCAGCACCTGGTTGAGCACGTCGTTTTCACGGCGTGAGTCGTCGCGGATGCGCGCCATGTATTCGGAGTGAATGATATTGCGCTCGCTTTCGAGCTGGTCGGCGTTGAACAGCGGCGAGAGAAAGAACGCGCTGAAGCGGTCCAGCGCCCCGGGCAGCGCCTCGGGGTCGACATCGAAGAAGTAGTTGGTGTCCTGCTGCGCGGTAAAGGCGTTGTGCGAGCCGGCGTTGTTGGCAATGTAGCTCTGGTAGGCGTCCGGCTCCGGATAGGGCTCGGTGCCCAGAAACAGCATGTGCTCGAGAAAGTGGGCAAGCCCCGCCAGATCCTCCGGGTCCTGGGCGCTGCCGGCGCGCACGTTCATCGACGCGGCGGCCTTGTCGGCCTCCGGGTCGCTCACCAGCAGCGCGTGCAGGCCGTTTTCCAGCGTCAGCACCCGGTAGTCGCGGCTATCATTGGGGCTCTTGATCGGCGTGACGACCTCGGCCACCTCCGAAGGCGCGGCCCAGAGCGTGGGCGCGTAAACGCTGACGCCAAGCGCCAGGCCGCCCACGGCGTAGCGCAGGATCACGCTGGGAACAACTTCGAAAGAACGTAACATCAGGACTCCTCAGGCACACGCCACCGCAGCATCGGGCCCTGCGGATGAGCGCAGGCCGCCGACTGGTGGGCGGGATTATTGACATGCTTTGATACTGCAAACGCGCCCAACAGTTCCAGCGGCGCCGGGCGCGTCAGCTCGAAAAGATGGTCCGACGGGGTTTCGGGGTCAAGCCAGCGCGAAAGCGAGGCGGGTTCGATGACCAGCGGCAGGCGGTCGGTCAGTGACGAAAGGCAGACGTTGGCCGGTACCGTGACCAGCGCCGTCGAGTCGGTGAAGGCGGTCAGCGTCGTATGGTAGCGACACCATAGCGCCCCCAGCAGCAGCGGCGCGCGGTCGGTCGCCGTGACCAGGTAAGGCTGCTTGCCGCCGGGGCGCGGCTGCCAGACGTAAAAGCCGCTCACGGGGATCACGCAGCGCCGGGCCAGAAAGGCCTCCTGAAACATCGCCCGGCTGTCCAGTGACTCCGCCCTGGCGCAGTGGGGGGCGTGGTCGAGCACCTTGAGCCAGGGCGGGGTCAGCCCCCAGAAAAGCGGCTCGTGGTGATAGCGACCCTGCTGCATGCGAATGGCGGAGACCGGCCGGCGCGGCGCCAGATTGGGCGAGGTGATGAAAGGGTCGTCGTGATTGAGCTCGGGCACCATGCGCGAAAGCGAGAGGCGCTGCACGTGTAGGCGTCCTGTCATGTCTCTCCTTGAAGCCTTGGGTGGAACGGCGGGCGCTCGTGGGCGGTAAAAATACGCGAAACCTGGTGCTTTGGTATCGAAAACAGTGTTCGATGTAAGGTATCCTGTCTTATATTAACCCTTACTCACACTCGAGTGCGCCAAGGCTTTCGCCTTTTTGCCCGACCGGATAGAGAACGCCATGGCCCGTCCCAGACAGCACGCGCCCGATACCCTCCATGCGCAGGTCATGCACGCCTGCGATGAGTGGCTGGCCACCCGGCCGGTGCATGGCCTGTCGCTGCGCGCTTTGGCGCGGGAGGTGGGGTGTGCGCCGAGCACGCTGCTGAAACTCTACGGCAGCTTCAACAATTTGCTCCAGCACGTCAACGTCGAGTCGCTTGCGCGACTGCAGCACACCATCGAAAGCCTGGCCGAGGACGCGCCGGAGCCCTGGCTTCGCGCGCTCGCCCACGCCTATTGGCGCTTTGCCGAGCAGGGCTGCTACCGCTGGCAGCTTTTGTTCGACTACCCGCTGGCCGACGAGGGCGAGCTCGACCAGCGCCAGAGCGATCTGATCGAGGCGCTGTTCACCCAGGTCGAAAGCGCGCTGACCCGCTACCAGCCGGCGCTGGATGATCTCGAGGCGCGGCGGCTCGGGCGTACGCTGTGGGGCAGCGTCCACGGGCTGGTCCAGCTCGGTCTCAACGAGCGTTTGGGCTACTGGCAGGGCCAGCAGCTCAAGGTCGACGAGCTGCTTGATCAGCTGGTGAGCACGGTACTGGCCGGGCTGCGCGCCCAGAGCTCACCGTCGTGAAGCGGCTGCTCAAGCCGGTGCGCTTCGTGCTGCGCCACGCCATTTACGTGGCCATGCGCGCAAGCTACCGGCTGCGCGTTCAGGGCCGCGAGCACGTGCCCGCCAAGGGCGCGGCGCTGGTGGTGTGCAATCACGTAAGCTTCATGGACGCGCTGGTGCTCGGCGGAGCGAGCCCGCGGCCGCTGCGCTTCGTCATGGATCAGCCGATCTTCGACTCGCCCTGGCTCAAGTGGTGGTTTCTGCTGGTCGGTGCGATTCCGGTCGAGTCCGAACGGCGCACGCCGGCGGGGCTTAGACGCACGCTCGAAAAGGTCAGCGAAGCGCTGCGCGATGGGGAAGTGGTGATGATCTTCCCGGAAGGGCGGTTGACGCCGGACGGCGAGGTTCACGCTTTTCGCCGCGGGCTCGAAACCATGCTCGCCCGGGACAACGTGCCGGTGGTGCCCGCCGGGCTTGCCGGTCTCTGGGGCTCCTGGGCGTCGCACTGCGGCGGCCCCGCCTTCAAGAAGCGGCCAAGAAGCTTTCGCGCGCCGGTTCGGCTCACTTTCGGGGCGCCGATCATGGCCCAGGAAGCCGAAGGGACCGCGCTTCGCCACTACCTGCAGGCGCGGGTGGTGGAGCTCAAGAGCGCGGGTGAGCGGGACATCGCCAGGCATCTGCCCGCAGGGCAAAAGCATCTTCGGGAAAACAACGAACAGGACGGCTAGGCGCCGCCCGGTTCGCGCCTAGCGGCGCTGCAGGCGAATCATCGGCCAGCAGCGCGCCGAGGTGATCAGGTTGTCGCGAATCTCGAGAATCTCCATGCGCGTGCTGCCGATCTGCAGCGACGCCGGCCCTTCGGGGAACGACTCCAGGTGCTCCAGAATAAGCCCGTTGAGCGTTTTGGGGCCGTCGGTGGGCAGCTGCCAGCCGAGCATCTTGTTGATTTCGCGAATGTTGGCGGTGCCTTCGATGACGTGGCTGCCGTCGTCCTGCTGATGAATCTCCTCGTCCTCGGAAACATCGGTGGTGAACTCGCCGACGATCTCCTCGAGAATGTCCTCCAGCGTCACCAGCCCTTCCACGTCGCCGTACTCATCCACCACGATGCCGATGCGCCGCTTCTGCTTCTGGAAGTTCAAAAGCTGGGTATGCAGCGGCGTGGACTCGGGAATGAAGTAGGGCTCGCGTGCCTCCTGCACCACCGCCGCCTTGGTCACCTCCTCGCGGGAGAGAAACCGTGCGGCGTTACGCAGGTGCAGCATGCCGATGATGTTGTTGATGTCGCCCTTGTAGACCGGGAGCCTGGTGTGCTGGCTGGTGCGAATCTGGGCGAGAATCTCGTCGAGGGAGTCGTCGAGATCAATGCCCAGCACCTCGTGGCGCGGCACCATGATGTCGTTCACGGTGACGTTCTCGAGATCCAGAATCGATAGCAGCATCGCCCGGTGGCGGTAGGGGATGAGTGTGCCCGCCTCGTGTACCACGGTGCGCAGCTCGTCGCGGGTGAGGTTATCGCCGCCGTTCTCCACGCTTTTCACCCCGACCAGGCGCAGAAGGCCGTTGGAGACCACGTTGACCAGCCACACCAGCGGGTAGAGCAGCTTCAAGAGCGGCTCCAGCGCCATGGAAGAGGGGTAGGCGATACGCTCGGGCTTGATGGCCGCGTAGGTCTTCGGCGTTACCTCGGAAAAGATCAGGATGGTAATGGTCAAAAGCGCGGTGGAGATCGCAGGGCCCGACACGTCGCCAAAGAAGTGGATGGCGATGATGGTGGCGATGGAGGCGGCCAGGTTATTGACGAAGTTGTTGCCGATCAGAATGACGCCGATCAGCCGGTCGGGCCGAGCCAGCAGGCGCATGACTCGCTTGGCGCGCTTGTCGCCGCTACCCGCCTGGTGGCTCAGGCGGTAGCGGTTGATCGACATCATGCCGGTTTCGGAGCTCGAGAAGTAGGCGGATAGCAGTACGAGTAGGGCGAGAAGGCCGAACAGTAATCCCAAAGGGAAGTCGTCATTCAAGTCGTCAGTTCCTTGTATGGCGTATCAAGCTCGTTTTTAGAAGTAGGCGTGGGTGGCTGTCAAGCGCATCTGCACGCCGCGCGGCTAGCGAGAAAGCAGAATTTCCAGCACGAATTTGCTGCCGAAATAGGCCAGCACCAGCAGCAGGCAGCCGCCCAGCGTCCAGCGCACCGCGCGCATCCCCCGCCAGCCGAAGCGGTAGCGCCCAACCAGCAGGGTAGTGAAAATCAGCCATGCAGCGATCGACAGCACCGTCTTGTGCACCAGATGCTGAGCGAAGAGGTTGTCCAGAAAGATCAGGCCGCTAATGATGGAGAGCGTCAAAAGCGCCACGCCCGCCCATACCAGCTCGAACAGCACCCGCTCCATGGTGGTCAGAGGCGGCAGCGACTGCACGATACCGCGAATGTGATGGTGCCTGAGCGCCTGGTTCTGCAGCCCCACCAGCACCGCCTGCACCGCGGCGATGGCGAGCAGCGCAAAGGCCAGCGCCGAGCTTGCCGCGTGTAGCAGAATGCCCGGCGTCAACCCGCTGTGACTGCCCTCGTTGGGCAGCCAAGTGGCGAACATCAGCGCCACGGCGGCCAGCGGAAACAGCGCGATGCCGGCGTTGAGCACCGGCTTGAAGAGACTCGCGATCAGCACCACGTTGACCACCACTGCCATTAACAGCGTTGCGCTGGTGGTCAGGCCCGGCAAGAGCCCGGGCGTCTCGCCGAGCAGCATCACCACCACCGGGATGTGCAGCAAAAGCCCGATGGCCGCGAGCAGGCGCACCATGCCCCGGCGGGGCGGCACGCGGCGCACCAGGGTCATGCCCTGCCAGATGGCGGCAGCGATATAAAGGACAAAAGCGATGGTGGCGAAAGGGAGCGCCTGCATGATGCTATCCGTGCGCGTGTGCGCTTAATGAGTAGTGAAAAGCGAGTAGTGAAAAGCCGTCGCGAGCGTGCGTCGAACATCAGCGAGGCTAGAGCCTAGCCTCTACTATAACCAATCGTAAAGCGTCGCACAGCAGCGCCGAGCGAAGAGCCATAGAGACTCGTGCGTTGAGCGCGTATAATCGAGCCATCATACGCGCCGGGCGGATCCGCCCGGCGGCAGCGACCAAGGTAGAGGCCCCATGTTCCAGAATCTGAGCGAGCGTCTTTCCCAGACGCTCAAGTCGATCAAGGGTCAGGCGCGCCTGACCGAAGACAACATCAAGGAGACGCTTCGCGAGGTGCGCAAGGCGCTTCTGGAAGCGGACGTGGCGCTGCCCGTCGTCAAGGCGTTCATCGAGCGCGTACGCGAGCGCGCCGTCGGTCAGGAAGTCTCCAAAAGCCTGTCGCCGGGCCAGCAGTTCGTCAAGATCGTCCAGCAGGAACTCGAAACGATCATGGGCGAGGCCAACGAAGGTCTTGCGCTCAAGGGCTCGCCTTCGGTCGTGCTGATGGCGGGCCTTCAGGGCGCGGGTAAGACCACGTCGGTGGCCAAGCTCGCCCGCTATCTGCGCGAGCGCGAGAAGAAGAAGGTGCTGGTGGTCTCGGCGGACGTCTACCGCCCGGCGGCGATCGACCAGCTCGAAACCCTGGCCCGCGAGGTCGAGGTCGACTTCTTCCCGTCGCGCTCCGATGAGAAACCCGTCGATATCGCCAACGCCGCGATCAAGCACGCCAAAATCCAGTTCCACGACGTGGTGCTCGTCGACACTGCGGGCCGTTTGGCCATCGACGAAGCGATGATGGCGGAGATCCAGGCGCTGCACAAAGCGGTTTCACCCCAGGAGACGCTGTTCGTCGTCGACGCCATGACCGGCCAGGACGCGGTCAATACCGCCAAGGCGTTTCACGAAGCGCTGCCGCTGACCGGCGTGATTCTGACCAAGGCCGACGGCGACGCCCGCGGCGGCGCGGCGCTCTCTGTGCGCCACGTCACCGGCAAACCGATCAAGTTCATGGGCGTGGGCGAGAAGGTCGATGCCCTCGAGCCGTTCCACCCGGACCGCGTCGCCTCGCGCATCCTCGGCATGGGCGACATGCTCTCGCTGATCGAGGAAGCCGAGCGCACCGTCGACAAGGACAAGGCCGCCAAACTCGCCAAAAAGGTGAAAAAGGGCGACGGCTTCGACCTCGAGGACTTCCGCGAGCAGCTCCAGCAGCTTAAAAAGATGGGCGGCATGGGCGGTCTTCTCGGCAAGCTCCCCGGCATGGGGCAGATGGCCGAAATGGCCCAGGGTCCGGGCCCGGAAAAGGAGATGGGCAAGCTCGAAGCGCTGATCAACTCCATGACGCCGGCCGAGCGGCGCAAGCCCGAGATCATCAACGGCTCGCGCAAGCGGCGCATCGCCACCGGCGCGGGCCTCGACGTGCCGGCGCTCAACCGTTTGCTCAAGCAGCACAAGCAGATGCAGAAGATGATGAAGAAAGCCGGCAAGAAGGGCGGCATGCAGAAAATGATGCGCGGCATGTCCGGCATGATGGGCGGCGGTGGCCCGGGCGGCCCCGGTGGCCCCGGTGGAATGGGCGGCATGGGTGGCCCCGGCGGTATGCCCTGGCGCTAAGCCGATCGTCACGAAATGAGCGGCCTGACCCGATTGACGCCCTGCGAGTTTTCTGGCTGTCAGGCTTTCAAAGCGGGCCGCATTTGCGTAGAATGCGGCCTCTTCATGCGTGGGTGTTGGCAAACGGGGCGTTTTTTGCCCGGGTTTGGCCTGCCAGTGAAGCGTAAAAAGGGTATTCGTCGGCGGCTTGAAAGCAGTGATCGAGCGCCTGGCGCGTACCGGAAAACAGCATGATGAGTGTTCTGATGGCGATGTCGCCATGCTCCACTCTCGTAACCTCAACCGAAGGATAGTTATCGTATGGTTACCATTCGTTTGGCACGTGGTGGCGCCAAGAAGCGTCCCTTTTACCACCTCACCGTGACTGACTCGCGCAACGCCCGTGACGGCCGTTTCATCGAGCGTATCGGCTTCTTCAACCCGGTTGCCCGCGGTCAGGAAGAGCGTTTGCGCGTCGATCTGGACCGCGTCGTTCATTGGCAGAGCCACGGCGCTCAGCTCTCTGATCGCGTCGCCGAGCTGGTCAAGGAAGCACGCAAGCAGGCGTAAGCCTTCTGCAAGGGTGCCGAGAGTGACATGGCACCGTTCAACCAGACACTGGTGTCGCCACGGTAGTGAAGGAGCGTTGGTCAATGGCGCGTGACGTTAGCCCGATAGACGAGACCCACGTGGTACTGGGGCAGCTGACAAGCCCTCACGGGGTCAAGGGTTGGCTCAAGGTCTACTCCTACACAAGCCCGATCGACAGCATTCTGGAGTACCCCGAATGGTGGGTGCGTCAGGGGCAGACCCTGACGAAGATACCGCTCATTCAGGGCCGTCGGCAGGGCAAGGCGCTGGTGGTGCAGCTCAAGGATATCGACGACCGCAACGCCGCCGAAGCGCTGGCGCAAGCGGACATCCTGCTGCCCAAGGAGTCGCTGCCTGAACTGGCCGACGACGAGTATTACTGGCACGAGTTGGAAGGCCTTCGGGTCGAGACTCGATCCGGCGAGCGGTTGGGGCGGATCAGCTATCTGTTCGAAACCGGCGCCAACGATGTCATGGTCGTGCGCGGCGATGACGAGGCCATTGATCGGCGCGAGCGGCTGTTGCCGTATCTGCCCGATGACGTGGTGCTCGACATCAGCCTCGAAGAGGGCCGCATGATCGTCGACTGGGACAGCGAGTTTTGAGCTTTGAGACGACCGAACACGAACGGGATGACCGCCTGCCCGCGCTCTGGTGCGGCGTGGTGTCGCTTTTTCCCGAGATGTTCGAGGCGCTGACCCAGCAGGGTGTGGTAGGGCGAGCAATCGAGCGGCGCCAGATCGAACTCGGTTTCTGGAACCCGCGCGACTACGCCACCGACAAGCATCGCAGCGTGGACGACCGGCCCTACGGCGGCGGCCCCGGTATGCTGATGAAGGTCGATACCCTGCGCGGCGCGATCGCCGACGCCAAGGCCCAGGGTCAGGCGCGAACCGGCCAGACCCCGAAGGTGATCTATCTATCACCCCAGGGGCGCAAGCTCGATCAACCCGGCGTCGAGACGCTGGCGCAAGGCGGCCCGCTGGTCGTGGTGGCCGGGCGCTACGAAGGGGTCGACGAGCGCGTGGTCGAGAGTGACATCGACGAAGAGTGGTCGATTGGCGACTATGTACTGAGCGGCGGCGAGCTGCCGGCCATGGTGCTGATCGACGCGGCGGCAAGGCTGATTCCCGGCGTGCTCGGGCATCAGGATTCCGCCGTCGAGGACTCGTTCAACGACGGCTTGCTGGACTGCCCGCACTACACCCGTCCGGAAGTGATCGACGGCAAGCGGGTACCGGATGTGCTGTTAAGCGGCCATCACGGCGAGATCAAGCGCTGGCGGTTGAAACAGTCGCTTGGGCGCACTTGGCAGCGTCGGCCGGATCTGTTGGCCGGGCGTACCTTGAGCGCCGAGCAGCAGCGTCTGCTGGACGAGTACATCGAAGAAAACGCCCTGCCTCACGGGTAGGCCAGGGCGGCGGTGCAGGGCGAGAGCACCTGCGTCACCCATAACGACTCCCGCGTGGCTCGTTTCGAGCGCCGGGATCACGGTTTGCCCCTTCCACGACTGCGTGGCAAACCACTACGTTATTCAGGAGTAAGACATGAGCAGCAAGAACAAGGTGATCCAGGCGATCGAAAACGAGCAGATGTCCAAGGAAATTCCGGGCTTTGCACCGGGCGACACCATCGTCGTCCAGGTCAAGGTCAAGGAAGGCACCCGCGAGCGTCTGCAGGCCTTCGAAGGCGTGGTCATCGGCAAGCGTAACCGTGGCCTGAACTCCGCCTTCACCGTGCGCAAGATCTCTCACGGTGTGGGCGTCGAGCGTACCTTCCAGACCTACAGCCCGCTGGTCGACTCGATCGAAGTCAAGCGTCGCGGTGACGTGCGCCAGGCCAAGCTCTACTACCTGCGCGAGCGCAGCGGCAAGTCGGCGCGTATCAAGGAAAAGCTGGCTTAACGCCCGCTTTCCCCGGGTGTGCGCGCCCGGTACGCAAAACCCCGTCACCGCTTTGCGGGGCGGGGTTTTTTATTGATGGGCCAAGGCCCGGGAGCCCGCGTGGACGATATCGATGCCTTTCTGGATGCCCTGTGGCTCGAGCAGGGCGCAAGCGATCATACGCTGTCGGCCTATCGGCGCGATCTGAGTGCCTGGCAGGCGTATCTGGCGCGTTTCGACGAACACGCCCTCGACCCCGCGCGTGAGCGTTTTGCCGCCTGGCTTGAAGAGCGCCGGGAGGCGGGCTACAAACTCACCAGCAACGCGAGGCTCTTGTCGTCGCTTCGAAGCTTTTACCGCTGGGCGCAGTTACACGGGCGCATCGACCGCGACCCGCTGCTGGACGTCAAGCTTCCCCGCGTGCGGCCGAATTTACCCGGCACGCTGGAGGAGGAGGAGGTCGAGCGGCTGCTGCTGGCGCCGGATACGGCCACGCCGCTCGGGCTTCGCGATCGCACCATGCTGGAGCTTTTGTACGCCTGTGGGCTGCGCGTCTCGGAGCTCGTCGGGCTTGAAAGCGACGCGGTGAATCTGCGCCAGGGCGTGGTGCGGGTGCGCGGCAAGGGCAACAAGGACCGCCTGGTGCCGATGGGCGACGAAGCCATCGCGTGGTTCGAGACTTACCTGAGCACCGGCCGCCCGGCGCTAATGAGCGATACGACCCGCCCGGCGCTCTTTCCCGGGCGAGGCGATCGCGCCATGACGCGACAAACCTTCTGGCATCGGATTAAACTTCACGCCGTCACGGCCCATATCACGCGTCCACTCTCGCCGCACACCCTGCGCCACGCGTTTGCGACCCATTTATTGAATCATGGGGCCAATTTGCGGGTCGTACAGCTGCTGCTCGGGCATAGCGACCTGTCCACGACGCAGATTTACACGCACGTTGCCCAGGCGCGCCTGGAGCAGCTGCACGCCGAACACCATCCACGAGGTTGAAAAAATGCGTCAACGCACGACGTTCACTCCCCGCGCCGCGCGCCTTGCGCCCATCATGCTGCTGGGCGCGGCGCTTTTGCCGGCCGCGGCGCACGCCGACCGCCAGGCGCTGGCCGACACGCTCGAGGTCAACGGCCAGCCGATGCCCGTCGAAGCGGTCAGCGAGACCCCGATGGAGGGTATTTACCGAGTAAAGCTGGAAAACGGCGAGTCCTTCTACTCCAACGCCGACGGCAGCTATTTTCTGGTTGGCGACCTTTACCAGAACGCCGACCAGGGGCTGGTGAATCTGACCGAACAGGCAAAAAACCAGGAGCGCAAGGCCGCACTCGACGCGGTCCCCGAGGAGGAGCGCTTCGTCTACCGCGGCGTCGAAGAGCCGCGCGCCACGGTGGTGGTCTTTACCGACCCGACCTGCCCCTACTGCGAGCGGCTGCACGAAACCGTGCCGGAGCTCAATGAGCGCGGCATCGCGGTGCACTACCTGGCCTTCCCGCGGGCGGGCATGGAGAGCGACGCCGCCAAGACGCTGGAGCGCGCCTGGTGCTCGGACAACCGCACCGAGGCGATGACCCGCGCCCAGAATCGTCAGAACGTGGCCGGCCAGATATGCGACAATCCGGTCAGCGAGCAGTATCAACTCGGCATGCAGCTGGGGGTCCAGGGCACGCCGGCGATCATTTTGCCCGACGGCCAGCTCGTCCCCGGATTTGTTCCGCCGGACCGGCTGGTCGGCATGTTAGGCTTAAGTGATTAAAGCGCCGCCGTAAGCGGTCCACGCCAATTCAAACGCAAGACGCAGCACGTCACCTGTAGCGAGAGGGGAAGTATTTTGAAACCGGTAAGAGTAGGCCTTTGTGGTTTGGGAACCGTCGGTGGCGGTACGTTCAACGTATTGACGCGTAACGCGGAGGATATCGCGCGCCGCGCCGGCCGTCCGATCGTCATCGAGCAGGTCGCCCATCGCAGCATTCACCCCGATTGCGACATTACCGGCATCAACGCCACTACCGACGTGTTCGAAGTGGCGACCAACCCCAACGTCGACGTGCTGGTCGAGCTGGTCGGCGGCTACGATGTCGCCCGCGAGCTGGTGCTGACCGCGATCGAAAACGGCAAGCACGTGGTCACCGCCAACAAGGCGCTGATCGCGGTGCACGGCAACGAGATCTTCCGCGCCGCCCACGAAAAGGGCGTGATCGTGGCCTTCGAGGCGGCGGTGGCCGGCGGTATCCCGGTGATCAAGTCGCTGCGCGAGGGCCTGGGCGCCAACCGCATCGACTGGGTGGCGGGGATCATCAACGGCACCGGCAACTACATTCTGACCCACATGCGCGACGAGGGCCGGGCCTTCGAAGACGTGCTCGCCGAGGCCCAGGCGCTGGGCTACGCCGAGTCCGACCCGACCTTCGACGTCGAGGGCATCGACGCCGCCCACAAGCTGACCATCCTCGCCTCCATCGCCTTTGGCGTGCCGCTGCAGTTCGAGAAAGCCTTCACCGAAGGCATCGCGCGCATCACTGCCGAGGATGTCGAGCAGGCGGACAACCTGGGCTACATCATCAAGCACCTGGGGATCTGCAAGCGCACCGAGCGCGGCCTCGAGCTTCGCGTCCACCCGACGCTGATCCCCAGGGAGCGCCTGCTCGCCAACGTGCACGGCGTCAAGAACGCCATCGCCGTGATGGGCGACGCGGTCGGCCCGACGCTTTACTACGGCGCCGGCGCCGGTGCCGAGCCGACCGCCTCGGCGGTGGTCGCGGACATCCTCGACGTCGCCCGCGACATCACTACGGATCACCACTACCGGGTGCCGTACCTCGCCTTCAGCGGCATCGAGGACGACATCAACGATCTGCCCATCATGCCGATGGAGGAGATCACCACGGCCTACTACCTGCGCCTTCTGGCGGTGGACCGCCCCGGCGTGCTCGCTCGCGTGGCGACCATTCTCTCCGAGCAGGGCATCTCCATCGAAGCGTTGATCCAGAAGGAGGCCACCGAAGGCGAGCTGGTGCCGATCATCCTCTTGACCCACCGCACCCGCGAACGTCAGATGAACGAGGCGATCCGCGAAATCGAAGCAATGGCGGACATCGCCGGCCCCGTTACGCGCATTCGCGTCGAGAGCCTGGACGAAGGAGAGTAATCCATGCGCTATATCAGTACGCGCGGGCAGGCCCCGGCGCTTTCCTTCGAAGAGGTGGTGCTCACCGGCATGGCCAGCGACGGCGGGCTCTACGTGCCGGAAACGCTACCGACTTTTTCGCCTGAAGAGCTTGAGGCGATGGCCGGGCTCTCCTACGCCGAGATTGCCTTTCGCGTCATGAAGCCGTTCGTCGGCGGCGAGATCGACGACGCCACCTTCAAGCGGCTGGTGGAGGAGGCCTACGCCACCTTCAGTCACGACGCGGTGGTGCCGCTCAAGCAGCTTGACGCCAATCACTTTCTGCTCGAGCAGTTTCACGGCCCGACGCTCGCCTTCAAGGACGTCGCGCTGCAGCTTCTGGGCCGTTTGCTCGACCACTTCCTGCAAAAGCGCGGCGAGCGCGCGGTGATCATGGGCGCCACCTCCGGGGACACCGGGTCGGCGGCGATCGAGGGCTGCCGCCACTGCGACAACCTGGATATCTTCATCCTGCACCCGCACAACCGTGTCTCGGAAGTGCAGCGCCGCCAGATGACCTCCGTACTCGCTGACAACGTCTTCAACATCGCCATCGAGGGCAACTTCGACGACGCCCAAGCGATGGTCAAGGCGAGCTTCGCCGACCAGAACTTTTTGCAGGGCACCCGGCTGGTCGCGGTCAACTCGATCAACTGGGCGCGCATCATGGCCCAGATCGTCTATTACGTGGCTGCCGGGGTCGCACTCGGCGCGCCCAGGCGTGACGTGAGCTTCTGCGTGCCCTCGGCGAACTTCGGCAACGTCTATGCCGGCTATACCGCCTACAGGATGGGGCTGCCGGTGAAGCAGTTCATCATCGCCACCAACGCCAACGACATCCTGCACCGCACGCTCGCCGATAACGACTTCTCGAAGAAGGCGCTTGAGGCCACGCTTGCGCCATCGATGGACATCGTCGTGTCGTCGAACTTCGAGCGGCTCTTGTTCGATGCCTACGAGCGTGACGGCAAGGCGGTGGCGGCACTGCTCGAACGCTTCCAGCAAGAGCCCACGGCACTTGCCGAGGCGCCGCTTGCGCGCCTGCGCGAGAAGTTTTCAAGCCACAGCGTGGATGATGCCACCATTCTGGAAGTGATCCGCGAGGCGCACCACCGCACCGGCGAGATGCTCGACCCGCACACCGCCACCGGCTACCGCGCCGCCGAGCGCGCACGTGCAGATCACACCACGCCGATGGTGACCCTGGCCACCGCGCATCCCGCCAAGTTCGCCGATGCCGTGGTCAAGGCGGGCTTTCAGGGCGTGCCGCTGCCGACCCACATGGACGATCTGCTCGAGCGCGAGGAGCGCTATACGGTGCTGCCCGCCGAGCTCGAAAGCGTGCAGCGTTTTGTCGCCGAGCATCGTCGCAGGCAGTGATGACCGACTTGAGCGCCGCCCCCGTCTCGCTTTTGCAACGCGCCAGCCGCCCTCGATTGACGCCTCGCCCCGTGGACGAGGCGGTCTACGCCCGCGCTACAGCCGAAGGACTCACCGAGCTTCAGGCCAGGCTTCTCGCCTCGCGGCTGCCGGGCTATACCGAGCCCCTGACGCCGCTGGTCGCGCCGAGTTTGCGCTATCTGGCCCACCCGGAGAAGCTCGCGGACGCCCGACGCGGCGCCGAGCGCATCGCCCGCGCGGTCGCCGAAGGCGAGTCGATCGGGATTCTCACCGACTACGACGTCGACGGCATCACCTCCCACGTGGTGATCCGGCGCACGCTGGTCGAGCTTTTTGGCGTCCCGCAGTCCAGGCTTCATAGCCTGATCGGGCACCGTATCAACGACGGCTACGGCATCAGCCTGCCGCTGGTCGAGCGCACGCTCACACTCAAACCGCGCCCGAGCGTGGTGATCACCGCCGACTGCGGAAGCTCGGACGAGCCGCGCATCGCGCGTTTGAAAGAGGCGGGCATCGACGTGGTGGTGAGTGATCACCACGCGCTGCCCTTGGCCGGTCCGCCGGCGTCCGCCTACGCCTGCATCAACCCGACGCGTGAGGACTGCGCCTACCCGGACAAGACCATCGCCGGCTGCATGGTGGCCTGGCTTCTGATGTCGCTTGCCCGCAGCGTGCTGATCGAGTGGGGCGAGCTCAATCCGGCCACGCCCAAGCTCTCGCCCTGGCTTTCGTACGTGGCGCTCGGCACCGTCGCCGACTGCGTCTCGCTCGGCGCAAGCCCCGCCAACCGCGCGGTGGTCAGCCAGGGCTTGACCCTGATCAACCGCATGGACGCTGCCTGCTGGCGGGCGATGGCGGCGCGGCTCGGCGCCGACAGCGTACCCTTCAGCGCCGAAACGCTCGCCTTTCAAATGGGCCCGCGCATCAACGCCCGCTCGCGCCTCGATGACCCCTACGCCGCGCTTCACTACATGCTCGCCGAAAGCGATGCGGTGGCCAACCGCCAGCTCGAGGTGCTCGACCAGGACAACCAGTCGCGCAAGGCGATCGAGGCGGACATGGCCGAGGAGGCCAAACGCCTGGCGCTGCCCGCGATCGAGGCCGGGGAGCCCGCGGTGGTGGTGTTTCTCGAGGATGGTCACGCCGGCGTCCAGGGCATCGTCGCCTCCCGCCTGGTGCAGGCCTTCGGCCGCCCGGCGGTGGTATTGACCCGCGCCGCTGCGCCCCACATGCTCACCGGCTCCGGGCGCTCCATCGAGGGGCTGCACCTGCGCGATGCGCTACAGCGTACCTTCGAGCTCGCCCCGGAGGCGCTACCGCGCTTTGGCGGACACAGCGGCGCGGCGGGAGTCGGCCTACCTACGGAGCAATTGGCGGCGTTCAAGGCGGCGTTTCTGCAGGCCGTGGCCGAGCAGCTCGGAAGCGAGCCGCGCACGCCGCAGCTTTACACCGACGGCGCGCTCGACGCCGCCCAGCTATCCCTGGCGACGCTTGGCGAAATCGACGCGCTGGGCCCGTTCGGCCGCGAGTTCGAGGCGCCGCTGTTTCAGGGTGATTTCATCGTCGAGGCGCTGCGCCCGGTCGGCGGCGAGGGCATCCATCTGATGATGGAGCTCTCCAGCGGCCCCGTAACCTGCAAGGCGATCTGGTTTCGTGCGCTCACCCCCGGCGAGTTGCCCGCCTTCGGCGTCGGCGACACGCTGACCTGCGCATTCAAGCTCAACCGCAACCGCTGGCGCGGGCGCGAGTCGCTGCAGCTGATGGTGGAGTACGCCGAGCCCCTTTAAGGCTTGGCGGCTCGGCCGACCTACCGAAAGAAAAAAGGACGCCGCCATGCGCGTGGAAGACCTTCCAAAAGACCCGCACAGCCTGGTCGAAGATGCCATGGCGATGCTGCTGGGCACGCTGTTCGTGGCACTGGGCGTGACGTTCTACACCCAGGTAGTGCTCCTTACCGGCAGCACCGCGGGGCTGGCGCTTTTATTGAACTACATGACCGGCTGGGGGTTCGGCGCCTGGTTCTTCACCATCAACCTGCCGTTTTACTATCTGGCGATCAAGCGCATGGGCTGGAGCTTCACCCTGCGCACCTTCATCGCCATTGGTCTGGTGTCGCTTTTTTCCGAGCTGACCAGGCGCTGGGTCACCTTTGAGAGCGTGCCTTCGCTTTACGCCGCGCTGATGGGTGGGGCGCTCATGGGCCTTGGCATGCTGATGCTGTTTCGCCACCGCACGAGCCTTGGCGGTATCAACATCCTCGCGCTCTACCTGCAAGAGCGCCACGGGCTTAGGGCGGGCTACGTGCAGCTGGGCATCGACGCCATGATTCTCGTCGTCGCGCTCACACAACTGCCGCTTGATCGGGTAGCCTACTCGGTGCTCGGGGCGCTGACGCTGAATCTCATCATCGCGCTGAACCACAAGCCCGGGCGCTATATCGGGGTGAGCTAGACCACTCCTGCCTCTCGTGCCGGTGGGTCAGAGCATTAGCTCTGCAGGATGCGACGTTTCCCAGCGCTTTCAACGCTGCGCTCTATTTTCATGGCGGCATCGAAACCGCCCGGTGAGTTTGAGAAAAGCCGTTCGACGTACACTAAAAAGCTCGTACGACTAATGGATAGCCCTGAAAATAAATAAAACGAGCGTTTGCCTCTTGAACCTGCGTTCGCATTGAGCGAAAACTATTTCGGGGGCGCGAGATCAGGGCGCAAAAAACAAGCAGGCGGGGCGAGCCCCGTCGGATCATTGGGAAAAGAGGCTCACTATGTATAACAACGTTAAAAAACTGGCGCTGGTGTCCGCCGTTGCGGCGGCGGCCTTTGCAAGTCAGGCCCAGGCCGGGGGCTATCAGATCAACGAGCAGAGCGTCAGCGGCCAGGGTTATGGGCACGCCGGGCGCAGCTCCAACGTCCACGACGCTACCATCGTCTACGGTAACCCGGCGGGCATGTCGTTTCTCGACCGCGCGCAGGTCACCGCCGGCGGCACCTATCTGAACCCGAAAACGAAAATCCGCAACGTTCAGGCCAACCGCACGCTGGATGCGGGCGTGGCGACCGGGGGCTTGCCCAACGGCAACCAGATCCCGGTTGGCGGCATCCCCGGCACCAACGAAGGCGATATGGTGCCCGGTACTTTCGTGCCCTTCGCCTTCTACGCGCATCCGGTCAACGAGCGGCTCGCCTTCGGCTTCGGTGTCTACGCGCCGTTTGGCTCCAAGACCGAGTATGAAGGGTCGTTTCAGGGCCGCTACTTCGGCGACTACACCGAAGTGGTCGTGCAGTCGGCGCAGCCAACTGTCTCCTACCGCTTCAACGACCAGTGGTCGGTGGGCGCAGGCGTCACCTACAACCGGATCGACGGCGAGCTTCGCCGCCAGCTGCCTTCCGGGCCTGCGTTCAGCGCCGCCACCGATATCGACTCGCGGGTGGAAGGCGACGACGAGGCCTGGGGCTACAACCTCGGCGTGATCTACCAGCCGGTGCCGGAGACCACCTTCGGTCTGACCTACCGCTCCAAGGTGGACTACACCCTGGAAGGCGACTTCTCCGCCACCGACCCGCTGGGTAACGTGGTGCGCGCCGACTCCAACGCCTCGCTCGATTTGACCACGCCGGAGACGGTCAACTTCTCGCTGACCCAGCAGATGAGCGACCGCTTCAAGCTGATGTTCGGCGCTTCCTGGGTGCGCTGGAGCCAGTTCGACGAGATTCGCGTCACCGGTACAAATGGCGGCGTGATCACTCAGGAGCAGCAGGATTACTCCAACGCCTGGGCCTTCGCCACCGGCGGCGAGTATCAGCTGACCCCGGAGCTTGCGCTTCGCGCCGGCTTCACGCTCGACTTCACGCCGACCAACGACGAGTTTAGAAGCGTGCGCATTCCGTCCGATGACCGGCGCATCTTCTCCCTCGGCGCGGGCTGGACGCCGGTGCCGGACTTCACCGTGGACGTTGCCTACTCCTACCTGACCGAGCGCGGCACCTCCGTGGAGCAGTCGCGTGAAGACCTGCTGGCAAGCCCGGCGACCCGCGGCATTCCGGTAGGTGGCGCGACCTACGCCGCGGACTACAAGAACGAGGCTCACGGCTTTGGCGCTCAGGTGACCTACCGCTTCTAATCGCGGTTAGTGTCAGCCTATTGAAGACCCGGCCCCGGCCGGGTTTTTGCGTGGTGGGGCGGCGAGGATGCACCGTCTGCCCGCTTTCGTTACACTAGGCGCCCATTGATATACGCATTCATGGGCTTTGAAGAGCCGGGCCCATCGCCGTCAACGGCGGCCCCACCTCTTGACGACCCGTACCATTTCGACCACACCAGGGCGCGATCCATGCTGGAAACCAACCCGATTCACACCCAGATCAAGGACCTGTCTGAGCGGACAGACGTTCTTAGGGGGTATCTTTGACTATGCCGAGAAGAAGGATCGGCTAGAGGAAGTCACCCGCGAGCTCGAAGACCCGAACGTCTGGAGCGACCCGGAGTACGCCCAGAAGCTCGGCAAGGAGCGCGCCACGCTCGAGACCATCGTCGCGACCATCGACGAGCTCGACCAGGGCCTGGGCGATAGCCGGGATCTTCTGGAGCTTGCGGAGATGGAAGAGGACGAGGGCACCGTCGAGGAGGTCAAGCGCGAGCTCGACAGCATGCAGGCCGCGCTCGAAAAGCTCGAGTTCCGGCGCATGTTCGCCGGCGAGATGGACGAGAACAACGCTTATCTCGATATCCAGTCCGGCTCCGGCGGCACCGAGGCCCAGGACTGGGCCAATATCCTTTTACGCATGTACCTGCGCTGGGCGGAGCACCACGGCTTCAAGGCCGAGATCATCGAAGTCTCCGCCGGGGAAGTGGCGGGTATCAAATCGGCGTCGCTGCATATCCAGGGCGACCACGCCTTTGGCTGGCTCAGAACCGAAACCGGCGTGCACCGGCTGGTGCGCAAGAGCCCGTTTGACTCCGGCGGGCGTCGGCACACCTCGTTTGCCTCGGTGTTTTTGTCGCCGGAGGTCGATGACAGCTTCGAGGTCGAGATCAATCCGTCGGATCTGCGCGTGGACACCTACCGCTCCAGCGGCGCCGGGGGGCAGCACGTCAACACCACGGATTCCGCGGTGCGGATCACCCACGAGCCCACCGGTATCGTCGTCGCCTGCCAGAACCAGCGCAGCCAGCACGCCAACCGCGACTTCGCCATGAAGCAGTTGAAGGCGAAGCTGTGGGAGCACGAGATGCAAAAGCGCAACGCCGCCAAGCAGGAAGCGGAAGACTCCAAGGCCGACATTGGCTGGGGTAGCCAGATTCGCTCCTACGTGCTCGACGACCAGCGCATCAAGGATCTGCGCACCGGCGTGCAGTCCAGCAACTGCGACAAGGTGCTCGACGGCGATCTCGATCAATTTATCATCGCAAGCCTCAAGCAGGGTTTGTAATCTCTTTTGGGTTCGATCATTCAAGGGTGTCTGATGGCCAACCAGGACGCGTCTTCTGCGGAAAACGAAAATCATCTGATCATGGAGCGCCGGGGCAAGCTCGCCGCGCGCCGCGAAAGCGCCGCCGCCGCCGGCAAGAGCGCCTTTCCCAACGACTTTCGCCGGGATAGCCTGACCGTCGAGCTGCAAGCGCAGTTCGGCGAGAAAGACAAGGCGGAGCTCGAGGCGCTGGACCACCAGGCGGCGGTGGCCGGGCGCATCATGCGCAAGCGCGGCCCCTTCATCGTCATCCAGGACGTGGCCGGCCAGATCCAGCTCTACGTGGATAAAAAGGGCCTGCCCGCCGAGGTGCTCGAGGACATCAAGAGCTGGGATATCGGCGATATCGTCGCCGCCCGGGGCCCGGTGCACAAGTCCGGTAAGGGCGATCTCTACGTGATGATGATCGAGGCGACGCTTCTGACCAAGAGCCTGCGCCCGCTTCCGGACAAGTTCCATGGCCTGACCGACCAGGAGGCGCGCTACCGCCAGCGCTACGTCGACCTGATCATGAACCCGGAGTCGCGCCGGGCGTTTGAGACCCGCGCCGCGGTGATCAGCGCCATGCGCCGCTTCTTCGAGGAGAAGGGCTTCATGGAGGTGGAGACCCCCATGCTTCAGCCGATCCCCGGCGGGGCCACGGCGCGCCCGTTCATTACCCACCACAACGCGCTAGGCATGGACATGTACCTGCGCATCGCCCCGGAGCTCTATTTGAAGCGGCTGGTGGTGGGCGGCTTCGAGAAGGTCTTCGAGATCAACCGCAACTTCCGTAACGAAGGCCTCTCGACCCGGCACAACCCCGAGTTCACCATGGTCGAGTTCTACTGGGCCTACGCCGATTACAATGACCTGATGGACATGACCGAGGCGATGCTGCGCGCGGTGGCCCACAAGGTGCTCGGCACT
Organism: Halomonas sp. HNIBRBA4712; assembly: GCF_043558675.1. Lineage (NCBI taxonomy): Bacteria > Pseudomonadati > Pseudomonadota > Gammaproteobacteria > Oceanospirillales > Halomonadaceae > Halomonas > Halomonas sp. HNIBRBA4712. Next base: position 95,824 of record NZ_JBIFXR010000008.1, on the reverse strand, counting down.
ACCACGGTGAGCTATCAGGGCAACGAGTACGATTTCGGCGCGCCGTTTCGTCGCCTCTCGCTCAAGGACTCGATTCTCGAGTACGGTGAGAGCATCGAGGCCGCTGAGCTCGAGACGCTCGAAAGCGCCGTAAAAGTGGCCGAGCGCGTCGGCGTGAAGGTGAAGCCGGGCTGGGGGCTTGGCAAGGTCCAGACCGAGATTTTCGAAGAGGTTGCCGAGCACCGGCTCGACCAGCCCACCTTTATTACCCACTACCCGGCGGAGGTCAGCCCGCTGGCAAGGCGCCACGACGCCGACCCCTTCGTCACCGACCGCTTCGAGTTCTTCGTTGGCGGACGTGAAATCGCCAACGGCTTCTCGGAGCTCAACGACGCCGAGGATCAGGCCGAGCGCTTTCGCGAGCAGGCCGCGGAAAAGGACGCGGGCGATCTCGAGGCGATGTACTACGACGCCGACTACGTGCGCGCGCTCGAGTACGGCATGCCGCCCACGGCGGGCGAGGGCATCGGCATCGACCGGCTGGTGATGCTGTTCACCGACAGCCCCTCGATTCGCGACGTGCTGCTGTTCCCGGCCATGCGCCCGGAAGTGGAGTGATCGCCAGCGGGGAAAAACGGCGTAATAGTTGGTAAGGGCGCGACTTAGCGCCCATAATGGTCAACGTTTCGACGGCGAGGAGAATCCCATGAAACTGCTGAACCGCTCCGCTTTGAGCGTCAGGCCGACCCAGCCCTTCGTGGACTGGATCAACGCGCTGGAACCCACCCTGGGCGACGACGATCTGACGCTTGCCGACGTCGAACGTGAAAGTACCATTTACCTGATTCCCGAGATGGACACGCCCGAGGCGCTCGAAACCTTTGTGCGCGAGCGCTGCGTGGAGATTCTCGAAACCGAGCTGCGCGCTTGGGAAGAGGACGAGCGCCAGTGGCCCGAGCCGCTGGACTGGTCGCTGTTCCAGGAGTTTCTTCACGTCGAGCACAGCTATCTGGCGATCGATCTCGACGACGAAACGGCGCTGGAAATTTCTGATGTCGACGACGCGCTGCTGCTCGACAACGACCCGGACTGACCAGGCCGTCATTTGCTGCTCTTGTGAAACCGGCTTCGGCCGGTTTTGTCGTTGAGGCGGCCTCAAGGAAACCCACTGCATGCGACTGTTCGAAGACCGCCCCGGCGACGACGGCCTGCCCGGCCGCGAGCGTGCGCTGGCACTCGCCGCGCTGATGACCGGCACCACCATGGCGGTGATGGACACCACCATGATCAATCTGGCGCTACCGGTGATCGCCCAGGACCTGGGCGCGTCGGCGTCGCGCTCGGTGTGGATCACCAACATCTTTCAGGTGGTGTGCGCGGCCTTTTTGCTGGTGTGCGCCGCGCTCAGCGAGCTGATTACCCGGCGTCGGCTCTACGTGTTCGGGCTTCTGATCTTCGTTATCGCCTCCGTTGGCGCGGCGCTGTCGCGAAGCCTCGAAACGCTGCTGGTGTTTCGGGCGCTGCAGGGCCTCGGCGCGGCGGCCACGCTCTCCATCGGGCCCTCGCTCTACCGGGTGATCTTTCCCTCGCGGCTTCTGGGCAGTGCGCTGGGCATGAGCGCGCTGGTGGTCGCCGGCGGCTACTCCGTTGGCCCCGCGATCAGCGGCGTGGTGCTGTCGTTTGCCGACTGGCCCTGGCTTTTTGCACTGAACGTGCCGGTGGGGCTTTGCGCGCTCGCCTTCGCCGCGCGCGCGCTGCCCCGGGAAACGCCGCGCTCGGGCAGTTTTGATCGCCGCGGGGCGCTTTACTCGATAGTGATGCTGGCAAGCTTCTTTCTGGCGATGGATGCGCTTGGCCACGCCGCACCCGGCCAGGGGGCGCTCTGGGCGGCGGCGTGCCTGGTGAGCGGGGCGCTGTTCATCCGGCGCCAGCGCCGGGCGAGCCACCCGCTTTTGCCGCTCGGCCTGTTTGAAGAGATGCGCTTTACCCTGGCCGTATCGGCGTCGGGGCTTGCGTTCATCGGCCAGGGGCTGACCTTCGTGGCGCTGTCGCTTTTCTACCAGAACCAGATGGGCCTGAGCCCGCTCGATACCGCGCTGCTCTTCACCCCCTGGCCGCTTTGCATCATGGTGGTAGGGCCGCTCGCCGGGCGCCTGGCGGACAAGGTCAACCCGAGCATTCTTTCGAGCGCAGGCCTCTGTTTTCTGATCGTCGGGCTCTCGGCGCTGGCGCTGGTGGACGAGTCCACGGGCGTGGCGGGCAGCCTCTGGCGCACGGCGCTGTGCGGGATCGGCTTCGGCCTTTTTCAGCCGCCCAACAACCGCGAAATGATGGCGAGCCTGCCGCCGGAGCGCAGCGCCAATGTCTCCGGGGTGATGAGCACGGTGCGCACCGTCGGCCAATCCTTCGGCGTGGCGGTGGTCGGCGCTGCGCTGGCGCTGGGGCTGTCGGTGCAGGCCACGCTCTGGTTCAGCGCCTTTACCACGCTGCTGGCGCTTTGCGTGAGCCTCTCGCGGGTGCGCCTGGCCGGGCGCGCGCTCGTTGAACGCCGGGCATCGTCGAGGCCCCGGTAAGGGCGTACAATGGGCGCATCCCTATCTCAAGGAGGCCTGTCATGACGTTGCAGACACAGATAGAGCAGAAATTAACGGCGCTGTCGCCGGACGTGCTGCGCGTAGAGAACGAAAGCCACATGCACAACGTGCCGGCCAATTCCGAAACCCACTTCAAGGTGACGCTGGTGTCCGAGAGCTTCGAGGCGATGATGCCGGTCAAGCGCCACCAGCAGATCTACGCGCTGCTGGCCGACGAGCTGTGCGGGCCGGTTCACGCGCTGGCGCTGCATCTTTATACGCCCAGCGAGTGGGCGGCCCGCGGCGGGGCGCGGCCGGATTCACCCAACTGCCTGGGCGGTCAGCGCGGCGAGGCGACGTGACCCCGGAAGCCAGCCGACGCCACTACCTGGACGCCATGGGCATCACCGCCTGGGCGTGCCGGTATCAGCTTCCCAACGCGCGGCCTACCGAAGCCTGCGAGTGGGAAGCGCCGGAGAAGGCGGCGCCGCGCCAGGCGCTGCACGCGCTACTCGACGAGCCCGCCGCCCCAAGGCCAGCACCGCCCCCGGCGGGCGCGCCCGGCCCGGCGCCAGCCGAACACGGCGCGCCCAAATCCGCCCGGGCACTGCTGGGCGATATCGCCCCCGCGCGACCAGAGCCCGCGCCCCAGGCGCCGGAAGCCGACCACACGCCCGCTACCGAGCCCGCGCCGCGCAGTGAGCCGGTCGAGTTCACGCTGACCTGCGCCTGTATCGACGGGCGCTGGCTGAGCCTGCACCCAGGCACGCTCGGCCCCGCCCAACAGCGGCTGTTGGCCAACATGCTAAGCGCCATCGGAGCGCCGGCCGCCCTGCCCACCTTCACGGTATTCAAGTGGCCGCCGATGGCCGGCGCGTTCACCGCGGACGACCCGCTGGGCGAAGCCCGCGAAGGCGTGGCGGCGTTCATCGAAGGCGCCGTACGCCGCCAGGGCTGGCAGCTCGAGCGCCTGCTGTTCTGGTCGGACGCAAACGATACCCTTGCCCGGGTGCTCGAACTCGAAAACGGCCAGAGCCGCACGCTCGGGCTTCCGGTCTGGCAGGCGCCAGCGCTTGAGTCGCTGACCGCTGGGGCAGCCAAGCGCGCGCTCTGGCCGGCGCTACGTCAGCTCGCCGAAGGCGATACCGGGTCGTGATTTGCGCGCTTTTGCCAACTGATCTGGGAGCGCTCACCGCTCTCGAGGCCGAGGCGCAAAGCGGGGCGAGCCCGCGCACGCTCGAGCGCGGGCTCGTCGACGACGCGGTGGTCATGCTCGGCGCATGGCGGAAAGAGGCGCTGGTCGGCTATGCGCTGGTGGCCAGGCTGCCTTTCGAGGCGGAGCTACAAATGATCAGCGTGGCGCCACGCCTGCGCGGGCAGGGCATCGGCAGGGCGCTTCTGGAAAAAACGCTTGCCGAGGCGCGAGCGTGGCAAAGCGAGCGGCTGCTGCTCGAGGTGCGCGCGGGCAACGCTGAGGCGATCAAACTCTACCAGGCGGCCGGGTTTAGTACCGATGGGCGAAGGAAGAACTACTACCCGGCCGCGGGTGCGGCCGGGCGAGAGGATGCGCTGTTGATGTCCCGCGCGCTTTGAAAGCGCTTGGCTCAGGCGCTTTCGGTGGCGCTGGCCTCGAACTTCGAAAGCACGCCCTGCAGGCGGCGCTCCCACTCCTCACGCTCCTGCTTGTATTCGGCATTTTCGCGGCGAAGCTCTTCGTTTTCGAGCTTCATAAGCTCCAGCGCCTCGACGGTATCGGTGACTTTCTGTTCCAGCTGATTGAATAGTTCAAGGCTCATGCCGACCTCCAAAAGCGGGGCAGAAACGCCTGCCCCCGGTAAATAACGCGTTGAGCGTAACGCCGCGCCGGCTATTGGGCAAGCACGCTTCGCCGGTAAAGCCGCGCGCTGGTTTCACCGGCGCTGGTTTCACGGTAAAGCTGCCAGTGGGCGGGCACACGGGCGTCCAGTTCGCGCTCGGTTTCCAGATAGATGAACGCCTCTGGCGCGAGCCAGCCACGCTCGAGCGCTTCACAACACGGCGCGGCGAGACCCTTTTTGAACGGCGGGTCGAGAAAGACCAGATCGAACGCACTCGGCGTGCCCGCCAGAAAGGCGTTGGCGTCTCGGGTCACGACGCGGGCGTTGTCGGCGCCGAGGGTGGCCAGGTTCTGCTCGATCAGCGCCGCCACGCGCGGGGTCAGCTCGACGAAGGTGGCCTCCAGCGCGCCGCGCGAAAGCGCCTCGATCCCCAGCGCCCCGGAGCCTGCGAACAGATCGAGCGCGCGCTTACCCAGAAGCGATGGGCCTAGCCAGTTGAACAGCGTTTCGCGTACCCGATCCGGAGTGGGGCGCAGGCCCGGGTGATCGAGCACGGGAAGCTGGCGGCGGCGGTAGTCACCGCCGATAATACGTAGCTTGCCGGCGGCCCTGGAGGCACCACCCGACACGGCGGTTTTACGGGAAGGGCGTTGTCGTTTCATGGGGCTGATTGTAGCGGGCTACTTGTCCAAAGTCCCGGTCGGCGATGGTAGGATGGTCACAATATTCCCCCTTTGAGTTGGATGCCCCCATGTTCGGTTTCTTGAAACGCAAGAAAAAGCAGGATTCGCAGCAGCAGGACGACCTGAAGCGGGACGAGTCGCAGCCAGGCGCATCGAGCGATGAGAGCGCCGCGCCCGACCCCGCTGTCGAAAAGCCCTCGGCAGAGGAACAGCCCGCCCCATCGCCGCGCCCCAGCGAGCCCGACGGCGAGCCGGGCCCGGAAAAACCCGAGATCGACCCCGAGCCTGAAAAGCCCGAAGTCGAGCCGGAGCCCGAGACGCCGGAAATCGAACCGGAACCCGAGAAGCCCGAGACAGCGCCGGAGCCCGAGAAACCCGAGGTCGAACCGACGCCCGAAACGCCGGAGATCGAGCCCGAGCCGCATCGGCCCGAGGCCGAACCCGAGGTCGAGCCGGCGCGCCGCCCCCCGGAGATCGACCCAAAGCCCGAGACGCCCGAGGTCGCCCCCGAGCCCCAGGCGCCAGAAGTCGAGCCGGGGCAGAGCGCCCCGAGCCCTTCCCCTCAGGATAAGCCGGTGGCGGCCACCCAGGAGAAGAAGGGCTTTTTCGCCCGTATCAAGTCAGGCCTTGGCAAGACCCGGGCCAACCTGACCGACGGCCTGGCGGATCTCTTTCTGGGCAAAAAGCAGATCGACGACGAGCTCCTCGAGGATCTCGAGACCCAGCTTTTGATGGCGGACGTCGGCATCGAGGCGACCACCGAGATTATCGAGCGCTTGCAGACGCGGGTGTCTCGCAAGGAGCTCAACGACCCCCAGGCGCTCTACAAGGGCCTTCAGGAGGAGCTTTCGCGGATGCTCGCGCCGGTGGCCAGGCCGCTCGATTTGAACCGGGAGGGCGCCGGCCCCTTCGTCATTCTGGTGGTCGGCGTCAACGGCGTGGGCAAGACCACCACCATCGGCAAGCTGACCCAGCGCTTTCAGCGGGAGGGTAAAAGCGTCATGCTCGCCGCCGGCGACACCTTCCGCGCCGCCGCGGTCGAGCAGCTCAAGGTGTGGGGCGAGCGTAACCGCGTGCCGGTGATCGCCCAGCACACCGGCGCCGACAGCGCCTCGGTAATTTATGATGCGGTGTCCGCGGCCAAATCCCGCGGGGTCGACGTGCTGATCGCCGATACCGCCGGGCGCCTTCACAACAAGAGCCACCTGATGGAGGAGCTCAAGAAGGTCCACCGCGTGATGCAGAAAATCGACGAAAGCGCTCCTCACGAGGTGATGCTGGTGCTCGACGCCGGCACTGGCCAGAATGCCATCTCCCAGGCGAGCACCTTCAACGAGGCGGTGCCGGTCAGCGGCATCACGCTCACCAAGCTCGACGGCACCGCCAAGGGCGGGGTGATCTTCGCGTTGGCCAAGCAGCTCGAAACACCGATTCGTTTTATCGGCGTGGGCGAGGGTCTGGACGACCTGCGGCCTTTCAACGCCGACGACTTCGTTAGCGCGCTGTTCGACCCGCAAGAGAGCGCCGCCGAGGCATGATCGCTTTTGAGCACGTGGGCAAGCGCTACGGCGGGCGCTTCGAGGCGCTGGCGCACCTCAATTTCCGTATCAGGCAGGGCGAAATGGTGTTTCTCACCGGCCACTCCGGGGCGGGCAAGAGCTCGCTTTTGCGCCTGATCATGCGCCTTGAAAAACCCAGCCGCGGGCGGGTGGTGGTCGCCGGGCACGATATCGCCAGGCTGCACGCAAGCCAGGTGCCGTTCTACCGCCGCCAGATCGGCGTGGTGTTTCAGGACCACCAGCTTTTGTTCGATCGCAGCGTGTTTAAAAACGTGGCGCTGCCGCTGGAGATCCAGGGGCTCGAGCCGCGGGAATCCGCCCGCCGGGTGCGCGCCGCACTCGACAAGGTGGGACTTCTGCACCGCGAGAAGGCGCTGCCGATCGAGCTCTCCGGCGGCGAGCAGCAGCGCGTCGGCATCGCCCGCGCGGTGGTCAATAAGCCCGCTTTGCTGCTCGCCGATGAGCCCACCGGTAATCTCGACCCGCATCTGTCCGCCGACATCATGGGGCTGTTCGAGGACTTCAACCGCATCGGAACCACGGTGATGATCGCAAGCCACGACCTGGCGCTGATCGCCCGCCTGCGCCACCGCATTCTGCGCCTGCGCGACGGCCGCCTGATCGGCGATGAGGGGGCGGTATGAAGCGCCCGACACCGCCGCCCGGCGCCGCCACCCGCCGCAGCGGTGCGGTGAGCCGGCGCGGCGACGCCAAAGTCAAAGCCACCCCGCCGCCCGAGCCGCGCGCGCCGAAGCCCAAGCCCACAGGCCCCGGATTTGGCAGTCGAGCGCGCGCCTGGGGGCGCCACCACCGTGCCATGCTCGGCGACAGCCTTTACCGGCTGGTGCGTCACCCGCTGGGTAATCTTCTCACCATGCTCGCCATCGCGATCGCCCTGGTGCTGCCCGCCGCCCTCTGGCTGACCCTCGACAGCGCCCGGCTGCTCGACGCCGAGCTCGATGAAAGCGCTACGCTTACCGTGTATCTCGACACCCAGGTGGATCAGGCCCAGGCCGCGCGCATCGAAGAGGCGGTGAGCGCCGAGACCGGCGTCGGCCAGACCCGGCTGATCAGCGCCGAGGAAGGCATGGCGGAGTTTCAGCGCTCGCTGGGGCTCGAGGAGACGCTGATGGGGCTCGACGAGAACCCGCTGCCGGCGAGTATCGTGATCAACCCGCAAAGCGTTGAGCCCGACGCGATGCAGGCGCTCGCCGGGCAGCTCGAGACGCTTGCCGGGGTGGATGAAGTGCGCCTGGACCTGGCCTGGGTCGAGCGGCTTCGCCACCTGGCGAATCTTGGTCGGCGCGTGGCGCTGGCGCTTGGGGTGCTGTTCGGCTTTGGCGTGCTGCTGGTGGTGGGCAACACTATTCGGCTCTCGGTGGAGAGCCGGCGCCGCGAAATCGAAGTGGTCATGCTGATCGGTGCGACCCACGCCTTCGTGCGCCGCCCGTTTCTCTATAGCGGGGCCTGGTACGGCGTAGGCGGTGGCCTGATCGCACTTTTGCTGCTGGTGGTCGGCAATCACTGGCTGTCGCTGCCGGTGGCGGCGCTGGCGCAAAGCTACGGGGCGAGCTTTGCGCTTCCGCAGCTCGATATGACAGGCTCTACAATTTTGCTATCCTGCAGTACACTACTGGGCTGGCTGGGAGCGTGGCTTGCGGTATCGCGCCACCTCTCCAGCATTCGCCCGCGCTGAGCCGGTTCCAGGCGCGGGTGGCTGCCGACCCCCAAGCGGATTCGGGCAGCCTGAACCTTATACTTTAGTTGTGGTCCGAGTAATTACCCTGACTCGCTATGTCGATCGTGAACCGCAGGCGCTGGATCATGGTGATGACGATAGCAGGTCGACCAGCATTGGTGACAAGGAGACCATCTGCATGGGCACTAGTCTTCTACCGGTGGGACAGCTTTCTCCAGGCAACGACCTGGGCGGTTACATTCAAGCGGTCAACGGCATTTCTGTCCTCACTGTCGAAGAGGAGCAGGCGTTGGCGCATCGCCTGTACGATGAAGGCGATCTCGAAGCGGCGCGGCGGCTGGTCATGTCGCACCTGCGCTTCGTCGTTCACATTGCGCGCAGCTACTCGGGCTACGGGCTGCCCCAGGCCGACCTGATCCAGGAAGGCAACGTAGGCTTGATGAAGGCGGTCAAGCGCTTCGACCCCAACCAGGGCGTGCGGCTGGTTTCCTTCGCCGTGCACTGGATCAAGGCCGAGATTCACGAGTTCGTGCTGCGCAACTGGCGCATCGTCAAGATCGCGACCACCAAGGCGCAGCGTAAGCTCTTTTTCAACCTGCGCAGCGCGAAAAAACGCTTGGCCTGGTTGAACAACGACGAAGTCAACGCCATCGCAAAAGACCTCGATGTCAAACCGGAAATCGTACGCGACATGGAAGGGCGGCTGTCGGCCTTCGATGCCGGCTTCGACGCCTCGCCGAGTGACGACGAGGACAGCCCCTACCAGGCGCCGGCGCAGTTTCTCGACGATGCCACCCTGGACCCGGCGACCCAGCTCGAGGACAGCGATTTCGAAGAGGACTCCACGCGGCGGCTGCAGGGCGCGCTCAGAGAACTCGACGAACGCTCCCGCGACATCCTTCAGCGCCGCTGGCTGACCGACGACAAGTCGACGCTGCACGATCTGGCCGACGTTTACGGCGTCAGCGCCGAGCGTATTCGCCAGCTCGAAAAGAACGCGATGAAGAAGCTTCGTGCGAAAATGGGCGATACCCTCGCCGCCTGATTGCAAGCGATGAAAAGTGAAAAACCCCGGCATTCACCGGGGTTTTTTCATGCCTGCACGTTTGAATAGAGCTGTCAGGCGGGCAGGGCGCTCTCTTTCAATAGTCCGGAGGCGATCAGCGTCCACTGATCGTCCCAGTACTCGGTCGGGATGCGCTTGAAGTCGCTGCGCACGTACTGCGAAATGCGTCCCTCGGCCTGGGCGATGAGCAAATTCGCCGCCGCCGAGGCGGTGATGGTCGTGCGCCGCCCTTCGCGGATTTCTGCCTCACGCAGGATCTGCTTGAGCTGAGTCTCCAGACGTTCGAAGAGCTGGTGCACGCGCTGTCTGAGCCTGGCCGTCTCGCCGGTGAGCACGTCACCGCCAAGAACCCGGGCAAGCCCCGGGTTTTTCTCCGCAAAGCCCAAAAGCAGCGAGAGGATCGTCGCGCAGCGCCGCTCGGCGTCGGGAATGTCCTCGAGAATGCGCGTGATGCGCGCAAAGATGCTCTCTTCGATGTAGTCGATCAGGCCTTCGAACATGCGCGCTTTGCTGGGAAAGTGGCGGTAAAGCGCCGCCTCCGAGACGCCGACCTGGCGGGCAAGCGCGGCGGTGGTGATGCGCTTGCCGCTGTCCTCCTCGAGCATGATCGCCAGCGCCTGCAGGATCTGGTCGCGGCGGCGAGGTTTTTGTTCGTCGCTCATGGGAACCCCCTGCCTTAACCGGCGTCGCTGATCAGGGTGCCCACGCCCGCCCGGGTGAAGATTTCGAGCAGGATAGCGTGAGGGACGCGCCCATCGACGATCTGGGCGCTGACGACGCCGCCCTTGACCGCTTCCAGCGCGCAGCGGATCTTTGGCAGCATGCCGCCGTAGATGGTGCCGTCTTCGATCAGCTCGTCGACCTGAGCGGTCGTCAGTCCGGTGAGGACCTCGCCTTCGCTGTTCATCAGCCCCGCCACGTTGGTCAAAAGCATCAGCTTCTCGGCGCAGAGCGCCTCGGCGAGCTTGCCGGCGACCAGGTCGGCATTGATGTTGTAGCTGTGGCCCTCGGCGTCGACGCCGATCGGCGCGATCACCGGGATGAAGTCGCGGTTGGTGAGCATCTCGATCAAATCGGTTGAGATCGACTCCACCTCACCAACGTGGCCGATATCGATGATCTCGGGGGCGGTCATTTCCGGGCTCTTGTGCTCGACCTTGAGCTGGCGGGCGCGAATCTGGGCGCCATCCTTGCCGGTCAGGCCGATCGCCTTGCCGCCGCACTGGTTGATCAGGTTGACGATGCTCTTGTTGACCAGACCGCCCAGCACCATCTCGACCACGTCCATGGTCTGGGCGTCGGTGACGCGCATGCCATTGACGAAGCGCGATTCGATGTTGAGCTTCTCCAGAAGACTTCCGATCTGCGGGCCGCCGCCGTGGACCACCACCGGGTTGATGCCGACCTCCTTCATCAGCACGATGTCGCGGGCGAAGGAGTCGATCAGGGTGTCCTCGGTCATGGCGTTGCCGCCGTACTTGACCACCACGGTCTTGCCGGAGAACTGCTGGATATAGGGAAGCGCCTCTGACAGCACCTCCACGACGACCCTGGGGTCGCGGCTTTCTGGATTCATTGCTCTATCCCTTGGCTTGTCTTTTTTTTGCGGCGCGGTGGCCGTTAGGGCGCGTTGGGCGCGCTCTTGTAGGTCGGCGTAGCAATCGCGGTGATGTCGAGCTCGGGCGCGGTGCGGGCCAGGGCCCTTGCAAAGCGCGCCCGGATGGTCGAGAGCGCCGCTTCGCTCGCCCCTTCGAAGCGAAGCACCAGCGCCGGCGTGGTGTTCGAGGCCCGGCAGAGCCCGAAACCATCGACGTAGTCCACGCGAATGCCGTCGATCATGGTCTTGATACCTTCGCCGAAGTCGCCATCGCTGGCAAGCGCTCTGACCAGCTCGAATTTTTCTTCATCCGCCACCGCAATATTGATTTCCGGGGTACTGATTTCCTGGGGGAAACGCGCGAACAGCGCCTCGGCACTCTCGCGTTGGCCGCCCAGAATCTCCAGAAGCCGCGCGGCGGCGTAGAGGCCGTCGTCGAAGCCGTACCAGCGCTCCTTGAAGAAAATGTGCCCGCTCATTTCACCGCCAAGCAGCGCCCCGGTTTCGATCATGCGCGCTTTGATCAGCGAGTGGCCGGTGCGCCACATTTCCGGCGCACCGCCGGCACCGGTAATGGTGTCGGCAAGGCTGCGGCTGCACTTGACGTCGAAGATCACGCCGGCGCCCGGCTGGCGGGAGAGCAGGTCGGTGGCGAACAGCGCCAGCAAATGGTCCGGCTTGATGATTTGCCCACTTTGGGTGACCACGCCGAGGCGGTCGCCGTCGCCGTCGAAGGCAAGCCCGATATCCGCGTTCTGGCGGCGCACCTCGTCGATCAGCGCTGTGAGATTTTCCGGCTTGCCCGGGTCCGGGTGGTGGTTCGGAAAGCGCCCGTCGATTTCATCGAAAAGCGGCGTGGTGCGAACGCCCAGGCGCCGGATCAGCTCGGGGCCGAGCTCGCCGGCCACGCCGTTGCCGCAGTCGACCACCGCGTGCAGCGGCCGGGCCACGCGGATGTCGTGTGTGATGCGCTCAAGATACGCCTCGCGCACGTCCACTTTTCGGTAGTGGCCTTCACCCCGGGCCAGCTCGCCGCGATCGATGCGCTGGTAAAGCGCGGTCACGGTGTCGTTTGATAGCGTCTCGCCGCCGAGCACGATCTTGAAGCCGTTGTACTCCGGCGGGTTGTGGCTTCCGGTAATCATCACCCCGGAGCGGCTGGCCGCCAGCGTGTGGGTGGCGAAGTAGAGTACCGGTGTGGGTACCCGGCCGATGTCGATGACGTCGACCCCGGCGCGCAGGAGTCCCGCGACCAGCGCCTCACGCAGCCCGGGCCCGGAGAGGCGGCCATCGTAGGCGACGATCACCGCGCGCTCGCCGCGCGCGAGCGCTTCACTGCCGACGGCCTGGCCGATCAGCGCGGTGGTTGCCTCGGTGAGCGTGTCGTCGACCACGCCGCGGATGTCGTAGGCGCGAAAGATGGAGGCGGGTACCGTCATGGGCGTGTCCTGGCGTCGGTCGAAAAGGGGGCGCGAAAAAGGATTAGCTGCGCCCGGTGCTGCCGAAGCCGCCGGCGCCGCGTGCGCTCTGCTCGAAACGCTCGACGACATCGAGGCGGGCCTGCACTACCGGTACTAATACGTACTGGGCGAGGCGCTCGAAGGGCTCGATGGTGAAGCTCGTCTGGCCCCGGTTCCATACCGAGATCTTGAGCTCGCCCTGGTAGTCCGAGTCGATCAGGCCGACCAGGTTGCCCAGCACGATGCCGTGTTTGTGGCCAAGCCCGGAGCGCGGCAGGATCATGCCGGCAAGTCCCGGGTCACCGATATGCAGCGCAAGGCCGGTGCCCACGAGCTCGCACTCGCCGGGGGCGAGGGTGAGCGGGGCGTCGAGCAGTGCGCGCAGATCCATCCCCGCCGAGCCTTCGGAGCCGTAGGTGGGCAGGTAATCGCGCATGCGCTCGTCGAGCACCATGCATTGAAGAGGGGCGTGGCTCATGAAAAGGGTTCCGCGTTGAAGTTGGTCAGTGAAAGCGCTTGATCGATGATCGCGCGGGCCAGCATACGCTTGGACTGGGCCGGGGCGCTCTGGCACTCGATGCCCTGGGGCGTTTGCCAGACCAGCAGCGCCGCGTTGTCGTCGCTGCCAAAGCCCAGGCCCTCCCGGGAAACGTCGTTGGCAACGATCATGTCGAGGTTCTTGCGCGCCAGCTTGTCGGCGGCGTAGCGCTCGAGCTCGCGGGTCTCGGCGGCGAAGCCGACTACGAAGGGGCGCGCGGGCGCCTTGAGCGCGGCGACCTCGGCAATGATGTCCGGGTTCTTGACTAGCGTCAGCGTCAGGGTGTCGCTATCGCCGGTTTTCTTGATCTTGTGCTCGGCGGGGTGCTCGGCGCGGTAATCCGCCACCGCCGCGCAGCCGATGAACAGCGCCGCGTGGGGGGCCAAACGAAGCGCCTCGCGCTGCATGTCGAGCGCGCTTTCGACGTCGATACGCGTGACGCCTGAAGGCGTTGCCAGACTCACCGGGCCGCTGATCAGCGTCACCCGAAAGCCCGCCTCGACGGCGGCGGTGGCCAGCGCATAGCCCATCTTGCCGGAACTCTTGTTGGTCAAGTAGCGCACAGGGTCGAGGGGTTCCCGGGTGGGGCCTGCGGTGATCACCGCGTGGGGCCGCTCGTCATTCGTCATGGCGAGCGGCGGGGCGAGCTTGTCTGTCAGCGCCTGAACGATCTCCTCGGGCTCGCTCATGCGCCCCGGGCCCACGTCGCCGCAGGCCTGCTCGCCGGCGGCGGGGCCTATTACCTGCCAACCGTCCTCGACGAGCTTTCGCGCGTTACGCTGGCTCGCCGGGTGGCGCCACATCGCCTGGTTCATCGCCGGGGCTATGAGCCTGGGCGCCTCGCAGGCAAGGCTCAGCGTGGTGAGCAGGTCGTCGGCCAAGCCGTGAACGAGCCGGGCGATCAGGTCCGCCGTGGCCGGGGCAATCAAGAGCGCATCCGCCCAGCGGGCGAGTTCGATATGGCCCATACCGGCCTCGGCTTCCGGGTCCAGCAGCGAGGTGCGTACCGCCTCGCCGCTAAGCGCCTGAAGCGTGAGAGGGGTGATGAACGCCTGGGCGCCGTCGGTCATCACCACGCGCACGTCGCCGCCGGCCTGTTTGATCAGCCGAGTGATCTGGGCGCTTTTATAGGCGGCGATGCCGGCGCTGACGCCGAGCAGGATGCGCTTTCCCGCAAGAGTCGATGCGGGCGAATTGAGGTGCGAAGCCATGGAACGCTCCTGAGTGAGAACCGGGCAAGGCGCCGCCGCGCCGCTTTCAGGGCGTTCACCATACCATTTGGGCGGCGGTTTTGGCAGGTTCGGCCGTTGCCTTCTAGGCTAGGTATAGTGAGCGCTGGCGGGGTGGGCAGGGGCTGCGGGCGCGCCAATGATAACAACGCGCAAGGGGAGGGGTATGGGCATCAACCACTGGCCGGAGGGTGAGCGCCCCCGGGAGAAACTTTTGACCCTGGGCGCCCAGACGCTCTCGGATGCCGAGCTTCTGGCGATCTTTCTACGCGTCGGGGTGAAGGGGCGCTCGGCGGTGGATCTGGCCCGCGATCTGCTCACCCGCTTTGGCGGCTTGAGGCCGCTTCTGGAGTCGGACCAGAGCGCCTTTTGCCAGGCGCATGGGCTGGGGGAGGCGAAGTTCGCCCAGCTTCAGGCCACGCTCGAACTCTCCAGGCGACATCTGGCCGCTCAGCTCGCCCGCGGCAACGCGCTGACCTCGCCGTCGCTCGTGCGCCACTACCTGCGCTCGCAGCTAAGGCATCTCGGGCACGAAGAGTTCGCGGTGCTGTTTCTCGATACCCAGCACCGAATCATTCGCTACGAGGCGCTGTTTCGCGGTACACTTGACAGCGCATCGGTGTATCCTCGCGATGTCGCCAAACGCGCCCTGGAGCTCAACGCGGGCGCGGTGATTCTGGCGCACAACCATCCCTCGGGCGTTGCCGAACCAAGCGACGCTGACCGGCGCATCACCGAGCGTCTGAGTCAGGCGCTGGGGTTGTTCGATGTTCGCGTGCTCGACCACTTCGTGGTGGGGGATGCCGATGTGATCTCTTTTGCCGAGCGCGGCTGGCTGTAAAAACGCCGGACGCTTGACCGCTCAGGGGCCTTTTTGACCCCAGCGGCACGCTTTTGCTTGCCGCCGAGTGGCTGCTCTGGTATAAAGTGCCACCTTTAAACTTGGGTTGAATAACGGATTCGGGTAAAGCCAGCCTCTCAGGCGTCGACTCCCTCCCTTCCGGTTTGCCCGACAGTTTTGAACACTCAGGCTTATACCCTGGCCAAGCGGTTGGAGGCTCTCATGTCCAAAGTATGTCAGGTTACCGGCAAGCGTCCGGTAACAGGTAACAACGTTTCACACTCCCAGCGTAAGACGCGTCGTCGTTTCTTGCCGAACCTGCACACGCATCGTTTCTGGGTCGAGTCCGAGAACCGTTTCGTGAAGCTGCGTATCTCTTCCAAGGGCATGCGCATCATCGACAAGAAAGGCATCGAAACCGTGCTGGCGGATATCCGCAAGCGTGGCGACGCCATCTAAGCTCGTTTTCAGCTATTCATTAGCGATGCATTTTGGGAGATTGAACCATGCGCGATAAAATTCGTCTGGTGTCCAGCGCCGGTACCGGCCACTTCTACACCACCGACAAGAACAAGCGGAACACCCCGGACAAGTTCGAATTCAAGAAATTCGACCCGGTCATCCGCAAGCACGTCATCTACAAGGAAGCGAAGATCAAGTAATTTCGATTACCCTGATCGGCTTTCACCGCAGGCGAGCGCCTGTTGAAAACCCGGCCCTAAAAGCCGGGTTTTTGCATGCCCGCTTCCCGCGTTCGACACGCCGGCGTCATACCCGGCGGTTATGCTTTTGATTCGAGCCTTGAAAGGGGGCCGCCATGCCCGAGTTGCCCGAAGTCGAAACCACCCGGCGAGGGATTGCGCCCTACGTCGAGGGCCAGGAGATCGTCGAGGTGCGCGTGCGCAATCGCCGCCTGCGTGTGCCGGTACCGGAGGATTTCGAGCAGCGCCTGGTGGGCGCGCGGGTATTGAGTGTGGCGCGCCGGGCCAAGTACCTGCGCCTGGCGCTAACGGGTGCGCCTTTTGATGCCACACTGTTGTGGCATTTGGGCATGTCCGGCAGCCTGCGCATCGCCCGCGTCGGCGATCTGCCCAAAAAGCACGATCACGTGGATCTGGTGACCGGCCAGGGCTTCGTGCTTCGCTATCATGATCCGCGCCGCTTCGGCTTCGTCGACTGGCAGCGCGGCGACGCCGCTGAAGACCCACGCCTTGCTCACCTGGGCCCGGAGCCTCTTGAAGATGACTTCGACGGCGATTGGCTCTACCGGCTCTCGCGGGGCAAGCGCACGGCGGTCAAGCCCTTCTTGATGGACAACCGCGTGGTGGTCGGGGCGGGCAATATTTACGCCGCCGAGGCGCTGTTCATCGCCGGCATCGACCCGCGCCGAAGCGCCGGGCGCATCTCGAAAGCGCGCTATGAGCGTCTGGCCGGGGCGGTCAAGGAGGTGCTGGCCGCCGCCATCACTCAGGGCGGCACCACGCTTCGCGATTTCGTCAGCGGTCAGGGCGAGCCTGGCTACTTCGCCCAGCGGCTCAACGTCTACGGGCGCCAGGGCCAGGCCTGCCCACGCTGTGGGACGACGCTTTCGCGCATCGTACTGGGCCAGCGGGCGAGCGTTTTCTGCCCCGGCTGTCAGCGTTAACATACCCCTTACGCTTTACCCTGTTTCTGGAGAGACCTGTGACCCAACGCCTGCGCTTGAACAAGAATGCCGACCGCCGCTTGAAGGCGGGGCATCTGTGGATCTACTCCAACGAAGTGGATATCAAGGAGACGCCGCTCAAGGAGTTCGCCGCCGGTGACGCCGCGCTGATCGAGGCTTCCAACGGCAAGGCGATCGGCGTGGCCTACGTCAATCCGCACTCGCTGATCTGCGCGCGCATCCTGTCGCGCGACCCGCAGATGCGCCTGGACCGCTCGCTGTTCGTTCACCGCTTCAACCAGGCGCTGGCGCTGCGCCAGCGGATGTTCGACAAGCCCTTCTACCGGCTGATTCACGGTGAAGGCGATCTGCTGCCCGGGCTGATCATCGACCGCTTCGGCGACGTGCTGGTGGTGCAGCTCAATACCGCAGGCATGCAGGCGCTGGCCGACGAGATCGTCGATGCGCTCGAGAAGGTCGTCAAGCCCGAGGTGATCGTGTTCCGTAACGACACCGGCGGGCGCCGTCAGGAGGGCCTGGAGGCCCAGGTCGAGGTGGTCAAGGGGACGCTTCCCGATGAGGTGCTGATCGAGGAGAACGGCGCGCGCTTCGTGGTGCCGGTACTCGACGGTCAGAAGACCGGCTGGTTTTTCGATCACCGCGTCAACCGCGCCTGGCTCAACGGCCAGGTGGCGGGCAAGCGGGTGCTGGACGTATTCAGCTACGTGGGCGGCTGGGGCGTTCAGGCGGCAGCCAGCGGCGCTTCCGAGGTGCTCTGTATCGATGCATCAGGCAAGGCGCTCGAGCAGGTGGCGCGCAACGCCGAGCTCAACGGCGTTCACGAGCAGGTGGCGATCGGCGAAGGCGACGCGTTTGATGCGCTGGCCTCGCTCAAGGCCGACGGCGAGCAGTTCGACGTGGTGATTCTCGACCCGCCGGCGTTCATCAAAAAGCGCAAGGACATTCCCAACGGCGAGCGCGCCTACGCGCGGCTCAACCGCGAGGCGATGCGCCTTCTCGGCCGCGACGGGCTGCTGTTGTCGGCGTCCTGCTCGATGCACCTGGCGCACGACCGGCTGGTCGACGTGGTGCGCGGCGCGGTGCGCCACCAGGACCGCCACGGCCAGGTGATCTTCCAGGGGCACCAGGGGCCGGATCACCCGGTGCACCCGGCGATTCCCGAAACCGCCTACCTCAAGGCGCTGGGCGTGCGCGTTTACCGCGATTAAAAACGAAGGAGCGGTTATGGAGTGGGCGCTACCTGAGCCTTACGTGCTGAGCTTTACCGTAGAGACGGAGGCGATCGACGCCTATGGCCACGTCAACAACGGCGAGTACCTGCGCTGGGTCGAGCGTATCAGTTGGGCCCACTCCGAAGCGCTGGGGCTCGATCTCGCCCGCTACCGCGAACTCGACCGGGCGATGGTGGTGCACCGCCACGAGCTCGATTATCTGGCGCCGGCTTATGCAGGCGATGAGCTCACGCTCGCCACCTGGATCGTCGAGTGCGACGGGCGCATGCGCTTGACCCGGCGGTTCCAGCTCCAGCGTGAACGCGACGGTAAGACGCTCCTGGCGGCGCGCACCGTGTTCGTCTGCACCGCGCTCTCCAGCGGGCGGCCCAAACGCCTGCCCGAGAAGTATCGGCGCATTTATGGCGATGCGGTGGTTGAGGGTGGTGAGGGGTGAGTAATGAGAGGTGAATGGTGAATGGTGAGCGGTGAGTGATTGGAGTGGATTTTTCTGTTAACGCGCGGTTGAAGTGGGGATTTTCTGTTGATAAACGCCGTTGAAGGCGTTTTTCTCGTTTTCGGCGGTGCCGATGGCAGCGGGTTTCGACTGTGCTGTAATGGAGGACGACACGCCAATGACAATACGCTGTGAGGTCCACCATGCAGATCGCCGTTCCCCGGGAAATCAAGAATCACGAATACCGCGTTGCCCTGACGCCCACCGGCGCGCGAGAGCTCGTCGAGCGCGGCCATACGGTCAGCGTGCAGGCTGGTGCCGGTGAAGGCGCCGGCTTCGATGACGCCGAATTTGAAGCGGCGGGCGCGCGTATCGAGGCCGATGTCGACGCGCTCTGGCAAGGCGCCGAGCTGATTCTGAAGGTCAAGGAGCCCCAGCCCGATGAGGTCGCGCGGCTGACCCCCGAGCATACGCTGTTCACCTACCTGCATCTGGCGGCGGAGAAAACCCTCACCCAGGGGCTAGTCGAGAGTGGCGCGACCTGCATCGCCTATGAAACCATCGTCGACGCCAGGGGCGGGCTTCCGCTACTGGCGCCGATGAGCACCGTAGCCGGGCGCATGGCGGTACAGGCCGGCGCCCACAGCCTGGAAAAAGCCCAGGGCGGCGCCGGCGTGCTGCTACCCGGCGTGCCCGGCGTGGCACCGGGCAAGGTCACGGTGATCGGCGGCGGCGTGGTGGGCGAAAACGCTGCGCGCATGGCGCTGGGCCTCGGCGCCGACGTGACCATTCTGGACCGCTCGGTGGCGCGCCTGGAGGTGCTCGATGACCGCTACCAGGGGCGGCTGAAGACCGTCTACTCCACGGCGGATGCGCTGGAGGAGGCGGCGAAGACCTCGGACATGATCATCGGCGCGGTGCTGATTCCCGGTGCCGCGGCGCCAAAGCTCATCACCCGCGCGATGCTTTCGCACATGAAGCCGGGCAGCGTGCTGGTGGATGTCGCCATCGACCAGGGTGGCTGTTTCGAAACGAGCCGGCCCACGACCCACGCCGAGCCCACCTACATCGTCGACGGGATCGTTCACTACTGCGTGGCGAACATGCCCGGTGCCGTGGCGCGCACCTCGACCCTGGGATTGACCAACGCCACGCTCCCCTTCGTGCTGGCGCTGGCCGACAAGGGCTGGCGCAAGGCGCTCAAGGATGATGCCCACTTCGCGCCGGGGCTCAACGTCCACGCCGGCAAGATTACCTACCGCGCGGTGGCCGAGGCGTTCGGTTTCGAGTACGTGGCGGGTGAGTCGCTTTTTTAAAAGGCGCGCAGGCGAGCCGTTGATGGCTCAGTAGTGCGGGGGCACGTCGTCTTCAAAACGGTGTGCCCTTTCGTTTGTCTGGGCGGTGTGGTCGCTGTGCTGCTCGCGCAGCCGGTCGCGCATAAGCGCGCTGATTCGCTCGAGTTTCTCCAGCTGGCGGGCCTGAATCGCTACGGTTTGATCGAGGGTGTCGAGCCAGTGTTCCTGGTAGGCGAGCTTGCTCTCGAGTGCTTCGAGGCGGCGCTCGAACTCGGCGGGCGATAGTTCCCTTGTCATGATAAGATCAAACCTTCGGTAGTGTATGCTCGGTACGATTAGCCTGTTTCCAGCGTCATCAAAACGCCACTGTTGCGGCATTTAGTGCAAGAAGCGGGGTGGTTGTCATCGTATCGCGTATTTTCCCTGTTTGTTACCCTACAAAAAAGAGAGCTTTTTTCATCCATGAACCCAAAAGTTGTTGTTCGCTGTTTATTGATCAGTGTATTGCTCGCCGCTCCCACGCCACTGCTGCTGGCCGGTCTCGTTCATCTGACCGATGCGCCGCTCGCCGAGCAGTGGCTCTCGGAGTTGGCCATCATTGGTACCACCGGTGTGTACATCGCCGTGGCGCTGGGGAGTTTCCTTGTCTTGCTGGTTGGCACCCTGGCCGCGGCGGCGTTCGCGCCCCCTGTGGTCGTCAGTGCCGAAACGGTACGTGTTCGAAGCGCCTCACGCCCGGCGGAGCCGGTCGAGGAGGAGCCTGAGGATGTGATCGACCCCAACGATGGGCGCGAAGAGGGGGAGGTCAAGTGGTTCAATACCAATAAAGGCTACGGCTTCATCACCCGTGACAACGGTGAGGACGTGTTCGTGCACTTTCGCGCCATTCGCGGGCGCGGCCCGCGCATGCTCGCCGAAGGGCAGATCGTGCGCTATCACGTGATTCAGAACGACCGCGGTTTACAGGCCGACGATGTGAGCATTATCGAGTCCTGATCATTGCCGAGTATCACCCTGTCGCTGGCCCCACAATCGCGGGGCCAGCGGCGTTTTGGGGGCAACGATAACCGCGTCAGCGCCCGGAGTCCGGCCAGGCGATACGGGTTTCCTCGCCGTCCGGGCGTACCTGATAGAACGCGTCCGGGTCGTCGCCCGGGCTCCAGCCGCCAAGGGAGCAGCGCACTTCTACCCCAAGCGCCGCCGCCGCTGCGCGGGCGCAGGCCTGGTCGCTCGGCCAGGGGGTGTGGGCGCTGTCGAACCAGAGACTCGCAAAGCCGTCGGCGGCCTTCTCTACCAGCAGCACCGGCACCTCGGCGCCGTCGCGTCGCCCGCTGCTTTTCCACTTCTGCTTGCCCGCCGGCGTCAGCGCCGGCGCGTCGATCGCCTTTTCGAGCCAGGCGTTGATCGCGTCGAGCTCCACCCGCGCCAGATACACTTCGATGTCCGGAAAGCGCTCGCTCATGGGGTCTCCTCGGGCTCGCTCAACAGCGTTTCGAGCGTGGACTCGTAGATCCGGCTGAGTGTATCGAGATCCGCGGCACACACGCGCTCGTTGACCTTGTGGATGGTGTCGTTGAGCGGACCGAGCTCCACCACCTGGGCGCCGAGGGTGGCAATGAAGCGCCCGTCCGAGGTGCCGCCGCTGGTCGAAAGCGCCGGGCGCTGCCCGGTGACGCGCTCGACGCTGCGGGTCACTGCGTCCACCAGCGCGCCTTCGGCGGTGAGAAACGGCTCGCCGTTGAGCGTCCACTCGATGTGAAAGTCGAGCCCGTGGGCGTCGAGGATCGCCTCGGTGCGCGACTCTAGCTCTTCGCGGGTCACCTCGGTGGAGTAGCGGAAATTGAACACCACCTCGATCTCGCCGGGAATCACGTTGGTGGCCCCGGTGCCGGCGCGAAAGTTGGAGATCTGAAAGCTGGTCGCCGGGAAGAAGTCGTTGCCCGCATCCCAGTGTTCGCGCGTAAGCGCCTCGAGCGCCGGCAGCGCCTGGTGGATCGGGTTGCGCGCCAGGTGCGGGTAGGCGACGTGGCCCTGCACGCCCTTGACGTGCAGCACGCCGCCGAGCGAGCCGCGCCGGCCGTTCTTGATCGTATCGCCAAGGGTGGCGGTGGAGGAGGGCTCGCCGACGATGCAGTAGTCCAGGCGCTCGTTGCGCTCGCGCAGATGCTCGACCACCGCGCGGGTGCCGTCGATCGCCGGGCCCTCTTCATCAGAAGTGATCAGAAACGCGATGCGCCCGGGGTGGGTTGGCACGCGCTCGACGAAGCGCTCGACGGCGGTGATCATCGCCGCAAGGCTGCCTTTCATGTCCGAGGCGCCGCGCCCGCAGAGCATGCCGTCATCGTCGATGCAGGGTGAAAACGGCGGAAACTCCCAGCTCGTGTGCGGGCCGCTCGGCACCACGTCGGTGTGGCCGGCAAAGGCCAGCACCGGGCCGTGGTGGCCGCGCACCGCCCAGAAGTTCTCCACGTCGCCAAAGCGCAGGCGCTCGACATGAAAATCGAGCGCCTTCAGGCGCTCGATCATCAGCGGCTGGCAGCCCTCGTCGTCCGGCGTGACCGAGGCGCGGATCAACAGATCGAAGGCCAGCGCCAGAGTCGGCGACAAGCCCTCGGGCTCAGTTATGGGCATGCAGCGCCTCGTTCAGCGCTACGGCGCTCTTGTTGGTCAGGCACTCGACGCGACCGGTTTGCGAGTTGCGCCGCAAGAGCAGATCGTTTTGGCCCGCCAGCTCGCGCCCGGAGACGGTCTGAACGTCATTTCTGGCGTCGTCGAGCAGCGTGACCTTGGTGCCGGCGGTGATGTAGAGCCCGGCTTCCACGGTGCAGCGGTCGCCGAGCGGAATGCCGATACCGGCGTTGGCGCCGATCAGGCAGCCTTCGCCCACCTTGATGACGATGTTGCCACCACCGGAGAGCGTGCCCATGGTCGAGCAGCCGCCGCCAAGATCCGAGCCCTTGCCGACGAACACGCCCGCCGAGATGCGTCCTTCGATCATGCCCGGGCCTTCGGTGCCGGCGTTGAAGTTGACGAATCCTTCGTGCATCACCGTGGTGCCTTCACCCAGATACGCCCCTAGCCGCACGCGGGCGGTGTCGCCGATGCGGATGCCTGCGGGCACCACGTAGTCGGTCATTTTGGGGAACTTGTCGACGCAGTCCACGGAGAGCGGGCGGCCGGCGAGGCGCGCCTTCAGGCGCCGGGCGGAAAGCTCCTCGATATCGATCGCGCCTTCGCTGGTCCAGGCGATGTTGCGCAGAAGCCCGAACATGCCGGTGAGATCCAGCCCATGGGGCTTGACCAGCCGGTGGGAGAGCAGGTGCAGCTTGAGGTACACCTCCGGGGCGCTTTGCGGAGCGGCGTCGGTGTCGATGAACATGGCGACCAGCGGACGCTTGCTCTCGGCAAGCGACTCGGCAAGCTCGGCCTGCTCGGCGTGGCCCGCCTCACCCAGCGCACTTGCCAGCGCCTGGCACTGTTCGGGAAGAAAGCTGATCGCTTGCGTGCCTTCAGGGGCGTCCAGCGCCTTTTTGGCGGCGGCCACCAGACTCTCGGCGGGTTGGTAAAGCGGCGCCGGATAGTAGATTTCCAGCCAGTCGCCTTGCGTATTTTGCGTGCCGATTCCAAGCGCGAAGCTCAGCATAAAGCGTTTTCCTTTCAATGGGTCTAAATCGAATCAGTGGGTCTTGATCAAAAGCGAGGCGCCGCTTACTGGCTGATGTTGTCGTAGTCACCGTCCTGGTAGCCGACCAGGATTTGATGGCTATCGAGCTCCAGCAGCGGGCGCTTCAAAAGCGTGGGGTGTTTGAGGATCAGCTCGCGCCCGGAGGTCGCGTCGAGGTTCTCCTTTTCGTCATCGGAGAGCTCGCGCCAGGTCTTGCTGCGCTTGTTGATCGCCTTCAGAAGCGGCACCTGCTCGAGGATATGTTCGAGCAGGCTCGCCGACAGGCCATCCTTGCGCAGGTCGTGGGTCTTGAAGGCCAAACCTTTCTCATCCAGCGCCTTTCGCGCCTTGCGGCAGGTATCGCAGTTGTCGATCATGTAAAGCGTCAGCATGAAGCCTCCTGAGCGTTCTGTTGTGAGCCTTGACGGGCGTTAACGCCTCGTCTCACTAGCGTAGCCAAAACCGGGCGGTCGCGGGTGTCATCCGCGCTCGATCAGCCGACGGATGCGCCGGGCCGCTTCCAGCGTCGGTTCGAGCTCGGCCACCAGCGCCAGACGCAGCCGCCCTGCGCCCGGGTTGTGGCCCTGGGCGTTCTCGCGCCCCATCAGGCTGCCCGGCAGTACGCTTACGTGCTCCTCGCAAAAAAGGCGCTGGCTGAAGGCGATGTCGTCGCCGCCGGGCACCGCGGGCCAGAGATAGAAACTCGCCTCCGGCGTGGGAAAATCCATCACCGGGGCGAGTACCTCGGTCACCGCCTGGAATTTCTCGCGGTAGGCGTCGCGGTTGGCGCGCACGTGCGCCTCGTCCTGCCAGGCCGCGATCGAGGCGCGCTGCACCGGCAGCGACATGGCCGAGCCGTGGTAGGTGCGGTAGCGCTTGAAGGGCGTGAGAAGCGCTTCGTCGCCAGCGACGAAGCCCGAGCGCAGCCCCGGCAGGTTCGAGCGCTTGGAGAGCGAGTGAAACACCACGCAGCGGCGGAAGTCGTTACGGCCAAGCTCGGTGCAGGCCTGCAGAAGCCCCGGCGGCGGCGCGGTTTCATCGAGGTAGAGCTCCGAGTAGCACTCGTCCGAGGCGATGATGAAATCGTGCTCGTCGGCAAGCTTGATCAGCGCCTTGAACTCGTCGATCGAGGTGACCGCGCCGGTCGGGTTGCCCGGCGAGCAGAGAAACACGATCTGCACGTCCTGCCAGGTCTTCTCGCTGACCGCGGAGAAATCCGGGCGAAAGCCGTTCTCGGCGGTGCAGTCCAGATACAGCGGCGTGCCGCCGGCCAGAAGCGTGGCGCCTTCATAAATCTGGTAGAACGGGTTGGGCACCGCCACCTTTGCCGGCCGGGTGCGGTCGAGGGCGGCCTGTACGAAGGCGAAGATCGCCTCGCGGGTGCCGTTGACCGGCACCACTTCGCGCTCCGGGTCGAGCCCGGCAAGCCCGAAGCGCGAAGTGGCCCAGGCGCTGATCTGCTCGCGAAGCGCCGCCAAGCCGTTGGTCGCCGGGTAGCGCGCCATCTCGTCGAGACTCTGCGCCAGCGCCGTGAGCGCTGCGGGGTAGGGCGCGTGCTGCGGCTCGCCGATGGTCAGCGCCACGTGGGAGAGCCCCGGCGGGGCGCTCAGCCCCTGCTTGAGCGCGGCCAGCTTTTCGAACGGATAGGGGTGCAGGGCATCGAGATCAGGGTTCATGGCGTGTCCGTTGATGGGCGGGCCGCGGCGCGCGGTGCTGGGTGAAAAAAGGCCCTGATTATAAGCATGCCCGGTGACCACCTCAAATCCGCCGCCGGCATGGCCGCCCAGGTGCGGCGGCTCAAACGCTGAGCACCTCGATCAGCCGTTCGCGCAGCCGCTGCTGGCGCGTTGGGTCGGTGAGCGGTTCGCCGGCCTTGGTGGTGATGAAAAAGACGTCCTCGACCCGCTCGCCGAGGGTGGCGATCTTCGCCGTGGAAAGGGCGATGTCCTGCTCCATGAAGATGCGTCCGACCCGGGCCAGAAGCCCTGGGCGGTCCGGTGCGGTGAGTTCGAGCAGGGTGCGCTCGTTGGCCGGGTCCTGCTCGATCAGTACCTCGGTCGGCACCTTGAAGTGCTTGAGCTGGCGCGGCGTGTGGCGGGTGACGATCTGGGGGTAGTCGTCCGGGTCGTCGAGCTCCTCGACCAGGTGGCTGCGCATCTCCTCGATGCGGGCCGGGTCGCGAATCGGCTGGCCGTGGCTGTCGAGCACGATGAAGGTGTTGAGCGTCCAGTCGTGGTGCGAGGTGGCGATGCGCGCGTCGTGAATCGAGAGCCCCAGCTGCTCCATCGCCGCGGCGGTGGCGGCGAACAGATCGTCCACCGAGCGGGTGTGGATGAACACCTTGGTGCCGCCTTCCGCCATGTCTTCGGTGGGCGCGCTGATCAGCACCAGCGGAAGCGTCGGGTCCTGGTGGGCAGAGTTCTGGTGAGCCAGAATGCCCTGGGTCTGCCAGACGATTTCGCTCGGCGCGTACTGCAAAAAGTAGTCCTCGCCCAGGGATTCCCAGAGCGTGTCGATGCGCGCGCTATCCACGCCCACGCTCATTAGAAGCGAGCGCGCCTCGAGGCGCGTCTCGCGCACCCAGTCGTCGCGGTCCGGCGGATTTTTGAGCCCACGGCGCAGCGCGCGCTTGGTTTCGGCATGGAGCTGGCGTAAGAGCGAGGCGCGCCAGCCGTTCCAGAGCGTGGGGTTGGTGGCGTTGATGTCCGCCACGGTGAGCACGTAAAGATAATCGAGCCGGGTTTCGTCGCGCACCGTGAAGGCGAAGTCGCGGATCACGTCCGGGTCGCTGATGTCGCGCTTTTGCGCGGTCATCGACATCACCAGGTGGTGCTCGACCAGCCAGCGCACCAGGCTCGTGTCGTGACTCGAGACGTGGTGGCGCCGGCAGAACTGCTCGACGTCGAGCGCGCCGATCTCGGAGTGATCGCCGCCGCGCCCCTTGCCGATATCGTGAAAGAGCCCCGCGATCCACAAAAGCTCGAGCTTGGGCAGCTGGTGGATGAGGGTGGCCGCCACCGGGAAGTCCGCTTTGGCCTCGGGTTTGCGAAAGCCGTGCAGAAATTTCAAAAGGCGCAGGGTGTGGGCGTCGACGGTATAGATATGAAACAGGTCGTGCTGCATCAGGCCTACCGCGCGGCCGAACTCCGGCAGGTACTTGCCCAGAATGCCGTAGCGGTTCATCCGCCGCAGCTGGCGCGGCACGTTACCCGGCGCGCGGATGATCGCCATGAACAGCCGCCGGTGGCGCGGGTCTTCACGGTAGTGGTCGTCGATCAGGTGGCGGTGATCGCGAATCAGCCGGATGGTGTCGGCGCGCACGCCCTCGATTTCCGGGTGGCGGGCCATCATCAGAAAGAGCTCGAGCATCGCCTCCGGGTGGTCGCGAAAAAGCGTGCGCGAGCGCGCCTGGATATAGCCGCCCCGGGTTTCGAAGCGCTCGTTGAGGGTCACCGTTTCGAGCTTTTCGCGCCCGCGCAGAATCACCTCGTCGAAGTGTTGCAGCAGCATGTCGTTGAGCCCGGCCAGCGCCGTGACGTGGCGGTAGTAGCGCTTCATGAACTGCTCGACGGCGAGGCGCTCCGGCGTGTCCTTGAACCCGAACAGCTCGGCGATGGTGCGCTGATGATCGAACAAAAGCCGATCCTCGGCGCGGCCCGTGAGCATGTGCAGCGCGTAGCGCACCTGCCACAAGAAGGCCTGACCCTGGCTCAGGATTCTAAGCTCGGCGTCGTTCATGAAGCCGCGGGCGACGATGTCGACGTACTGCTCGGTGTCGAAGTGGCGCTTGGCCACCCAGCCGATCATCTGAATGTCGCGAAGCCCGCCCGGCGAGCTCTTGATGTTCGGTTCCAGGTGATACTCGGAGTTGTTGTAGCGGTAGTGACGGGTGATCTGCTCTTGCCATTTGGCCTCGAAGAAGCGATCCGCCGGCCAGATGTTGTCGGGTGAGAGCCTTGCGCGCATCGCCTCGCGAAGGTGCTCGGGGCCGCTGATCAGACGCGATTCGAGCAAATTCGTGATCACCGTGACGTCATCGGCAGCCTCGCGCTCGCAGTCGTCGAGCGAGCGCACGCTGTGGCCGATCTCGAGTCCTATATCCCACAAAAAGGTGATGAAGGCAGTCAGCGGCTCACGGTAGGCGCTATCGTCGTCGCGCTCCAGAAGTAGCAGCAGGTCGACATCCGAGTGCGGGTGCAGCTCGCCGCGCCCGTAGCCGCCCACGGCGATCAGCGCGATACCGTCGTCCGGCCACTCGATGCGCGCCCAGGCGATCGCCAGCAGCTGGTCGAGATACCAGGCGCGCCCGCGCACCAGGTCGCGAATGTCGGTGCCGGCGCGAAAGCGCTCGTCGAGGCGCGCCTGGATCTCCTTGAGCGCGGCCTTGAACGGGGCAATGGGGGAGCGCGAGCCCGAAAGCTCGGCGCGAAACGCCTCGAGATCGAAAAGCGTGGTGTCCGGTTCGAACCGGTGGTGGTGGAGGAGCATCAGTTGAGGAAGCTGAAGTCTTCGTCGCTGCGCGCGGTCAGCACCTCGACGCCGGTGTCGGTGACCAGCAGCGTGTGCTCCCACTGGGCGGAGAGGCTCTTGTCCTTGGTCACCGCGGTCCAGCCGTCGCGCAGCACTTTGGTTTTGTAACCGCCGACGTTGATCATCGGCTCGATGGTGAAGCACATGCCCGGCGCAAGCGCGATGTCGGCGGAGGGGGCGTAGCCGTCGTAGTGGAGAAACTGCGGGTCTTCGTGGAAGTCCGCGCCGATGCCATGACCGCAAAAATCGCGTACCACCGAGTAGCCGTGGCTCTCGGCGTGCTTCTGGATCACGCGGGCAAGCGCTGAGAGGTGAACGCCGGGCTTGACCTCGGCAATGCTCTTGTAAAGGCACTCCTGGGTCACGCGGCAAAGGCGCTCGCCCTGGATAGTCTCGCCGACGACGAACATGACGCTGGAGTCGCCGTGATAGCCGTCCGGCGTTTTCACCGTGATGTCCAGGTTCATGATGTCGCCATTCTTGAGCTTCTTGTCGAAGTCCGGAAAGCCGTGACACACCACGTGGTTGATCGAGGTGCAGGAGGAGTGGGTGTAGCCGTGGTAGTTCAGCGTCGCCGGTACGGAGCCCAACTCGTCGACGATGTAGTCGTGACAGCGCTTGTCGATTTCGCCGGTGGAAACGCCGGCCACGACGAAGGGCGTGATCATCTCCAGAACGCTGGCCGCCTGGCGGCCGGCTTCGCGCATTTTCTCGATTTCTTCCGCTGTCTTGATGGGTACGTTCATGACTTCTCGATTTGGCGTATTGGGACGACCGCTGGCGCCGGGTGAAAAGGCGCAAACCAGCGGGTGCGGCTTCATCTTGACAATCATATATGGTATAAAGCCGCGCGCTTTCCTGCAATCGCCATCCCGCAATCGCCTTTTCGGCGCGGCCGGCGGCGGTGGCCGGCGAGCGAACCGAGAGCGCCGCGCGAAAAAAACGTCGCGCGGCGATATATAGCAAGCCTTGAAAACACACATGCACCGGCACATGGTCCCGGGTGCCGCTAGCCTCGCAAGGCGCCTTGATGGCGCTGAGTCTACCGGTCGGATCCATGGGGTGCGTGGAGGCCTAACCCGAGTTTCAGGAGTTCTACCATGGCTCACGTCAACATGCGTGATCTGCTCAAAGCAGGCGCTCACTTCGGTCACCAGACCAAATACTGGAACCCGAAGATGGGCAAGTACATCTTCGGCGCGCGCAACAAGATCCACATCATCAACCTCGAGCACACCCTGCCGGCGCTGAACGAAGCGATCGACGTGGTCGAGAAGATGGCGTCGTCCAACAACAAGATTCTGTTCGTTGGCACCAAGCGCAGCGCTGGCAAGATCATCAAAGAAGAAGCCAACCGCGTCAACCAGCCGTTCGTCAACCACCGCTGGCTCGGCGGCATGCTGACCAACTTCAAGACCATTCGTCAGTCCATCAAGCGTCTGCGCGAGCTTGAGACGATGCACGAAGACGGCACCTTCGCGAAGTTGACCAAGAAAGAAGTCCTGATGGCCACGCGCGAGCAGGAAAAACTCGAGCGCTCCATCGGCGGTATCAAGAACATGGGCGGCCTGCCGGACGCGCTGTTCGTGATCGACGTTGACCACGAGCGTATCGCGATCAACGAAGCCAACAAGCTGGGCATCCCGGTCATTGGCGTGGTCGACACCAACTCCAACCCCGATGGCGTGGACTACGTCATTCCGGGTAACGACGACTCCATCCGCGCGATCCAGATCTACGTGAAGGCGATCGCCGACGCGTGTGGCCGCGCCAAGGAAGGTCGTCCGGATGAGTTCGTCGAAGTCACCGACGAGCCGGCGTCCGCCGAAACCGACGCCGCCGCCGAGTAAGGCGCTGGCGGATGCGGCGGGCAGTAAAGCCGCATCGCGTTAAGGGGGCCCTGGCCCCCTTTTTTCCCGCTTGGCGGGTCGATTCACGCCGGGTTTGATGCCGGCGCCGCGCTGCGATACAAAAGGGTCATCTGGTCCTGTTAGCGTATAGCGCGTTTAACTCTCAAGTCTCCTTTCAGAGGTGAATTCTCATGGCAGCTATCAGCGCCTCTCAGGTTAAAGAACTGCGCGAACGTACCGGCCTTGGCATGATGGAGTGCAAGAAGGCGCTCACCGAAGCCGACGGCAACATCGACGTGGCGATCGAGAACCTGCGCAAGAGCTCGGGTCTCAAGGCGGCCAAGAAGGCCGGTCGTACCGCCGCCGAAGGTGCCGTGGTCACGCGCGTGGCCGAGGATGGAAGCTACGGAGTGATGGTCGAGATCAACTCCGAGACCGACTTCGTCGCCCGTGACGACAACTTCATCAACTTCGCAAGCAAGGTGGCGGACGCCTTCTTTGCGGCGAAGAGCGACGACGTGGCCAAGGTCACCGAAGGCGAGATCGAAAGCGATCGTGAGCAGCTGGTTCAGAAGATCGGCGAGAACATCGGCGTGCGTCGCGCGGTGGTGGTCGAGGCGGCCGAAGGCGGTCTGGTCGGCGAGTACGTCCACGGCGGCCGTATTGGCGTTTTGACCGTACTCAAGGGCGGCACCACGGAAGCGGCCAAGGATGTCGCAATGCACGTGGCGGCGATCAACCCGAGCGTTGCCCACCCGGAAGACATGCCGCAAGAGCAGCTCGACGAAGAGAAGGCGATCATCCTGGCCCAGCCGGACATGGCCGGCAAGCCCGAGCAGATCGCCGAGAAGATGGTTCAGGGTCGTCTCAAGAAGTACCTGGCCGAGAATAGCCTGACCGAGCAGCCCTTCGTCAAGGACCCCAACCAGTCGGTTGCCGAGTTCGTCAAGGCCGCCGGCGGCGAAGTCGTTGGCTTCACACGCTTTGAAGTGGGTGAAGGCATCGAGAAGGAAGAAGTCGACTTCGCTAAAGAGGTAATGGAACAGGCTGGCCGTCGCTAAGGTCAGAGGTTCCAGTTTGTCGATGGCGTGCGCGCAAGCGCACGCCATCGTGTATCCGGCCCATGGAAACGGCGCACGGCGCTTGCTTTTTGGGTCGGCTACTCCCTACCTTGCCGCAATCCAGGAGAGTTGCCATGTCACGTGATGTTCAGGACGCAAGCCCCGCCGCCGCCAAGATGGATAAATCGAAGTCCAAGTACAAGCGGATACTGCTCAAGCTCTCCGGCGAGGCGCTGATGGGCTCCCATGATTTCGGTATCGATCCGGCGGTGCTGGATCGCATGGCGCTGGAGATCGGTCAGCTCGTCGGGATCGGCGTGCAGGTGGGTATCGTGATTGGGGGCGGCAACCTGTTTCGCGGCGCCGCGCTCAACGAAGCGGGCATGGATCGGGTCACCGGCGATCACATGGGAATGCTGGCAACGGTGATGAACGCGCTGGCGATGCGCGATGCGCTCGAGCGCTCCAACATTCGCTCGCGCGTGATGTCAGCGATTCCCATGAGCGGCGTGGTCGAGCACTACGACCGCCGTACGGCGATCCGCTATCTCACCTCCGGCGATGTCGTGCTGTTCTCCGCCGGCACCGGCAACCCGTTCTTCACCACCGACTCCGCGGCGTGCCTGCGCGGCATCGAAGTCGACGTGGACGTGGTGATTAAAGCCACCAAGGTGGACGGCGTGTACAATAAGGATCCGGTCAAATACCCGGATGCGGTCAAGTACGACCAGCTCAGCTACGACGACGCGCTGGACCAGAAACTCGGCGTCATGGATTTGACCGCTATCTGCCTGGTACGGGACCATGACATGCCGGTACGCGTATTCGATATGAACAAGCCTGGCGCCTTGCTCAACCTCGTCGTAGGGGGCAAGGAAGGCACGCTGATAGACAGAGGATAAACACGTGATTAACGACATCAAGAAAGATGCCGAAACGCGCATGAAGAAAAGCGTCGACGCGGTGCACACCAACTTCAACAAGATCCGTACCGGGCGGGCGCACCCGAGCATCCTGGATGCGGTGACCGTGGAGTACTACGGCGGCCAGGTGCCGCTCAATCAGGTTGCCTCGGTCAACGTCGAAGACGCGCGCACGCTCACCGTCACCCCCTGGGAGCAGCCCATGGTGCCGAAGATCGAAAAAGCGATCATGACCTCGGATCTGGGTCTGAACCCGGCCAGCGCCGGTAACGTGATTCGCGTGCCGATGCCGATGCTCACCGAAGAGACGCGCAAGACCTACATCAAGCAGGCGCGCGCTGAAGCCGAGAGCGCGCGGGTGGCGATTCGCAACGTGCGCCGCGACGCCAACGGCGATTTCAAGTCGCTGTTGAAGGACAAGGAGATCACCGAGGACGATCAGCGCCAGGGCGAAGACGAGATCCAGAAACTCACCGACAAGTACATCGCCGAGATCGACAAGGCGCTGGCGGCCAAAGAGCAGGATCTGCTGCAGGTGTAAGTCTCGTCTTCCATTACGCCCGGGGCGCTTCCCGGGCGACGGTGTGGCCTATTTATGATTGAACGTTGGTGCAATACCCCATGACGTCGCCGCAGTTTCCGACCCGGGCGCCGCACGATGCCTCGCCCGCCGGCACCGGGGAGTCTTCTCCCCTGCACGTGGCCATCATCATGGACGGCAACAACCGCTGGGCGCGCGCCCGCGGGCTCTCCGGAGTGCGCGGCCATCGGGCCGGCGTCGAGGCGGTGCGCGCGGTGATTCAGCGAGCCGCCGAGCGCGGTGTGAAGACACTAAGCCTGTTCGCCTTCTCCAGCGAGAACTGGAAGCGCCCGGCCGCCGAGGTCAACGCGCTGATGGAGCTCTTTTTGATGGCGCTCAAGCGCGAGGTCAAGAAGCTTCACGAGCGCAACATTCGCCTCTCGGTGATCGGCGAGCAGCAGGGCTTTTCCCACGCCATCCAGAAGCACATTCAGCGCGCCGAGGCGCTCACCGCCGACAATACCGGCATGCACCTGGTGATCGCCGCCAACTACGGCGGCCACTGGGACATCGCTCGCGCCAGTCGAGCGCTCGCCGAGCAGGTGGCGGCGGGGGCGCTCGACCCGAAGGAGATCGATGAGACGCGGCTCGACCAGGCGATGAATACTGCCGAGGTGCCGCCGGTGGATCTTTGCATTCGCACCAGCGGCGAGCAGCGGCTCTCCAACTTTCTGCTCTGGCAGCTGGCCTACGCCGAGCTCTACTTCTCACCGCTTTACTGGCCGGACTTCGGCGCCCAGGCGTTCGACGGCGCCTTGAACGAGTTCTGCTCGCGGCGCCGGCGCTTTGGCATGACGGACGAACAAATAGAGGCGCAAGGTGCTTAGACAGCGGATCATCACCGCAGCCTGGTTGGCTCCCCTGACGCTGATCGGCCTGTTTGGACTACAAGGCGGCGCCTTTGCGCTGTTCACCGCGCTGATCGTGCTGCTCGGCGCCTGGGAGTGGACCAATCTGGCCGGCGTCACCCGCCGGGCAGAGCGCCTGAAGCTCACTGCGCTTACGGCGCTGTTCATGGCCGCACTCTGGGCCGGCGGCTTCGCCTACGCCAGCTGGCCGCTGTGGCTCGCGGCGATCGGCTGGGCGGTCAACTTCTACTGGGTGGCGAACTACCCGGAAAAGCGCCAGCAGTGGCAAAGCCGCGCCGGGCGCCTGGCCACTGGCCTCTGGGTACTGCTGACCTGCTGGGTGGGCTTCAACGTGCTGCGGGAAAGCGGCGGGATCTGGCTTCTGTTCGTACTGCTTCTGGTGTGGAGTGCTGATATCGGCGCCTACTTCGCCGGGCGGCGCTTTGGCAAACGCAAGCTCGCCCCGCGCGTAAGCCCGGGCAAGACCTGGGAGGGCGTTTATGGGGCGCTGGTGGCTACCTTCTTGCTGGCGCTGGGGTTTGCCCTTTGGCAGCCGATGGGCGTGACCGGCGGCGTGATCCTGGTCGCGATGACGGCGCTGATCACCTTCGTCTCGGTGCTGGGTGATCTGTTTGAAAGCATGCTCAAGCGCTTTCGCGACATCAAGGACTCGAGCAACCTGCTGCCCGGTCACGGCGGCGTGCTCGACCGCGTCGACAGCCTCACCGCGGCGATTCCGCTGTTCGCGCTGCTCTATTCCGAAGTGCTGAGCGTGCAGGTCGCCGCGCTATGAGTCTCAATTCACCGCAAAACGTCACCGTGCTCGGCGCGACCGGCTCGATCGGTAAAAGCACGCTCGATGTGATCGCCCGCCACCCCGAGCGCTACCGCGCCTACGCGCTCACCGCCCACACGTCGAAAGAGGCATTGTTCGAGCAGTGCCTGACTCACCGACCCGAGATCGCGGTGCTCGACGCCGCCGAGGACGCCGAATGGCTCGAAGCCGAGCTTTCGCGCGCGGGCCTGCCCACCCGAGTGGCCTTCGGCGTCGAGGCGCTGTGTGCCGTAGCCCGCGATGCGCAAGTCGATACCGTGATGGCGGCGATCGTCGGCGCGGCGGGGCTTCTGCCTTCATTGGCCGCTGCCGAGGCGGGTAAGCGCATTCTGCTGGCCAACAAGGAAGCGCTGGTGATGAGCGGGGCGCTGTTCATGGACGCCGTCGAACGCTCGGGCGCCACGCTGTTGCCGATCGACTCCGAACACAACGCCATCTACCAGTGCCTGCCTGCCGAGCATCGCGGCGGGCTCGACCGTCACGGGGTGCGAAAGCTGCTGTTGACCGCTTCCGGCGGGCCGTTTCGCCAGTGGCGCGCCCCGGACATCGCCGCCGCCACGCCAGAGCAGGCCTGCGCCCACCCCAACTGGTCGATGGGGCGCAAGATCTCCGTGGACAGCGCCACGCTGATGAACAAGGGCCTCGAGTTGATCGAGGCGTGCTGGCTCTTTGATACCACCCCGGATCAGATTCAGGTGGTGGTGCACCCGCAGAGCGTGATCCACTCGATGGCCGCCTACAGCGATGGCTCGGTGATCGCCCAGCTCGGTAACCCGGACATGCGCACGCCGATCGCTTACGGCCTGGCCTGGCCCGAACGGATCGACTCAGGCGTCGAAGCGTTGGATCTTTTTCAGATCGCGCGGCTCGATTTCGAGGCGCCGGACGAGGCGCGCTTTCCCTGCCTGGCGCTTGCGCGCGAGGCGATGCGCCAGGGCGGCATCGCCCCGGCGATACTCAACGCCGCCAACGAAGTGGCGGTGGAAGCGTTTCTGGGCGGCGAGCTTTCCTTTGGCGCCATCGCCGAGCTGGTGGCAGGGGTGATGGGCATGGCGCAGTCGCACCGCGCGGACACCGTCGAAGAGATACTGGCCGCTGACCGCTGGGCGAGGGCGCAGGCCCGGGGGCTGCTCGAGAGTCAATACGGTGCGGACCTAACGTCGGCAGAGGAGTAGGGCTGTGGGGCTTGTACAGAACATTCTGGCGGTCATCGTCGTACTGGGGCTTCTGGTCACCTTTCACGAGTTCGGCCACTTCTGGGTGGCACGGCGCTGCGGCGTGAAGGTGCTGCGCTTCTCGGTGGGCTTTGGCAAGCCGTTCTGGTCAAAAACCGACCGTCACGGCACCGAGTTCGCCGTGGCCGCCATTCCACTGGGCGGCTACGTCAAGATGCTCGACGAGCGTGAAGCGCCGGTGCCCGAGGATCAGCTGAATCAAGCCTTCAACCGTAAAAGCGTGTGGGCGCGTATCGCCATCGTTGCCGCCGGCCCGATCGCCAACTTCCTGCTGGCGATAGTCGCCTACTGGGCGCTGTTCGTTGCCGGTACCACCACCGTCACGCCGCTGGTGGGTAACGTCGCCCAGGACTCGCCGGCGTATGAAGCGAATCTACCCGAAGGCGCCGAGATCACCGCCATCCAGGGTGACCCCATGCGCTCCTGGGAGGAAATCAACTTGAAGCTCGTTTCGCTGATCGGCTACAGCGGCGAGCTCACGTTCCAGGCACGCGAAAGCGAGGCGAGCCCGGCGCGCGACTACGCGCTGGCTGTGCAGAGTTATCTCGCCCGCCAGGACCCACCGCAACCGCTGGCGAGTCTGGGCATTACGCCCTGGCGCCCGGCGGTGCCCGCGGTGCTGGGCCAGGTGGTCGACGGCGAAGCCGCCGCCGAGGCAGGGCTCTTGCCCGGCGATCGAATACTGGCGGTGAACGACACCCCGGTCGAGGACTGGATGGCGTTCGTCGGCGTGATTCGCGACAGCGCCGGTGAGCCT
Source organism: Halomonas sp. HNIBRBA4712 (assembly GCF_043558675.1). Taxonomy (NCBI): domain Bacteria; kingdom Pseudomonadati; phylum Pseudomonadota; class Gammaproteobacteria; order Oceanospirillales; family Halomonadaceae; genus Halomonas; species Halomonas sp. HNIBRBA4712. The sequence goes on along the minus strand of NZ_JBIFXR010000008.1, from coordinate 59,871 downwards.
CTGAACGTGCGCTTCGAGCGAGGCGGCGCTACTTCGACGCTTGCCTTGACCCCGGCGAGCAAACCACTGGAGAACGGCGCCGAGGTTGGGTACATTGGCGCAGGGGTGGAGCAGATCGATTGGCCCGAGGCGCTCACGCGCGAGATTCGCTATGGGCCCATCGAGGCGATCGGGCAGGCGTTTTCGCGCACCGGTGAAATGATCGTTTTGACCGTCGATGCGATCCGCAAGATGTTGGTGGGGCTCATTTCGCCGTCGAATCTCTCCGGGCCGATCACCATCGCGCAGATTTCCGGCGACTCCGCCCGGGCGGGCATGGAAGCGTTCGTTGGCTTTTTGGCGTACCTTTCCATCAGCCTTGGGGTGCTGAACCTGCTGCCCATCCCCGTGCTCGACGGCGGCCACTTGCTTTACTATTTCATCGAGATCGTGCGCGGCCGTCCGGTTTCAGAACAGGCCCAGGCGATGGGGCTGCGTATCGGGCTCGCCATGGTAGGGACGCTGATGATCATGGCGCTCTACTTCGATCTGATGCGCCTTTGGTAATGACGCGTGTAGCGCGTGGGATGCCTTGTCATCCGCCTGCACAAATGTATATGGTGCCTGTTTAACAACCGGCAGACCAACGCGAGCGAACTGACTGCATGAAAATCAAGACCCTTGGAATGGCGGCACTCCTGCTGGCGGCGGCCAGTGGCGCCCAGGCACAATCCTTTGACGTTTCCGACATTCGTGTGGAAGGACTGCAGCGGGTATCCGCCGCCTCGGTCTTCAATGCCTTTCCGGTCAGCGCCAACGACCGCGTCAGCGAGCAGCAACTGGCCGAGGCGGCGCGCAGCCTGTTCGCCACCGGCCTGTTCGACGACGTCTCGCTGGTGCGCGAAGGCGACGTGCTGGTCATTCAGGTGATCGAACGCCCGACCATCGCGCGGCTGAACATCACCGGCAACCGCGAAATCGCCGACGACGACCTGCGCCGCGGCCTGCGCCAGGCCGGGCTTTCGGAAGGCCAGGTGCTGCAGCTCTCCACGCTCGAAGAGATCCAGCGCGAGCTCGAGGGCGTCTACCAGGCCCAGGGGCGCTACAGCGCGACCATCCGCACCGACGTCCAGGAGATCGACCCGGGCCGCGTACAGGTCAACATCAACGTCAACGAAGGCGACGTGGCGACCATCCGTCAGATCAACATCGTCGGCAACGAGGCCTTCGACGACGACACGCTGCGCAGCGTGTTCGAACTCGAGGATCGCCCGGGGCGCTTTTTCGGCTGGTTTTCCAACGACGAGTACTCCCGCGAGGCGCTGGCCGGTGACATCGAGCGACTGCGCTCGTTCTATCTCGACCGTGGCTACGTCAACTTCGACGTTACCTCGACCCAGGTCTCCATCGGCCCGGACCAGACCGATATCTACATCACCCTGAACGTCGACGAAGGCGAGCAGTACCGGGTGGGCAACATCCGCTTCGCCGGCGACCTTCAGATCAGCGAAAACGAGGCGCGCCAGCTGCTCGAGATCCAGAGCGGCGACGTTTTCTCCCGCGGCCAGGTCAACGCCTCCACCGAAGCGCTGCGCAGCCGCCTGGGCGCCGAGGGCTTCGCCTTCGCCGAGGTGCGCGGCGTGCCGGAACCCAGCAATAGCGGCGACACCGTCGATCTGGTGATTGCCGTCGAGGCGGGCCAGCGCGCCTATGTGCGGCGTATCGAGTTTTTGGGCAACACCACCACCCAGGACGAGGTACTGCGCCGCGAGATGACCCAGATGGAGGGCGCTCCCGCCTCCACCGAGTCGATCACCCAGTCGCGCCAGCGCCTCGAGCGGCTTGGCTTTTTCAGCCAAGTGGAAGTGGACACCCAGCCGGTGCCCGGCCAGCCGGATCTGCTCGACGTGACCTACAACGTCGAAGAGCAGCCCTCGGGTTCGGTGTCGGCGAGCGTGGGCTTCTCGCAAAGCGCCGGTATCATCTACGGTGTGGGGCTTGCCCAGAACAACTTCCTCGGTACCGGTAACCGGGTCAATGTCGGCGCCCAGCGAAGCGACACCTTCACCAGCGTCAACTTCGCCTTCACCGATCCTTACTGGACACTGGACGGTATTTCGCGCGGCTACAACGTCTTCTACCGCGAAACCGACTACGCCGACTCGGATATTTCGACGTTCTCTACCGACGCTTACGGCGCCGGCATCAACTTCGGCTACCCGGTCAGCGAGCTTTCCAGGCTCAACTTCGGCGCCAGCGTCGAGGACCTGACGGTCAAGACCTACTTCGACACCGCTTCGGAAATCCGTCGCTACGTCGAGGACCAGGGCGACGATGCGCAGAGCCTCAAGCTCACCGCCAGTTGGACGCGCAACAACCTCAACCGCGGCATCATGCCTACCGCCGGTAACTACCAGCGCCTGTCGCTGGAAACCGGCGTACCGGGCAGCGACGCCGAGTACTATAAGGTGCGCGCTCGCGCTCAGCAGCTCTTCCCGGTCAACGAGGAAGAGACCTGGGCGCTGAAGTTCACCGGTAACCTCGGCTACGCCGATACCCTGGGCACCAACGACCCCTTCCCGTTCTACGAGAACTTCTACGCCGGTGGCCTTGGCTCGGTGCGTGGCTACACCTCCAACACTTTGGGTCAGCGCACGACACCTGCGCGTGAGGGCGGCCGCGACCGCACGCTCGGTGGTAACGTGCTGGTTGAGGGTAGCGCCGAGGTGCTCTTCCCGCTGCCCTTCGTCGAGGATCAGCGCTCGATTCAAACCTCGCTGTTCGTCGATGCCGGTAACACCTTCCTCGACTCCTGCTACGCCGTGCTCGACGAGGACGCCGGTCGTCAGCGCTGCAGCTCCGGCGTGGATCTGGGCGATCTGCGCTACAGCGCGGGTATCGGCCTTTCCTGGCTGACGCCGGTGGGGCCGCTGACCTTCAGCGTCGCCGAGCCGCTCAACGATGAAAGCGGCGACGATACGCAGTTCTTCCAGTTCTCGCTGGGTCAAACGTTCTAATGTGCGCTGCCGCCGGCAACGGCGGCGAGCCGCGGGCCAGTTCTCGATGAGGAGTTACCATGCGTAAATTGACGGCAGCCGTGTGTCTTCTGGGGGCTTTAGCGCTTCCCGCTTACGCCGCCGAAGTCGCCGTGCTCGACTGGCGCGCCGCGCTGATGAACACTCAGTCCGCCCAGGCCTCCTTGAGCCAGCTCGAAGGCCAGATTGGCAGCCAGCAGCGCGAGGCCCAGAGCCTGGGCAACGAGCTGCAACAGCTCCAGCAGCGGCTGCAAAACGAAGGTGACACCATGGGCCAAGCCCAGCGTGACGGCCTGGTTGCCGAGCTGCAGCAGAAGGGCAGCCGCTTCGAGCAGCTGCGCCGCGAAGTGCTCCAGGCGCAGCAGAACTCCGAGCAGCAGTTCCTGCAAAGCGCCGAATCCAAGCTCGAGCAGGCGGTCGAGCAGGTGCTGGCGCGGCGTAACATCGACGTGCTGGTCGAGCCTCAGGGCGTGCTTCACTCATCGACGGATCTGCCCAACGTCACCAACGAAGTCACGCAGATCTTCGATTCTCTCTAACTCAATCGATGAGGGTGCGGCCGGCCCGCACCCGCGCACTTGTGGGCTCCCATGACGCACGCTTCTCACACCATCACGCTTGCCGATATCGCTCGCCACCTGGAGATCGCCTTCGACGGCGACGCAAGCCGGCCCATTCGCGGATTGGCCACGCTCAAGGAAGCCGAGCCCGACCAGATCGCCTTTCTAGCCAACCGCGCCTACCTGAAGGACCTGGCCACTACCCGCGCCGCCGCGGTGCTGCTCCACCCGGAACACGGCAAGAACTGCCCGGTGCCGAAACTCGAAACGCTAAATCCTTACCTGGCCTACGCTCGTGTCTCCCAGCTCTTCGACCCGCTGATCGCCCGCGAGTCGCCGGGGATCCATGACACCGCCGTCATCGCCGATGACGCCATCCTGGGTGAAGGTGTGTCGATCCAGGCTCACGCGGTGATCGAGTCCGGCGTGACCCTGGGCGACCGGGTGGTGGTGGGCGCGGGTAGCGTGGTGGGCGCGGATACCACGATCGGCGAGGGCTCGCGGCTTCACGCCAACGTCACCGTCTGCCACGGCTGCGTGATCGGCAAGCGGGTGATTCTGCAAAGCGGCTGCGTGATCGGCGGCGACGGCTTCGGCTTTGCCCACGACGGCGCCGGCTGGCACAAGATCGCCCAGCTCGGCGGCGTGGTGCTCGGCGACGACGTCGAAGTGGGCAGTTGCTCGAGCATCGACCGCGGGGCACTCGGCGACACGCTGATCGGGCGCGACGTCAAGATCGACAGCCAGGTTCAGATCGCTCACAACGTTATCATCGGCGATCATAGCGCGTTGGCGGGATGCGTGGGCATCGCCGGCTCCACCCGAGTGGGCAAGCACTGCATGCTGGGCGGCGGGGTGGGGCTTTCCGGGCACCTCACCATCTGCGATGGCGTTCAGGTCACCGGCATGAGTCTCGTTACCAACTCGATCAACGAGCCGGGCGTGTACTCATCCGGCACCGGGGCGATGAACAACACCCAATGGCGCAAGAACGCGGTGCGTTTCAAACAGCTCGATGAGCTTGCCAAGCGCTTGAACAAATTGGAAAAAAATCACCGCAGCGAGTAAGCGGCGATTTATCCCCGCGCCCCCGGTGGTTCCAGGGCCAAGGGCGAGGGTATAATTTCGCACCTTTTGCCGGCCCCGCGCCGGCATCTGCCCGATACGCAATCGGGTTTTTTGTCTTTTTCGAGGTCGTCACGATGGTTATGGATATTAACGAGATTCGCGAATACTTGCCCCACCGCTATCCGTTTCTACTGGTGGATCGAGTAACGCAGTTGACCGTGGGTGAAACCATCGTCGCGTTCAAGAACGTCAGCATCAACGAGCCCTTTTTCAACGGCCACTTTCCTCACCACCCGATCATGCCCGGCGTGCTGGTGATCGAGGCACTCGCCCAGGCCTGCGGCATTCTGGGCTTCAAGACGGTCAACAAGTTACCCGCCGACGGCTACGTCTATTATCTCGTCGGCAGCGACAACGTGCGCTTCAAGCGCCCGGTGATGCCCGGCGACCAGCTGCGCCTGGAGGCCAACGTGATCAAGGGCAAGCGCGGCATCTGGAAATTCGCTTGCAAGGCGACGGTCGATGGCGAACTTGCCTGCGAGGCGGAAATCATCTGTGCCGAGAGGAAGGTCACTTGATACATCCAACCGCACTGGTCGACCCCAAGGCGCGCCTGGCCGACGATGTCGAGGTTGGCGCGTTCACGGTGATCGGCCCTGACGTCGAGATTGGCGCGGGCTCCGTGATCGGCTCCCACGTGGTGCTCAAGGGGCCCACGGTGCTGGGCGAGCGCACGCGTATCTTCCAGTTCGCCTCCGTGGGTGAGGAGTGCCAGGACAAGAAGTACGCCGGCGAGCCGACGCGGCTGGTGCTCGGTGACGACAACGTGGTGCGCGAAGGCGTGACGCTGCATCGCGGCACCGTCCAGGATCGCGGTGAAACCACCATCGGCTCGCGCAACCTGTTCATGGCCTACGTTCACGTCGGTCACGACTGCGTGATCGGCAGCGACTGCATTCTCGCCAACCAGGTGACGCTGGCCGGCCACGTCAACGTCGGCGACTTCGCGATCCTCGGCGGACTCTCCGCGGTGCATCAGTTCTGCTACTTCGGCGACTACGCCATGGCCGGCGGCGGCTCGATCATCACCAAGGACACCCCGGCCTACATGATGATCAACGGTAACCCCGCCGAAGCGCGCGGGCTCAACCTGGTGGGGTTGAAGCGCCGCGGCTTCAGCCGCGAGGCGATCAACGCACTCACCGCCTGTTACAAGCTGGTCTATCGCCAGGGGCTGACCGTCGAGCAGGCCGTAGAGCAGATGCGAAGCCGCTTCGATCTCGACGAGGTCGAGCACTTCGCTCACACGATCGAGCGCTCCACCCGCGGCATCGTCCGCTAGCCTGAACCCGCCGCGTGGACTTCTTGCCGCGCGGCTCTCAACGTCACAGGAATGTCGAGCATGACGCTTGCGCGTGTCACTCTCGTCGCCGGCGAACTCTCCGGCGATCTGCTGGGCGCCGGTCTGATGCGCGAGCTGCGCGCGCGCCACCCGAACGTCGAGTTTCGCGGCATCGGTGGGCCCTGCATGGAGCGTGAAGGGCTCGAAAGCCGCTTTCCGCTGGAAACGCTTTCGGTGATGGGGCTGGTCGAGGTACTCAAGCACCTGCCGGAGCTGGTTCGCGTGCGCCGGACGCTGTTCGAGGAGACACTCAACTGGCAGCCGGACGTGATGATCGGCATCGACGCCCCGGACTTCAATACCGGCCTCGAACTCAAGCTGCGCCGCGCCGGCATTAGAACCGTCCACTACGTGAGCCCCTCGGTATGGGCCTGGCGCCAGGGGCGGGTGAAGAAGATCGCCCGCGCGGTGGACGCCATGCTTACGCTGCTGCCGTTCGAGGCCGACTTCTACCAGCGCCACCGGGTGCCCGTCGCCTTCGTCGGCCATCCGCTGGCCGACGAAATGCCGCTTGCCAACGACCGTTTGGCGGCGCGCAGGGCGCTGGCGCTGGACGAGCAAGCGCCGCTGCTGGCGGTGCTGCCGGGCTCGCGGGCCAACGAAATCCGCTTCATGGGGGCGACGTTTCTCGACGCCATCGAGACGCTCTGCCAGCGCTATCCGGCGCTTGGCGTCGTCATACCCGCCGCCACGCCGGCCCGTCATCAGGAGCTTGCCGCGCTGCTCGAGGAGTACCCGGCACTGGAGGAGCGGGTGACGCTGATCCAGGGCCGCGCCCGCGAGGCGATGGTGGCAAGCGATGCGGTGCTTTTGACTTCCGGCACCGCTGCGCTCGAGGCGATGCTCTGCCACCGGGCGATGCTGGTGGCCTACAGGATGGCGCCGGCGACCCACTGGCTCGCCAAACGGCTGGTCAGGACGCGCTGGATCTCGCTGCCCAATCTGATCGCCCAGGAGGCGCTGGTGGGCGAACTCATCCAGGACGAAGCCTCGCTTGATGCGATCGTCGAGCAACTCGATGCGCTGCTCGGCGACGCCCCCGCCCGCGCCGCACTGGAGCAACGCTTTGCCGAGCTGCATGCCACGCTCATGCGCGATGCCAGCCGTCGCGCGGCGCTCGCCGTCGAAGCAGTCGCGGCGGGCCGCGCGCTTCCCGAGGAGACGCCGAATGGCTAAACGCACGCACGCCGACTACCCGCCGCTGGTGATTCCCTATACGGGCGAGCTACTCGCCGGGGTCGATGAAGTAGGGCGCGGCCCGCTGGTGGGCAGCGTCGTTGCCGCGGCGGTGATTCTCGACCCGGCGCGGCCCATCGAGGGGCTTGGTGACTCAAAGACCCTGTGCGCCAAAAAGCGCGAGGCGCTCGATGCGCTGATCCGCAAGCACGCGCTTTCGTTCTGCGTCGCCGAGGCGAGCCCCGCCGAGGTCGACGCGCTCAACATCTTTCACGCCACGCACCTGGCCATGCGCCGGGCGATTGACGGACTCACGCCCCAGGCGGAGTATCTGCTGGTGGACGGCAACCGGCTACCCGGCCACCGGCTTCCAGGCCAGGCGGTGGTGAAGGGCGACGCCCGCCATCCGGCGATCGCGGCGGCGTCGATTCTCGCCAAGGTAGCCCGCGACGCGCAGATGGTCGAACTCGACGCGCGTTATCCGGCCTACGGTTTTGCCCGCCACAAGGGCTACCCGACCAGAGAGCACTTGGCGGCGCTTGCCGAGCACGGCCCGCTCGAGTCGCACCGACAAAGTTTCGGGCCGGTCAAGCGCCTCCAGGCGCTGGTGTAGGCACACTCATTTTTCAGTGGTGAACCTCTTATGACGTCTCCCTTCGTTCATCTACGGGTGCACAGCGAATACTCCCTGGTCGACGGCCTGGTGAAACTGAAGTCGCTGGTCAGCACCACCGCCGAGCGCCAGATGCCGGCGTTGGCGCTGACCGACGAGACCAACCTGTTCGGCCTGGTGAAGTTCTACAAGGCCGCCCAGGGGGCCGGGCTCAAGCCGATCATCGGCAGTGACCTGTGGCTTGCCAATCCTCTTGATGCGGCGCACCCCTACCGCCTGACGCTGCTGGCGATGAACGACGTCGGCTATCGCAACCTCACCGAGCTGATCTCGAAAGGGTGGAGCGACGGCCAGCGCCAAGGCCGGGCGATTCTCGACAAGCAGTGGGTGCTCGAGCAAAGCGAAGGGCTGATCGCGCTCTCCGGCGGGCGTGAAGGCGACATCGGCCGCCATCTTCTGAGCGACCACGAACGCGAGGCGCGCGCGCTTTTAGAGGAGTGGCAAAGCGCCTTTCCCGACCGCTTCTATCTCGAGCTCATCCGCACCGGGCGCTCGCTGGAAGAGGCCTGCGTGCACGCAAGCGTCAAACTCGCTATCGAGACCGACACCCCGGTGGTAGCGACCAACGACGTGCGCTTTCTGGAGCGCGACGACTTCTGGGCCCATGAAACGCGGGTGGCGATCGGCGAGGGCAAGGCGCTCGACGACCCGCGCCGCGAGCGCCGCTATACCGAGGAGCAGTACCTCAAGAGCCCGGAAGAGATGGCGGAGCTGTTCGCCGACATTCCCGAGGCGCTCGAGAACAGCGTGATGATCGCCCGGCGCTGCAGCGTCGACGTGCGCCTGGGCGAAATCTTTCTGCCGGAGTTCGAGATCCCCGAAGGGCTGACCCAGGACGAGTTTTTCAGAAAGGTCTCCCACGATGGGCTCACCAACCGGCTCGACTTCCTGTTTCCGGTCGAGCGCTACCCGCGCGAGAGCGAGGAGTACCGGGAGATCGACGCGCGCTACCGAAAGCGGCTCGACTTCGAGCTCGACATCATCATCCAGATGGGCTTTCCCGGCTACTTCCTGATCGTGATGGACTTCATCCAGTGGGCCAAGGACAACGACGTGCCGGTCGGCCCGGGGCGTGGTTCCGGTGCGGGGTCGCTCGTGGCCTACGCGCAGAAGATCACCGATCTCGACCCGATCGGCTACGACCTGCTGTTCGAGCGCTTCTTGAACCCGGAGCGGGTCTCGATGCCCGACTTCGACGTCGACTTCTGCATGGAGAAGCGCGACCGGGTCATCGAGTACGTGGCGGAGCGCTACGGGCGCAACGCGGTGTCCCAGATCGTCACCTTCGGCACCATGGCGGCGAAGGCCGTGGTGCGCGACGTCGCCCGCGCCCAGGGGCGGCCCTATTCGCTTGGCGACAAGCTCTCCAAGCTGATTCCCTTTGAAGTCGGCATGACGCTCGCCAGGGCGATCGAGCAGGAGCCGGCGCTCAAGGAGTTCGTCGAAACCGACGAGGAGGCCGAAGAGATCTGGGAGATGGCGCTCAAGCTCGAGGGCACCACGCGCGGTACCGGCAAGCACGCCGGGGGTGTGGTGATTGCGCCGACCAAGCTCACCGACTTCTCGCCGCTTCTGTGCGAGGAGGATGGCTCCGGGCTGGTGGTCCAGTTCGACAAGAACGACATCGAAGACGCGGGGCTCGTGAAGTTCGACTTTTTGGGCCTTCGCACGCTGACGATCATCGACTGGGCGCTGGAGATGGTCGACAAGGTGCGCGACGCCGCAAACCAGGGGCCGCTTGACATCGACGCCATCCCGCTCGACGACGGCAAGACCTTCGAGATGCTCAAGCGCGCCGAGACCACGGCGGTGTTCCAGCTCGAATCCCGCGGCATGAAGGAGCTGATCAAACGCCTGTTGCCGGATTCGCTGGACGACATGATCGCCCTGGTCGCACTTTTCCGGCCGGGGCCCTTGCAGTCCGGCATGGTGGATGACTTCATCAACCGTAAGCACGGCCGCGCCGAGGTATCTTATCCACACCCGGATTACCAGCACGAGCTGTTGAAACCGGTGCTTTCCCCCACCTACGGCATCATCCTCTACCAGGAGCAGGTAATGCAGATCGCCCAGGTGATGGCGGGCTACAGCCTTGGTCAGGCGGACATGCTGCGCCGGGCGATGGGCAAGAAAAAGCCCGAGGAGATGGCCAAACAGCGCGCCGGCTTCATGGACGGGTGTGCGGCCAACGGCATCGACAAGGACCTGGCGGGCAACATCTTCGATCTGGTGGAGAAGTTCGCCGGCTACGGTTTCAACAAGTCCCACTCCGCGGCCTACGCGCTGGTCTCCTACCAGACCGCCTGGCTCAAGGCGCACTACCCGGGGCCGTTCATGGCCGCGGTCATGTCCACCGAAATGGACAACCTCGACAAGGTAGTGCCCTTGATCGAGGAGTGCCGCAACCTGGGGCTCACCGTGACGCCGCCGGACGTCAACGTCGGCGGCTACAAGTTCACCGTCGATACCGACGCCCGGGTGGTCTACGGGCTCGGCGCGATCCGCGGCGTGGGCGAGGGCCCGATCGGCGCGATCGTCGCCGCTCGCGAGGAGGGCGGGGCGTTCACGGATCTGTTCGACTTCTGCCGGCGTATCGACCCCAAACGCATGAACAAGCGTACCCTGGAGGCGCTGATTCGATCGGGGGCGCTGGATAATCTCGGCCCCAACCGGGCGGTGCTGTTCGCCGCCATGGAGGACGCGCTCAAGGCGGCGGCGCAGAACCACGCCAACCAGAGCGCGGGCATGCTCGACATGTTCGGCGACGCCTTCGCCCCGGCCGAGGAGGAGGAAGCATCTGACGTCTACGCCGAGTACCGCGCTGCTCGAGAGTGGTCGGACCGCGAGCGCCTGGCCGGCGAGAAGGATACGCTGGGGCTCTACCTTACCGGCCACCCGATCGACGAGTACGAGCGCGAGCTCAAACGCTTCGTCTCCACGCGCATCAGCGAGCTCAAGCCCTCCTGGGAGCCCCAGCGGGTGGCGGGTCTGGTGGTGGCGATGCGCACCATGAAGTCCAAACGCGGCGACACCATGGCCTTCGTCACCCTCGATGACCGCACCGGGCGCATCGAGGCCTCGATCTTCGGCGAGCTGTTCGATCAGCTCAAGGGCCAGAGCCTCGACGGGCAGGTGCTGATCGTCGAAGGCGACGTGTCCAGCGACGACTTCTCCGGTGGGCTCAAGCTTCGCGGCAAGGAGGTCACGCCGATGGTGGCGGCCCGGCTCAAGTACGGCCAGGGCGTGGAGATAGCGCTGGACGCCACGCGCATCAACGGCCGGCTCATCGAAAGCCTCCAGGCGTGCCTCGACCCCTACCGCGACGAAACCGGGCTGCCGGTGCATCTGCACTACCGCCACCGTGACGCCACCGGGTGGCTAGCGCTTGATAAAGCGTGGCACGTCACTCCGAGTGACGACCTTTTGCAGACGCTTCGCGACGTCGAGGGCCAGGTGGGTATCCAGCTACGCTACCGCTAACGCTTGGCGCGCGCCTTGCGCGCGCCGGTTAGGGTGCGATAATGCACGTTTGACGACGCGTTCACGACCACGTGTCCACAACGACTTTTTTTCAGGACGCTTACAGGCAGAGCCGATGAATCCCAACTATCTCGATTTCGAACAGCCCATAGCAGAGCTTCAGGCGAAAATTGAGGAGCTGCGCTTGGTAAGCTCCGACAACCAGGTCAACCTCTCCGACGAGATCACAAGGCTCGAAGAGAAGAGCCGCAAGCTGACCGAGTCGATCTTCAAGGACCTGACGCCCTGGCAGGTGTCGCAGATTTCGCGCCACCCGCAGCGGCCCTATCCGCTTGATTACTTTGCCTCCATCTTCACCGATTTCGACGAGTTGCACGGCGATCGCAACTTCGCCGACGACGCCGCGCTGGTGGGCGGCGTGGCGCGCCTGGACGACGCGCCGGTGATGGTCATCGGCCACCAGAAGGGGCGCGATGTGAAGGAGAAGGTGCGCCGCAACTTCGGCATGCCGCGCCCGGAGGGCTATCGCAAGGCGTGCCGCCTGATGGAAATGGCCGAGCGCTTCAAGATGCCGGTGCTCACCTTCATCGACACCCCTGGCGCCTACCCGGGCATCGACGCCGAGGAGCGCGGCCAATCCGAGGCGATCGCCTATAACCTGGCGGTGATGTCCCGGCTCAAGACGCCGATCATCTCCACCGTGGTGGGCGAGGGCGGCTCCGGCGGTGCGCTGGCGATCGGCGTTTGCGACGAGCTTCACATGCTCCAGTACGCCACCTACTCGGTGATCTCGCCGGAAGGCTGCGCCTCGATTCTGTGGAAGAGCGCCGAGAAAGCCTCGGACGCCGCCCAGGCCATGGGCATCACCGCCGAGCGCCTGAAAGAGCTCGGCTTCGTCGACGAGCTTATCAAGGAGCCGCTGGGCGGCGCCCACCGCCACCCGATTACCACCGCCGAGCGCGTCAAGCAGGCGCTCACCGAAAGCCTCGACCGGCTCAAGGATATGGATACCGAGACGCTGCTCGAGCGCCGCTATGAGCGGCTGATGAGCTATGGCGCCCCCACCGCCTGAGTCCCGGGCGAGCCTCGAGCGCTACTTGACCGACGCCCTGGCGCTGAGCGCGCCGGGGCGTACTCTTTGGGTGGCGCTCTCCGGCGGGCTCGACTCCTCGCTTCTATTCACCCTGGCCGCCGGCGTTTGTCGGCGCGCCGGGCGGCCCCTGAAAGCGCTTCACGTCAATCACGGCCTGCAGGCCTCTGCTGCTGACTTCGAGGCGCACTGCCGGGCGCTGTGTAACGCGCTCGGCGTGGCGCTCGAGGTGGCCTACGTCGAGGTCGTACTCGACGGCCGCGGGGTCGAGGGCGCCGCCCGCGTCGCCCGCTACCAGGCGTTCGCCGAACACGTGCCCCCGGGCGACACCCTCTGGCTCGCCCAGCACCAGAACGATCAGGCCGAAACCTTTCTGCTCGGCGCGCTCAGAGGCAGCGGCGTGCGGGGCCTGGCGGGCATGCCGGTAAAGCGCGTATGGCGCGGACGTGCGCTGGTGCGGCCCTGGTTGGATGTTCCCCGCGAGGCGCTGGAGCGCGTCGCGCATTCGCTTTCGCTCACCTGGTGCATTGACCCGACCAACGACGACCAGACGCTTGAACGCAACCGGCTGCGCCACGCGGTGATGCCCGTGCTCGGCGTCGGAGCGGCGGCTTCGCTTTCACGAAGCGCCGCGCTTGCCGGCGATGCCGATGCGCTTCTGGGTGAGTACGCCGCCGAGGATCTCGAGGCGCTGGCGCGTGGTTCCGGCTGTCTCGAGGTGAAGGGGCTTTGCCGCTACTCCCGCGCCCGCCAGCGGCTTCTGATCCGTGCGCTGTGTCAGGCGCTTTCGCTTCCCACGCCGCCGGCGGCGCGCCTTGAAGCGGTGATTGACCAGCTCGGCGCCTCCCAGGATGCGCAGGTGCGCGTGAGTTGGCCCGGCGCCGAGGCGCGGCGTTGGCGCGGCGGGCTTTACCTGATGGCACCGCTTTTGCCGCTACCGGATTGGCAGGCGAGCTGGCGCGGCGACACCGACGTTGCCACGCCCTGGGGGGCGCTTGCGGTTCGACTCGCCCCGGCGGCGCGCGTCACGCTGCGCTTTCGCCAGGGCGGTGAGGTGATCGACGTGGCCGGGCGCGGGCGGCGCGATCTCAAGCGCCTTTTGCAGGAGGCGGGGGTGCCGCCCTGGCGGCGTGAACGGGTGATCGTGGTGATGGCGGGCGAGCGCTGCCTGGGGGCGCTCGAATACCCCGGGCGGGTGCTGTGTCAGGCGCGCGGGGTCACGCTTACGGCGGCGTCAGACCAGGGTTAGTGCAAGCCCGGCGGCCTGCATCGCCGCCTGCTCCTGCTCGAGGTCGGTGCTCAGCAGGGTCGGCTCGTCGCTTGCCGGCAGCGTCAGGGTAAGGGTGTGCTCGCTTGCGTTGAGCGTGGGTACGGCGGGCGGCTCTTCCGGGCGCGAGTGGTTGAGCAGCACTGCCAGGCGCAGCAGGCGCGCGAGGCGAATCGCGCCGTCGCGCTGGGCCGGGGGCAGGCTCGAAAGCTCCTTGATCGGGAACTTGCGCCGGTGGGCGCGCACCAGGTGCGCCAGTAGCTGCTGCTCCGGGCGCGAAAAACCCGCCAGATCCGAGTGCTCGAGCAGGTAGGCGCCGTGGCGGTGAAACTGGCTGTGCGAAATCGCAAGGCCAATTTCGTGCACCAGACACGCCCAGTTCAGAAAGTGGCCTTGCTCTGCGGTGAGCTTCCAGGCGCGACGGACCTGGTCGAACAGCCGCTTGGCGGTCAGCGCGACGTTGTCGGCCTGGCGGGTGTCGACATCGTAGATACGCTGCAGATTGGTCAGCGTCTTTGCCCGGGTGTCCTCGGCGGTGTTGCGCCCGGCCATGTCGAACAGCACCCCTTCGCGCAGCGCGCCGTCGGCAAAGCGCATCTCTTTCAAATCGAAAGCCTCGAAGATCGCGCCGAGAATCGCCACACCCGCGGGAAACACCCGGGCGCGATCCGCCTTGAGGCCATCCAGCGCTACTTTATCGAGGCTCTTGCACTTGATCAGCCGCTCGCGCATCTTCCTGAGCCCGCTTCTGGTGATCACGCCTTCCTGGGGCGTGTCGCCGTAGGCGTGGATCACGCTGGCCGCGGCCTTGATGGTGCCGCTCGAGCCGACCGGATCCTCCCAGCCAAGCTTCAGGTAGGGCCGCTGAATGTGGGCCAGCTCGGAAAGCGCCGCGAGTTCGGCGCGGCGCATGCGTTTTTCCGAAAGCTCGCCGTCGGGAAAGTAGCGGCTGGTATAGGTGACGCAGCCCATGCGCAGACTCTCGAGCGCGCGGGGTTCGAAGGCTTCACCGATGATGAACTCGGTGGAGCCGCCGCCGATGTCGACGATCAGCCGCCGGCCGGTTTCGGCCAGCGCGTGGGCCGCGCCCAGGTAGATCAGCCGCGCTTCTTCGCGCCCGGCGATGATCTCGATGGTGTGACCGAGCTGCGCTTCGGCCTGGTCGATGAAGTCCTGACTGTTGGCGGCGTCGCGCAGCGCGTTGGTGCCTACGATGCGAAGGTGTTGGGGTGCGATATCGCTGAGAAACGGGGCAAAGCGCGCCAGACACTCGAGCGCGCGCTGCATCGCCTCTTCGCTCAAATGGCCGCTGTCGTCGAGCCCGGCGGCGAGCTGGACCTTTTCCCCCAGCCGCGCGACCACCTGGAGGCGCTCGTTGACGTAGTTGGCGACCAGCAGATGGAAGCTGTTCGAGCCCAGGTCGATGGCGGCCAGCCGCGTGGGCGCCGGATTCTCCAGAGAAGCGCTGGTGTCGGGCTCAGCGAGCGATATATCCTTCAACATGATCGTTCCTTCCAGTGGGCTACGCCAAGGTTGCGGTGCCGGTTGGCCGTTGTCAATTGCGAGGGGCTTGCGTTTAGCGCAGCGCTTGACTACCATCGAGTGACTGGCCTGCTCCCGGCTGGCTTGTTGGCCATTTCCAGCAAGCGATGATTCGGCACCAATGCCGTCTCATCAACGCCCGCCCGGATACTTCCAACTGGCCTGAATTCCAAGTCGTCAGAACCCGTTGACCGCGCTCACTCCTCGAGCGGGTCGAGACCAAGCAGCTTCCAAGCACCTTCGAGTCGAACCGCGCCTGCGCTTTTTTTGCCCGGGTGAATGCCGTTCGATTTGTTCCACGGGGCCTGAACGCACCACTGGGCGAACTATCACGCCTCCTGTCTTATTCCCGGCGCCTGGCGCCTGGCTTTCATGAGCAACGTTCTTACACACCGATGAATCTCACCGAACTCAAGCAAAAATCCGTTCCCGAGCTGCTCGATATCGCCCGCGAAATGGGAATCGACAACCTGGCTCGCTCGCGCAAGCAGGACATCATCTTCGCTATCCTCAAAAAGCACGCCAAGAGCGGTGAGGATATCTACGGCGACGGTGTGCTGGAAATTCTTCAGGACGGCTTTGGCTTTCTGCGCAGCGCCGACAGCTCCTATCTGGCCGGCCCGGACGATATCTACGTCTCGCCGTCGCAGATTCGTCGCTTCAACCTGCGCAAGGGCGACTCGATCTCCGGCAAGATTCGCCCGCCGAAAGAGGGCGAGCGCTACTTTGCGCTGCTGAAAGTCAGCCAGATCAACTTCGACCGCCCGGAAAACGCCAAGCACAAGATTCTCTTCGAGAACCTGACGCCGCTGTTTCCCGACGACCGGCTGCGCATGGAGATCGGCAACGGCTCCACCGAAGACTTGACCGCGCGGATTCTCGATCTGACCTCGCCGATCGGCAAGGGCCAGCGGGGCCTTCTGGTGTCGCCGCCGAAAGCCGGTAAGACGCTGATGCTGCAGAACATCGCCACGTCGATCACGCGCAACAGCCCCGAGTGCCATCTGATCGTACTGCTGATCGACGAGCGCCCGGAGGAAGTGACCGAAATGTCGCGCACCGTGCGCGGCGAGGTGGTCGCCTCCACCTTCGATGAGCCGCCGGCCCGTCACGTTCAGGTCGCCGAGATGGTGATCGAGAAAGCCAAACGGCTGGTCGAGCACAAGAAGGACGTGGTCATTCTGCTCGATTCCATTACGCGGCTGGCGCGCGCTTACAACACCGTGGTGCCGAGCTCCGGCAAGGTACTCACCGGCGGTGTCGACGCCCACGCGCTGGAGAAGCCCAAGCGCTTCTTTGGTGCGGCGCGTAACATCGAAGAGGGCGGCAGCCTCACCATCATCGCCACGGCCCTGGTCGACACCGGCTCCAAGATGGATGAGGTGATCTTCGAGGAGTTCAAGGGTACCGGCAACATGGAGGCGCACCTGGACCGCAAGCTGGCCGAGAAGCGCGTCTTCCCGGCGATCAACATCCGCCGAAGCGGCACCCGTCGCGAGGACCTGCTGGCCTCGGAAGACGAAATGCAGCGCATGTGGATTCTGCGCAAGCTGCTGAATCCGATGGAAGACACCGCCGCAACGGAGTTTCTGATCGATCGCCTTAAGGATACCAAGACCAACATCGAGTTCTTCGAGGCGATGAAGCGGCGCTAGATCCGGCTGGAAGTCACAGGGGACGGTTTTGAAATACAAGGATTTGCGCGATTTCATCGAGGCGTTGGAGGCGCGCGGCGAGCTCAAACGGGTCAAGGCAGAGGTGGATCCCTATCTCGAGATCACCGAGATCTGCGATCGCACTCTGCGCGCCGGCGGCCCGGCGCTTTTGTTCGAGAACGTCAAGGGCCACGACATGCCGCTGCTGGGCAACCTGTTCGGCACCCCACAGCGGGTGGCGATGGGCATGGGCCAGGACTCCGTCGAGGCGCTGCGCGAGGTCGGAAAGCTGCTGGCTTTTCTCAAGGAGCCGGACCCGCCCAAGGGCTTGAAGGACGCTTGGGAGAAGCTGCCGATCTTCAAGCAGGTGCTGAGCATGGGGCCCAGGGTGGTGCGCAAGGCCCCGGTGCAGGAGGTGGTGTTCGAAGGCGACGAGGTCGATCTCGACCAGCTTCCGATCCAGCACTGCTGGCCCGGCGACGCCGCGCCCCTGGTCACCTGGCCGCTGGTGATTACCCGTGGCCCGAACAAGAAGCGCCAGAATCTCGGCATCTACCGCCAGCAGAAGATCGGCAAGAACCGCCTGATCATGCGCTGGCTTTCCCACCGCGGCGGGGCGCTGGACTTTCAGGAGTTCCAGAAGGCCCATCCCGGCGAGCCCTATCCCGTGGCGGTGGCGCTCGGTGCCGACCCGGCGACGATTCTGGGCGCGGTGACGCCGGTGCCGGACTCGCTCTCCGAGTACGCCTTTGCCGGGCTTTTGCGCGGCTCGCGAACCGAGCTGGTCGCCTGTCACCACGCGGATCTCGAAGTGCCGGCCTCCGCCGAGATCATCCTCGAAGGCTTCATCTACCCGGACGACACGGCGCCGGAAGGCCCCTATGGCGATCACACCGGTTACTACAACGAGGTCGACACCTTCCCGGTGTTCACCGTCACGCGGATGACCCGCCGGCGTGACGCCATCTACCACTCGACCTACACCGGGCGCCCGCCGGACGAGCCGGCGATTTTAGGCGTGGCGCTCAACGAAGTGTTCGTGCCGATCCTCAACAAGCAGTTCCCGGAAATCGTCGACTTCTACCTGCCGCCGGAAGGGTGCTCCTACCGCATGGCGGTGGTGACCATGAAAAAGCAGTACCCCGGCCACGCCAAGCGCGTGATGATGGGGGTCTGGAGTTTCCTGCGCCAGTTCATGTACACCAAGTTCGTGATCGTGCTCGACGACGATGTCGACGCGCGCAACTGGGAAGACGTGATGTGGGCGATCACCACGCGCATGGATCCGGCCCGCGATACCGTGATGGTCGAAAACACGCCGATCGACTATCTCGACTTCGCCTCGCCGGTCTCCGGGCTTGGCTCGAAGATGGGGCTCGACGCCACCAACAAGTGGCCCGGTGAAACCGATCGCGAGTGGGGCACGCCGATTGTCATGGATGAGGCGGTCAAGGCGCGGGTCGACGAGCGCTGGGAGTCGCTGGGTATCGGTATCGAGCTTCCCGCCCCGCGCCACGGCGGCTAGCGCCGGATGTTCAAGATCCATTCTGAGATTTCATGTAGTCGCGTTTTTTAAAAAGAGGCATCAATGAGCACGAGCACGCTGACTCCCCACGGGGAGACGATCACCTGCCGCATTACCGACGTTCGGGAACTGAGTCGTGATGTGCTCGGGGTGACGCTCGAAGGCGACCCGGCGGCCATCAATCATCTGCCGGGCCAGTATCTGGAACTTGCGCTCGACGACCGCACCTGGGTGCCGTTTTCCATCGCTAGCCACTCGCGCGGCGACGGCGTGATCGAGCTGCATATTCAACACCGCCCGGAGCGGCAGAATTCGGCCCGGCTGCGCGAGCTTCTAACGCTCTCTGGCGAGTTGACCGTGCGCCTGCCCGGCGGCGAAAGTGTGCTCGACTCGCAAAGCGACCGGCCGCTGCTGCTGATTGCCGCCGGTACCGGTTTTGCCCAAATGAAGGCCATCGTCGAGGCAGTGCTCGCCGAGCAGCCCTCGCGCCGGGTGTTCATCTGGTGGGCGGCGCGCGAGCATCGCGACCTGTACGCCGAGCAGCTTGCCAGCGACTGGGCGGCGCGCTTCGATAACGTGCATTTTCATGCGGTCACCGAGCTCGAACTCGACCAGCCGCTTCTGAAAGGGCCGCGTATTGCCCACTATCAGGGGCGTATCGACGACGTGCTGGAACGGGCGCTGCCGAGCCTTTCCATTGAAGGCGAGCCGGTCGCGGCCAACGAGTGCGATATCTACCTCTCCGGCTCGCCGGGCATGGTCTACGCCTGTGTCGACGTGCTCGAGGCTCACGGGGCCGACCCGGAGCGGCTCTATTCCGACGTGTTCGCTTACGCGCCGCGTCGGCCTGCGTCGTGACGGTTGTCATTTGCCGCGAATGCAGGCAGGATTGAACCCGAACGTTTATCGAACCTGACACCGCAAAAGGCCGGATATCACCATGACGCTTTCGACTCGCTCGCTGACAACGCTTTCGACGCCCCGCGCGTTGGGCGTTGCTGCGTGCGCGTTCGGTTACGGCTTCTATTGGTTTATATCCGGTATGTCGCGGGCTGGCGCCTAGCCAGGCCCCGCAGGCATACCAACCGGGTAGCCTGCCGACACCAAAAGCCCCGGCGGGAGTACCCGCCGGGGCTTTTGCGTTTCAGGCGATCATAGGCGTCATCATTCATCGTCACATTGATCAGGGAGACTCACCATGACCGCACTCAACGCTACCTTTACCGGTTTCTATCCACGGTATCGGAGCGCCTGGCGATTTAGCGTCGCGCGGTCGGTGCAGGCAGCCACCTCCGACCGGGCCAACCTGGGTGGCACCCTACCGAGTCGATGTCCCTTGATCCATGAGAGTTAACGCCATGAATGCCCCGATGACCACCGCCCGCCGCGCCGAACATGCAACCCACGACGGCGCCACGCCCTTGCCGCTCCCTGGCGAGCTGTTGAAGCGTATCCACGTCGACGCCGATCTGGCCGCCCGCCTCGACGATCAGCGCCAGGCGGTCCAACGCATCCTCGAAGGCGAGGACAAGCGCCTGCTGGTCGTGGTCGGCCCCTGCTCGATCCACGACCCGGACGCCGCCCTCGAGTACGCCGACCGCCTGGCCGCGCTGAGCGAAGAAGTCCGCGATCACGTGCTGCCGGTGATGCGCGTCTACGTCGAAAAGCCGCGCACCACTGTGGGTTGGAAGGGGCTCGCCTACGATCCGGATTTGAACGGCGAAGGCGACATGGCTAAAGGGGTGACCCGCTCCCGGGAACTGATGCACGCGGTTGCCGCGCGCGGTTTGCCGGTGGCCACCGAACTTCTACAGCCGATGCTCGCGCCGTATCTCGAGGATCTTCTAAGTTGGGTGGCGATCGGCGCGCGCACCACCGAGTGCCAGCTGCACCGGGAGCTTGCCAGCGACCTGCGCGCCGCGGTGGGCTTCAAGAACGCCACCAGCGGCGACCTGCAGGTCGCGATCGACGCCATGCAGGCCGCCGCCCACCCCCACCAGCGCTTTGCCCAGGACGACCAGGGCCGCCCGATCATGCGTCAGAGCGCCGGTAACGCCCACACCCACGTCGTGCTGCGCGGCGGCCATGGTGAGCCCAACTACCAGGCGCGCCACGTGCGCGACGCGGTTGGCCGTCTTCAGGCGGCAGGGCAGAACCCGCGGCTGATGGTCGACTGCAGCCACGCCAACGCGCGCAAGGATCACCGCCGCCAGAGCGAGGTCATGCTCGATGTGCTCGACCAGCGTCTGGAAGGCGAGGCGAACCTGGTCGCGCTGATGCTCGAAAGCCACCTGTTCGAAGGCAAGCAGGCGCTTACCCCCGGCGCGCTTCGCTACGGCGTCTCGGTGACCGATGCCTGCGTGGGCTGGGACACCACCGAACACCTGCTGAAAACCGCCGCCGAGCGGCTGGCGTGATACTCCCGCTAACGCCTTGACGCACCTACGCGCAGGGCCCGTAGCGCTTTGGCGAAGCGGGCCCCGCGCGATGAAAAAACCTTTCAAACCCGCGAAATCGACACTACGCCATTGGTCTGGTTAAGGGTGAGCCCTGGTGAACCAGCCCTGAAAACGCATTACAGTGTGCAGGATGTACGATGTATTACCTGATGTTCAAGGCAGGCGGGATTGAAAGCATCATGCACACAACCACTAGAATGGCAGGGATTTTACTGATGAGCGCGACACTCTTCGGGGCAGGCCAGGCGGCTCAGGCGCAGACCTACGTTTATGTCTCCAACGCCGCTGACGGCGCGATTACAAGCTACGCCCTGGACCGCACTGCGGGTACTCTGGAGCCGCTGAAGACGACCGCCGCCGGCGACAACGTCATGCCCCTGGCGATCAGTCCCGATAAGCAGCACCTCTACGCGTCCCTGCGCAGCGCGCCGTATCGCATCCTGAGTTACCGCATCGACAGGGAAACGGGAAAGCTGACCCAGCAGGGTAGTGGGGCGCTGCCCGCCAGCATGCCCCATATCGCAACGGATCAGAGCGGCGCCTATCTGTTTGGCGCCTCCTACTCCGACAACCTGGTCAGCGTCAGCCCCATCGATGAATACGGCGTCGTTCAAAACGCGCAGCAGACGCTCGAAACCGGCCGCAATGCGCACGCGATACACGCCTCGCCGGACAATCGCTACGCCTTTGCCACCAGTCTGGGGGATGACCGGCTCTCGCAGCTGCGCTTCGATGCCGATAGCGGAGAGCTTTCGTCGAACGACCCCGGCGTCTTGAAGACCCAGAACGCGACCGGCCCGCGTCACTTCGTCTTTTCACCCAATGGCCGCTTCGTTTACCTGCTCGGCGAATTTTCCGGGGCCGTCACCACCTACGCTTACAACGCCGACACCGGCACGCTGACTCACATCGCCACCGAGCAGGGTATTCCGGCGTCGCTGAATCTCGCCCGGGGTGCGGCGCGGGAAACGATCGACGAGAGTGATAAAACGCCGCGCATCTGGGCCGCGGATCTTCATATCACCCCGGACGGGCGCTACGTTTACGCCTCCGAGCGTACCAGCAGCGTCATCACGACGTTCGAGGCCGACCCCGAGACCGGCGAGCTCACTTACCGGCATCACCAAACGGTAGAGAAGCAGCCCCGCGGATTTCAGATCGATGACTCGGGGCGCTACATGGTCGTCGCTGGGCAGCTCGACGATCGCGTCGGTCTTTACCGTATCGACCCGGAAAGCGGCGAGTTTACCCGGATCGACGACGCGCCCACCGGCAGGGACGCCAACTGGGTCGAGATCGTCTCGTTCGATACGCCTTGAATAAGAGCGCGCCATGACTTGTATGCCGCGGCCACTCTCTTATGATGGTGGCTATTTCAACGGAGACACGCCATGGCCTTTACCCTGAAGGAGCAGGACCCCGCGCGCTATCGGCGCAAGGCGCGCATGATCAGCGTCGTGATGGTGGGGCAGCTTCTGATCTTCGGGATGCTGTTTTCGCTGCTTTTGGCCTCGGCGCTGGGGCCGAGCTTCTGGAGTCTCGCCCTCGGCGTGGTGCTCGGGCTATTGGCCACCAGCGCGCTCTTTGCTGGCATCAAGGAGCGCCCCTGGATGAGCGAGGTGGGCTATGTCTGGGAGCTCAAGAGTCACCTTTCGCGTATCGCAGGCTACCGTGAAACCCTGGACAACGCCGCCGGGCAAGACAACCGCTCAGCGCTCGATATCCTGAGCTTCTACCACCAGGGGCTCGATCAGATGAGCTCGCTCAACGCCCGTCAGGCGCCGGACCCGGCCCGCCAGGCTCAGCAGGCGCGTATTGTCGAACGCCGCCAGGCGCTCGGGCTGACCGAGCGTGTCGCCACCTTCGACCCCCACGACCTGGACGCCTTCACGCGCGACTAGCGCGCGCCCGGTCGCCACTTGAAAAAAACACGATAGGGAACACCGCATGATCCACAAGACCCCGCTCGCGGCGCTGTCCGGCGCCGCGTTGAGCGTCTTGCTCGCCGGCTGCGCCGCCTCTCAAGGAGCGAATGGCGAGTCGCCGCCGGGCCTTTCACCACAAACGCCCGCCGACAACGTCGCGCCGCTGCTGCCCTCGGCGCTGTTTCCGGGTAGCGCCAACGCGTTTCGGGCCTGGCACTGCCAGCCCGCCAACCAGCACCTGATCAGCGCGGACAACGGCCAGGCGCTGCGGCTCTGGTCGTTGCACGGTGCCTGGCGGCTGCCGCAAGCGGTGGTGGCCAGCGGCGCGCGCTACCAGGATGGCGAGATCAGCTTCTGGGAGCGCGGCGAGACCGCGCGGGTGGAAACGCCGCGCGGCCAGCTCGCCTGCCAGGCTGCCGGCACGCGGCCCGCGATGACCCGCACCGAAAACCCCGGCGTGATGTTCAAGGGTGAGGGCGATGCGCCCCGCTGGCAGGTCACGCTCGCCCACGATACGCCGACGCTGACGCTGGATATCGGCTCGCAGCCACCGGCGCGCTTTCCGTACATGATCAGCGTGCTGGACAACCAGGCCGGGCGGGTGGTGCTCGAAAGCGGCGACGTCGAGCCCTTTTTCCGGCTGCGCATCGACGCCGGTGCCTGCTTTGCCAGGGGAAGCGAGGCGCCGTACCCCGCCCGGGTCACGCTCACCTACCAGGGCGAGCAGTACAGCGGCTGCGGGCAGGGCATCGCGCCGGACTAGTCGGCGGCACTTGTACCCGCACGGCAGGCGTAGGTTTCGCCCTCGAGCCGCCACTCGGGGGCGATGAAGTCGCTGGCGCACAGCGCGTCTTCGTCGCCCATCGCCCGCGCCACCAGCCGCGACAGCGTGCGCCCGCTCAACCCCCGCTCGGTGGGGCGCTGCTCGCTTTCGGCGACCGGCCGCCACTCGCCCTGCTCAAGGGTGGCCAGGGTGAAGTTGAACGGATGGAAGCCGGGAAAGCCCAGGCGCAGGTCGGTGGCGATCAGCGTCTCGACGCCGTCGATGGGCTCGACCTCGTAGCGCAAAAACGGGCCGCTGAACCAGGCGAGGCGCTGGCCAAGCGCTCCGCCGAGCGCCGCCTCTTCGAGCGGCGCCTGCTCGCGGGCAAACGGCTCCAGAATGGGCGCACGGTCGTCGTCGAACACGCTGACCAGCCCCTCGTAATAGCGATCCTCGCCCACCGCCGTGGCGCGCCACAGCAGAATGTTGAACGGCGTGGGCTGAACGAGCAGCGGCGCATCTTCGAGCCCGCGCGCCTCGAGCGCCGGCGCCAGTCGCATCTCGATGGACCACTTCATGCCCGCCGCCATCAGCAGATAGGCGCAGGAAAGCGCCAGGCCCATGGCGCAGTAGTGCACCACCCGGCGCGACACGCAGGCGGCGACGAGTCCGCCCAACAGCGCCAGGGTATAGAGCGGGTCGATGATGAAAATGATCGGCCAGGCGGCGGGCGGGGCGTCCAGCGGCCACAGGAGCTGGGTGCCGTAGGTGGTGAGTGAGTCGAGCAGCGGGTGGGTCGTGAGCGCCAGGGTGAAAAAGCACCACCAGCGGCCAAGCGAAGCCCGACCGGGCCACAGGTAGCGGCTCAACAGCGCCAGCAGCGTGCCCAGGCCGGTCAGTACGAACAGCGAATGGCTAAACCCCCGGTGCTCGGTGACGTTGGCGATGGCGTCGCCGTAATCCAGCGCGACGTCCAGATCCGGCAGCGTGCCCAGAAGGGCCCCTATTAAAACGGCCTTGCGGCCCAAACGGCGGCCCATGACGGCACCGCCCACGGCGGCGCCCAGAGCCGCTTGGGTAATCGAATCCACGGCGTTTCCTTGTCGAGAGTTGACGTCCCTGTCGTGCCTTCAAGCCTGAGCATGAAAGGCGCGGTGAAACAGGGTGTTTAGTAGAGCCCGCGGGTTTTGTACAGTTCCGGCGGCCCGGCGGCCCGGCGGCCCGGCGTTCCGGCGTTGCACAGGTTCGACAATTGCCCAAACGAGGCTAATCTGTTCCCATTGACGTTTCGTGAACCGACCGCTTGAAGAGGGAGTTTTATGCAGTTTCTACACACCATGGTACGTATTCGCGACATCGACGCTTCGCTTCACTTCTACTGTGATTTGCTGGGGCTCGAGGAAGTGCGTCGCAAGGAGAGCGAGAAGGGCCGCTTCACGCTGATTTTTCTCGCCGCCCCGAACGATGTCGAGCGCAGCGAGCGGCTCACCGCCCCGGAGCTCGAACTGACCTACAACTGGGACCCGGAAGAGTATGACGGCGGGCGCAACTTCGGCCATCTGGCCTACCGCGTCGACGATATCTACGCCACCTGCGAACGGCTGCAAAACGCCGGCGTGACCATCAACCGCCCGCCGCGCGATGGCCACATGGCGTTCGTCAAATCCCCGGACGGCATCTCCATCGAGCTTTTGCAAAAGGGCGACGCCTTCGAGCCCCAGGAGCCCTGGGCGTCCATGGACAATAGCGGCAGCTGGTAACGCGGAGAGCACCAGGTGAAAAAACATCTACTCAGCGCGCTGGCGGTCAGCGCCTCGGTTTTGCTCGGCGCGTGCAGCAGCGCCCCTACCCAGCCCGGCAGCTCGCCCGTGGGGCAGAGCGGTGAAACGCTCTCCGGGGCGATCGTCGGCCCGCGCTGGAATCTGTTGCTGATCGGTACCGACGAGCGGCTGTCGATGCCGCAAACCGCGTATTTCCAGATCGCCCGCGATGGGCGCATCACCGGTAGCGACGGCTGCAACAATTTCCAGGGTAGCGTGAGCCTCGGCGACAGCCAGCGTATCGAGGTGGGCGAGCTTTCGACCACGCGCATGGCCTGCGCCAAGGGCGAGGATGCACTGCGCGTCACCGGCATGCTCGAAACCGCCTACCGCTACCTGATCGACCACGACCGGGTCGTCTTCTTCGGCCCGGACAGCCGCGTGCTCGGCGGCTGGCGCAAGGCCAACTAGCCCGCGAAGCGCGTTTGGCGTTTTAAAAACCGCGTCGTGCCAACGTGTGAAGGCGCGGCGCGTTTTTTTTGCTAAATTCGCTACGGGGTTCGGTGTTCATCCCACGGGTTCGGTTTTCACAAGAGACGAGTAACGATGGCCTGCGTACATTTTATCGGTGGTGAAAAGGGTGGGGTGGGAAAATCGATGACCGCGCGGGTGCTCGCGCAGTACTACATCGACCATGATCGGACGTTCATCGGCTTCGACGGCGATGCCTCCCACGGCACGTTCTCGCGTTTCTACGCGGATTACGCCTCGCCGGTAGTGATCGGCGACGACGAGAGCCTGGACGGCGTGCTGATGGCAGTGGAAGCGCATCCCGAGCGCGATTTGATCATCGACCTGGCAGCGCAGTCCTCCCAAGCGCTGAACCGTTGGCTCGACGACACCGATGTGTTCGCGCTGCTCGACGAGCTGGGCTTGAGCGTGCAGTGGTGGCACGTCATGGATGACGGCGCCGATTCCGTAACGCTTTTGCAGACGCTGCTCAAGCGCCTGCGCGGCGAGCCGGTCAGCATCGTGGTGGTACAGAATCTGGGCCGCGGCGAGAGCTTCGAGCGTTTTCGCCAAAGCGACACCTGCCGTGAGGCGAAAGCGGCCGGGGCCAGACTGATCGAGCTGCCGAAACTTCACGCCAAACTGACCCAAAAAATCGACTTCAACGATAGCAGCTTCTGGGCGGTGGCCAACGACCGCCGCCTGATGAACATCGCCGAGCGTCAGCGCATGAAGGTGTGGCTACGCCAGGCTTATCGCGAACTCGAGGGCGTCGTGGCGATGGACGCTGAGCCGGCGGCGCACTGCGAGGAGGATTAGATGTCAGGCGCCGTGCCCACCCCCGACCGGACCCTGCTCGAGGCGATCGAGCGGCTCGCCCATGAGGCCGGCCAGGTGATCCTCTCGGTTTACCGCCGGGATATCGAGGTTACGCTCAAGACGGATCGCACGCCGCTGACCGAGGCGGATCTTCGCGCCAACGAGGTGATCCTCGCGGGCCTTGCCCGCTTGACGCCGCAGACGCCGGTGCTTTCCGAGGAGAGCGTGGAGCGCTTCGATGGCGTTGGGCCTGGGGGCACCTACTGGCTGGTCGACCCGCTCGACGGCACTCGCGAGTTCATCAGGCGAAACGACGAGTTCACCGTCAACATTGCGCTGATTCACCAGGGCGCGCCGGTACTCGGCGTGGTGGTGGCGCCGGCGCTCGGGGTGAGTTACCTGGCCGCGCGCGGGCTAGGCGCGTTCAAGGTCGAAGGCGAGGGCGGCGCCTGGCAGCCGATTCGCTGTCGCGGGTTCGACCCGGCGCGAGGCTATCGGGTGCTGGGCAGCCGCTCGCACCAGGACCCGCGGCTGACGAGCTGGCTTGCCGCGCTCGGCAAGCATCGGCTCACACCCCTTGGAAGCTCGCTCAAGGCGTGCCTGATCGCCGAGGGCCAGGCGGATGTCTACCCGCGCTTCGGGCCGACCAGCCTTTGGGACACCGCCGCGGCGCAAGCGGTGGTGGAAGAGGCCGGCGGTGTGATCGTCGACCAGGCGGGCGCGGCGCTTGGCTACCACACGCCGGCAGAACGCTTGAATCCGAGCTTTTTCGTCTGGAGCAAACGCGCGCGCGAGCACTTTTGCGCGTGACGCGTTTTGCGCTTGACAAGCGCTGGCAAGGCCGGGGCAGCTGTGATAGGCTACGCCATCCTCTCAGACAGATCAGATAGAGAACGTGTCAACGGAGCCGGTAGCAAGGCGCGCGTGACACGTGTTGGCAGACGATAAAGCATTGCCAAATCAATTGGTTGTTTAGGAAGTGTCGGGTTCGGGTAAGCCACTCGACAGCACATAGTTAATCCGTTGCCGTTGCGGCAACCTTTATTCTCCAAGGAGATACCAGTGGCGAACAGCAAGCAAGCTCGCAAGCGCGCCCGCCAGGCCGAGTCACGTCGCGTCCTGAAATCCAGCCAGCGCAGCATGGTCCGCACCTACATCAAGCGTGTGATCAAGGCGATCCACACCGGCGACCATGGCAAGGCGATGGAAGAGTTCAAGGTGATGCAGCCGGTCGTCGACCGCATCGCCGACAAGGACGTGCTGTCCAAGAAAAAGGCCGCACGCCTGAAAAGCCGCTTGAACAAGCGAATTAAAGCGCTGGCAGCGTAAGCCGGCAGCGTCTTGAAAAAACCGGCTACGGCCGGTTTTTTTGTGCCTGATTAGACCTTGAGAGTCAGATCCTACGGATAACGCCATGACGGACTCCTCTTCCCAGCCAGCCGCCCCCCGCCGCACGCTCATGCGCTCGGGGCTGGTCGTCAGCGCCATGACCATGCTCTCTCGGGTGATGGGGCTGGTGCGCGACGTGGTGGTGGCGACGTTTCTCGGTGCGGGTAACGGGGCAGATGCGTTCTTCGTCGCCTTCAAGATTCCCAACTTCCTGCGCCGGCTGTTCGCCGAAGGCGCCTTCAACCAGGCCTTCGTGCCGGTGCTCTCGGAGTACTCGACGCGCCAGAATCGCGAGGAGATCCGCGAGCTCTTGAACGCCGTGGCAGGTAGTCTCACGGCGCTTTTGGCGCTGATCACCGCGCTCGCCATGCTCTGCGCGCCCTGGCTCATCTGGCTGTTCGCGCCGGGCTTCGGCCGCGACCCGGAAAAGCTCGCGCTGACCGCGGACATGCTGCGCCTGACCTTTCCGTACCTTTTGTTGATTTCGCTGACCGCGTTTTCGGGGTCGGTACTCAACACCTGGAACCGCTTTGCGGTGCCGGCGTTTACCCCGGTGCTGCTGAATCTCTCGCTGATCGGGGCCGCGCTTTTTCTAATGCCAATGATGGAGGAGCCGGCGATGGCGCTGGCCTGGGGCGTGCTGATCGCAGGCGTGGCCCAGCTCGCTTTCCAGGTGCCGTTTCTCTACCGGCTGGGGCTTCTGCCCACGCCCTGGCCCAACTTCGCCCACGATGGCGTCAAACGCATTCTGAAGCTGATGGCGCCGGCGCTGTTCGGTGTCTCGGTGTCGCAGATCAACCTGCTGCTCGATACCGTGCTGGCATCGCTTCTGGCAGCAGGCAGCGTCTCCTGGCTCTACTACTCGGATCGTTTGGTGGAGCTTCCGCTGGGCGTGTTCGGGGTGGCGATCGGCACGGTGATCCTGCCGGCGCTGTCAAAGCGTCACGCCGAGCAGTCCAGCGACCACTTCGCCGCCATGCTCGACTGGGCGATCCGCGTGGTGCTACTTCTGGGCGTGCCGGCGGCCCTTGCGCTGGTGGTGCTGGCCGAGCCGTTTCTGATCACGCTGTTTCACTACGGCGCGATGACCGACAGCGACATTCAAATGGCGGCCATGAGTCTGCGCGCCTACGCGGTGGGGCTCGTGGCTTTCATGCTGATCAAGGTACTGGCGCCGGGCTTCTTCGCCCGTCAGGACACTAAAACGCCGGTGAAGGTGGGTATCGCCGCCATGGTGGCGAACATGGTCTTCAACCTGATTTTGATCTGGCCGCTGGCCCACGCGGGTCTGGCGCTGGCAACGGCGCTGTCGGCATTTCTGAATGCCGGGCTTCTGGGGTATCTGCTGGTACGCCAGAAGGTGCTGGTGTTCCAGCCCGGCTGGGGGCGCTACGCGGTACAGCTTGGCGGCGGAAGTGCGCTAATGGGCGCGGCGCTCTATTTTCTCACGCCGCCCTGGCAGGCGTGGCTCGATTTTGGCCTGTGGACCCGCGTTGGCTGGGTGGCGGGGCTCGTTGCGCTCGGCGGCGGGCTCTATTTCGCCTGGCTCGCTGCCTGGGGGCTGCGGCTTCGCCACTTCCGCCTTTCGAGCTGAGTGAGAAGACATGGGCGCAATCGTGACTGCACCTTCACCACGCGTTCGTTATAATCAAGGGCTTTATCACGCCGGGTAAGCCTTTATTCACGCGTTGACTGGCAGGTTTCAACCGAACGAGGGGCCATGCACGTTATACGAGGTCTGCACAATCTGAACGCCGAAAGCGGCGAGAGCCCGCGCGGCTGCGTTGCCACCATCGGCAACTTCGACGGCGTGCACCGCGGCCACCAGGCGATTTTGCAGCAGTGCCGCGAGCACGCCACGCGCATGAACCTGGCGCTGACGGTGGTGGTGTTCGAGCCCCAGCCGCGGGAGTACTTCGCCGGCGAGCAGGCCCCGCCCAGGCTTACGCGCCTGCGCGAGAAGGTGCGCTTGCTCGGCGAACACGGCGCCGAGCGAGTGCTGTGCCTGGCCTTCAATGAGGCGCTTAGAAGCCTGACCGGGCGTGAATTCATCGATCAGGTGCTGATCGAGGGGCTCGGCGTGAAGCACCTGGTGGTCGGCGACGACTTTCGCTTTGGCTGCGACCGGCGCGGCGACTTCGCGCTGTTGAAAGCGGTGGGCGACGAGCAGGGCTTCGCCGTCGAGCACACCCGCACCTTCACCCTCGAGGACGAGCGGGTGTCGAGCTCGCGGGTGCGCACGCTGCTCGCCAGCGGCAACTTCGCCGCCGCTCGGCGCCTTCTGGGCCGGGCCTATTCGCTCTCCGGGCGGGTGGTGCGCGACCAGCAGCTCGGGCGCACTATTGGTGCTCCGACGGCGAATCTGCCGCTATTGTCGCAGCCGCTGACGCTGCGCGGCGTGTTCGCGGTGGTGGCCGAGCTCGACGACGGCACCTGCTACCCGGGGGTGGCCAACGTCGGCTTTCGCCCGACCGTTGGCGCCAAACGCCCGACCCTGGAGGTGCACCTGTTCGACTTCGACGGCGACCTGTACGGCAAGCGGCTGACCGTTTACCCCTGCGCGCGGCTGCGAGGCGAGGTCAGGTTCGACGACTTCGAGGCGCTCAAGGCGCAGATTCAGCGCGACCAGGCGCGCGCGCGGCGCTACTTCGCCCTCAAGGCCGGGGAAAGCGCGGCCGCCACGGGTTCCATTTTCAACGCCTCGAGTGCGCCGTTAAAGCGCGGTGCCCTCGAGACCTGGCTGGCTTCGGCGCCGCTTGGGCGCGAGACCGCTTCTTCTGATTCCTCCTCGGCGGATAACGCCGATGCTAACGACGGCTGACCGGACTATGGACTACAAGCACACGCTCAACCTGCCCGATACCGACTTTCCCATGCGCGGCATGCTGCCCAGGCAGGAGCCGGGCCGGGTTTCCAGATGGCAGGACATGAACCTCTACCAGCGCCTGCGTGAAGCGCGCGCCGGCGCTCCGCTGTTCGTTTTGCACGATGGCCCTCCCTACGCCAACGGCAGCATCCATATCGGTCACGCCGTCAACAAGATCATCAAGGACATCATCGTCAAGTCGAAGAACCTGGCCGGGTTCGACGCGCCCTACGTGCCGGGCTGGGACTGCCACGGGCTTCCCATCGAGCACAAGGTGGAGACTACCCACGGCAAGCACCTGACCCCGGCGAAGGCCCGCGAGCTCTGCCGCGAGTACGCCGGTGCCCAGATCGAAACCCAGCTCACCGACTTCGTGCGCCTGGGCGTGATCGGCGACTGGAACCATCCCTACCGTTCGATGGACTACGCCAACGAAGCCGGCGAGATCCGCGCACTGGCTGACATGGTCGAGGCGGGCTACGTGTTCAAGGGCTTGAAGCCGGTCAACTGGTGCTTTGACTGCGGCTCGGCCCTGGCCGAGGCCGAGGTGGAGTACCAGGACAAGAAGTCCGACGCCATCGACGTCGCCTTCCCGGTCGAAGACGCCGACAAGCTGGCGTCGGCCTTCGGTTTGGATGCGCTTTCAAAGCCCGCCGCCGTGGTGATCTGGACCACCACGCCCTGGACGATTCCCGCCAACCAGGCGCTCAACGTTCATCCGGACTTCACCTACGCGCTGGTCGATACCGGCGAGCGCCTGCTGCTGCTGGCCGAAGAGCTGGTCGAGAGCTGCCTCGAGCGCTTTGGCCTCGAAGGTAGCGTCATCGCTACCGCCAAGGGCCAAGCGCTGGAGCTGATCGATTTCTGTCATCCGCTTTATGATCGCCGCTCGCCGGTCTATCTGGCCGACTACGTCGAAAGCGAGGTCGGCAGCACCGGCATCGTTCACTCGGCGCCGTCCTACGGCGTGGACGACTTCAACACCTGCCGCGACTACGGCATGAGCTTCGACGACATGCTCGGCCCGGTACAGAGCAACGGCGTCTACATCGACGATCTGCCGCTGTTCGGCGGCCAGATGATCTGGAAGGCCAACCCGAAGATCGTCGAAGCGCTCGACGAGGCCGGCGCGCTGATGGCGCACAAGGTGATCACCCACAGCTACATGCACTGCTGGCGCCACAAGACGCCGGTGATCTACCGCGCCACGGCACAGTGGTTCGTGGGCATGGACATCGCGGGTAAGGATGGTAAGACCCTGCGGCAGAAGGCGCTCAAGGGCATCAAGGCGACCCACTTTACCCCGAGCTGGGGCCAGGCGCGGCTGCACAGCATGATCGCCAACCGCCCGGACTGGTGCATCTCGCGCCAGCGCAACTGGGGCGTGCCGATCCCGTTCTTCCTTCATCGCCAGACCGGCGAGCTTCACCCCAACACGGTTAGCCTGATGGAAGAGGTGGCCAAGCGCGTGGAAGAGGGCGGCATCGACGCCTGGTTCAATCTCGGCGCCTCTGATCTGCTCGGTGCCGAGGCGAGTGATTACGAGAAGATCACCGACACGCTCGATGTGTGGTTCGACTCCGGCACCACCCATCGCCACGTGCTCCGCGGCTCGCACCCCCACGGCCACGAGTCCGGCCCGCGGGCGGATCTGTATCTGGAAGGTTCGGATCAGCACCGCGGCTGGTTCCACTCGTCGCTTCTGACCGGCTCCGCCATCGACGGCCACCCGCCGTACCGCGAGCTTCTGACCCACGGCTTCACCGTCGACGCCCAGGGACGCAAGATGTCGAAGTCGATCGGCAACGTGGTCGCGCCGCAAACGGTGATGGACAAGCTCGGTGCCGACATCCTGCGCCTGTGGACCGCGTCCACCGACTACTCCGGCGAAATGGCGGTGTCCGACGAGATCCTCAAACGTACCGCCGACGTCTACCGGCGCATTCGCAACACCGCACGCTTTCTGCTCGGTAACCTGACCGGCTTCGAACCGAGCCGCGACATGGTGGCGTTCGAGGACATGATCGCGCTGGATCGCTGGATCGTCGACCGCGCCGACCAGCTCCAGGCGCGCATCCAGACCGCTTATGACGAGTACCGCTTCCGCGACGTCTACCAGCAGGTGCACGATTTCTGCGCGCGCGACCTGGGCGGCTTCTATCTGGATATCATCAAGGATCGCCAGTACACCACCCAAGCGGACTCGCTCGCCAGGCGCAGCTGCCAGAGCGCGCTCTATCACGTGATCGAGGCGCTTTCGCGCTGGGTCGCGCCGATTCTCTCCTTCACCGCCGAGGAGATTTACGAGCACATCCCCGGGGAGCGCGGCGATAGCGTGCTGCTCGAAACCTACTACGACGGCCTCGCGGCGCTTCCCGAAGAGGCCGACATGGGCCGCGCCTTCTGGGAGCAGGTGCTCGAGGTCAAGCAGGCGGTCAACAAGCGGCTTGAAGAGGCGCGTAACGAGGGCGCTATCAAGGGGTCGCTTGATAGCGAAGTGACGCTTTTCGTCAGCAACGAACTCGAAGCGCTGCTTTCGCGGCTGGAAGACGAGCTGCGTTTCGTGCTGATCACCTCAAGCGCAACGCTCAAGCCGCTCGGTGAGGCCGACGCGAGCGCCCATAGCGAGCTCGAAGGGCTCAAGGTCGCGGTGGCGCCGAGTCCTTATGAAAAGTGCGAGCGCAGCTGGGAGCGCCGCCCGGACGTGGGCAGCCACCCGGAGCACCCGACGCTTTGCGAACGCTCGATTCTGAACCTGCCGGACGGCCCGGGCGAGGTTCGCCGCTATGCCTAACGCGGCTCAAACCCCGGCACAGCGCGGGGCGCCGATGCCCAAACCGCTGCGCTTTCTATGGATCGCCGTAGCGGTCATCGCGCTCGATCTGGCGACCAAGTACTGGGTCAGCCACGCGCTCGACTACAACGCGCCGGTGCAGGTGCTGCCGTTTTTCGACCTGCGCCTGATGCACAACTTCGGCGCAGCGTTCAGCTTTCTGGCCAATCATCCGGGCTGGCAGCGCTGGTTCTTCGCCGTGATCGCCGTGGGCGCAAGCGTGGGCCTGACGGTCTGGCTTTCGCGCATTCGCCGCGACGAGCGGATTCTGGCGCTGGCGCTGCCCTTGATCATCGGCGGGGCGCTGGGCAATCTGTACGACCGGCTGATCCACGGCTACGTGGTGGATTTTCTCTCCTTTCACGTGGCCGGCTGGTACTACCCGGCGTTCAACGTGGCCGATATGGGCATCGTGATCGGCGCCGCGGGGCTGATCTGGGAGTCGGTCCTGGGCGATCGACGGCGCAAGAAGGCTGCGGTCAACGAAACCACCCACTAGCGAGAAACGCATGGATTACGTCATCGACGAGGGTATGGAAATTACCCTGCATTTCACCCTGAAGCTCGAAGACGGCACGGTGGTGGACTCGACCAGAGAGAAAACCCCGGCCACCTTCGTCTTCGGCGACGGCAACCTGCCGCCGGGCTTCGAGCATCCGATCAAGGGGCTTAAACCGGGCCAGAGTGGCGCCTTCAAGATCACCCCGGAGCACGCTTTCGGTCAGCACAACGCGCAGAACATCCAGACGCTCAAGCGGGCGGATTTCGGCGACGAAGAGCCGGAAGTCGGCATGGTGATGTCGTTCGCCGACAAGGCGGGCACCGAGCTTCCCGGCGTGGTCAAGACCATCGACGGCGACCGGGTCGAGGTGGACTTCAATCATCCGCTGGCCGGGCGTACACTGACCTTCGAGGTCGAGGTGCTCGACGTAACGCCTGCGACCACGCACTGAGCCGGAGCGGCGAACGCGACAGACGCACGGCGGTCGAAAGGCGAACGCTGACCGCTGTCCACTATTCACCAAGCGATGCGCTCACGCATCAAGGCGCTACCATGAACGCACCCGAAACCGAGTCTCAAGCGACGCCGATCACCATTCAAATGGCCAACCCGCGCGGCTTCTGCGCCGGGGTCGACCGCGCCATCGACATCGTCAATCGGGCGCTGGACGTCTTCGGCCCGCCGGTCTACGTGCGCCACGAAGTGGTGCACAACAGGTTCGTGGTCGACTCGCTGCGCGAGCGCGGCGCGGTGTTCGTCGAGGAGCTCGACGAGGTGCCGGACGACGTCATCGTGATCTTCTCCGCCCACGGCGTCTCCCAGGCGGTCCAGGAAGACGCCGACCGCCGGGGCTTGAAGGTGTTCGACGCCACCTGCCCGCTGGTCACCAAGGTACACATGGAGGTGCTGCGCTACGCCAAGCGCGGCCAGGAATGCATTCTGATCGGCCACGAAGGGCACCCGGAGGTCGAGGGCACCATGGGCCGCTACGACACCTCCTTTGGCGGGCGCATCTACCTGGTCGAGGACGAGGAGGACGTGGCGAAACTCGAGGTGGCGGATCCTTCGACGCTCTCGTTCGTTACCCAGACTACGCTTTCGATGGACGACACGGCGAAGGTGATCGACGCGCTGCGCGATAAATTCCCCGAGATTCAGGGCCCGCGCAAGAACGACATCTGTTACGCCACGCAAAACCGCCAGGACGCGGTGCGCGATCTGGCGGCGCAAAACGATCTGATTCTAGTGGTGGGTAGCCCCAATAGCTCCAACTCCAACCGCCTGCGCGAGCTCTCCGAGCGTATCGGCACGCCGGCGTATCTGATCGACAACGCCGACCAGATCGAGGACGCCTGGCTCGAGAACGTCTCGCGTATTGGCGTGACCGCTGGCGCCAGTGCCCCGGAAGTGCTGGTGAAAGGCGTGATCGAGCGGCTCAAGGCGCTCGGCGCCTCCGACCCCTCGGAGCTTGCCGGGCGTGAGGAGAACATCGTGTTTTCCATGCCCAAGGAGCTGCGCGACCAGGTGATCGCGAGCGGCTGATGCTTTCAACGCCCGTTTTAGCCATACTTCGGGTATGGGCTAACTAAAACGAGGCGACGTCGTGCTCCACCGTTTTGATCCCCGCGCCGGCGCCACCAAGGGCCGGCGCGGTTTTACCCTCATCGAGATGCTTATCGTCCTGGCGGTCATCGCGCTACTGGCGAGCATCGCCTACCCGGCCTACCAGCGCTATCTGCAAAGCGCCCTGCGCGCCGATGCCAAAGCGGGGCTTCTGGCCGCCGCCACCGAACTCGAGCGCTGCTACGCGCGTTTTCAAAGCTACGACAACGCCTGCGCCATCCCCCTGACCTCGCCGGACGGCCATTTTGATCTCGCCCGCACACCGGGCACCCGCGACCCCGAGGCCCCAGGCTACGACGGCGGCTTCGTACTGAGCGCCACGAGTGACGAAGACGACGGCTGCCCCGCGCCGCTGACTCTCAACGCGCTGGGCGAGCGCGGCCCCGCGGAGTGCTGGTAAATGCAGCGTCAGCGCGGCTTCGCCTTTACCGAGGCGCTGGTGGCGCTGCTGGTGCTGTCGATCGGGCTGATTGGCGTTGCCGCGCTCGAACTCAAGGCGCTCGAGAGCGTGCGCGAAGGCCACCAGCGCGCGCTGGCTGGCGTCGCCGCGCTGGACGCCCAGGAGCGCCTCTGGGCCGCCTACCGCGTGGCGCCGAGCTGTGCCGCCCTGGAGCTTGACCGCCTCGAGCGCCGCTGGCGCCAGCACTGGTTCACTCAAAGTGGAGCCGCGCTCGACGGCCAGGCCCAGGGCGCCATCGAGCAAGCCTCCTGCGCCTTCGAAATCACCATCACCCACGCCCAGGCGGAGCGCGTGCGCTACCGCCTCGAACTTCCTCGCAAGAGCCCCGCGCCGTGAACGCTCAGCGCGGCTTCACCCTGAGCGAGGCGCTGGTCGCGGTGGTGCTGTCGAGTCTGGTGGTGATCGGCGCTGGCCAGCTCTTGCTATCGGGGTTTCACACCTTTCGCGAAGTGGACCGGCTCGGCCGCCAGCAGGAGGCGCTGGTCTATACCGCCACCGCTCTGGCCGACCGGCTGCGCGTTCAAGGTGGCGCTGAGACGGCGCCCGCCGGGGTCTTTCAACTCGTATGCCGCAAGGAGTCTGGGGCGTGTCGCTGCACGGTACAGGACAACGAGGCCGCCCAGCCGCTGGTCACGTTCGAAAGCGCCGGTGAGGGCAGCTGCGCGCGCGACGAGCCGATGGTCGAGCGCGTCGGTGACGGCGTGTATTACGTGACGCTACCGCTGGGCCCCGGCGGCAAGGAGATCGGTTTTCATGTTACATCGCGCCAAAACACCATTGAGCACACCATCTGGTCGCCCTGACAGCGTGAAACTGCCCAAGCATCAGCGCGGAGCGGCGCTGGTGGTGGTCATGGTGGTGTTGACCAGCGCGCTGATGCTCGCCCTGGTCGGGGTGCAGTCAGCGCTGGTCGACCAGCGCCAGGCGGCCAACTACCGCGCCGCGCTCAAGGCGCAGATGCGCGCTGAAAGCGCCGCCGCGGCGGCGCTTAAACGCTTTGATACGCTCGATTGGGAACAAGCGCCCACGCTGGAAGAGACAAGCCCGCGGTGGTCGACGTTGACCCGGCACCCGGAGGCGACCTACCTATGTGCCGATCACTCCTGTCTCTATTTGCCTGTCCTGCGAGATGATGAGCGCTGGGCCATGGCGCTGGGCGTGGTGCATGACGACACCCCGGAGGCAACGTTGATCGCCCACAGCGAAGCGGTATTTGTGCGCGTCGAGCAGGATAGCGCAGGCGCGCGGGTAAGGTGGGAATAAACGGGGCAGGTAGTAAGCGCGAAAAACCCCTTCGCAGGGAAGGGGTTTTTTGTGGCTGAGCGAAAGCTTTAGCCTTCGATCGGCGCGCGCCAGTCGTCGGAGCCGGAGGTACCAGCAACGGTGTGTTCCCAGTCGATCTTGCGGTAAGCCAGGGAGACATCCATCAGCTGGGTGAATTCGGCCTTGTTGATATCCTGAGCGTGCGGCATGCGCAGGTTGATGTCGACGATGGTGGCGTCGGTCAGTGTGGTGGTGAAGAAGTGCTCCTGCTTGCCCTCAACGGAGGTGCGATACCACTTCAGCGCCACGTTGGGCAGCATTTCACCGGAGGCCAAAGCGTTGTACATCAGCGGCACGGCCTTGTTCAGTGCGACGGTGAAGACGAATGGCTTATGGGCACGCTGGCCAGAGGGCTGACCGGACTGCGGGTCGGTCGGCACGGTCACGACGTGCTTGAATTCCTGGACCAGCATCTCATCTTCGTGCCCTTCCACGTAGATGTTGCCTACGGAGTCGGGGGTAAAAGCGCCGGCAGTGATATTGCCCTGAGTCTGGCCTTCGATGCTGATATAACACGGTGTCGGCATGGGAGATCTCCTTGGTCATGAGTGAGAAAAGGGCGGATAGCCCGATGATCGCCCAGTACAAGGCAGTGCGCATGCCAACAATAAAAAAGTTTATTTATATCAAATTCTTAATCTTCTAACGAAATTAAAATAAATTTTAATTAGGCATTGGCTTGCTTGCGTTCAAGCAAGTGGTTGCCCAGCAGGCAAGCCTTTGCTCATTGAGCGCGGTAGCAGTAAACGGTGTGGTGCATGTCAGCACCGATTGATCAAGAAAGTTCATTTTTTACCCCCTGAAACGCTACCTTTCCTCTTTTTTTCTAATTTTAATTTGCATCAAGGTCTTGCTATCGGCTCCCTCTTGCCGGCTCCGCGAAAGAGAAAATAGGGTTTCGTGGTTAAGATATTTTTGATTTTTTATGTAAGAAATATCTTACAAAGCGCAATCGCTAAAGTTAATCATTATTTGTCATTGGCGTAAGTTCGGCAAAAATGCGCCTAAGTTCGCCTAACGTGTAGGTGAGAAGCATTCGTATTATCTGGAGCAATATACAGTGTTTAAAAATGGCGCATTGATGGCGTTAATGCAAATTGGTTAGCGTTAATAGATTGATTATTATTGGCTGAAACGTTCGATTTTTTCATTCTCAGGACGCATCTTCATGGCTAAACAAGGCACCGTCGCGCCCAAAGAGCGCATCAACATCAAGTACGTTCCGGCCACCGGCGATCAGCAGGCGGATATGGAACTGCCGCTGAAACTACTGGTGGTAGGTGACTTCAAGGGCGGCGAGGAGGAGACGCCGATCGAAGAGCGCCAAGCGGTTTCCGTCGACAAGAACAACTTCCAGTCTGTGATGCGCGAAGCGGGTTTGACGCTACAGACCTCCGTCGCCAATCGGCTCGAGGAGAGCGGCGAGCCCGACGAGATGGCGGTCGATCTGTCGTTCAAATCCCTCCAGGACTTCTCGCCGGACGCCATCGCCAGGCAGGTGCCGGAGCTACGTAAGCTGGTCGAGCTGCGCGAGGCGCTGGTGGCCTTGAAAGGCCCCTTGGGTAACGTACCCGCCTTTCGGGATCGTTTGCAGAAGCTGCTGGAGAGCGACGAAGCGCGTCAGCAGCTGCTGAATGAGCTGGAGCTGCTGGATACGGACCGTCAGGAAGGCGAATGAGCCCCGGACCCGCTGCATTCACCCCACCCAACGCGAGGCTAAACGATGAGCAAGACGGCTAAACAGCACTCCCAAGCGACCCAGACAGAAACCGAAGAGGTCTCGCTGCTGGATCAGGTCATGGCCCAGACCCGCATGGCGCCGGCCGATGAAGGGTACGACGTGGCCAAGCAGGGGGTCGCCGCCTTCATCTCCCAACTGCTGGCGGGCGACGAGTCGACCCCCAAGGTCAACAAGTCCATCGTCGACGACATGATCGTCGAACTCGATCGCAAGATAAGCCATCAGGTCGACGAGGTGCTGCACAACCAGGAGTTCCAGCAGCTCGAATCCGCCTGGCGGGGTTTGAAGCTCCTGGTCGATCGCACCGACTTTCGCGAGAACATCAAGCTCGACGTGCTCCACGCCACCAAGCAGGAGCTGCTCGAGGATTTCGAGTTCGCCCCGGAGGTCAGCCAGAGCGGGCTCTATCATCACGTTTACAACGCGGGATACGGCCAGTTCGGTGGCGAGCCGGTGGCCGGCATCATCGGCCACTACGACTTCTCCCCCTCGACGCCGGACATGAAGCTTTTGCAGTACACCTCGGCGGTCGGCGCCATGGCCCATGCGCCCTTTATGTCTTCGGTGGCGCCGTCGTTCTTCGGTATCGACAGCTTCGAGGAGTTGCCCAACATCAAGGATCTGAAGGCCATTTTCGAGGGGCCGAAGTACGCCCGCTGGCGCAGCCTGCGGGAATCCGAGGATGCGCGCTACCTGGGTCTGACCGCGCCACGCTTTCTGCTGCGCACGCCGTATGACCCGATCGAAAACCCGGTCAAGACCTTCAACTACCGCGAGACGGTCAGCGAGGATCACGAGCACTATCTCTGGGGCAACACCGCCTATCTACTGGCCGAGCGACTCACCGATAGCTTCGCCAAGTACCGCTGGTGTCCCAATATCATCGGCCCGCAAAGCGGCGGCGCCGTCGAGAACCTGCCGGTGCACACCTACGAGGCCTTCGGCCAGCTGCAGGCGAAGATCCCGACCGAAGTGCTGATCACTGACCGCCGCGAGTTCGAGATGGCCGAGGAGGGCTTCATCTCGCTGACCATGCGCAAGGGTAGTGACAACGCCGCCTTCTTCTCGGCCAACTCGGTGCAAAAGCCCAAGGTCTTTCCCAATACCGAAGAGGGCAAGGCGGCGGAGACCAACTTCAAGCTCGGCACCCAGCTGCCCTACATGTTCATCATCAACCGCTTGGCGCACTACGTGAAGGTGCTTCAGCGCGAGCAGATCGGCTCCTGGAAAGAGCGTCAGGATCTCGAGCGCGAGCTCAACGCCTGGATTCGCCAGTACGTGGCCGACCAGGAGAACCCGCCCTCCGATGTGCGCAGCCGCCGTCCGCTGCGTGCCGCCTCCATTCAGGTATCGGACGTCGAGGGCGAGCCGGGCTGGTACCAGGTGTCGATGTCGGTGCGTCCGCACTTCAAGTACATGGGGGCGAACTTCGAGCTCTCCCTGGTCGGTCGTCTCGACAAGGAGTGAGGTAAGCCACGCTATGGCCACGCACAGCAATGGGCGCTTGGGCAGCCGATTGTTCGAACGCCTGGCGGCACCTCACCAGCCGCAAGCGCTCACCGAGCAGAGCCGGCTGGCGGAGGTAGTGGAGTCGATCAAGCGCCACCTGGTGGAGCTTCTGAACAGCCACCCGGGCAACAGCGCCTGCGCGCCGGAGCTTGGGTTGCTGGACTTCAACGATGCCACCATCGGCGTGCTCGACCTTGAGCTCAACATCCAGCGGGCGATTCGCCAGTGCATCGAGCGCTTCGAACCTCGGGTGAAGCGGGTGGAGGTGGCGTCGCTGCCTAATGCGGGCGACCCCCTCCAGCTGCGCTTTCAGGTGCATGCCACCGTCGCGCTCGGCAACGACCGCACCCAGGCCACGATCGATCTGCTGCTCAACAACAAGCGCTATCAGTGTCTCAACTGATGGCTTGGTGAGACTTTCATGCTCAACCGCTACTACCGCGATGAACTCAACTTCTTGAAGCGTCAGGGCCGGGAGTTCGCCGAGGCGAACCCGGGGCTTAGCCGCTTTCTCTCCGAGCGCAGCACCGACCCGGACGTCGAGCGCCTGCTGGAGGGGTTCGCCTTTCTGACCGGGCGGATGCGCGAGAAGGTTGAGGACGAGTTTCCCGAGCTGACCCACTCGCTGATCGGCATGATGTGGCCCAACTACCTGCGCCCGGTACCCAGCATGACCGTCGTGCAGTTCACGCCGGTCTGGCACGTGCTGAGCCAGCGTCAACAGGTAGCGCGCGGTACCGAGCTTTCGAGCACCCCAGTCGAGGGCACGACCTGCCTGTTTCGCACCTGTCACGATGTCGTGCTCCATCCGCTGGCCCACGCCGGCGTCACTGCGCGCCATACCCGTGAGAGCTCGATCGTCGAGCTTGCGCTTGACGTACACAGCGACCAGCCGATGAACGAGCTGGGGCTCGATACCCTGCGTCTTCACCTCGGCGGTGACGGCTACACCGCACGGACGCTGTATCTCTGGATGAGTCATTATCTGGAGCGGCTCGAGCTCGAGGTGGATGACCAGCGTCATCGCCTGCCACCTCATGCGCTGCGCGCTGTCGGCTTCGAGCGCGACCAGGCGCTCTTGCCGTACCCGCGCAACGTCCATCAGGGCTATCGCATCCTGCAGGAGTACCTCTGCTTTCCCGAGGCGTTTCACTTTTTTGACGTGCACGAGCTCGGTGTGGGCATGCCAGCTACCACGGCCTCGCGGGTGATGCTGCGGTTCGTGTTCAAGCGCCCGCTGCCCACCGACGCCCGCCTGCAAGATGAGCATCTGGCGCTTTACTGCACGCCAGCGATCAACCTGTTCGAGCACGACGCCGAGCCGATCGACCTGACCGGCGAGCGCAGCGAGTATCGCATCCGCCCCAGCAGCAAGGCGCCGTCGCACTTCGAGGTGTTCAGCGTCGACGAGGTAGAGGGGCGCCTCGAAGGGGGCGGCGGCGCCCAGGGCGG
Organism: Halomonas sp. HNIBRBA4712; assembly: GCF_043558675.1. Lineage (NCBI taxonomy): Bacteria > Pseudomonadati > Pseudomonadota > Gammaproteobacteria > Oceanospirillales > Halomonadaceae > Halomonas > Halomonas sp. HNIBRBA4712. The sequence continues at coordinate 17,485 of NZ_JBIFXR010000008.1, read as the reverse complement.
GCGGCGCTACGTGCCCTTTGAAAGCTTCCAGCACCAGATAGAGCGTGATCGCGGCAATGAGTCGCTTTACTACCGCACCCGGGTAGGCGCGAGCCTGCGCGGCGATGGCTTCGATCATGACATCGCCTTCGTGCGCGGCGACGAAAGCGAGTGCCTAGGGCGGCGCGAGACGGTCTCGCTGCGCCTGACCTGCAGCAACCGGGAGCTGCCCGAGCAGCTAACGGTGGGTGACATCTGCGTCGGGACCGAAAAGAGCCCGACCTTTGCCGGCTTTCGCAATATTACCCGGCCCACGCCGGTGCTGCGCCCGGCCATCGACGACCGGCTTTTGTGGGTGCTGATCTCGAATCTTTCGCTGAACTATCTATCGCTGCTAAGCCGCGACGCGCTCTGCTCGGTGCTCAAGGCCTACGACTTTCGCGCCCTGATCGACCGTCAGGCCGAGCGCGTGGCGCAAAAACGCCTGGCGGGCATCGTCGACATCGACACGCAGCCGGTGGATCGGCTGCGCCGTGGCTTGCCGGTGCGCGGGCTGCGCTCGGTCATGACCCTGGACCAGGAGGCGTTCGGCGACGAAGGCAGCCTCTACCTGTTCGGCAGCGTGCTGGCGCGCTTTATGTCGCTTTACGCCAGCATCAATGCCTTTCACGAGCTGCAGGTCATCAACCGGCACAACCAGGAGCGCTACGTATGGAGCATGCAGGAGGGGCAGCAGCCCCTGATGTAGCGCCGGCGCCGCTGGTGGAGAGGGCGCGGCGCTACCAATTCTTTCAGCTTGTCGAGCTGCTGCACCGGCGTCATGGCGACGACCTGGAGCAGCGGCCTGGCGGTAGCGTGCCCGGATTTTCGCGGGTCAGCTACAAGAGTTCGGCGTCGCTGGGCTTTCCCGGCAGCGACGTGCTGTCGCTCGAAGCCGGCGAGCAGGGCCGCTACGCCATGGAGGTCAGCTTTCTGGGCCTGCAGGGGGCCCAGTCGCCGCTGCCGAGCTACTACCTGGAGGCGCTGGCCCACGCCTCGGCCCACCAGGAGGGTAGCGCGGGGGATTTCCTGGATTTCTTCAACCACCGCCTGCTGACCCTGATGCACCGCAACTGGCGCAAGTATCGCCACTATGTGCGCTATCAGGACGATGCCCGGGACGGTTTCTCCGCGGCGGTGTTCGCCTTGGTGGGGCTGGCCGACGAGAGGCTGCGCGGCGAGACGCCGATCAACTGGAGCAAGATGCTCGCCTACGCCGGGCTCCTGGCGGGGCGGTCGCGCTCGCCGGAGGTGGTCTGCGGCATCGTCAGCCACTGCTTCGATCTGGCCTGCGTCGAGATCGAGCAGTGGGTCAAGCGCTGGGTGGAGATTCCGCTCGACCAGCGCAGCCGCGCCGGGCTCGGCGCCATGACGCTGGGCCAGGACATGGTGGCCGGCGAGCGCGTCGCCGACGTGCAGGGCAAGTTCGCCCTGTGCCTGCGCGGGCTGACCCTGGAGCGGTTTCGCGACTTCCTGCCCGATGGCCAGGAGCACGCGCCGCTCAAGACCCTGGTGAACTTCGTGCTGCGCGAGCCTCTGGCCTACGACCTGGAGATCGAACTGCTGGAGAGCGAGGTCAAGCCGATGCGTCTGGGTGACGCGGGCTCGTGCCAGCTGGGCTGGACCACGTTCGTGGACCCCGAGAGCGACGAAGAGAGCACACGTCGTCGCGTACGTATTCAAATGACGAGTTAAGCCATGCAAGCCGACCCGTTCGACGCCATCACCCTGGTGGTCCTTAACAGCGAGCAGCTCGAGGGCCGCTCTTCCAGCAGCCACGTCTTCCAAAGCGACGGTGGCACCCTCGGCAGCGGCGAGTTCGATGGCTGGTTGCTGCAAGACCAGGCACGACGCATCAAGCCGCACCACGCCGAGATCACCAAGGTCGACGGCAAGTTCTGCCTGGTGGATGCCAGCGGCTACACCTTCATCAACGGCGCCACGCTGCCGGTGGGCCGCAACCGCAAGGTCGCCCTGCGCGACGGCGACGAGCTGACCGTCGGCATCTACCGGCTCAAGGTGCATTTGGGTAATCGCCACGCCTGGCAGCCGGGCATGCACGCGCTGACCACCCTGGTCGACGACGAGCAGGAGGACGTCACCCGCGACGTCGGCACTGCCCCCCTGCAGCGGGAGCGGGATGGCGAGCTCGAACGCGCCGATCAGCGCGAGGACCCGATCGAGGCGCTGGGCGGGGTGATTCCCGGCTCGCTCCAGCACGACCCGATGAGAGCCCTCGACGACAGCGAGCCGACCCCCCGCGGCATCGACCCGCTGGAGGAGCTGCCGTTCACCCGCAACGAACCTTACGGACAGGGCACTCGCGAACCGCGCGAGGAAGCGGTGCGCCTGCCTGGCATCAAATCCCTAACCGGCACGAGAACGCAGAGGAGCACAGACATGGATGAGCGGCAACTGGACGACCTGGAACGCTCGGTAGGCGAGCAGCTGGAGGACCGCTGGCAAAAGCCGATACCACAGGAGCTGAGCCACGTTGGCGCCGACCCGCTGCTCCGTGGGCTGGGGCTCGACCTTGGGTTTCGTGACAGCGGCGAGCAGCAAGCATTTCTCGAGGAAGCGGGGCAGACCCTGCGCGCCACCATTGACGGGCTGCGCACCCTTCAGCAGGCCCAGAACGACAGCCGATATCCGCTGCGCGACCGCCGTCTTCAGCCCATCGAGGACAACCCCCTGCGGCTGGGGCTCGATTTCGAGCAGACCGCCGAGACCATGTTTTCGGCCCAGCGCAGCTACGTGCATCTCTCCGCCCCCGAGGCGGTGGCCGAAAGCCTGCGCCATCAGGGGCAGCACCAGGTGGCGGTCGAGGAGGCGATCAAGGAGGCGCTGGGGGCGATTCTCGATGCCTTTTCGCCGGAGGCGATGCTCAAGCGCTTTCACGCCTACCGGGGAGCGGGCAACCGCATCGAGAACGAGGAGGGCTGGGCCTGGGAGATGTATCAGCACTACTACCGTGAGCTCAATTCGAACCGCCAGCAGGGGTTCCAGAAGCTCTTCTGGGAAGTCTTCGAGCAGGCCTACGACCACTCCGTTCGCCGTCAGCAGCGGGAAGCACCATGAGCACCGCCACGTTCATACGGCTGGCAGGCATTGCCTGCCTGTGCCTACTGTTTGCCGGCTGCGCTTCGACTCGAGAGGCCGCCAGCAAGTCCTGGCAGGTCATGCGTGATCCGTCGATTCCGGTGGGCTATCCGGAGGAGCGCCCGACGCTGGTCGATCTGAGCATGGTGGCGGAGCCGGATGTGAACCCCAATCTGGACGGAGAAGGCACGCCGCTGCGTTTTCAGGTGCTGCAGCTCAAGGATGACTCGATGCTGATGGCCGCCGATATGCTCCAGCTGCGCGAGGATCTCGAAGAGGCGCTGGGCACCAACTACCTGACCCACGACGATTTTACCCTACTGCCGGGGCAGTGGAAGTTCTACGAGCCCTTCGAGATCGACGAGCAGGCGCGCTACATCGGCATCATCGCCTTCTACGCCACGCCCAACGAGGCCGAGTGGAAGAAAGTGGTGAAAGTGAGGAGTCAGGCCCAACACTATCATCTGCTCGTTCACCTCCGTGACAGCGAAGTCGAGTTAAGGAAGGAGGAGTAATGGCCAGTCGCAACCGCGTGGTCTGGAGCGAGGGGCTGTTCATCAAGCCCCAGCATTTTCAGCAACAGCAGCGAAGCCTCGAGGGGCTTCTCGATACCCGGCTCAAGGGCGTGAGCCACTATCTCTACGGCTTTCTGACCCTTGAGCTCAACCACGAGTTCTTGAGCTTCGGGCGCATCGCCATCAGCCGTGCCAGCGGCGTGATGCCGGACGGCGTGGCGTTTCATCTGCCCGGTGATGATCTTGAGCCCGCCGCGCTCGAGATCGATGACGCCAGCCTCACCAACCAGGTGGTTTACCTGGGCATTCCGCTCGCCACCGACGGCGTCGGCGAGGTGCGCTGGCCCGAGGACGACCTGCCCGCTCGCTACCGGATGACCGCGCGCAGCGTGCGCGATCTGCACTCCCAGGAGGGTACCACGGCACAGCTCGACGTCGCCCGCGTCTCGCCCCGGCTGTTGCTTGAGCGTGACGACCGCAGCGGCTACGCGTGCCTTGCGGTGGCGCGCATCGTCGAGCGCCGCCCGGATGGAAGCCTGGTGCTCGACGAGCAGTTCTTGCCGACGCTTTTGAACGTACAGGCGGCGGCTGGTCTCCAGCGCTTCGTCGGCGAGATGGCGGGGCTGATGCGCGAGCGGGCGCGCAACATCGCCCAGCGCCTCTCCACGCCCCATCAGGCAGGGGTGGCGGACGTTGCCGACTTCATGCTATTGCAGCTTCTCAACCGGGCTCAGCCGCGCTTTCAGCACCTGGCGCGTTTGGGCCAGCTCCACCCGGAGCGTCTCTACGACACCATGCACGAGATCGCCTGCGAGCTGATCACCTTCACCGACGAGTCGCGCCTGCCGCCGGAGTGCCCAGCCTACGATCACGACCACCCGGAGCGTGCCTTCAAGCCGCTGATGCGGATGCTGCGCCAGTCGCTCTCGACGGTGCTCGAACCTCGCGCGGTGGCGATTCAGCTGCAGTCGCGCCGCTTCGGCCTGCTGGTGGCGCCGCTGTCCGACGCAAGCCTGATCGAGTCCGCCCAGTTCATCCTCGCGGTGCGCGCCGACATGCCGAACGAACGCCTGCGCAAGCTGTTTTTGCAGCAGACCAAGGTGGCCAGCGTCGAGCGCATTCGCGATTTGATCAGCCTGCAGCTGCCGGGGGTTCCGCTCGAGCCGCTACCGGTGGCGCCGCGGGAGCTGCCCTACCACGCCGGCTACACCTACTTCCAGCTGGATCGCCAGAGCGAGGCCTGGAGCATGCTCGAGGGCGCCAGCGGCTTTGCGTTCCACGTGGCTGGGGAGTTCCCGGGCCTGGAAATGCAGTTCTGGGCGATCAGGAGTTAAACCATGTCACAGCTAGCCACCAATGAGCCGAGCGCCTCTGCGTCAAAAGCGGTGAAGGGGCGCCACGAGGACTTGATCAACGAGCGCGGGCTCGAACATTTGATCCATAGCCACGCCGAGCAGCTCGACGCCGACGAGGATTACTGGTTTCGACTGCGCGGCCACAACCTCAACCCGCTGGTCGACGCCGCCGGAAGCCTTTTGGGAATGGTGGTAAGGGTGCGCCAGCTCGATCAGGTCGCCGACGTCGAGCGCCTCTACCGCCAGGTGGTGGACGAGATCGCCGCCATCGAGATCGAACTGACCGAGCAGGGCTACGACCGAGCGACGCTTCTGGCCTACCGCTACGTGCTCTGTTCGTTCATCGACGAGGCGGTCATGGGCATGCCCTGGGGGCGCCAGAGCAAGTGGGCGGAGCACTCGCTGCTGGCTCGCTTTCACAACGAGACCTGGGGCGGCGAGAAGGTGTTCTCGATTCTTGCCCGGCTGCAGCAGGAGCCCAAGCGCTACCGTGACATGCTGGCCTTCATCTACCTGTGTCTGTGCCTCGGATTCGAGGGGCGCTATCGGGTGATGTCCCATGGGCGCGACGAGTACGAGCAGATTCTGCGGGCGCTTGGCGACCAGCTCTCCGCCATGGCGGAGCCGATGGGGGAGGATGCGCTCACCCAGCCCCTGCGTAACGTGGCCAAGGGCCGCCGCCGTCGTGGGGCGAGCTTTCCCATCTGGGGCATCTTTGCTCTGTTCGGGGTCGCCATGGTGGCGGTTTACCTCGGCTTTTCGCTCTCGCTCGACCGCCAGGCCGAGCAGATCACCACGCTTCTCAACCAACTTTACCGCTAGGAGATGCCATGCTCAGGGTAGAGCTGCCGGCGCTGATCGACCGGCTCAACGCGATCGCCAGGCAAGGGCTCGAGCAGGCCGCCGTACTGTGCGCCGAGCAGCAAGCGCCGGAAGTAACCGTCGGCCACCTGCTTCAGGCGCTGCTCGACCTGCCGCTGTGCGACGTACGCCTGCTTTGCGAGCAGATGGACGTGGACACCGAGGCGCTGCGGGCAGCGCTTGCCGAGGAGACCCGCCCGCCGCGTACCGTGGAGGTGACCACGCCGAGTTTCTCGCCGCTGCTGGTCGAGCTTCTGCAGGACGCCTGGCTACTGGCCGCCACCGAGTATCAGCACGCAGCGCTCAGGAGTGGGGCGATCTTCACCGCGCTGTTGCATACGCCGGAGCGCTATTTGGGCCCGGGCTCGCGGCGCCTGCTGGCCGAGATCAACCGCGAAAATCTGCGCCGGCGCCTCGACGCGCTGACCACGGACTCCGCCGAAGCCCCGCAGGAGGCGCACGCGCCGCCTCGCCAGCGCCCCGCCGGCGACGATAGCGCGCTTGCTCGCTTTGCTACCTCGCTCACCGAGCAGGCGCGTCAGGGCGAACTCGACCCGGTGCTGGGCCGCGACCCGGAAATCGATCAGATGCTCGACATCCTGGGACGGCGGCGCAAGAACAACCCGATCGTGGTCGGCGATGCAGGGGTGGGCAAAAGTGCGGTGGTCGAGGGCCTGGCCGCGCGTATCGTGGCGGGCCAGGTGCCGGCGGCGCTGGCCGGGGTCGAGCTGCTGACGCTGGATCTAGGCGCGCTTCAGGCCGGGGCGGCGGTCAAGGGCGAGTTCGAAAAGCGCCTCAAGGCGGTGATCGACGAGGTCAAGAACGCCGCGTGGCCCACGCTCTTGTTCATCGATGAAGCCCACACCCTGATTGGTGCCGGCAACCAGGAGGGCGGCGGCGACGCGGCTAACCTGTTGAAGCCCGCTCTGGCCCGGGGCGAGCTTAGAACCATCGCCGCCACCACCTGGCGTGAGTACAAGAAGTACTTCGAGAAGGACCCCGCGCTCTCCCGGCGCTTTCAGCCCGTGGCGCTGTCCGAGCCGAGCATCGATCAGGCGCTGGTCATCCTGCGTGGCTTGCGTGACGTTTACGAGCGCGCCCACGGCGTGCTGATCGGCGATAGTGGCCTGCGCGCCGCCGCCGCGCTTTCCGCGCGCTATTTGGCCGGGCGCCAGCTGCCGGACAAGGCGATCGACGTGCTCGACACCGCCTGCACGCGACTGGCCCAGGCACTGGATACCCCGCCGCGCCAGCTGAGCCATCTCAAGAGCGAGCATACCGCCGCCGTGCGCGAGCGCGACCAGCTCGCCCGCGAGACCCTCTTGGGCCGCACCCAGGAGCCCGCCCGGCTTGAGGCGCTTAAAGAGCGCCTGGCCGGGCTCGAAGAGGAACTCGCCACCCTGGAGGCCGCCTGGCAAGCCCAGCGCGACTGCGTCGACGCCATCGTCGCCCTGCATCGCCAGCTGCTCGACGCCGAACCGCAAAGCGATCCCCAGGCGCTCCACGCCGAGCTCGCCGAGCGCGAGGCCGAGCTTCGCCAGCTTCAGCACGCCTTCGCGCTGGTCAACCCGAGCGTCGAGGAGGCGCAGATCGCCCAGGTGATCGGCGACTGGACCGGGGTGCCCGTCGAGCGCATGACCAGCGACGAGCTGACCCGTCTGACCGAGCTTCCCGAGCATTTGGGCCAGCTCATCAAGGGCCAGGACGTGGCCATCGAGCGCATCCACCGCCACTTGCTCACCGCCCGGGCGGATCTACGCCGACCGGGGCGGCCGCTCGGTGCGTTCCTGCTCGCCGGGCCCAGCGGCGTGGGCAAGACCGAAACCGTGGTGCAGATCGCCGAACAGCTCTACGGCGGGCGGGAGTTTCTGACCACCATCAACATGTCCGAATACCAGGAGAAGCACACCGTCTCGAGGCTGATCGGCTCACCGCCGGGCTACGTCGGCTTCGGTGAAGGCGGGCTTCTGACCGAGGCGATCCGCAAGCGCCCCTACTCGGTGGTGCTGCTCGACGAGGTGGAAAAGGCGCACCCGGACGTGCTCAACCTGTTCTACCAGGCCTTCGACAAGGGCGAGCTCGCCGATGGCGAAGGGCGGCTTATCGACTGCAAGAACGTGCTGTTCTTTCTCACTTCGAACCTCGGCTTCGAGCAGATCAACCGCTATCACAATGATCCTGCTGCCCTCCTTGATGCGCTCTACCCGGTACTGGCCGACTTCTTCAAGCCGGCGCTTCTAGCGCGCATGGAAGTGGTGCCTTACCTGCCGCTTTCTGGCGATACGCTGCGCGACATCGTCGCGGCCAAGCTCGACACGCTGGCCTGGCGCATTCGCGCGCGCCATCCCCAAGCCGAGGTGATCCTTGATGACGCGCTGCGCGAGGCCATCTGCACCCGCGCCACGCGCAGCGAGAACGGCGCGCGAATGCTCGAATCGGTGATCGACGGCGAGCTGCTACCGCCGCTCTCTCGGGCGCTTCTGGAGCGCATGGCCCGCCGCGAGCCGATATCGCGGGTGGTGCTGGGTATCGACGCCGAACGCCAGACCTTCGATGCGCAGGTCGTGTGACGCCATGACGCTTTCCACCCGCCCCGTTGATCCACCGATGTCGGCGTTGTCGGCCATGCCGCTGGCGCTGACGCTGGTAGAGAGTGACTCGCTCCGTGCGCTGCGCCGCCAAGCAGCCAGGCTTCTGCGCCGCCAGCTGGGGCTTGCCATGGTGGAGTGTCTGTACATCGATGGCAGCGGGCGCTGGGTGGGACGCGACGACGCAACAGAGCGCTTTGACTGCGCCGATTTCAGCCACCCCTACGCTCATGTGATTCGCAGCGACAAGGCGCTCGGCCTGACCGTGACCGACGCCCGCCTGCGCCTGGACCACGACGGGTTCCAGGCCCAGATCGCGCCGCTGGGAGCGCGCCTGCGCCTGCACCTGCGCCCGCTACGCGCACCGGACGGCCGGCGCGAGTGGCTCGGCGTGCTACTGCTGGCCGGCGACCCGGCGCTGTTCGAGACGCTGTTCGACGCCCCCGGCATGGCCGCCTTCGAGGCGCTCTTGTGCCGGCTGTGGGCGCGGCTGGCCCGCGAGCACGGCGAGCGCCAGCGCTCCCGGGTGCTCGAGGAGTCGCTCTCCAAGCTCAATGACGGTGCCCGCCGCCAGGCCCTGGCGGATCGTCTGGGGGAGCGCCTGCTGGGGCGCTCGAGCGTCATGCAGACGCTGAGAAGCCACGTGGTGCGCGCCGCCGAGACCAACCTGGCGGTGCTGCTGCAAGGCGAGACCGGCACCGGCAAGGATCGCGTGGCCCAAGCGATCCACGAGCTCTCGGGGCGTGCCCAGGCGCCGTTCATGGCGATCAACTGCGCAGCGATCCCCGAGACGCTGCTGGAGTCGGAGCTCTTTGGCCACGTCAAGGGGGCGTTCTCCGGGGCGGATCAGAACCGTGAAGGGCTGATCGCCAAGGCCCATGGCGGCACGCTGTTTCTCGACGAGATCGGCGACATGCCGCTGGCGCTTCAGGCCAAGCTTCTGCGCGTGCTGGAGAGCGGCCGCTACCGCCCGCTCGGCGCCAGCGACGAACGCTGCGCAGATCTGCGCGTGGTCGCGGCCACACATCAGCCGCTGCGCGAGCAGATCAAGGCGCAGCACTTTCGGGCGGATCTCTATTATCGGCTGGGGCAGTTTCCGATCACTCTGGCGCCGCTCGCCGAGCGGCGCGACGACATCGAGATGCTCGCCCAAGCCTTCATCCGCGACTTCTGCAAGCGCGAAGCGCGTAGCGACATGGGCATCACCCCGGCGGCGCTGCGGCTTTTATACCGGCGCGACTATCCGGGCAACGTTCGCGAGCTCAAGAACGTGATCGACTACGCCTGCGCCATGACCCCCCCGGGGGCGGATATCGGCCCCGACCAGCTGCCCGGCGAGCAGCCGCCAGAGGTGGCGCTCGAGCCGGTGGTAGAACCGGCGGCGGCCCGGCCGGCGGCCACGGTGGTGCCCAATGAAATCGACGACCTTCGCCAGGCCCTGCGGGAGATCGAATCCTCGATCATCCGGCAGCGGCTGCAGCGCTTCGGCGGCAACCGCGCCCAAGCGGCGCAGAGCCTGGGGCTGCCCAAGCGCACGCTGGCGCACAAATGTCAGCTACTGGAGCTGGATACCAAATGAACGTGATGTTTGCACAACGCCGCTGGCTGTACGGCGCGCTGTTGACCCTGAGCCTGACGAGTCTCGCTAACGCCCAGCAGCCGAGCGCCTTGCTGGAGGCGGCGCGGGACTGCGGCCAGGAAGACTCGCGGCTGGAGCGGCTCAACTGCTACGACGCGCTGTTTCTCGACGCCGCCTCCTCTGAGACGCCGGGCGAGCTGCCGGCGCTCTGGTACGCCATCGAGCGCCAGGAGGCCGGCCGTGAGCAGGGCGACATGGGGCTGATCGAAAGCCAGACTCAGGACAGTATCCTGATCAGCGTACCGGCGCTGGGTACCACGCCGCCCCGCCCGGTCATGGTGCTGGCCTGCGAAAAGTGGATCACACGTTTTCAGCTGCATCTGCCGGAGCCCCTCGCGCAGGCCCGGGTGGACGTTCGCTTGAGCGGCGACAACGGCTCGGTCACTCAGCAGTGGCGGGTGCGCGACGGCGGCCGAGTGGTGGGCGGTGGCCGGGGGCTTCCGGCCATCGAAACGCTGCGCCAGCTGCTCGGTGCCAGCACCGTCACCCTGCAAAGCGACGTGGCGGCCCTCGACGGGCTGCGCTTTGACGTGACCGGTCTGCGCCAGGCCGTTGGCCCGCTGCGCGACGACTGCGGCTGGTAAGGAGAGACGATGAAGATCACCGCAGAATCCCAGCTCGCCCCCCTGCTCGCTGCGCTGCCGGAGAACGCCGACGGTGCGCCGGTGGGCGAGCCGGTGGAAGAGGGCAGCGACTACCTGGCGCTGGACGAGGAGATGATGAAGATCGGCTCGCTTCAGCACGGCGCTATCGACTGGGAGCAGGCCGAGACCCGGGCGGTGCGCCTGCTCAGCGAGCGCGGCAAGGACCTGAAGGTGTTGGGCCACCTGCTGCACTGCATGCAGCATGGTGGCAGCGGCGTGCGCTTTGCGCTGTCGCTACGCCTTCTGGCCCGGGCCATTGCTGCGCCCTGGTGGGAGCACGCCTACCCCTTCGCCGGCAAGCGCGGGGCCAAGCTGCGCCCGCGGCTGTTCCAGCAGTTCGTCCAGCGTAGCGTCAAGCTCGTCGATACCCTCGACTTCCACAACGCCCAGGAAGAGTTCGACGCCTTTGAAGCCTCGCTTGGCGAGCTGGCCCAGGAAGTGGCCAAACGCTCGTTGCCCCATCAGGCGCTCGACGAGCTGACCCGCAAGCTCGGCGACAAGCGCCCGACCCAGGACGCCGCGCCACCGGCTCAAGGGGCGCCCGCGGCGCCTTCCGAGACGGCGCCTTCGAACCCGCGCGAAGCGCCATCAGCGCCGGCGGCCAAGGCACCGGAGCTTCGCCTGGAGGCGGGCAACGAGCGGGCCAACCGCCAGGCGCTGCTCAACATGGCGGAGTTTCTCGCCGAGCAGTCGCCGGGCGAGCCGCTCGCTTACCGCCTGCGCCGCTACGCGATCTGGAGCACGATCCAGGCGCTGCCTGGCGCCAACGCCAGCGGCAAGACCGAGCTTGCCCCGGTCTCGGCGGATCGCACGGCGGAGTACCGCGAGGCGACCAGCAAGGGCGGCGACGAAGCGCTCTGGGCGCGCATCGAGAAGAGCCTGGCGCTGAGCCCCTACTGGCTCGAAGGCCACCGGCTGAGTGCGGGGCTGGCGAAAACCCTGGGGCATATGCGCTGCGCCGAGGCGATTCGCGACGAGACCCAGCGCTTCGTCGCCCGGCTGCCGGGCATCGAGGCCCTCACGTTTCAGAACGGCGTAGCGTTTCTCGATGACGAGACCGCGAGGTGGCTGACCAGCACTCCTGGCGGGAGCGGCGGCGGCGAAGGCGGTAGCGATGACTGGCAGCAGGGGCTCGCCGAGGCGCGGGAGATCCTCGAACAGGGCGATACCGGTGCCGCGCTAAAAGTGTTGGACAGCGGCCTGAACGCGGCAAGCTCGCCGCGAGAGAGCGCCTACTGGCGGCTAGCCAGCGCCGAGCTAATGAGCGAGGCGGGGCTCGAGAGCCTGGCCCGCCAGCACTACGCCACGCTGCATCAGACGGCGACCGAGCTTGCGCTGGAGCAGTGGGAACCCGCGCTGGTCGCGCGCCTGCAAGCCGCACTGAAACAGGCCTGATGGCAAGGCACAGACATCGCGCCAACCGGTACATACCGATGATCATCTTTAAAGGGACGAGGGACGAAGGCTCATGTGGTCAACCTTGAAATCGAAGCTAAGCCGCTGGGTGCCGGAATTCTCCAGGGCACAGACGGCGAAGAACCGGGCCAACGCCCACCTCAACAAGGCGCGGGGGCTGTCACGACTCTCCATGGCGCTCTGGGCGGTGTTGGTGCTCCTGCTGCTGGTGGCGATCTGGTGGTTTGGGCCCCGTTGGGAAGTGGGCGGTGTGATGCCGCTTTCGCCCTTCGTCAACCGCGTGGCCGCAACGCTTGCCATCGTGACGCTGGCGGCGGTGGTGTGGGGCGTGCGCCTGACGCGCCGACTGCGCGAACTCGACACCGAGCGCGCTCAGGAAGCGGCGCTTCAGCAGGACCCGGTGCTCGCCCAGGTCGAGCGCCAGGAGACCTCGCTCAATGCAGTGCTTGGCGAGCTCACCGAGAGCCTGGGCGGCAACAACGCCCGCTACCGGTTGCCCTGGTACCTGGTGATGGGCGTCGAGAACGCCGGCAAGACCAGCCTGATCAACCGCTCCGGCCAGAACTTCGCCCTGACCCACGTGATGAAGGCCAGCGGGCAGAGCAGCAAGCAGGGCCAGCTCGGCTTCGACTGGTGGATCGGCGATCAGGCGGTACTGATCGACCCGGATGGCGAGCTTCTGACCCAGGGCGCCATGGAGGGCGGCGAGCCTCAGGAGCTTCAGCGGCGGCTGTGGGATCACTTCGTCGATTGGCTCGAGCGCAACCGCGCTCAGCGCCCGCTGGATGGCATCGTGCTGGTGCTCGACCTGGCGCGGCTAAGCCACGCCCAGGTCGCCGTGCGAAAGGCCTACGCGACGCTCTTGCGTAGCCGCCTGCGCGAGCTGATGGAGCGCCACGGCGCCAGGCTTCCGGTCTACGTCACCTTCAGCAAGATGGACCTGCTGCACGGCTTCGACGACTTTTTCCGCCACTACTCCCGGGCCGCGCGCAAGGCGCCGCTGGGCTTCACCTTCACCCCAGGCTCCATCGACACCCCGGGGCAGTGGGAGCGCGAGTTCGCAGCCGATTTCGACGCCATGCTCACCCGCCTAAATCAGCTTTTGCCGGGCATGCTCGCCGAGTGTCGCGACCGCGAGGAGCGCGAATCGGTGTTTCGCTTCGTGCGCCAGCTCGCCGGACTTCGCGACGTGCTGCTGGGCTTTTTGACCGAGTCGCTCTCAAGCGACCGCTTCTCCACCGCGGCGATGGTGCGCGGGGCCTACTTCACTTCGGTGTACCAACAGGGCGTGCCGGAGGACCCCTTCGTCGACGCCGCCGCTCGGCGCTACCACATGGACGACAGCGTTCAGCCTGCCCACCGCGCGACCCGCAGCGCCCTCTATTTCACCGAGGAGCTGTTCGAGAAAGTCATCTACCCGGAAGCGGGACTGGCCTCGGATAACGCCCGCGTCGCTCGGCGCCGGGAGCGCGCCCGTAACGCCAGCCTGGCGATCTGCGCAGTGCTCGGCGTGGCGCTGGTGGGCGGCTGGACCCACTTCTACCAGAAGAACAGCGTCTCGCTTTCGGCAGTGGAGGAGCGCGCAGAAACCTACCTGGCCACCCGGCCCGAGGAGTTTCGCAGCGACGACCCCAGCGGGCGCGAATTCCTCGAGCCGCTGGACCGGCTGCGCTACGCCATGCAGACCTTCGGCGAGTACCGTACTCATACGCCGTACTTCGCCGACATGGGCCTTTACCAGGGCCACGTGATCGGCGCCCAGGTCGAACGGGCGTATCTTGCCATGCTGGAAACCCAGTTCCTGCCGGCACTGATGATCGGCATCATGGATGACATGAACCGCGCCGAGGAGGGCAGCAACGAGAAGCTCGCCCTGCTGCGGGTGCTGCGCATGATGTCGGATCAGAGCGGCCGCCAGACCGAGCGGGTGGAGCGCTACATGGCCAACCGCTGGCAGGGTTACTTCCCCCAGCAGGGCGACGTGCAGCAGCGCCTCTTGACTCACCTTGACTACGCCATGGCGCACAGCGATCTTCAAGGCCGCATAGAGGCGGGGAGCCCCCGCGCCGAGCAGGCCATGGCGCCGCTTGTGGGCAGCATCGAGGCCGCCCAGCAGGATCTCTTGCGTCAGCCCATCGACGAGCGGGTCTACGCCGCGCTCAAGGCCGCCGGTAACCGTCGCGGCGAGCCGCTGGATCTGCGCCGCAGCGTGGGCACGCTCTTCAACACCGTCTTCATGGCTCGCAACGACGATCCGGACCACGTGCGGCTGCCGTATCTGGTCACTCGCGACGGCTTCGAGAACTACTTCCTGCAGGAGCTCGACCGCGCCGTGGAGCTCGCCCTGATCGATGTCTGGGTGCTGGGCCAGCGTGACGACATCGATTTCAGCGAGGCGGACAAGGAGCAGCTGCAGATGGCGCTGCGCGAGCACTACGTCAGCGACTACCAGGTGAGCTGGCGCGACGCGCTGCGCGATACCCGCCTGGTACCGCTGCCGGACATTCACCAGGCCATCGTGGTGGCGGACGCGCTGGTCGGCGCCCAGCGCCCGCTGGACCGGCTGCTGGAAGCGGTTGCGCGCAACACCAGCCTCTACCCGGAGCTGCCCGAGGAGGACGATCTGGCCCGCGAGGCGCTGCGTCAGTCCCAGCGCTACCAGCTGGCGCTCGCCATCGAACAGCCCTTCACGCCGATCAACCGGCTCGGCCAAGCGGACAACGACAATCCCTCGTCGCTTGCCGAGATCAAGGTCGCCATCACCCAGCTTCGCGACTACCTGCGCGAGATCGAGGAGGCCAGCGATTCAGGACAGCGCGCCTTCATCAGCGTGCGCGACCGGCTCTCGCTGCGCGGCAGCGACCCCATCGAGAACCTGAAACGCATCGCCGACGATACGCCGGAGCCGGTCGGGCGCATGCTGCACCAGTTGGCCGACCAGAGCTGGGAGCTAATGATGGCCAGCGCCACCCGCCATCTGGAAAGCCTGTGGCTCGACGAAGTGGTCGCGCCCTATCAGGAGCGCCTGGCGGGGCGCTACCCGCTCGCCCCCGGCGCTTCCCGAGACGTGGCTCTCAACGACTTCGAGGATTTCTTCGCCCCCGGCGGCATTCTGGATACCTTCTACGAAGACAGCCTCAAGCCCTTCATCGAGGGGGCGCCAGAGTATTTGACCGACGCCGAGGGCAACTCGCTGTTGCGCGATAGCCTCTATACCGCGGTGGACCAGGCCGAGCAGATTCGCCGCGCCTACTTCAGCCGCGACGGCGCGCTGGACGTGGAGTTCGCCCTGGAGCCGGTGAGCTTGAGCGCCAACAAGCGACGCAGCGTCATCAGCGTGGACGGTCAGCTGATCGAGTACGCCCATAGCGCCAGCCAGCGGGTGTCGATGATCTGGCCCAACGCCCTGCGCGGGGGCACCGAAAGCCGCATCACCATGGTGCCGAGCGAAGTCAATCGCTCGCCGAGAAGCATCAGTCAGGACGGCGCCTGGGCGTGGTTCCGCCTGCTGGAACAGGCCGACATCACCAGCGTCAGCGAGCGCGAGCTGGAGCTTCGCTTCAACGTGGATGGCGGCACCATGCGCTACCGACTGTTCGCTGGCGGTGCCCCTAATCCCTTCACTCGGCCCTTGGCGGCGGGCTTTCAGCTGCCCTCCGCCCTCTACGCCGAGCGAGGTGGCCATGCTGACAACATTTAAGAGACTGTTTTCCCGGGAGGGCAAGCCCGCCTCCCGCCAGCGGCGTGGGCGCCCCCAAGGCGCTCGCGCCCTGGAAAAGGCCCAGGAGCAGGATATCGACACTTTTCTCGAGGCGGTCACCCAAGCCGACGCCAAGGGGCATTCGCCCTGGGTGCTGCGCGATCAAAACACCCTCGAGACGCTGCGCCGTGCGCTGGAGTTCACCGTTCACCGCGGGCTCTGGCTCCAGCAGGAAAACGGCCAAGTGGCGCACTGGCAGGGGCAGCTTCTATCGCTGCGCCACGGCGACGGCCCGCCGCTGGGCATGGTGCTGGCCTGCCGAACCGATGACGAGGCTGCCTGGCAGATCCGCTTTTTCTTTATCAGCCGCGAGTGGAAGGGCAGCGGCCACGGCACGCGGCTTTTACGGGCGCTGCGCGTCACCCTGAGCGGCGTGCCGCTGCAGACACGGCTGCCGCTGGCCTGCCAGAGTGCCGTAGACAGCCTCGAGACAGCGGGCTTTACCCGCCAGCACGTGGATGCCCTGGAGGTCGCCAGTTTTGAGGCGCCCGCGAAGTGGGATGAATAAGTGGAATGAATAAGCGGAATGAATAAGCGCAATGAATGAGCAGGATCGAACGAGGAGTCGCGACATGGATAGAACCTTCAGGTTGCCAGTGAACCCCACCGCCGAGCATGAAGGCGATTCCTTTTTGCTAGCGGCCGAAGGAGACCCAAGGGGCATCGCTGGCACGGCCGCCATCGTTTCAAGTTCAGAAGAGGGACATTGACATGCCAAGTACCGGCCTGCAGTTCACCCTGACACTCCCCGGCGTCGACGACGTTGCGGTGGTCGACTTCACCCACCGCGAAGCGCTCTCCGAACCCTTCGAACTCACGGCGACCCTGGCCAGCCGCGACGGCAGCCTGGACGCCGCCGAGCTGCTCGACCGCGAGGCCACGCTCACCGTGTGGCAGGACGGCGCGCCGCTGCGCCGGGTTCACGGCATCATCAGCGAGTTCGGCCGGGGTGATCGCGGCCACCGGCGCACCTTCTATACCCTCACGCTGCGCCCGGCGCTCTGGCGCACCTCGCTGCGCCAGAACTCGCGCATCTTCCAGAAGACCAACCCGCTCACCATCATCAACACCCTGCTGGACGAGCGTGGCATCAGCGACGTGGCGTTTGCCGTTAGCCGAGAGCCCGCCGAGCGCGAGTACTGCGTGCAGTACCGCGAGACCGATCTCGCCTTCATCGAGCGCCTGGCCGCCGAGGAAGGGCTGTTCTACTTTCACGAGTTTGAAGATAGCGAAGGCGGCGCCCACCGGCTGGTGTTTTCCGACGACCCCCAGGCGCTGACCAACCTGGGCGAGCGCACCTATCACAGCCGCGCCGGCGGCACGCCGCCCACCCGCCACGTGCGCAAATTGAGCCACACCGCCCGGGTCGCCGCCGCCAGCGCCCAGCTCAAGGACTACAGCTTCAGGAACCCGGCCTACGCCCAGCTCCACGATCATTTGGGCGATGACGTGGAGGCCCACGGCCAGCAGAGCGACTACGAGCACTTCGACTACCCCGGACGCTACAAGCAGGACGCCTCCGGCAAGCCCTTCACCCGCATCCGCCTCGAGCACCTGCGCCGCAACGCCACCACGGCCCGCGCCGAGAGC
>NZ_JBIFXR010000007.1:0-214005 GCF_043558675.1 Halomonas sp. HNIBRBA4712 | reverse complement strand
CCGGACTAGCGTCCAGGCATGACTACACGTTACTCGAGCGACTCGTAAGGCAATCCCACATAGTTCTCGGCAATCGTGGTCAAACCCGCGGGTGAGCTCGTGACGTAGTCGAGTTCGGCGAGCTGCAAGCGGCTATCGAAGTCGTCTTCATCGGAGAAGTTGTGCAGCATGGACGTCATCCACCAGGAGAAGCGTTCAGCCTTCCAGATACGCTTGAGACACGTCTCGGAGTAGCGCTCGATCAAATCCGTGCGGCCTTCCTGGTAGATCTTCACCATCAGCCGGTAGAGCGTGTTCACGTCACTGGCGGCCAGGTTGAGCCCCTTGGCGCCGGTAGGCGGCACAATATGCGCCGCGTCGCCGACCAGAAAAAGCTTGCCGTACTGCATGGGCTCCACCACGAAACTGCGAAGCGGCGCGATGCTTTTCTCGATGGAAGGCCCGGTCACCAGCTTATCGGCGACCTCGTCGGGCAGGCGGCGTTTCAGCTCTTCCCAGAAGCGCTCGTCGGACCACTCCTCCACTTTTTCATCGAGCGGCACCTGCAGGTAATAGCGGCTGCGGGTGGCGGAGCGCATGCTGCACAAGCTAAAACCGCGCGCGTGACGCGCGTAGATCAGCTCGTCGGACACCGGCGGCGTATCCGATAAAAGCCCCAGCCAGCCAAAGGGGTAGACCTTTTCGAACTCGGTGAGGCGGTCCTCGGGAATGCTCTGACGCGACACGCCGTGGTAGCCATCGCAGCCGGCTATGTAGTCGCAGTCGAGCCGCACCGTTTCGCCGTTATGCTCGAACGTGAGATAAGGGGCGTCGCTTTCCATGTCGAACGGCTGAACGTTGTCCGCCTCGTAGAGCGTGGTGGCCCCGGCGGCCTCGCGCGCCTGCATCAAGTCGCGCGTCACTTCGGTCTGGCCGTAAACCATGACCCGGCTGCCGCCAGTCAGCTCGTCGAGAGCGACGCGCACGCGACGATTGTCGAAGGCGAGTTCGAAGCCATCGTGGGGCAGTCCCTCCTCGTTCATGCGCCGGTCGACGCCAGCTTCATGCAGAAGATCCACCGTGCCCTGCTCGAGCACCCCGGCTCGGATACGGCTCAGCACGTACTCGCCGCTGCGCCGCTCGACAATCACGTTGTCGATACCCTGGCGCTGCAACAGCTGCCCGAGCAGCAGGCCCGACGGACCCGCACCGATAATCGCTACCTGAGTCTTCATCGAAATTCTCCCCAAAGATGGTGTCACAACCACTCATGAGTTGTATTTTTGATCGAAAGAAGCGCTTGGGTAAGGCAACATATCGGCTTAAATCTGGACTTTTGGCGCATAAATAGTCGACTTTAGTCACACGCACCAGCGGAGCCCACCATGTCACTCGCCACCCTCGTTCCCGTGTTCAAGCTCTACGGTGAAACCCGCCATTGGCCGACGCCGGACTTGTTGCACTGCGAGTCCATCCAGGAGCGCAGCCGGCTGCACGATTGGCGTATTCGGCCGCATCGTCATACCGACCTGGTTCACGTTCTGCTGATCACTTGCGGCAGCGTCGACCTGGAGCTGGAGGGGTCGCATCACCATCATTGGGAGGCGGGGGTCATCGTCGTACCGGCGATGACGATTCACGGATTCTGCTTTTCGCCGGACGTGGAAGGACACATCGTGACTCTGGCCCAGCCGCTGGTGGATCACCTGGGGGGCGCACTCGACGATGGCAAAGCGCTGAGGCAGGCGGGGTTTTACGCTCTAGAGGCGGCGTCGAATCGAGCGCAAATCGTTACGCTGGTGGGGCAGATCGACCGTGAGTATCGTCATCCGGCGCCGGGGCGGCGCCAGCTGCTGGAGGTGCTGGCCCTGGCGCTGGCCATCGAACTCGAGCGTCTGCTGCTGCCGCTCAAGCCAACGCCTCAACGGAAGGTGCCGGTGGTGCGGGAAAAGGGTCGCCGGCATCTCGAGCGGTTTCATGCGCTGGTCGAGCAGCGCTTTCGGGAGCAGCCCGGCATCGAGGCGCTGGCGCGCGAACTCGGGCTCAGTCGCGCGCACCTCAACCTGCTGTGCCGTCAGCAGGAAGGCCTGAGCGCCTTGCAGATACTTCACGACCGGCTGCTGCTCGAGGCCAAACGCCAGCTCACTTATACCAACATGACCATCGCCGAGATCGCCGACGGCCTGGGCTTTTCCGAGCCGGCCTACTTCACGCGCTTTTTCAAACGCAATATGACACTGGCACCGCGTGCGTTTCGAAAGCGCCTGGCAGAGCAGCCGTAGCATTCACGACAGCCGACCGTTTTAGTCCCTCGACGCTATAGCAGGAAAAAGGTACTCAGCACGGGAAACGCCACCAGAAGCGCCAAGCGAACGAAGTCCGACACGATGAACGGCGCCACGCCCTTGAAGATCTCGCCAAGCCCGACGTGCGGCGCCATCGCCTTGATGACGAACACGTTCATGCCCACCGGCGGGGTGATCAGGCCAAGCTCCACGGTGAGTACAGTGATGATGCCGAACCATACCGGATCGATACCCAGCGCCTGGATGATCGGATAGACCACCGGCACGGTAATCACCAGCATGGCGATCGAGTCCATGAACATGCCGAGCACGAAGTAGAGCAGCAGAATGCACAGCACCACCACGATGGGCGCCAGATCCAGGCCGTAAAGAAAGTCACTGATGGAGAACGAGATGCGCGAGACCGAGATGAAGTAGCCCAGCGTCTCGGCGCCGACCAGCATGAAGAACACCACCGCCGATAGTGCCAATGTCTCCTGCAGACTACGCCACAGCCCGGCCCCGCGCATGCCCTTGAAAAGCGCGTAGAGTAGCGTGGCGAACGCCCCGACGCTGGCGCCTTCGGTGGGCGTAAACAGGCCGAAATAGATGCCCAGGATCATCACCAGAAAAACGGCGAAAAAGGGAATGAGGCCGGAGACCGAACCCAGTTTCGCCCGCCAGGAGGTCGGCTCGCCGGCCACCGCCAGGCTCGGACGAAGGTGCATGACTACCGTTACGGTTAGCGCGTACATCACCAGCCCCATCAGGCCGGGAATCAGCCCCGCCATGAACATGTCGCCGACGGACTGTTCGGTCAAAATTGCGTAGATCAGCAGCGCGATGCTGGGCGGGATCATGATGCCGAGCGTGCCGCCCGCGGCCAGCGCCCCGGTGGCCAGGCCGCGGTTGTAGCCGTAGCGCTCCATTTCCGGCAGTGCCACGCGAGTCATGGTACTGGCGGTGGCCAGCGACGAGCCTGAAATCGCCGAAAACACCCCGCAGGAGCCAACCGCGGCAATCGCCAAACCGCCTTTCCAGCCGCCGCAGATCGTGCGCGTGGCGTCAAAAAGCTTGCCCGCCATGCCCGAGTGCGCCGCCAGCACGCCCATGAGGATGAACATGGGTACGGCGCTGAAGCTGTAGTTCGACAGCACCTCGATGGGCACGGTCTTGAGCTGCGCGATAGCGGCGTCGAAGCTGATGATCGAGGCAAAGCCCCCCACGCCGATGATCAGCATGGTCAGCGCAACGGGCACCCGGAGCACCATGAGTACCAGCAACAGGCCAAGCCCGATGGCACCGATCATTTCACTCCCCATCGGCCACCTCCACATCGACACCAAAGAGCGCACCGAGCACTGCGTGCAGGGCGCTGCGAATCCCGAGCAGCAGGCTTATCGCCGCCGCCGCGTAGTAAATGGGCCCCATGGGCAGGCGCAGATCCTGGGTTACCTCACCGTGGCGCGAGGCCGCCGCCGCCGAATCCAGCAGGCCGGTAAAAAGCACCAGGCCCAGGGCGGCAAACCCCAGCAGGTATAGGCCGTGAACGCGATTTTTTATCCACTGGGGAAGCCGGTGTGAAAACGCCTCGACCACCACTTGGCTCTTCTCGACGTTGGCCGCCATGGCCGCGAGCAGCGAGCACAGCATGAGATAGCTCACAAGCTCGACGCTGCCGCTCACGCGAAGCGCTAACGCGCCGTCGGTCAAGCGATAGAGATAGCGGGTGCCGACATCGGCGATGGTCACCATCAAAAGTGCGACCAGCGCCACCCCGGCCACCACACGACAACAAAAGGCCAGCCAGTGGCTGACCTTTTCCAGAGAACGCTGCATTGCTTACTCCTGGGGGCTTTCGCAGGAGGCGCTGGCGCTGAGCGCGGCCTGGTAAACGTCGCGCGCCTGATCGAGTCCACGCGCTTCGAGCTGGCTCAGGTAGGTCTCGATACCCTCCTCGAGCGGGCCCTGCCAATCCGGGTTCTCAAGCGGGTTCTCGATCTCGCGAATCGTATGCCCGGCGTCGACCGCCTCCTGCTTGCCTTCCACATCGAGACGATCGAAGACCTCGCCGGCCTTCTCGGCCCACTTCATGCCCGAGTTGGCGTCGATCACCGCCTGCTGTTCCGGGGTCAAACGGTCATAGGCGCGCTGGTTCATGGTGGCGACGAAGACCAGCGTGTAGAACGGTACCTCGGTGTGATAGCTCACCAGCTCATTGATACGAAAGCTGCCAAGCCCCTCCCAGGGGAAGCTCAAGCCGTCGATCACACCGCGCTGCATGGAGGTATAGATGTCCGGCGCCGGCATGCCCACCGGGCTTGCGCCCATGTTCTCGAGCATTTCACCGGCCACGGCGGTGGGGCGACGAATACGAAGCCCCTCGAGATCCGCCGGGGTCTGCACGTCGGTATCGATGGTATGAATGCCGCCCGGGCCCGTAGTGAACATGAACAGCGGCCGGGTATCCTCGTACTCGCTGTCGAGAAGGCCATCGTCATAAAGCGTCTGCAGTACGCAGGCGCCCTGGGTCGCCGAGCGGGCGACGCCGGGCAACTCGACGATCTGGGAAAGCGGGAAGCGTCCTGCCGTATAGCCTTGGGCCGTCGCGCCGATGTCAGTAATGCCGTTGGCCGCTGCCTCATAAATGGAGTCCGGCTTGGCGAGCGTGCCCGAAGGGAACATCTGTACCGTCAGGTCACCATCGGACTCTTCGGCGATGGTATCGGCCCAGGCCTGCAGCACATCTTCATTGACAGCAGATGCGCCGGGCCAGAAGTGCGCCATGCGCAGCGTGGTGGCCGCCTGAGCGGATGCGATGGAGAGGCCAGCGATGGTGGCGGCAAGCGCACACCGGGTAAACATTGCTTTCATGGGGAGCTCCAGTCGGGTCGTTGGAACAAACGATGTTCGCATAACGAATATTAGTTCGTCCTTTAGATTCACCTTAATCCAGTCACCGCCCTGTCGCTAATCGACCTTGGTCTATACACCGTCATTTTTCAGGCTCAAACAAGGCCCTGCCACGCTATTTCAACGAAGCTGCTGATAGCGAACGCTCAAACCGTCATCGAAAAAACGCCTGGTAGCGTATGCCGATGAGCGCATGTTCTCGCATCAACATCTCCACACGCGCCCCTTCGCCCGACTCGAGTGCCTGGAAAATCAGTTCGTGATGTAGCTGGGCAAGCTGAAGCTTCTTGAATTCGCTGGCCAGATCGTTTTCATCGATCACGATGGAGGCGGCAGCGGCAAAGGGCAGGTGGTTATTGCGTGCGATGGCATCGCCGATGACGCTGCTATCGGCGGAGCTCACGATCTTTTCGTGAAACCGGTAGTTGAGCTCTATCCAGCTGTCGATGTCTTCCTCCTGCAGAGCCCCCTTTCCAATAACGTCTCGCCCTTTTTGGATCCACAATATCAGATCATGACGCTGCTCGTCGGTCATCCCACGCTCGGCCAGCCGGCGTGCGGCCAACCCTTCCAGCACGCCGCGAACCTCCACCGCGCAGCGAATGTCGGCTTCGGTAAATTGGCGCACCCTGTAACCGCGCTTTTCAGCGCGCTGTAGAAGCCCTTCCTGCTCCAGACTGCGAAACGCTAGTCTGACGGGGGTTCTCGACACTCCGAGCCGCTCGGCAACCGCCTCTTCACCCAAGCGCTCGCCTTGAGGGTAGTGACCATCCTCGATCAACTTGCGCAGCCGGCTAGCGACACTCTTATCGTTGTTACTCATTCGGGCCCTCCGCCATTGACCATCAAGTGGCTGTTTCAAGGCAAGCTAAACCAAAGTATGGGTTGACGGTTAAAACGCCTATCTCCTTTACTTTGGATCCAATAATAAAAAACCAATGAATTCCAAAAAGGATACCACCGTGACTCGACAAGCCCCTTACCCCCTGAACACCTGGTACGTTGCCTGCACGCCTGACGAAATCGACAACAAGCCGCTCGGGCGCACCATCTGCAACAAGCCGGTCGTTTTCTTTCGCGGCGACGAAGGCCGCGTCGCCGCCATGGACGACTTCTGCCCCCACCGCGGCGCGCCGCTCTCCCTGGGCTTCGTGTGCGACGGCAAGCTGGTGTGCGGTTATCACGGCCTGGAAATGAACTGTAGCGGCAAGTGCGACAGCATGCCCGGCCAGCGCGTACGCGGCTTTCCCAGCGTCCGGACGTATCCGGTCGAGGAGCGCTACGGGTTTATCTGGATCTGGCCAGGCGATTCTGACAAGGCGGACACGAGCCTCATTCCCGTGCTCGAGTGGGCGGATAACCCCGAGTGGGCCTATGGCGGCGGACTCTATCATATTGGCTGCGAATACCGGCTGATGATCGATAACCTCATGGATCTGACTCACGAGACCTACGTTCACGCCTCCAGTATCGGCCAGCCGGAGATCGAAGAGGCCGCGCCGGATACCAACGTCAACGGCGATGAAGTCGTCACCCGCCGCGAGATGGAGAACATTCCGGCCCCGCCGTTTTGGCAAGCGGCGCTGCGCGGCAACGGCCTGGCCGACGATGTCCCGGTGGACCGCTGGCAGATCTGTCGCTTCACCCCGCCAAGCCACGTGCTGATCGAAGTGGGCGTCGCTCATGCCGGTAATGGCGGGGCCAAGGCGCCGGCAGACAAGAAGGCGTCGAGTATCGTGGTCGACTTCATTACACCGGAGTCGGATACCTCGATCTGGTACTTCTGGGGCATGGCGCGCAACTTCAAACCCGAGGATCAGGCGCTGACCGACAAGATCCGCGAAGGCCAGGGCAAGATTTTCGAGGAGGATCTGGAGATGCTCGAGGCGCAACAGCGCAATCTGCTCAGGTACCCGGACCGCCAGCTTCTGAAGCTCAACATCGACGGCGGCGGCGTACAGGCACGCCGGATCATCGACCGCATCCTTTCTGAGGAGCGCGAGGCCACTCGCGTGGAGGCGAGCGCATGACTCACACCGCCCCTTCGATGATCGTGGAAGTGAAAGCGCGCCACGTCGAGGCGCGCGATATCGTCACCTTCGAGCTCGCCGACCCCCACGGGCGGGAGCTTCCGGCCTTCAGCGCCGGCGCGCATATCGATGTGCGTATCAAGGACGGGCTGGTGCGCCAGTATTCGCTTTGCAACCATTCAGAGGATCGCGATCGTTACCTGATCGGCGTGCTGCGCGACGCCCACTCGCGCGGTGGCTCCCACGCCATGCACGATGAGATCCAGGTCGGCGATCTGGTGCAAATCAGCGCGCCCAAAAACCACTTTCCACTCAAGCCCGCCGAGCACACGCTGCTGCTGGCCGGCGGCATCGGCATCACGCCGCTTTTGTGCATGGCCGAGCGCATGGCGCATACCGACGGCGAGTTCGAGCTGCACTACTGCACCCGCTCCCGGGAGCGCACCGCGTTTTATCAGCGCCTGCAGGATTCGAGCTTCGCCAACAGCGTGAATTTTCACTTCGACGATGGCGAGGCGAGCCAGCACCTGAACCTCGATGCGCTGCTTGGCGAGCCCAGGGCCGATACCCACGTTTACGTATGCGGCCCCAAGGGTTTCATCGATGCGGTCATGACCACCTGCAAGGCTAGCGGCTGGCCGGAGGATCAGGTGCATACCGAGTACTTCAGCGGCGCCGACATCTCGAGTGACGACGACGGTAGCTTCGAGGTGCGCATCGCCAGCAGCGGTGCAAGCTTCACCGTGCCGGCGGACAAGACCGTCCATCAAGTGCTGGCCGAAAACGGTATCGAGATCATGGTCTCTTGTGAGCAGGGCGTGTGCGGCACCTGCCTGACCCGCGTGCTCGAAGGCGAGCCGGATCACCGGGACCTCTATCTCGAGGAGCACGAGCATGCGGCCAACGACCAGTTCACGCCGTGCTGTTCACGTGCTAAAAGCAGCGTACTCGTATTGGACCTTTAAGTTTTCATCAACCCGGATCCTGCTCGAGAAAGCAAAAGGATAACTATAATGAAAAAAATCCCGACGACCGTGGCACGTGCCGCGCTGATGAGCGCGCTCGTTTTCTTACCCGCCGCCGCCCAGGCCCAGACCACGCTGCGCCTGGCCCACGTTTGGCCCGGCGGCTCGATGGTCGACAGCGCGCTCTTTCAGGCCTGGGCCGACAGCGTCAGCGAAGCGTCCGGCGGCGAGCTCGACGTGGAGGTGTTTCCCAGCCAAACGCTCGCCAAGTCCGCCCAGACGTATGACAGCACTGCCCGCGGCATTGCCGATATCGGCGCCTCGGCCTAGGGTTATACGTCCGGACGCTTCCCCTTGACGCAGATCGTCGAGCTGCCCGGCGTCTCCTCGAGCGCCAGCGAAGGCGCCTGCATTCTGCAGTCGCTCTATGACCAGGGCTACCTGGAGGACGAGTATGCCGACACCCGGCCGCTGTTCTTCTTCACCACTGGCCCGGGTTATCTGCACACCAAAGAGCGCCAGATCGAAAAGCCCGATGACCTGGCCGGGCTGCGGCTGCGCCGGCCCACCTCGCTGGTCGGCGACATGATGGAGCGCCTGGGCGCCCAGGCCGTCGGCATGCCGGCGCCGGACGTCTTCACCGCCATGCAGCGCGGCGTCGTCGATGGCTTGAGCTTCAACTGGGAGGGCATGAAGACATTCCGACTCAGCGAGCTGGCGAACTACCACACCGAAGTCCCGCTTTACGATCTCTCGCTGTTTGCCGTCATGAACCAGCGCAATTACGACAACCTGCCCGCCGACCTTCAAGCGGTCATCGACGAGTACAGCGGCATGGCGTGGTCGATGCGCGCCGCCGAGGTCTACGACACGCTGATTGCCGAAGGCCGTCAGGAAGCCGTCGAGGCGGGCCACACCTTCATCGAGATCGACGATGCGCTCAACGACCCCGACTGGGGCCCGGTGCTACAGGAAACCATCGACCGCTATATCGGCGAGGTCGGCGGTAACGCACAGGAGGTTTACGATACCGCCATGAGTCTCAAGACGGAGTGCGCGGTGAGCGACGCCTGACACTCGTTAAAAACCGGGAAAACGAGGCGGTCTTCCAGGCCCGCCGGATACAAAAGCGCCAGGGCAGAGCCCTGGCGCTTTTGTATCCGGCTGGAGGCTCAAAAATCGAAAAAGAGCGTCTCACCCGGGCCCTGCAGGCGAATGTCGAAGCGGTAGCGCACTACCCCGTTCGCCTCTTCTCGCCTGGCGATCAGCGTTTGACGACGGCTATCCGATTCGACGCGGGACAGCACCGGGCACGCCGCGTTGGCATCAACTTCGTCGTCGAAGTAGAGCCGGGTCTGCAGGTGGATATTGATCCCCCTGGCGAAGACCGCAAGGTTGATATGCGGCGCCATCGGCTTGCCGCTAGGGTGGAGCACCGCGCCGGGCTTAATGGTTTTCAGCGACCACTCGCTGTTCTCTTCCGCCATGCTGGCGGTCCGTCCGAAGCTGTTGAAATCTTTACGTAAATCGTAATGCGATTGATAAACGCCATCCGCATCGGCCTGCCAGGCCTCCAGAAAGGCGTCGCGCACCAGGTCACCGTTGCCGTCGATCACGGTGCCGCGAATCTCGATGTGCTCACCCTGGGCGCCGGGCCTGGCCATCTCATTCCAGATCTCTTCATCGCGCTCCGGGTTGCCCGCGGCGGCGGGTGCCAGGCCGATATGAACGTAAGGCCCGGCGGTTTGCGAGGCGGTCTCACGCAGCATCAGCTCGTGCATCGGCTGGGTGTTGGGCTGTTTCATGGTGGTTTCCCCTGCCTTACTGGTTTTCAAAGTAGGTCTGTAGCGCGCCACGCACGACGATGTCGAAGCGGTAGGCGAGACAGTCCATCGGCCGGCTCTGGGCCATGTCCAGCCGCCCGATCATCGTTTCCACGGCCTCGGGGTCGTTGAGCGTATGCACGATCGGGCACAGCGGAATCAGCGGGTCGCCTTCGAAATACATCTGTGTAATCAAGCGCGTGGAGATCGACTCACCGGTGACCGACACGTGGATATGCGCCGGTCGCCAGCTGTTGACATCGTTGGGCCAAGGGTAGGGGCCGGGCTTGATGGTGCGAAAACGGTAAAAGCCCTGGTCATCGGTCAAACAGCGCCCCACCCCGCCGAAGTGCGGGTCCAGCGGCGCCAGGTAGGCGTCCTTCTTGTGGCGGTAACGCCCGCCGGCGTTGGCCTGCCACATCTCCACCAGCGTATGCGGCACGGGCTTGCCGAACTGGTCGACCACGCGGCCGTACATGATGATCCGTTCCCCCTGGGGCAGCCCTTCGCCCTGGGTAAAGTTCATCAACAGGTCGTTGTCGTAACGCCCCATGCGCAGGTGGCGAAAGTCCGGGCCGGTCAGCTCCGAGGCGGTTGGCTGTTGCAGGCTCATCAGCGCCTGCTGGGGCGAGCGCGCCACCGAGGTCTTGTAGCCGGGGGCGTAGGCCGGAGGGTGCCAGTTACGATCACGGGTCACGAAGCGGTTATTGTGCTGAGTCATGGAAGAGGCTCTTGATGGCGTTATATGATCGGCCAGGCCTGCGCCGGTAAACCGCGAGTGTGGCGCGCTGCCTCACGTTTGCCAATTGAAGAGTCATGGCCGCCCATAACCCATGGGTTATGGGCGCTAGGACCTTTGTCGAATGCGCTCTGCAGCGACCTGGCGCAGCGTTTCGCAAAACGCGTCGCGGTTCATCGAGGCCTCCATGCTCGCGTTGGTGCAGATTCCTACCGACCCGCCGTGGGGCTCGAAGGGCAGCGCAACCTCGACGAGTTCGCCCTTTTCGAGTTCGCCAATCACCGCCTCGCGTGGGGCGATCCAGAGCGCGTCGCTTTCCAGCGTATAGCGTTGGCTGACTGGTAGCGACAGCGTTTCAAGTAACAGCGGTGGCAGAGTAATGGCGTGGCGCACGCAGAAGCTGTCCACCTGCTGGCGCAGCGTGGTCTGCGGCGGCGGTAGTGCCCAGGGGTAGTCGACGAGCTGGTCGGCAGCGACCGGCGCTACTCGGGCCAGCGGATGGCCACGGCGGGCGACAATCACAAGGGGCTCGTAATAGAGATGCTCGAAGTAGAGATCGCCGATCTCCCGCGCCTCGGTCATCCGGCCCACCACCATATCCAACTCGCCCAAGCGCAAACGCGAAAGCAGATAGGCGCTGGACCCGGTCACGACCGAGACGCCAATTTCCCTCACGCCAAGCGGTGGTGCGGCATGAAAGCGCTGGATCGCCAGCGGCAGTAAACGGCTTTCGACGGTAGAGAGCGCCCCCACCCGTAGCCAGCGGGTGCCGCGATGGCCGTCGCCAATGGCCCCTACGCCTTCATCGAGTGCTCGTAGCGCGGGACCAGCGTGGCGCAAAAGCGTCAGCCCCGCTTGGCTAAGCGAAACGCCCTGGTTCCCCCGTTCGAACAGCGGTGTTTCGAGAATTTCCTCGAGCTCGCGGATCGCCTTGGAGATCCCCGGCTGGCTGATCGAAAGCGCCTCGGCGGCGCGAGCGAAACTGCGCCGCTTGGCGACTTCGAGAAACGCCGTCAGGTGGCGCAGTTTGATACGGGCGTTCAGCATGGCGCTCTATCCGCGAAACGAAAGCGCTACCATCGCCGATTCACGCGCGCATGAAAACCATCGCGTTACTCGCCGCACTCATCGCGCAGGGTTAGCGCACGCTCATAAACCTCGCGAGCGTTCTCCAGCCCGCGCTCCTCGAGTCGCGTCAGATAGCGCTCGGTGCCCTCCTCCAGCGGCCCCGCCCACATCGGGTCACTGAGCGGGTCCTCAACGGTATGGATGGTATCACCCTGCTCCAGCGCCTCTTCGCGGCCCACCGCGTCAAGGTGGTGATATACCTCGCCAGCCACCTGGGACCACGTCATCCCGCTGTGCTGATCGATTACCGCACGCGCTTGGTCGGAAAGCGCCTCATAAGCGTCGCGATTCATCACCGCCATCACCGCGCCGGAGTAGTAAGGCACTTCCAGGTGGTAATCGACCAGCTCGTTGATTCCGAACACGCGCATCGCCTCCCAGGGGAAGCTCAAGCCGTCCATTACTCCGCGCTGAAGCGAGGTGTAGATATCCGGGGCCGGCATGCCGATCGGGTTGGCCCCCAGGCTCGACAGCATTTCTCCGGCCACGTCGCTTGGCCGGCGAATGCGCAGCCCCGCCAGATCCGAAGGCGACTGGATATCGGTGCTACGTGTATGCAGGTACGCCGGCCCCGTGGTGAACAGAAATAGCACCTTAACGTCCTGGTACTCATTGTCGATGAGCCCCTCGTCAAACATCGTTTGCAGAATACAGGAGCCCTGAGTGGCGCTGCTGGAGACGCCCGGCAGTTGCACGATCTCGGAGAGCGGGAAGCGTCCAGCGGTATAGCCCTGAAGCGAAGCGGCGATGTCAGAAATGCCGTCGACCGCTCCCTGATAGGCATGATCCGGTTTGCTAAGCGTGCCAGAGGGAAATATCTGAACGTCGAGCTCTCCCTGGGAGGCCTCTTCGACGCTGTCGGCCCAGACCTCGAAGATCTCCTTGTGAACGGCGGAGGCCGACGGCCAGAAGTGAGACAGGCGCAGCGTTTCACCGTGAGCGGCCAATGATACGGTGGCGGCCAGCGTTACGATGAAACCTTGTGAGATGGCACGTTTCATTAGGTCATCCTCTTTTTGTCGTTGTAAAGCGATGGTCGTGATTGGCGTGTCGCAAAAGCGTGGCGGCGCCCGCCACTAGGTCTGTAAGGTGGGTACCTCGATCAGCAGCGGTGCATCCATGGCCAGGCCCTTTCTCAGCGCGGCCTCCAGGCTCTCCCGATTGCTGGCGCATACCGCCTCCACGCCATAGCCGTTGGCCAGCGCGCAGAAGTCAATATCGGGCACGTCGAGCCCAGGCGCATCCTCCGCCTGCATGTGCCTGGCAAAGCCGCGCAGTGCGCCGTAGGTGCCGTTCTTCAGGATGATGAAGACCACCGGAACGCGGTACTGCGCGGCACTCCAGAGCGCCGTGATGGCGTAGTTGGCAGAGCCATCCCCCACCAGGCCGATCACCTGACGCTCGGGTCGGGCAAGTTTGACGCCCACCGCCGCCGGTAGGCCGAAACCGAGCCCACCCGCAGCGGGGAAGAAGTAGCTGCCGGGGTGGCGCATCTCGACCCGCTCCCAGAAGATCTCCACCGTCGAAGTGGCTTCCTTGACGTAGATAGTATCTTCCGGCGCCAAGGCGTTGACCGCCTCGAACACGTTGGCCGGAGCCATTCGACCCTCCTCGTCCACCACCGGGCCGGGCGCGGGAAGCGCGTCGGGCATTGGCCGCTCGCTCGTCTGCAGCTGCGCCAACAGCGCGTCGAGCATGTCGTGTACGCCGCCCACATAGGCTTCGCCCATCGGTGCCCGAGCGGCTTCGTCCGCGTCCGAGGTAACGTGTACAAGGCGCGCTCCGTCCGGCAGGTAATATCCTGGCGCGTACTTGTGA
This sequence comes from Halomonas sp. HNIBRBA4712, assembly GCF_043558675.1. Classification (NCBI taxonomy): domain Bacteria; kingdom Pseudomonadati; phylum Pseudomonadota; class Gammaproteobacteria; order Oceanospirillales; family Halomonadaceae; genus Halomonas; species Halomonas sp. HNIBRBA4712. The sequence goes on along the minus strand of NZ_JBIFXR010000007.1, from coordinate 200,325 downwards.
TAGCGAAATACCGGCGCACCTACGACAACGACTAGATCATGACCACCGAGTTGCTCACTGATTCCTGCGATGGCCGCTGGGAGCACGCCGCGAAAGCAGGGATGGCGATTGGGGAACGGGCAGCGCGACGCAGACGGCGCCACCCATACCGGCATTTTCAGGCGCTCGGCAAGCTCGACGGTCAGCGCATTGGCCTGCTCGGCATCGACTTCCGGTCCCAGCACCAGCACCGGATTGGACGCTACCTGAAGGCGCTGAGCCAACTGTTCGACCTGTGCCACCTGCGGTACCTGGGCATGATGTAACTCACGCTCTAGCAGATGCCTGGCGTCATCGCCGGTCTCATGTTGCCAGTCGTCGTGGGGAATCGAGACGTAGACCGGGCCCCGGGGTCGCGCGTTCGCACTGTGGATCGCCTGGCTCAGCGCTCGCGGCGTATCTTCGGCGCAGGCCGGTTCATAGCTCCACTTGACCAGCGGCCGGGGCAGCTGTGGTGCATCCACGTTGGCGAGCATCGATTCCACGCCGATCATCGAGCGCGCCTGTTGACCGGCAGTCAGCACCAGCGGCGAATGGGAGTACCATGCGTTGGTCAGCGCTCCCATGGCGTTGCCGGTGCCCGCAGCAGCGTGCAGGTTGACGAAGGCGGGCTTACCGCTTGCCAGCGCGTAACCGTCCGCCATTCCGGCCACCACGCCTTCATGCAGGCCCAGGATGTACTCGAAATCCGCTGGCATATCCTTGAGAAACGGCAGCTCGTTGGACCCTGGATTACCGAAAATTTTGGTGATTCCCTGGCGGCGCAGGAGTTCATAGGTTATCGCGTGAACGCTGGGCATCGGCTGCTCCTGTCTGGATTTGTTTCCTTTACGCTAGCGGGCCGGCCTATAATCAATCAAATCAATATTATTTCTTATTAAAATAGATGAGGATTATAGATAATGGCGCAGGTCGATCTGAATCTGATGCGCACCCTGGTGATGCTGTATGAAACCGGCAGCGTGACCCAGGCCGCCGAGCAGCTTTACGTGACCCAGCCGTCGGTCAGCTACGCCTTGAGCCGGCTCCGTGAGCTGTTCGACGACCGGCTGTTCGTGCGTACCGCCCGAGGCATGGAGCCCACCACGGTGGCGCACCAGCTCTATCCTTCGCTGAAAGAGGCCCTGCGCCAGATCAACGACACCATCGACGGCAGCCGTCACTTTACGCCCGAGCGCTGCAAGCTCCGTTTTCACCTGGCGCTGACCGATCTGGGGGAAATGGCGCTACTGCCTGCCATTTTGCAATCCTTCTACGCCCAGGCGCCCGGGGCCGAGCTCGAGGTCGTACCGCTGGAAATCGACAAGGCGCGAGAGTGGCTAACGACCGGGAAGGTCAACGCGGTGATCTGTAGCCGAACGCTCGGCGGCGCTGGTATCGACAAGCAGGTGCTGCTTGAGGATCGCTATGTTTGCCTACTCGACCGTCAAGGCGGCGCAGCCGACGATTTGAGCTTAGAGCGATTCATTCATGGCCGACACGTATCGATCGCCTCCTCATCGGGCCACGGCCTGGTCGAGGAGGTGATGGCTCAGCGCGGCATCGAGCGCAAGGTGAGCCTGTCGCTTTCGCACTTCTCGGTACTGCCGCAGGTTCTGAAGGGCAGCGACCTTATCGCGATCCTGCCGCTGCAGATCGCCGCACGTTTCGCGGATGCCAGTCTCACGGTTCACGAGCTGCCCTTCGCGGTGCCTGGCTTCGAGGTGGCGCTGCACTGGCACGCCCAACCCCGTCGCGCGGCGTCCCAGCGCTGGTTCTGCGCGACTCTGATCAACGCCGTCACCGCCGCGCAGCGAGCGTAGCGCGGGTGTAGCTCAGTGCAAAAAAGCGGCGCACTTGGCGCCGCTTTCAGGGTGGTGACTAGAGGTGGGCCAGGGCGTTAGCCTCAAATAGGGTAGTGGCGCGGGCCGGTCTGAAGTGTCATCCAGCGCAGATCGGTGAACTCCTCGATCACCGCCTTGCCGCCGAACCGGCCGTAGCCGCTGTTTTTAACGCCGCCAAACGGCATCTGAGGCTCGTCGTGCACCGTGGGCGCGTTGATATGACAGATGCCGGTGACGATCTGGCTGGCCACACGCAGTCCGCGGGCGCTATCACGCGTGAATACCGCGCCGGAGAGGCCGTACTCGCTATCGTTGGCGATGCGAATCGCCTCCTCCTCGCCCTTGACGCGAATCATGGCGACCAGCGGCCCAAAGGACTCCTCAGCGTACAAACGCATCTCGGTGGTCACGCCATCGAGCAGGGTGGGCTGCATGACCACGCCTTCCGCCTTTCCGCCACACGTGAGCCGCGCGCCCTTGCCGGTAGCGTCATCGATCAGCTCGTTGAGCTTGTCGCCGGAAGCGGCACTCACCAGCGTACCGAGCGCGTTGTTCTCATCGCGCGGATCCCCGGCGCGCAAGGTCTTCGCTTTCGTCGCGAGCTTCTGGACGAACTCGTCGGCCACGGCCTCATCGACGATCAAGCGCTCGGTGGACATGCAGATCTGGCCCTGGTTGAAGAAGGCGCCAAAGGCCGCCGCCTCCACCGCCGCGTCGACATCGGCATCGTCGAGCACGAGAAACGGCGCCTTGCCGCCCAGTTCGAGCAGCGCAGGCTTCAAGTGCCTTGCCGCCTGCTCGGCGATGATCCGCCCCACGTGGGTCGAGCCGGTGAAGTTGACTCGCCGCACCGCCGGGTGCTCGACCAGCGCGCTCACCACCTCCGCCGCCTTGGCCGGATCGTTGTGGATGACGTTGACCACGCCGTCGCCCAAGCCCGCCTCAACGAGCACCTCGCCGATCAGCGCGTGGGTGTGGGGGCACATTTCCGAGGCTTTCAGGATGACGCTATTGCCGCAGGCCAGCGGCCCGGCCAGCGCCCGCGTACCGAGGATGATCGGCGCATTCCAGGGCGCGATACCGACCACCACGCCGCAGGGTACGCGCACGCCCATCGCCAGGTTGTTCGGCACGTTGGAGGGAATTACATCCCCCTGGATCTGGGTGGAGATTGAGGCCGCCTCGCGCAGCACGTTGGCTGCCACCATGACGTTGAAACCGGCCCAGCCCGGCGTGGCGCCGGTTTCATCGACCATGGTATCAATAAACGCTTGCTGGCGCGCCTCCATCAGGTCGGCGGCCTTGTTGAGTTTGGCGCGCCGCTCGCCCGGGCCCGTTTGCGACCAGGTCTTGAACGCGCGCTCGGCCGCCTCCACGGCGCGGCCGACGTCGGCAGGCGACGCCGCCGCCGTCCGAGTAACCTTCTCACCGCTGAGTGGATTACAGCGATCAAAAGTGGTGCCCTCCGTGGCGGGGCACGACTGGCCGTCGATCAATAGCTGAACTGTGGTCATGGCATGGCTCCGATAAATACATGAATTGTTATTGGTGTCAGGTCGACGGTGCGACGCTCACCCCCCCCAGCCCAGCTCCTTGGCCAGCGCAAAGGCGTGATTGGCTGCCGGTACGCCGCCATAGATGGCCACGTGCATGAGCACCTGGCGAAGCTCCGCCTCGCGCAAACCGATACGTTGAGCCGTTTTCAGATGCAGCGTCAGCTCTTCACGGCCAAGCGCCGCCAAGATGCCGGTGGTGATCATGCTGCGTTCGCGCCGGGTCAGATCCTCGTTGCTCCAGAGTTCTCCCCAGGCCAGGCGCGTGATCATCTGCTGGAAGGGCGTATCCAGGCTGTTGGCGTTGGCGGTGGAGCGCTCGACGTGGGCCTCGCCCAGCACCTCTTTGCGCGTTTCAAGGCCGGTGGCATAGGCCACCCCGTCGTTGGCGACGTCGCCAAGCTCTCTGGCCATGGCGCCCAGGAGCGTCTCGGCAAAGCGCTCGGGCGCCTCGACCGAGGGCACGTGCCCCACGTTGTCGAAGATCTCGAGCGGCGCACCGCCGAGTTCGTCGGCCAGCGCTTGCAGCGTATCCGGGGGGGTGGCGAGGTCGTCGCTGCCGCCCAGCAGTTGGCTCTTCACACCTTTACCGGCCAGTTGCCCGGTGAAGGTATCGCGTCCCAGCATCTCGCACAGCTGCGCGTAGGATTCATCGTCGCCGCGCCCCATCTGCACGCACCAGCCCGCTTTGAGCGCAGGGCTCGCCTCCAGCGCTTGGGGGCCGAACCAGCGCGGCACGATCTCCTGAGCCATGGCGGCGAGCCCTTCGTCGCGTACTCGGGCGGCGCGGGTGTTCCAGAGCTCGGGATTGCCGATCACCGCGCCGGTATTGGTCAGCGTGGCCGAGAGTAGCCGGTCACCGTACGCCTTGACCAGTTGCTGTCCGATGACCCCACCGATGGAGGTGCCAACGAAGTGAAAGCGCTCGACTCCCGCCTGCTCGACCAGCGTTAGCGCGTCCTGAGCGAGATCCGAGGGCGTGATGCGCTCGCCGCTCACCGCCTGGCTTGCGCCGTGGCCGGGTAGATCCCAGGTGAGCACCCGGTAGCGCGGCAACAGCGCCGGGAGAACGTCATCCCACACCGCCTGGCTCATGCCCAGCGGATGCGCCAGCACCACCAGCGGATTCGTTTGGGCGCCGAGCAGCCGATAGGCGACGCTGCGGCCGTTCATATCCAGATAGGCCATGAAAACCTCCTTCAGGCGCGTTCGATCAGCGTGGCGATGCCTTGGCCGACGCCGACGCACATGGTGCACAGCGCGAAGCGCTTGCCGCTTTGCTGTAACTCATGGGCGGCGGTGAGCAGAAGCCGCGCGCCGGACATGCCGAGCGGGTGGCCCAGCGCAATCGCGCCACCGTTGGGGTTGACCCGCGGGTCGTCGTCTTCAAGGCCCAGATCGCGCATGCAGGCCAGCGCCTGGGCGGCGAAGGCTTCATTGAACTCAAAGACATCGATGTCGTCGAGCAATACGCCGGTACGCGCCAGAAGCTTTTTCACCGCCGGCACCGGGCCGTAGCCCATGATGCGCGGCTCGACCCCGGCGGTGGCCATACCAATGATCTTCGCCATCGGCGTGAGGCCGTGCTGTTTCACCGCCTTTTCGCTTGCCACCAGCATGGCGGCGGCGCCGTCGTTGACCCCGGAGGCGTTGCCGGCGGTGACGCTTCCGCCGTTACGAAACGGCGTGGGGAGCCCGGCGAGCTTCTCCAGCGTCGTTTCCCGCGGGTGCTCGTCGGTATCGAAGACCAGCGGCTCCTGCTTGCGGCGGGGAATCTCGATGGCGGTGATTTCACGCGCGAAACGCCCCGCTTTTTGAGCGGCAGCGGCTTTTTGCTGGGAACGTAGTGCAAAGGCGTCCTGGTCTTCACGGGAAATGTCGAACTGCTCGGCGACGTTTTCCGCCGTTTCCGGCATGGAGTCGATGCCGAAGGATTTTTTCATCACCGGGTTCACGAAGCGCCAGCCAATGGTGGTGTCCTCGATCTTCTGGCTCCGGGAGTAGGCGCTGTCCGCCTTGCCCATCACGTAAGGCGCGCGGGACATCGACTCCACGCCGCCGGCGAGGGCCAGCGCCATCTCACCCGCCTTGATGGCACGAAACGCGGTGCCCACGGCATCCATACCCGAGCCGCACAGCCGGTTCATGGTGGTGCCGGGCACGCTGGTGGGAATGCCCGCCAGCAGCGACGACATGCGCGCCACGTTGCGGTTGTCTTCGCCGGCCTGATTGGCGCAGCCCATGAAGACCTCCTCGATGGCGGCCGGGTCGAGCTCCGGGGCCTCACTCAGCACCGCCTTGAAAATCGTCGCGGCCATATCGTCCGGACGTACCGGCGCGAGGGTGCCACCGAAGCGGCCGATCGCCGTGCGGCGGGGGTGGCAAAGAAACACATCGCTCATGAGTCGCTCCTACTGCCCGGCGTGGGCGCGTTCGGTGCGCGTTTTCAGCTCGCGCAGAATGGTCAGTTCGTTCTCGCTAGGCTCGGGCGTGCTGTCGAGCTGCTCGGCGAAGCGAATGTCCCAGCCGGTGGCCTCGATAACGTCTTCGCGCGTGACGCCCGGGTGCAGCGACACCACGACCAGCTCTTTGGTCTCGGGGTCGGGCTTCATCACGCAGAGATCGGTGATCACGCGGCTCGGACCCTTGCCGATGTTGGGCACGCCATCGCGGCCCTTGCCGTCGCGGCCAAAGCCCAGGGTGGTGACGAAATCGACCCTGTCGACGAAGGCGCGTTTGGAGTGCTTGAGGGTGATGAACACTTCGCCGGCGTTGGTGGCGATCTCCGGCGCGCCGCCGCCGCCGGGCAGGCGCACTTTCGGCGCGCGGTAGTCGCCGATCAGCGTGGTGTTGAGATTGCAGTACTTGTCGATCTGGGCGGTACCCAGAAAGCCGACGTCGACCTTGCCGCCCTGCAGCCAGTAGCGAAACATCTCCGGCACCGCCACGGTGGTCAACGCGGTTTCGGCCAGTTCGCCATCGCCGATCGAGAGCGGCAGCACGTTGGGTTTGGTTTGCAGCGTGCCGGATTCGTAGATCAGCACCACGTCCGGGGCGTGGGTGAGCCGCGCCAGGTTGGCGGCTTCCGATGGGAGCCCGATTCCCACGAAGCAGGTGGTACCGTTGGCCAGCGCCCGCGCGGCGGTGACCGTCATCATTTCAGAAGAGGTGTACTCGAGACTCATTGGGCGCTCTCCCCTGTTTGATGCACGTTGTCTTCGATCCACTGGGTGAAGGTATCGCGGTCACGGGCGATGGCGTCCCACTCCTTGTAGAAGCGGTTGCTGCGCCCGTAATAGCCGTGAGTATAGGAGGGCAGCGCGCCTTTTTCGGCGACCGCAATCGCACTGATCGCCCAGCCGGGAATCACGCAGGCGTTGGGGTGAGCAGCGAGATCGTCGACGACCTCCTCGACCGTGACGATGCTGTGCCTGGCGGCCAGTACGGCCTCTTTCTGTACGCCGACGATGCCCTCGACCAGCACGTTACCCTGGCGGTCCGCCCGCTGGGCGTGAATGATCGAGACGTCCGGGCGCACCGAAGGCACGGCGGCCAGCCGCTCGCCGGTGAACGGGCACTCGATGAACTTGATCTGGTCGTTGACGCTGGGCAATTCGCTTCCCACGTAGCCGCGAAAGACCGCCAGCGGCAGGCCCGCCGCACCGGCCTCGAAGGCGCAGGCCATGGCGGCGTGGCTATGTTCAAGAATCTCGACCTGATGCGGCCAGCCCTTCTCGACGGCGTCGCGCAGCCGGTGCAACGAGCCCACGCCCGGATTCCCGCCCCAGGAGAAGATCACTTTTTTGGCGCAGCCCGCGCCGATCAGTTGATCGTAGATGATGTCCGGGGTCATGCGGATCAGGGTGAGATCGCGCTTTTGCTGGCGAATCACTTCGTGACCCGCCGCGAAGGGGATGAGATGGGTAAAGCCTTCCATGGCAACGGTAGCGCCGTTTTCAACGAAGCGCGCCACCGCGTCATGCAGGCTGAGGAACTCGGCCATGGGATTGCCTCTTGGGTCCAGTTATTCGCTCCTGCGATCCGTACGGGTAGATCGCAGCGGCTGAAATGTTCGCATAACGAACTTAGATTCTTTATACGAACAAGTTACTGCGACCGCGAAGAGGCGTCAAACCCTATACCTCGACAAGAGACTTACTCGAAATGTAAGGCCATCAATCAAACGCCTGATTTAACCTTTTATTATTAATAGATTATCAGTTAGACAGCCATTTTTTGGCGCGTGCCACCTGCGCGGAACTACTACCAAGGTATAGGGCGGGGTCGCACGCTTTTCGTAGTTCATCCTTACTGACGCCTTGGGCCACTTCCGGGTCATCGGCCAGCACCTCGGCGTAGGGTTGCCCTGTTCGGCGAGCGCTCTCGGCGGCCTCGGCGGCAACGCGTTTGGCGCCATCCTGCCCCAGCACCGGTGCCAGCAGCCTGGCGACCGGCTCGGCCATGATGCCGCCACCCGTCGCGGCCAGATTACGCTGCATGGCCTCGGGGTAAACGTTCAGGCCTTCGAGCAGCGTGGCGGCCTGCTCGAGCGCGCCTTCGACGAACAGCACGCTCTCTACCAGCGGTGCCCATTCGGCGTGCCACTCGCCCAGGCCCCGCTCCAGCGGCTGGGCGTTGGCGTTGATCAGCACGCTGGCGTGGCCGTAAACCTGCCGCGCGGCGCCACGGATCAGCGCACAGCGCACCGGGTTGCGCTTGTGGGGCATGGAGGAAGATTCGCCCATGCCCGGGGCAGCGGGCTCGGCGACTTCGCCCACTTCGGTCTGAGTCAAAAGCGATATATCCAGGGCCAGCTTGTCCAGCGCTCCGGCGGTTTGGGAAAGCGCCGCGCTCAGCGCCTGAATCGGCTGGCGATCGGTGTGCCAAGGCAGTACCGGCGTGGCAAGCCCCAAGCGCTTTGCCAGCGCGTCCATCCAGTCAAGCCCTTGGGTATCCCAGCCCGAATGCACCCCCACGGCGCCGCCAAACTGGACCGGCAGCTCGAGTTCGCTCAATCGGCGTCGCGCCTGCTCGAGCCCTATCGCCCAGTGGGCCACCTTGACGCCGAAGGTGATGGGCAGCGCCTGCTGCATCAGCGTGCGCCCCACCATGGGGGTTTGCGCGTATTCGTCCATTAGCGCGATGGCGGCGGCGCGACAGCGCAAAAGCAGCGCATCGAGAGCCTCAAGGCGCGGCTTGATCACCAGCATCAAGGCCGAATCGACCACGTCCTGGCTCGTCGCCCCCTGGTGCCAGTAACGCTTGAGCGATTCGGGCAGGACGGCTCGGGCCGCCTTGACGAAGGGTATCGCCACATTGCCACCCTGCATGACGCCCTCGCTGATCGAGGCAACCGGGAGCTCGGCCTTCGCAAGCCAAGCGCGCATCTCGCTACTCGCGCCCGGGGGGACGTCGCCGCTTTGCTCCTGCACCTCGGCAAGGGCGAGCTCGAAGGCCACCATGGCATCGAGCAGCGCACGCTCGTCGCAGGCACCAAGGCCCGTTTGGCTCATGAAAGGGTGTTTTATCATCGTGGCGAACATGGCAGGGCCTCTAAAACGCATTCGGGTGAGCCCCAGGATAGCGCAAATCCCGGCGCACTCAAAAAAACGTACATATGTTCGTCATGCAGACGGCATGTGCGCGGAGTCGCTTTCCGGCACTCACTTGCCCGCCGCGCGCGTCAGGCCAAATCAGGTCAGGTCAGTTCCTTGCTCACATAACGCAGGACCATGTCCGTTACATGGGTGGCGAGTCTGGATTGGTTGTCGGGCGCCATTTGTTGCCAATCGAAGATTTGCGAAAAGGTATGCTGGTTCGAGACGTTGAAAAAGGAGAGCGCGCTGATCAGCCAGTGCAGTTCGCGCGGGTCGAGCCCCGGGCGAAAGCGCCCCTCCTCGACACCGCGCTGGTAGACGCGCGTCAGCGCATCGATCACCCCCGCATTGAGCGATTGGATGAGAGAGGATTGCGACAGATAGCGGCCTTGATGAATGTTTTCGATCATGACCAAGCGAATGAAGTCGGGGTTGTTGGCGTGATGATTGAAGGTAAAGCGCACCAGTCGGCTCAACGCTTCGAGCGGCGGGAAATGATCGAGTTCGAGTTCGGCCTCTTGTAAGCGCACTTTTTGATACGCGGCTTCGAGCGTATGCCGATAAAGCGTCTCTTTATCCGTGAAATAGTAGTAAATCATCCGTTTCGAGGCGCGGGTCTGCTCCGCTATCGTATCGATCCTCGCCCCCGAGAGGCCCTTTTCCGCGAACTCCCGGGTCGCCACTGCGAGGATATCCGCGCGCACCCGTTCAGGATCGTTCTTGCGCCGTCGACCCGGACGCGCCGGGCTTTTTACCTGGGAGGAAGTGGTCATCATGCGTGCCTGTCGTTGCGTGCCGTTATTGTCATGTTCGTCTTTTGTCTAGTATGCCATACGTTGACTGAACGTACCATTTCGTACATTTTAGCAAGAGCAAAGCCTACTGCACGTTTACGCCAACTCCTCCAGGCCTCTCGCCAACCGATAAGAGGACAACAACAATGTCTCTATACGCCAAGCAAATATCGCTCAAACATGCGCTCGTGTTGACCGCCGTGGCGGCAGCCGTGGGTATGGCTTCCACCGCGTCGGCTCAGACGCTGCGCTTCGCCCACGTCGACCCCGACGACTGGACCACATCGAAAAAGGGCTCGGCGGCGCAGGTCTTCAAGAACCTGGTCGAGGCGGAAACCGATTTGACCGTCGAGATCTACCCCGCCGCGTCGCTGGGCGGTGAGAACGAGCTGATCGAGGGCGCTCAGGACGGCACCATCAGCATCGCCATGGTATCGGGCTCTTACGCCAACTTCTGCCCTGCCGTTGCGGTCACCGATATTCCCTATACCTTCCCTTCCGCGCCGGTGGCCTGGTCGGTCATGGACGGTGAGTTCGGCACCGCGCTTGCCGAACACTGTCTGGAGCAAACCGGCCTGCGCACCCTGGCCTACGGTGAAACGGGTTTTCGGCATTTCACCAACTCCGTGCGCACCATCAGCTCACCCGAAGACATGCAAGGCCTGAAGTTCCGTGTCCAGACCATTCCGCTGTACCTGGAGCTGGTGCGAGCGCTGGGCGCCGAGCCGCAGGGCATCAGTTGGGGTGAAGTGCCCACGGCGCTGGCCACTGGCGTTGTCGATGGCCAGGAAAACCCCATTTCGGTGATCTATGGCAATAACTTCTACGAGTTCCAGGACTTTCTGACGCTGGATGGGCATGTCTACGGCGTGGATCATCTGCTGATCAATGACGAGATCTACCAGTCCCTCACCGAGGAAGAGCAGGCCGCCGTCAGACGTGCCGCCGTGGTGGCAGGCACTACCGGCCGCGCCATCCAGCAATTCAACTCCGCGGAAGGCATTGCCAAGCTCCAGGCAGAAGGGATGGAAGTCACCCAACCCGACGCCGAGCAGATGGAAGCCTTCCGCCAAGCGGCCCAACCGCCCGTCCAAGCGTACCTGCGCGATGAGCTGGGCGATGACGCGGAGTGGATCGATCGTCTCTCCACCGCCGTAGAGGAAGCTTCGGCGAGTTTCTAAACCCGAGACTCGAGCGTTTGGTGAACGGGCCAGCGGGCCTGTTCACCGCTTCACGTGCCTGACAAATGAAGGAAGGTACTTTATGTCACCGCTTCTCGACCGCGTGCGTCAGGGTCTGATCCTGTTCAATGCCTGCCTTGCGGGGCTCACCCTGATCCTCATCTTTCTACTCGTCGCCGGTAATGCCTTTGCCCGCTACACCTATGGCGGCTCCATTAGCTGGGGAGAAGATACCGCCATCTATCTGATGATCTATGGGCTGATGTTCGGCATGGCCTGGGCCTATCTGCAGGACAAGCATATCGGCTTCGATCTCGTCCGGCGCCTGCTTCCGCCGCGCTGGCTGCGCTGGCAGGCCGTGCTCATCGATCTCGTGGTACTGGCCGTGGGCATCGGCCTGATGGTATCAGCCGTCGAGTTCCTTGCCTCGCGCGGTGGACGCACGTCATCGAGTACCGGCATGCCCATGTGGCTTTTCCAGGCGTCGATGCTCCTGGGCGGTGGCCTGCTGGCCACGTCGGCGTTGGTCATGGGCGCATGCCGCTTGAGCGCCGATGACGAGGAGGTGGCGTCATGATTTTCGTGCTGCTGATTGCCCTGGTGCTGCTGGGCGTGCCGTTCGCCTTCGCCATCCTGGGCACCCTGACGGTGCTGATGAGCACTGGCGATCTGCCTTACCATATTCGTATCGTGTCGCAGCAGTTCTTTGGCGGCATGGCATCGTTTCCGCTACTGGCCATACCGCTTTTCATCCTCGCCGGCGAGCTGATGAACGAAGCGGGGATCACCCATCGGATCATCAACCTGGCCACCGCCATCGTGGGGCGCCTGAGGGCGGGGCTGGCTCACGTCAACATTTGGGCCTCGGTGATATTTGCCGGGCTTTCCGGGTCGGCGATCGCCGATACCTCGGCGCTGGGACGCGTCTTCATACCGTCCATGGAGAAGGAGGGCTATCCCCGTGACTTCGCCGCTGCCCTCACCGCGGCGTCTTCGGTCATCGGCCCCATCATCCCGCCGAGTATTCCGGTCATCATCTATGCCCTGACGGTCTCGGGCGTCTCGGTACCGGGTCTGTTTCTTGCGGGGGTGATACCCGGTCTGCTGCTGGCGCTTGGCCTGTCGATCTACGTCTACTTCTTTGCCGGCGACCTGGGCGCGACCCAGTCGCAACCCGCTTCACGGCGCCACGCCGTCTTGCACGGGCTTTTACCCGCGCTCATGCCGGTTTTCATCGTGGGCGCCATTCTGGCCGGTGTCGTCACTCCGACCGAGGCTGCCGCCTTCGCGGTCGTGTACGCGCTCATTCTCGGGGTGCTGCTCTATCGCAACATCAAACTGACCGATCTACCCGCCATCTTTGCCCGCGCCATGCGCGATAGCGCCGTCATCATGGTCATCATGGGGGCGGTCGCGGCCGCCAACTGGGTGCTCACCTTCGAGCGCATTCCCAACCTTTTGACCGAATGGGCGCTGACCAGCATCGATACCCAGTGGACCTTCCTGATCGCCGTCATCCTACTGCTGCTGGTCGTGGGGCTGTTTCTCGAAGGTATCGCCGCCATTCTCGTGCTCGTCCCCATTCTTCATCCTATTGCCATGGCACTGGGCATCGATCCGCTGCACTTCGGTATCGTCGTGATCTTCAATTTGATGATGGGGCTCATCACGCCGCCGATGGGGCTTTGTCTGTTCGTCGCCGACTCCGTGGCCGGGGTAGGAATGAGCGCCATCATCCGGCGCATTTTGCCCCTGCTCGCCGTGCAGTTTCTGGTTCTACTGCTGATCACGTTCGTACCTGATCTGGTCACGTTCCTGCCTCGCCTGGTGGGCTACTGATCGTCATCACTCAAGGAGCGCGACCATGTATTCATCCATCGCCACCGTCTGCCTGAGCGGTTCGCTCGAGGAAAAAATCGACGCCATCGCCCACGCAGGCTTCGAGGGCCTCGAACTCTTCGAGAACGACCTGACGGCGTTTCCCGGGACCCCGCAGGAGGCCGGGGCGCTGATTCGCGATCGCGGGCTCAAGCTCGTAACGCTGCAGCCGTTTCGTGATTTCGAAGGGCTACAGGGCCGCGCGCGCGCCAAAGCCTTCGATCGCGCGGAACGCAAGTTCGATTTGATGGAAGAGCTGGGCACCGACCTGCTCATGGCGTGCAGCACGGTTCACCCGGAGGCGCTACCGGGGTTGAGCCGCGCAGCCGACGACTTCTTCGAGCTGGGCGAGCGCGCCGCCAAGCGCAACCTGCGCGTGGCCTTCGAGGCTCTGGCCTGGGGGCGGCACATTCACGACTACCGCGACAGCTGGGAGGTGGTGCGCCGCGCCGCGCATCCCCATGTGGGGCTGGTGCTGGATACCTTTCATATCTTTTCGCGCCAGACGGAGCTTGGCACCATCGGCCGCATTCCGGGCGACCGGATCTTTCTGGTCCAGACCGCCGATGCGCCGCGGCTTTCCATGGATCATCTCTCCTGGAGCCGCCACTACCGCTGCTTTCCCGGCCAGGGCGAACTGGATATCGATAACTTCATGACCATGCTCAAGGAGACGCGCTACGACGGCCCGCTCTCCCACGAGATCTTCAACGACGTTTTCCGCATGGGCCATAGCGAGCAGACGGCGCGCGACGGCCTGCGCTCCTATCATCTGCTGCGCAGCATGCAAGGCGACAGCGACATTCCCGCGCCGCAGCCGATCGAGTCGGTGGCCTTTCTGGAGATCGCCGTCGAGCCCGATGACCTCGCGGCGCTGCGCGACATGCTGACCGCGCTGGGGATGGCGTGCGTGGGCCGCCACCACACCTTGAGCGTCGAGCGCTGGGCGGCGGGGGATGTCAATCTGGTGCTCAATAGTGAAACCAGTTTCACCGGCCGGGTACCCGGTCGCGACGCCACGGCGGTGACGGCGATCGGACTGCGGGTAGGCAACGCTTACGAGGCGTTCAAACGCGCCGACAAACTCGGTTACGATATCGTCGAACCCGAAGACGTGGGCGCCAGCCATCGCATGAGCGCCCTGCGCAACATTGACGGTAGCCTCTCCTACATCATCGATGACTCCCAGCTGAGCCGCACCTGGGACCGGGAATTCACGCTCGACGCGCAACCCGTTCCACGCGGAGCGCTGGTCGATATCGATCACATCAGCGTGGCGCTGTCGTATCACGACTATCTCTCGCTGATGCTGCAGTACCGCGCGATCTTTCAGTTGGAGACCACCCCCTCTTTCGATGTGACCGACCCGAGAGGGCTGATCCAGAGTCAGGTGCTGCAAAACCATAACGGGCGCTTTCGCTTGGCCTTCAACGCCAGCGCCTCCCCGGATACCACCAGCAACCGTTTCGTGCGCCAGTACGGCGGCTCGGGCATTCACCACGTGGCGCTGCGCACCACCTCCATGCGCGAGACCAGCGCCGCGCTGCATGAGGCCGGCACGCCGCTGCTGCCGATTCCCGGAAACTACTACCGTGATCTGGCCGCGCGTTTTGATCTCCCCGCCCAGACCCATCGCTGGATGCAGGATCACCATATCCTCTTCGACCGGGACGACGAGGGCGACTTCCACCAGCTCTATACACAACCCGGGCGCCAGGCGTTTTTCTTCGAGCTGGTACAGCGCGACGGCTACCAGGGGCTGGGCGCGCCGAACGCCTTCGTGCGCGTGACCGCCCAGCAGCGCCTGGAAGCGGAAATCGAGGCCACCGCCCCAAGAACGCCATCCGACGACACAAAAGAGAATCCCGCATGATCAAGCTCGGCCTGGTGGGCGAAGGTATCGCCCAATCGCAGTCGCCCGATTTGCACGTACGCCTGGGAGCGGCGCTGAACGAAACGGTCCGCTACGACCTGGTCGATAGCCGCGGCATCGAGAACTTCGATTTTCCCGGCGCCATCGAGACACTGCGCGCCGAGGGCTATCGCGGCACCAACGTCACCTTTCCGTTCAAGGAGCGAGCCGCCCAACTAGCGGATCTCCTCGGCGAGGGTGCTCGTCGAGTCGGGACCGCCAACACCCTACTTTTCGATGCCGACGGCCTACGCGCGGAAAATACCGACTACACCGGTTTCATTAGCGCCTATCGCCACTCGTTCGGCGACCGTCCGGCAGGCGACGTGCTCTTAATTGGGGCGGGAGGCGTAGGTCGCGCCATCGCCTGTGCGCTGGGTGAACTTGGCGCCACGACGATCCATATCCTTGAGCGCAGCGCCGATCGTGCGCAGCGTCTCAACGACGACTTAATTGCCATGGGTATCTCGGCCGATTGTGTCGACGAAGAACAGGTAAGGCATGCTTTATCGACCTGGCAAGGCGTGGTCAACTGCTCGCCCATCGGACACGTCAATCATCCCGGCTGTCCAATCGACACACGCGACCTCAGTGAGCAGCACTGGGTATTCGATGCCGTCTATATTCCAGCGCATACCGAGCTATTGATGGCAGCCTCTCACGCCAAGGCCAGCACCCTTTCAGGGGTGGATCTATTCGTTTTTCAGGGTATAGATGCGTTCAAGTTCTTCGCTCAGGAGCGCATTGATACCAAACAGGTCGATCAACACGTGATAACGCTACGCAACTATTACATTGAGCAGCTTCTTGCTTCACAAACGGCATAGTCGGCACCCGTTAGCGGCCACTGGGCACGCTAAACATAGCGTACACTGCGGTACTGCTTTGCCATGCTGAAGGGAAAGGTTCCCCTGACATGCTCGCCATTCTAACGATCACCACCCCCATTTTCCTCCTGATTGGTTCGGGGTATGCCGCGCGGCGCACGCGGTTGATCGACCACGAGCAGATGAAGGGCGTGGGCATTTTCGTCATGTATCTGGCGTTGCCTGCGCTGGTGATACGCGCACTCACCCAGCAGCCGCTGGAGGAGATTCTGCAGTTCAACTACCTGCTGGCTTACGGTCTCGGCTCGGCGCTGGTCTTTGCTTTCGGTCTGTTCGTGAGCCTGAAAATTCAGCGTGAGCCCCTGCAAACAGGGGCGATGCAGGCGCTAGGCATGGCGGCGTCCAACAGCGGTTTTATTGGCTATCCGGTCGCTGCCATGGTGATCGGCTCGCCAGCGGCGGTCATGATGGCGCTGAACATGGTAGTCGAGACGCTACTGATCATTCCCACGGCGCTGATTCTGGCCGAGATGGCCACCCATCGCAGCGCCAGCTTGGGCAAGACCCTGCGTACGACACTGCTCAATTTGAGCAAGAATCCGGTGCTGATCGGCCTATTGATGGGGCTTTTCCTGGCCATAACGCAGACACCCATTCCCAGCCCAGCTCTCAAAGCCATCGATATGCTGGCCGAGGCGGCGGGGCCAGCGGCGCTGTTCGTCATTGGCGGGGCGCTGTGCGGGCTAGAGCTCAAGGGCCTTGCCGGTCGCGTGGGGCAGATCGTGGCGGGTAAGCTGGTGCTTCATCCGTTGATCATTCTAAGTGCGTTCTTGCTGGTGCCGGGCATCGAGCCTGTCTTCATCGCGGGCGCGGTGCTGTTCGCCGCCGCGCCCATGATCAGTATCTACCCGCTTTTTGGCCAGCGCTATGGCGTTGGCGATATCAGCGCGGCGGCGTTGCTACTCGCAACAGTGGTCTCATTTTTCACACTGAGCGTTGTGATCGGGTTGCTCGACACCTCACTGTTGATTAGCTAGCGCTTATTTCCTACTTATCGGCGGCGTTGATGACAGCCTCCAGCGCCGCCACGTAGCCGTGGGTGCCGAGCCCTGCGATCACGCCATCGGCGCGCAGCGACACATAGGAGTGGTGGCGAAAAGCCTCGCGCTTGTGCACGTTGGAGATATGCACTTCGATCACTTTGCCGTCGAAGGCGTTCAGGGCATCGAGGATAGCGACCGAAGTGTGGGTATAGGCCGCCGGATTGATGATGATCGCGTGAGTGCCGTCAAGACGTGCGGCATGAATCGCATCGATCAGCGCACCTTCGTGGTTGCTCTGCTGGCAAAGAAGCTCCCAGCCAGCAAGGACCGCGATTTCGCGCAGGGTATTGTTGACGTCTTCTAGCGTCTCGTGGCCGTAGATCTCGGGCTGGCGCGTGCCGAGCAGGTTGAGATTGGGGCCGTGCAGTACGGTAATCTTGTGGGCCATGAGGCGCTCCGCAGCGGTTGAACGGTTCGTGTCGATAACTGGCGGGCGAAGTCGGAATCGAATCTAGCGAACCCGTGTTCGCTATTCGAACATTGTGCTACATTGTCGTCGCTTCATTCACCGCGCTACGAGTAGAGTGTCATGGAACACCTTTCCAAGGAAGAGACCCTCAAGCCCGACGATCGCGATTTCGTCGCCGCGCTTGCCAGCGGCCTGGACGTTATTCAGGCCTTCGATGATGCTCATCCGCGTATGACCCTGAGCGAAGTGGCCGCGCGTACCGGCATGAACCGGGCCAAGGCGCGACGTTTTCTCCTGACCTTGCATGCACTGGGCTACGTGCGTAAGCAGCAGCGCAGCTTCGAACTCGCCCCCAAGGTGCTACAACTTGGCTATGCGTTCCTGTCCGCCAACGGCTACCGCAGCGTCATTCAGCAGCACTTGGAAGAGATTACGGCGCGTATCGGTGAATCCTCATCGCTGGGCATGCTCGACGGCGACGATGTGACCTATCTTGCCCGCTCGGCGGCGCCGCATCGATTGATGGCAATTAGCCTCTCGGTCGGCACGCGCCTACCCGCTGCGCACACCTCCATGGGTCGCGTGCTGCTGGCCCAGTTGCCCGAAGACGAGCTCGACGCCTACCTCCAGCGCCTGGTACTGACGCCCTACACCGACAAGACGATCACCGACACGGCACGATTGAAAGCGGCCATCGCCGAGGTGCGCCAGCAGGGCTACGCCGTGGCCGACCAGGAGCTTGATCCGGGCTTGCGCTCGGTGGCGGTGCCCGCCTTCGATGCCAAGGGTAAGCTTTTGGGTGCACTCAACATTAGCACCAACGCCGCGCGCATCGACATGGACATGCTACTGACGACCTACTTGCCGCTACTGCAGGAGAAAGCTCGCCTGATTCGCGGCGCGATCAACGTATGATCCCACCCCTCTACCTCGGCCTGCCCATGTGGGCCAATGCGGATTGGCAGGGCACACTCTACCCGCCCCACGCAAAAACCGATCTATTGAGCGATTACGCAGCGGTGTTTTCGAGTGTCGAGGGTAATACCACCTTCTACAGCGGCGCACCGAAGGCGGAGACTATCGCCGCCTGGGCGCGCCAGGCGCCAAAGGATTTTCGCTTCTGCCTGAAACTGCCCGCGCGGGTGACTCACGAGCAGCGTTTGACTCGGCCAGACCAGGCGCTGGCCTTTCTCGAAGCGTTTGCGCCGCTGCACGATCGGCTGGGGCCGACGATGGTGCAGCTACCGCGGGATTTTGGCGTCGATGAGCTGCCCCGGCTTCAGGCGCTGCTCGAGCAGTGGCCGGCGGATTTGCCCTGCGCCGTGGAGGTACGCCATCCAGTATTTTTCCACAAGGGCGAGGCAGAAAAGGCGCTGAACCAATTGTTGATAACTTTTGGCGCCAACCGGGTGATGCTCGACGTGCGCCCGGTGTTCTCGACGCCGAGTGGCGGCCACGAGGGCCTTGCCAAGGCGCAGGGCGAAAAGCCGAGACTCCCGCTACACGTGCTTTCAACGGCGAACGAGCCGGTGATTCGTTTCATTGGCCATATTGACAAGGCGATCAATAGCCGCTACTTCACGCCCTGGATCGAGCGCCTCAAGCTGTGGATAAGTCAGGGGAAAACCCCTTTCTTGTTTGTGCATACTGCGGATAACCGCGAGTCGCCGCAGATGGCGCGCTTGCTCTATAACGCCTTGTGCGAAAACGCTTCTCTACCGCCGCTCGAGCCCTTTCCCGGCGAGACCCAGGCTCCGCTTTTTTGATCCGGTGGAGCGGCGAACGCCAGGCGAGTAAACCGCGCGGGCGCGTGACTGGCAAGACGGAACGTGTTCCTATAAATTGCGCGTACTTTCGCCACCGCCTGGGCGGTGGGATGATCAAAGTTGATGTTAAAAACCTATTACAACTGAACCAGCAAGGTGATGTATGGCAAAACTGGCACATGCACAGTGGTCCTCGAAAATGGGCTTCGTGCTGGCCGCCGCAGGGTCTGCGGTGGGTCTTGGCAATATCTGGCGATTTTCTTACCTGACCGGCGAAAGCGGCGGCGCGGCGTTCGTGCTGGTCTACCTGGCCTGCGTGGCGCTGGTGGGGCTGCCGATTCTGATCGCCGAGTGGATGATTGGCCGGCGCGGGCAGAAGAACCCGATCAACACCATGGCGGAACTCGCCAAACGCCACGGCCGCTCCTCCGGTTGGGCGGCGGTGGGTGTGAGCGGCGTACTGGCGGCGTTCTTGATTCTGTCGTTTTATAGCGTGATCGGCGGCTGGTCGCTCAACTATACGCTGGGTTCGATCACGGGGGCTTTCAGCGGCCAGGATGCCGAAGCGAGCGAGGCGGCCTTCGGCGCGCTGCTGGGTAATCCGGGCTCGCTTCTGATCTGGCACACGCTGTTCATGGTGCTGGTGGTGGGCATCGTCGCCCGCGGTGTGACCAAGGGGCTGGAAGCCGCCGCGCGCGTGCTGATGCCGGCGCTGGTCGTGCTTTTGCTGGTGCTGGTGGGTTACGGCGCCATGAGTGGCTCCTTTGGTGAGGCGTTCGCGTTCATGTTCCGCCCGGACTGGAGCGCGCTGAATGGAAGCGTGATGCTGGCCGCGATGGGGCAGGCATTTTTCACCCTGTCGCTGGGCATGGGTATCATGATGGCCTACGGCTCTTACCTGGGCGAAGACGTGAATCTGCTCGGCACCGCGCGCACGGTGATCATTCTGGATACCGCCATCGCGCTGCTGGCGGGGCTTGCGATCTTTCCGATCGTCTTCGCTACCGAGCTCGACGCCTCGAGTGGTCCGGGGCTGATCTTCATCACGCTGCCGATCGCCTTTGGCAATATCTTCGGCGGCAGCCTTCTAGGGCTGGGGTTCTTTTTACTTTTGACCTTTGCCGCACTCACCTCGGCGATCTCGCTGCTGGAGCCGGTGGTGGAAACCCTGGAGGAGCGCACGGCGCTTGGCCGACTGGGCGCAACGGTGACAAGCGCCGTGGCGGTCTGGCTGGTGGGCGTGGCCGCACTCTTGTCGCTCAACGTGTGGAGTGACGTGCTGCTGTTCGGGCTGAACATCTTCGATCTGCTCGATACGTTTACCGGCAAGATACTGCTGCCGCTGACCGGGCTCGGCGCGATCCTGTTCTATTCGTACTGCCTGAACCAGGAAGAGGCGCGCCGCGAGCTTGGGCTCGGCACGTCGGCTTTCGGGGTATGGAGTGTGCTGACCAAATTCGTCGCGCCGATTGGCGTGGTGGCCGTGTTCGTGGCGGGCTTTCTCTAAGCCCCGATAATGAACGAGAAGTGCTTCAAGGGCCCTGCCGCTGGCAGGGCCTTTTTTGTATCCGGTTGGCGAGCGAGCGGGATTCGCTCGATGGCCGTATCAGTGCAGGGCGCTGGGCTTAACCTCTTCGTCTTCCGGCAGCGGGGCGATATCGCGCGAGAGTTTTTGCGATTCTCGGTGCAGTTCGATCCCGCGGCGGGCGCGCAGGTTGCGCTGAGCGGCGCTGCGCCGGCGCTGGGTGTGTTCGGCGACTTCCATTCCCATGAATAGTTCGAGCAGTTCGTTTTTAATCGACGTCATTCGTTCGACGTTTTTCATCATCGATGCTCCCTTGGGTGAAAAGAGTGTGCTCCACCTGCATCCGTGACGACCGTTGCATGATGCAGTGCGGCACGACACTTATTACTATAACCTGGTTGACAAAATGATGACGGCTTGGAAAGAAAGAGGCCAACGGCCTTTAAACGCTATCAATCAGCCCAATGGGCCGGGGCGCACAGCGCACCGGGTTCAGGCATACTGTCGCAAACGCCAATGGCCCCAGGCCGTGCCCTGACGATAAGGAGCTCACCGTGAGTCGCGCCCTGTTCGATGAAATGAGACGCCGCATGGAGCACTTTCGCCGCTCCGAGCAAAAGGTCGCGCGGTTCGTGCTGCGCAACCCGGACGAAGTAATCCACATGCGCATCGTGGATCTGGCCACCGAGGCCGGGGTCAGCGAGCCCACGGTAGTGCGCTTTTGCCGGGCGCTCGGGTGCAACGGCTTTCAGGATTTCAAGCTCCAGCTGGCGCAGATGCTCGCCTCGGGCAGCCAGTTCGCCCAGTTCTCGATGAACGATAGCGACTCGGTGGCCGAGTTCTCCCACAGCATTTTCGACTCCACTGTGGGCACGCTGCTGTCGGTGCGCGACCGGCTCGACAACGACGCGCTGGGTAAGGCGGTGAATGCACTCGCGATGGCCAACCGGGTCGAGTTCTACGGCTTCGGCGCCTCCGGCGCGGTAGCCTTCGACGCCCAGCACAAGTTCTTCCGCCTGCAAATCTCCACTTCCGCCTACGCCGACCCGCACATGCAGAACATGTCGGCGGTCACACTCCAGGAGGGCGACGTGGTGGTGGCGATCTCCCAGACCGGGCGCACCCGAGCGCTGGTGGCAAGCGTACGCCTGGCCCGCGAAGCCGGCGCCACGGTGATCGGCCTGTGCCCGAGCGAGTCGCCGCTGGCCGACGAGGTGAGCCTGCCGCTTTATATCGATGTCCACGAGGACACCGAGATCTACACGCCCTTGAGCTCGCGCATCGCGCACCTGGTGCTGATCGACGTGCTGGCGGTGGGGGTGGCCAAGACCCGCGGGCCGAAGCTCGCCGAGCAGTTGAAGGCCGTGAAGAAGAGCCTCAATACGCTGCGCTACCCGGAAGAGGGTTAATCGGCGCGCACCGCGCGCTACTGTATGGTCGTCCAGTGGCGGGGCTGTGCTAGACTGAGCGCCCATTTGCAAACCGGCAGCGGCGACCATGGATGATGTAACGGCGATTCTCGACCAGCTCAATACCGCTCAGCGCGAGGCGGTCAGCGCCCCCCAGGGCAACCTTCTGGTGCTCGCCGGGGCGGGCTCGGGCAAGACCCGGGTGCTGGTGCACCGCATCGCCTGGCTAATGCAGGCCGAGGGCCTGTCGCCCTACGCGCTTTTAGCCGTTACCTTCACCAACAAGGCCGCCCGCGAAATGCGCACCCGCCTCGAGGCGCTGTTGGGCATCTCGATGCGCCACGTCTGGGTGGGCACCTTCCACTCCATCGCCCACCGGCTTTTGCGCACCCACTGGCAGGACGCCCGGCTTCCCCAGAACTTTCAGATCATCGACTCTGACGACCAGCTGCGCCTGATCAAGCGCCTGATCAAGGATTACAACGTCGACGACGAACGCTACCCGCCGCGCCAGGTGCAGGGCTTCATCTCCGGCTGCAAGGAAGAAGGCCTGCGCCCGCACCAAGTCAACGTCGACGGCGACGGCTATCTCGCCCAGATGGTCGAGCTCTACGAGCGCTACCAGTTCACCTGCGAGCGCGGCGGTCTGGTCGATTTTGGCGAGCTGCTGCTCAGGAGCCTCGAGCTTCTGCGCGACTCCCCGGCGCTTTTGAAGCACTACCGCGAGCGTTTCGGCCACGTGCTGGTGGACGAGTTTCAGGACACCAACACCCTGCAGTACGCCTGGCTCAAGCTTCTGACCGGCCTTGAAACGCCGATGACCGCGGTGGGCGACGACGACCAGTCGATCTACGGCTGGCGCGGAGCGAAGATCGAGAATATCCGCCGCTTCGAGGAGGAGTTCCCGAACACCAGAACCGTGCGTCTCGAGCAGAACTACCGCTCCACCAGCGCGATTCTCGACGCCGCCAACGCGCTGATCAGCCACAACAGCGAGCGCATGGGCAAGAATCTCTGGACCGACGGCGTCGAAGGCGAGCCGATCTCGGTCTACGCCGGCTTCAACGATCTGGAAGAGGCGCGCTACATCGTCGATACCATCAAGGAGAAGGTCGACGAAGGGATCAACCGCCGCGATGTGGCGATTCTGTACCGCTCCAACGCCCAGTCGCGGCTGATCGAGGAGACGCTGATCCGCCATGGCATGCCGTACCGTATTTACGGCGGTCACCGCTTCTACGAGCGCCTGGAGATCAAGAACGCGCTGGCTTACCTGCGCCTGCTGCTCAACCGCGACGACGACGCCTCGCTTGAGCGCGTGATCAACGTGCCCACCCGCGGCATCGGCACCCGCACCGTCGAAATCGTGCGCCACCGCGCGCGCCTTGAGAGCATATCGCTCTGGCAGGCGCTGCACGACGCCCTAGGTGACGCCACGCTCAAGGGCCGGGCGGGCAACGCGGTGCAAAAATTCGCCAACCTGATCGAGCAGCTCGACAACGACGCTGCGGGGCTTGCTCTTCACGAGATCATCGACCACGTCATCGAGCACACCGGGCTGATCGAGCACCACAAGAGCGAGCGCGGCGAGAAGGGCCAGGCGCGGGTCGAGAACCTCGAGGAGCTGGTGACCGCTGCGCGCGCTTTCACCCAGGGCGACGCCTTCGAGACCCCGGAGGCCGGCGAGGGCATGGTCGCACTGGAAGCCTTTTTATCGGAAGCCGCGCTCAACGCCGGCGACCACGAGGCCGAGGAGTTCGAGGATAGCGTGCAGCTGATGACGCTGCACTCCGCCAAGGGGCTGGAGTTTCCGGTGGTCTTCATCGCCGGTGTGGAAGAGGGGCTTTTCCCGCACAAGATGTCGGTGGAGGAGCCGGGGCGCCTGGAAGAGGAGCGCAGGCTCTGCTATGTCGGCGTCACCCGCGCCATGCAGAAGCTCTATCTTACCCACGCCGAAACCCGACGGCTGCACGGCAAGGAGGTGTTTCCGCGCCCTTCGCGCTTTCTGCGCGAGCTGCCGCCGCATCTGCTGGAAGAGGTGCGCCTGCGCGGCCATGTCTCGCGCCCGGTGACCGCCACCGCGCGGCCGAGCTACGCCCAAACCTCGATCGAGTCCGAAGGCGAGCTGCCGGAGCTTCACGTCGGCCAGCGCGTCAGCCACCCGGTATTCGGTGAAGGCATGATCTTGAACGCCGAAGGCCAAGGCGCGCGGGCCCGAGTGCAGGTGAGCTTCGAAGGCGAAGGCGACAAGTGGCTGGTACTAGGCTTTGCAAAGCTCACTCCCCTTTAGGCTAACTTGCCCAATAAAAGCGGATTGGCGCATACTCAGCCCGGATGCTTGCGCTCAGGTGCAACTATAAAAAAACGAATTCTCTCGGAGTAACCCTTTCATGCAACGCCGCCAATTCATCAAGACCGCCGGCTTCGGGGCCGCCGGTGTCGCCGCCGCTCCTTTTGTGAGCACCGCCCAGGCCCAGGAAACCTTTACCTGGGACATGGTCACCTCCTGGCCGAAGAACTTCCCGGCACTCGGTACCGGTGCCAACGACTTCGCCCGCCGGGTCGAGGAGCTCTCCAACGGGCGCATGCGCATTCGCGTGCACGGCGCCGGCGAGCTGGTACCGGCGCTCGAGGTATTCGACGCGGTCTCTGCCGGCACCGCCGAAATGGGCCACTCCACGCCCTACTACTGGCGCGGCAAGGTCGCGGCGGCGCAGTTCTTCACCGCCGTGCCGTTTGGCATGACCACCACCGAAATGAACGCCTGGATCTACCACGGCGGCGGCCAGGAGCTGTGGGACGAGGTTTACGCCAACCATAACCTCAAGCCGTTTGCCGTGGGCAATACCGGCCCGCAGATGGCCGGCTGGTTCAAGAAGGAGATCAACTCGCTTGCCGACATGCAGGGCCTGCGCCTGCGCTTGCCGGGCCTTGCCGGCGAGGCGATGAACGCCATCGGCGTGAGCACCGTCAACATGCCGGGCTCGGAGATCTTCACCTCCCTGCAGACCGGCGTGCTCGACGCTGCGGACTGGGTCGGCCCCTACAACGACATGGCTTTCGGCCTGCACCAGGTAGCGGATTACTACTACACCTCGGTGTGGAACGAGCCCTGCGCGCTGGTCGAAAGCTTCATCAACCTGGATGCCTGGAACGAGCTGCCGGAAGACCTGCAGGCGGTGATTCGCGAAGCCGCGAGGGCGTCGAATCTGGCCATGTTCACCGAGTTCGCCTTCCACAACGCCCAGGCGCTGGAAACCCTGGTCGACGAGCACGGTGTCCAGCTTCGCACCTTCCCGGACGACGTCATGCAGGCGCTGTTCGAGGCTTCCCAGCAGGTGATTCAGACCCAGACCGAAAACGACGAGCAGTCGCGCCGCGTCTACGAATCCTACTCGGCCTTCCAGCAGCTGATGCGTCCGTTCAGCGACATCGGCGAGTACGCCTACTTCAAGGGCCGGGAAAACATCGGCGCGTAGCCGTTGGGGCAGATAGCCGTTGAGGCAGAAAAAGCGGTAACCAGGGGCGCTCCGGCGCCCTTTTTCGTTTGCGGCGCTGGGCGAGTTAGTCGCTGTGGACCGCGCGGATACGCCCGTTGTCGTCGAGGGCGACGACCACGAAGCGCGCCTCGGTCACCTTCTGGCGCTCCTCGAGCGTGCGCCCCAGCGGTGGCCGCACCCAAACCTCAACGTCGATCTTGATCGAGCTGCGCCCGATCTCCTGCACTTGGGTGTAAACGCTGACCGTGGCGCCGACGCGCACCGGGCTGAGAAAATCCATCGATTCGATCGCCACGGTCGCCGTGCGCCCACCGGCCTCACGGCCGGCGGCGAGCTCCGCGGCCTGGTCCATCTGATTGACCAGCCAGCCGCCGGCGATATCGCCGTAAAGATTGGTGTCCTGACGTGAGGCGAGCAGTTTCAGCGTCAGCTGCCCGCGCGGGGCGGGGGCATCATCGAGATCGTTTTCAAGCGGTGTCATGAAAGTGTCGCTTCAAGGGCTTGTTGTTGTAACGTACGTGGGTGTCGAATAGACGCATCGGCGCCAAGCGCCCGCCAAACACAGGCCAGTTAAGCACAAGAGGGAAACCGTTTGAAGAGTCGAACAGCGGGCGCGGTGGATAAAGGCGTTTGGGCTTTCGTGACCTGGCTTTTGTGCCTGGTGGCGACGCCCGGGTGGGCGGCGCCGATCAGCGGCACGCTGGGGGCAACGGGCTCGGATACCATGGCGAGCCTGGTACTGCGCTGGGGCGAGGCGTTGAGCGCGCGCTACCCTGACATCACCGTGCAGCTTCAGGCCGGCGGCTCCTCGATCGCGCCGGCGGCGCTGGTGGCCGGCACTACCCGGCTGGCGCCGATGTCGCGGCCGATGACCGAAGACGAGCGCGCGCGCTTTGAGGCGCGCTACGGCTATCCGCCGCTCGAGCTGCGCGTCGCCCGCGATGCGCTGGTGGTCGTGGTGCACCGCCACAACCCCTTGCAGGCGCTCGACCTGAAAACCCTCGATGCGATCTTCTCCACCACCCTCGCCTGCGGCGCTGACGCGCCCATTCGCCGCTGGGAGGCACTCGAACCCGACTGGCCCTACGGCAATATCGCGCTTAACGGTCGCAACTTGGCCTCGGGCACTTTCGATCTGTTTCAAAAGCGCGCACTGTGCGGCGGGGAGTTTCGCGTCGATATCAGCGAGTACCCGGGGTCGTCTGCGGTGATCAGCGCGGTGGGCAACGCGCCCAACGCCATGGGCTACAGCGGCTATCATCACCTGACGCCCATGGTGCGCGCGCTCGGGCTCATCGACGCCGAAGGCGAGGCGGTCTTTCCTTCTGAAGCGACGATTCAAAGCGGCGAGTATCCGCTGGCACGCAACCTGTACCTTTACGTGAACGCCGCGCCGAACACGCCGCTGCCGCCGGTGGAGCGCGCCTTTATCGAGTTGATCTTCTCCGACCAGGGCCAGCAGATCGTGCGGGCGGCGGGGTTCGTGCCGCTGGCGGCGACTCAGCGGCTCTCGCCGCTATCATCACAAAACTGACCGTCACAAAACTGACATCAAAACGACGTAAGCTAAGGAGAGCGTATGTCCCGCTCTGAGTATTTCACGCGCCTTTTCATCGGCCCCCTTTCGTAGCGTCTTCATGACACGACCCGCCTCTTTCAGCGCTTCGTCTCTGCGCGCCGTCAAGGATCGCCTCGCCACCGGTGTGATCACGGCGGCGGGCATCGGCGTGCTGCTGGCGATTCTCGCGATCGGCGTGTTTCTTCTATGGGAGACGTTGCCGCTTCTGACCCGGTTCGAGGTGCTGCCGCTTGACCGGCTGACCCCGCTTGCCTGGGGAACGCTCAAGGCGGCGATCGCCGCGCTGGTGCTGGCCGTCCCGGTGGCCCTGGGCGCGGCGATCTATTCTGCCCTATTCATGACCGAGCGGCTGCGCGCCCGGATCAAGCCAAGCCTCGAGCTGATGGAGGCGGTGCCCGGGGTGGTGATCGGGTTCGTCGCCGGGCTGGTGCTGGCGCCCTGGGTCGAGCGCCATTTGGTCAGCACCCTGGCGCTGCTGGCATGGCTGCCGCTGTCGGCGGTGCTGGCGGGCGTGCTGTGGCACCAGGCGCCGGCGGCGCTTCGCCGCGGGCTTTCGCTTGGCCAGGCCGGGCTGTGGCTGCTGCCCTGGCTTGCGGCGATGGCGGCGCTGGCGCTGTGGGCGGCGCCGCTTGTCGAGCAGCGCTTGTTCGACGGCGACTTAACACTCTTTCTGGACCGGCGCTTCGGCATTGATTACACCACGCGTAACACGCTGATTGTGGGGCTGGCGATGGGCTTCGCCATCATCCCGAGCGTCTATACGCTTGCCGAGGATGCGCTTTACGACATTCCTCGCCCGCTGATGGAAGGCGCCCAGGCGCTCGGCGCCAGCCGCTGGCAGGCGCTGTGGAAGGTGGCGCTGCCGATGGCGGGGCCGGGCATTTTCTCGGCGGCGATGATCGGCGCCGGACGCGCCGTGGGCGAAACCATGATCGTACTGATGGCGAGCAGCAACGCCGCGCTGATGAGTCTGAGCCCCTTCGAGGGGCTGCGTTCGTTTTCGGCGGCGATCGCGATCGAGCTGCCCGAGGCGCCGCCGGATGGGCTTACTTATCACCTGTTGATTCTGGCGGCGTTGATCCTGTTTCTCTTCACCTTTCTGGTCAACACCCTGGCCGAGGTGGTGCGCCAGCGCCTTCGCCGCCGCTACCAGCGGCTGGGAGGCGCGTGATGCCTGATCAGCGACGCGGGTGGCCCGGCGATGCGCTGTGGGCCTGGCTCTGCGCCGGGTGCGTGGCGCTGTCGCTATTCATGTTGGCCACGCTGATCGTGCTGCTGACGGTCAAGGGATTCGGCCACTTCTGGCCGGCCACGCTCGAGGAGGTGACGCTGCGCTCCGGCGAGCAGGTCGTCGGCCAGCCAATGCGCGAAGCCGCGCTGCCGCAAGACGCGGGAACGGAGCGGCTCTACTTTACCGGTAACCGCGAACTTACCGGCGCCGATTGGCGCTGGCTGCCGCTCGATGAGATCGTCGATGTAGCCACGCCCGCCGACGTGGTGCGCCTGGAGCGCAGCCCCTGGGGCGACTTCATCGGCCGGCTGGTGGCGCTCGAGATCGACGGCGAGCGGTTGAGCGGGCGCGCCGCGCGTGAGCGTATCCTGCGCGCCCTCGAAACACCCGCCGCGGCACGCACCGGCGAGCTGGTGCTGCTCTCCGCCGATGGGCAAGGCCTGGTGCAGCCGCTGGCCGGGGTGAGCACCTTCGTTGCCCCCAACGCGCTCTCAATATGGGAAAAAACCGTGCTCTGGGGTCAGGGCGTGTGGCGCTTTCTCAGCGAAGGGCCGCGCGCGGCCAACACCGGCGGCGGGGTGTGGCCGGCCATTTTCGGCACGGTGCTGATGGTGATTCTGATGTCGGTCATCGTCACACCCTTCGGCGTGCTGGCGGCGGTCTATCTCAACGAGATCGCCCACCAGAACCGGCTGACGCGGCTGGTGCGCATCGGCGTGCGCAACCTCGCCGGCGTCCCGTCGATCGTTTACGGCGTGTTCGGGCTGGGGGTGTTCGTCTACGGTATCGGCGGCACCATCGACACGTGGTTTTTCGATGATGCCCTGCCCTCGCCGACCTTTGGCACCGGCGGGCTCTTGTGGGCGTCGCTGACGCTTGCGCTGTTGACGCTGCCGGTGGTCATCGTGGCCACCGAAGAGGGGCTTTCACGCATCCCCGACGCCCAGCGCGAAGGCGCGGTGGCGCTGGGCGCCACGCGGCTCGAGATGCTGACCCGCATCGTGCTGCCGATGGCAACGCCGGCCATGCTGACCGGCGTGATTCTCGCCGTGGCCCGCGCCGCCGGCGAGGTCGCGCCGCTGATGCTGGTCGGGGTGGCCAAGCTCGCCCCGCAGATGCCGCTGGACGGCGAGTTTCCCTACCTGCACCTCGAGCGCAAATTCATGCACCTTGGCTATCATCTATTCGATACCGCCTTTCACGGCGACGACGTCGAGGCGGCGATACCGCTGGTTTACGCCACGGCGGCTCTACTGGTACTGATCGTGCTAGTGCTTAACCTGACTGCCATATTCTTGCGTCACTATTTAAGGCGTCAGCGAGGAGAACCATGAACGCGCCCCTACAAGCCGCACCGCCCATCGTGACCTTTGCCGCCGAACAGCGCTGCCTCAACGTCGACGCCTTCAGTTTGAGCTACGCCGGCAAACCGGCGCTCAAGGCGCTTTCACTGGCCGTGCCGCGACACCGGGTGACCGCGTTCATCGGTCCGTCGGGCTGCGGCAAGTCGACGCTTTTGCGCTCCTTCAACCGGCTGCACGATTTGAACGAAAGCGTTTCCCACCAGGGGCGTATCGAGCTCGAGGGGCACGGCATATTCGAGCCGGGGCGCGATGTGAGCGAGCTTCGCCGCCGGGTGGGGATGGTGTTTCAAAGCCCCAACCCCTTCCCGATGTCGATCTACGAAAACGTGGCCTTCGGACTGCGCCTGGAGCGCGGGCTGGCCAAGCGCCAGCGCGACGACATCATCGAGTGGGCGCTGAGCGCCGCGGCGCTCTGGGACGAGGTCAAGGATCGCCTGCACCGTTCGGCGTGGCAGCTCTCCGGCGGCCAGCAGCAGCGGCTGGTGATCGCGCGCACCCTGGCCGTCAAGCCCGAGGTGCTGCTGCTCGACGAGCCGGCCTCGGCGCTGGACCCGATCTCCACGCTCAAGATCGAGGAGCTGATTCGTAATCTCAAAAGCGAGCTCACGCTGGTGCTCGTGACCCATAACATGCAGCAGGCCGCGCGCGTCTCCGACTACACCGCCTTTCTCGACAGCGGTGAGCTCGTCGAGTACGGCCCGACCGATCAGGTCTTTACCAACCCCAGGCGTGCACGTACCGAAAACTACATCACCGGCCGGGTCATTTGATCCGGTTCGCTACCCGCAGGAGGGCTCGATGGACATTACAAGCGATACCCATAGCCAGCACATCTCGCGCCAGTTCAACCAGGAGCTCGAGGAGCTCAAGACCCACCTGATGGCCATGGGCGGGCTGGTGGAAAAACAGGTGCAAAACGCCGTGCATGCGCTTCTGGAAAACGACAGCCACCTGGCCGAGCAGGTGCGCGACAACGACCGCCAGGTCAACGATCTGCAGCTTCAGATCGACGAGGAGTGCACCCGGGTACTGGCGCGGCGCCAGCCGGCGGCCTCGGATCTTCGCCTGGTGCTGGCGGTGATTCGCGCGACCTCGGATCTCGAGCGTATCGGCGACGAAGCGAGCAAGATCGCCCGCAACGCGCTACTGCTCACCGAAAGCGGCAGCGGCGTGCGCGGGCTGGTCGAGGTTCGCCATATCAGCGAACACGTGCGCAAGATGCTGCGCGACGCGCTGACCGCCTTCGCCCGCTTCGATACCGACCTTGCCATGCAGGTGGTGCGCGAGGACGAGTCCGTGGACGACGAGTACGGCAGCGCCATGCGCTCGCTGATGACTTTCATGATGGAGGATTCGCGCTCGATCACCTCTGTCTTGAGCATCATGTGGATTCTGCGTGCGCTCGAGCGGGTGGGCGATCACGCCAACAACCTGGCCGAGTACGTGGTCTACCTGGTCAAGGGGCTCGACATTCGCCACACCGCCCCGGACAGCGTCGATCAGAAGATGCTAAAAAAATCTTGACGTTTTAGCGCGTGGGTCCTGCAATACGCCCGGGCACATCGCCCGGGTGTACAAACAAGGATCGACGATGCTGACAGCGGTTTCCGCCCTTAGCAGGGGTATTCGCCTCGTTTACCAGAAAGGCCAGCGGCGCTACGTATTTCTTCCCATTGTGATCAACCTGATCGTCTATATCGCGCTGGTACGCTTCACCGCGCAGCGCTTCTCCGGCTGGCTGGATCACGCCATGGCAAGCATCCCCACCTGGCTCGATTGGCTGGACTGGCTGATCTGGCCGCTGTTCGTGTTGAGCCTGCTGGTCGCAATCTTTTTTACCTTCACGCTGGTGACGCACCTGATCGCCGCGCCGTTTTACGGCTTTCTCGCCGCCCGCGTGGAGCGCACCGCCACCGGCGTGGAGCCTCTTGACGACCGTGGCCTGACGCGAACGGCCATCGACGCGCTGGGCCGCGAGCTTCTGAAACTGCGCTATATTCTGCCGCGCGCCGCGCTACTGTTCGTAATCAGCTGGATTCCCGGGCTCAACCTGGCCGCGCCGCTGCTGTGGGCGCTGTTTTCCGCGTGGGTGATGGCGATCACTTATCTGGACTACCCGATGGATAACAACAAGGTAAGCTTCAAGGAGATGCGCTGGCGTCTTGGCGCGCGCTGGTGGCCGAGCCTGAGCTACGGCGGGCTAGTCACACTGATCACCTGGATACCGCTGGCCAACCTGTTTTTAATGCCGGGTGCGGTGGCAGGGGCCGTGCTGATGTGGGACGCGCACTACCGCGATTTGAAACGGCTCTCTCACCACCAGGCTCATTGAGCCCGGAAGGCGTGCGCACAATCCAAACCGGTTTTGTACCCGGCAAAAATTAGACCCCGCTAAAGGCGGGGTCTTGATGGTGTCAGCGATTTTGATACGTAACGCTAGCTTCCAATCCGTGTGCGGGTTTCCAACCGTGGAATCTTCCCTGACTAACGCTTTGATCATCGCTTGGTCCAATCCTTGAACCGGTGAGCATCCTTGCAATGAGACATCCTTGTCCCTTATTTGCTCATCCTCTAAGCGTAAACCTTTGTACCTATTTTGCAACTAAATGTTACTTACGAATCGGAGTTGCGCTCTACGACTTCTTCAGGGCTCAGTTCTGCGCCCGGGTCAGTTCCTCCGATTGAATCCGGTGCTGTACCCATGGAGTCCGGCTCGCCGATGGTTTCATCGTTCGGGCCTTGGGTGTGATGATCGGTTGTGAGCTCTTCCTCAGTGTAATCAGGAGCTTCGTTGGTGTTCATATTGACACCGTGATCCTGCGTACCGTCCTGCTCGACCATGCTGTCCTGATTTTCATCAATGGAAGGATGATCCGTGGTTTGGGCAAAGGCCATCGGGCTTGCCAGCAGACCGAAAGAGATACCGAGAATTCCAGCTTTCTTGAGCAGTTCCTTGGACATCATAATCCACCTCCTGAATTGCTGTGGGTACCGCTTGAAGTAAGAGACAGTGACGTGCAATCCGTGTCGTTCACCGTTTTCTTTCTTACTCAAATCTTTGCAGATCGTATGCCATGCGTGCCAATTTAATTAAATAACAAATAAAATCAAAAACTTAAAATATTACACAAGTTGTACAAGGCATGTTGCTGATGCCACAAGAGCACGTGGATAGTGGCTAAAAATGACACATGAGCATTTTTGTACAAGTTAACGCTGCCACTTTGACACACTTGTAAAGCTTTTAACGAGCCGTGAGTACGGGGGCAATTTTTGAGACGGGAAATACGCAGCGAAAGCGGGCGCCCAGGCCTGGGTGGGAATCGATCTGCAGTTTGGCGTCGTGACGCAGCAGTACGTGCTTGACGATGGCGAGACCAAGGCCCGTTCCACCGGTTGCGGTGCTACGGCCCTTGTCGACGCGGTAGAAACGTTCGGTGAGCCTGGGGATATGCACCGGGTCGATACCCTCGCCGTTATCCTCTACCTCGATACAGGCGCCACCCTCTTCAAGGTCAACGAACCGCAGGGTGATCCGACTCTCCGGCGGCGCGTAGCGCACGGCGTTGAACATCAGGTTGGAGATCGCGCTGCGAAGCTCCTGCTCGCTGGCAAGAAGCCGGGCATCGCTTTCGATCTCGAGCTCGATCTGCTGTGGGGCTTCGTGCTGCTGAGCGGAAAGCGCCCGGGCGTCCTGGCAGATGCTCTCCAGAAGCGGCGCCAGCGCCAATGGCATGTGGTCCTTGCCGCCCTGATCGGTTTCAAGGCGTGAAAGCAGCAGCAGGTCGTTGACCAGATTCTGCATACGCCGCGTTTGCGCCTGCATTTGGGTAATGCTGCGGCCGAGTCGTGGCGGCAGCGTCTCGGCCAGATCGCTATAGGTTTCCAGATACCCCGAGAGCACCGTCAGCGGTGTTCGAAGCTCGTGAGAAACGTTGGCGACGAAGTCCCGGCGCATCTGCTCCAGGCGGTGCAAACGCGTAATGTCGCGCGCCATCAGCAGGCGCTCGTCATCGCCGTACAGGGTGATCTGACACTCGAGAATGCGACGCTCGTCGATTGGTGACGTGATCGTCAGCGGCTCGCCGTAGCTCAGCGAAGCGAAGTAGCGCACGAAGGCCGGATCACGCACCAGGTTGGTAATATGCTGGCCGCGATCGTGGGCAGCCTGTAATCCCAGCATGTCGGTCGCGGCGCTGTTCCACCACTCCAGGTCCCCGTGACGGTCGAGCATGACTACGCTGTCGCGCATCGCTTCAGAAGACTCCTGAATGCGCGAAAGCGTCGCCCGCAGCCGATTCTGGGTGATCCGTTGGCTTTTCTGGTAGCGGTAAAGGCGATCGAGCAGATCGCCCCAGAGCCCCGCCGCCGCGGGCGGTTCCTGATTAGGGGTGAGGGTCAGCCAGCGGTAGAGCGCGCGCAGCTGGCGTAAGTGGTAGTAAAGGCAAACGGCCAGCCCCGCCGCCAGCCCGATGCCCGGCGCATCGAACAGCCATCCAACGATCACGCCCAGCGTGGCAAGCCAGGCGACGCGCCATAACTCCCGGCTCCACAGATGCACGGCTTACGCCCGAGCGGAGAAGCGGTAACCCGTGCCACGCACCGTCTGAATCAGATTCTGATGGGCATCGCCAAGGGCCTTTCGCAAACGACGAATGTGAACGTCCACGGTGCGCTCCTCGACGTAGACATTGCCACCCCACACTTGATCGAGCAGCTGGCTGCGGGTATAGGCGCGCTCCTGGTGGGTCATGAAGAACTGCAAAAGGCGGTACTCGGTCGGCCCCATATCGAGCGCCTTGCCGTGGGCGCTGACCCGGTGACTCACAGGGTCGAGCAGCAGCCCGTTGATCTCGACCGGGTCCTCCATGCCGCGCGGGGTGGTGCGTCGGAGCACCGCCTTGAGCCGCGCGACCAGCTCGCGGGGAGAGAACGGCTTGGTGATGTAGTCGTCGGCGCCCGCCTCGAGGCCCTGGATCTTGTTGTCCTCTTCGCCCTTGGCGGTGAGCATGATGATCGGAAGCTCGGCGGTGGCCTCCTCGCGCTTCAAGCGCCGGGCCAGCTCGATACCGCTGGTGCCGGGCATCATCCAGTCGAGCAGCAGCAGATCCGGCTGGTGATCCACCACCAGCGCGTGGGCATCCTGAGCGTTGTCCGCTTCGAGCACGCGATAGTCGGCCATCTCCAGGGCCACCGCGATCATTTCACGGATGGGCGCCTCGTCGTCGACGATCAGAACGGTCCTGGCGGTCATGGGCGGGCCTCACGGTGTAAAGGCAAAAAGGGGTCGATGACGTCTCGGTGACAATCACACCATGAGCGGGTGACAGTTTTATGACAACGGTAACATTAGCCCGCCACCGGCCAGAGGCTCAAGCCAAGCCCGGCAAAGAGTACGAGCCCCGACCAGTGGTTGTTCAAAAAGGCCTGGAAACAGGCGTCGCGCTCGCGCTGCACGATCAAACGCTGCTGGTGCACGAAGGTCGCCGCCATCGCCGCCAGCCCCAGCCAGAAAAAGCCGCCAAGGCCCGTGCGCCAGCCCACCCAGGCCAGCAACAGTAGTGTGGCCAGCTGTAAGAGCCCGATGATGAGCCGGTCGGCCTGACCGAACAGCACCGCGGTGGACTTGATGCCGATCTTCAGGTCGTCGTCGCGGTCGACCATGGCGTACTGGGTGTCGTAGGCGACGGTCCAGAGTACGTTGGCCAGAAACAGCCCCCAGGCCTCGAGCGGCACGTAGCCAAGCGTGGCGCCAAAGGCCATCGGGATCGCCCAGGAGAACGCCGCGCCGAGCACCACCTGGGGGAAGTGGGTATAGCGCTTCATGAAGGGGTAGGCAGCGGCCAGCGCCAGCCCGCCGACCGAGAGCATCACGGTAAACCAGTTGGTCAACAGCACGAGGATGAACGACACCGCCACCAGCGCGATGAACAGCACCTTGGCCTCGGCCTCGCCGATGCGCCCGGTCGCCAACGGCCGATTTTTGGTGCGTTTGACGTGGCCGTCGAAGTGGCGGTCGGCGTAGTCGTTGACCACACACCCGGCCGCGCGCATGGCGTAAACGCCGGCGACGAAAATCAACAGCACCTTGCGCCCCGGTACGCCCTCGGCGGCCAGCCACAGCGCCCAGAGCGTCGGCCACATCAAAAGCCAAGTGCCGATGGGCCGGTCCAGGCGCATCAGGGTGATGAAGTCGCCCAGCCGGGACCACCCGGTCGGGCGCAGCAGAGAACGGTCCATGCCTACCTCACGAAGATAAAATCGCCTCTAGCCTAGCGCGAAGCCATGCCAAGATCATCCGCCATGGTGGATAAAAACGCCTCCTGCACCAGAAGCGATAGCCCGCCGTGATAGAACACCGAGCGCCGCGCCCAGAGGGCCTGTACGCCTGCCGGTGCCTGGCGCTCGGCGAAGGCCGTGGGCTGGGCCGTAGCGTAAAGCGGGCCGCGCACCAGATCCGGCTGGCGAAACAGCCAACTGCCCAGCGAGCGCTCGCCCAGGGTATCGAGATGCTGGCCCGTCAGCGCGTCAAGCGGCGCCACCGAGCGCGCCACGACCCAGGGGCGGCCCTTCGCGCCGAGCGCCACTTCGCGAAGCCAGGCAAGCCGCCGTGGCGCAAGCCCCAGCGCCCGGGCTTCGTCGCGGGCGGGCACGCCCACCCGCTGGCCCAGCAGCGTGACGCGAAAGTCACTTGGGTGGCCGGCGTCGATCAGCCGCGCGGTCAGAGAGTCGGTCGAGGCCACCCACTGCCACCAGGGCGCGCTCATCGCCGGGCGCAGAGCGCTGACGGGGCGCCATCGCGGGTAAGGGTGGGCAGTGAGAGGGTGTGAAGCCACGCGATCTCCAGGGCGGTCATGGGGTGGGCGTTAGTGTAACATGGGGCTTTGGCACGCTTTTGTAGACATTCGCTTTTCACCCGGGTGATGCCATGGCTCACACTTCCTTGAAAACGGCAACGCCGGTCGACCTGGTCATCGTCGGCACCGGCATGGCCGGCATCGGTCTTGCCCGCGAGCTGCGCCGCCGCGGCGACACGCGCTCGATTACGCTTTTGAGCGCTGACAGCGGCGACGAATACAGCAAGCCGCTGCTCTCCACCGGGTTTGGCAAGCGCCTTGCGCCAGAGGCGCTCGCCCGCCAGAGCGGCGAAGCACTCGCCGACGAGCTGAACGTCACGCTGCGTGCCAACGCGCGAGTCGCCGGCCTCGATGCCAAGGCCCGCCAGCTCACGCTCGAAAACGGCGAGCTTCTCGCGTTCGACAGGCTGGTGCTCGCCACCGGCGCCCGCCCGCGCGCTGCCCTCGAGGTGCCCGACGCGCTGGCCGAGCGCTTTTTCAGCGTCAACGACCTCGACGACTACCGCCGCTTTCACGCAGCACTCACCCGCGGCCCTGCGCGGGTGGCGGTGATCGGCGCGGGGCTGGTGGGCTGCGAGTTCGCCAACGACCTGCACGCCGGCGGCCACCGGGTCACGTTGATCGCCCCGGAAGCCACGCCGCTGCCCCGCCTTCTGCCCCCGCCGCTGGGCAAGGCGCTGATTGATGCTTTCGAGGCGGCGGGCATCGCGCTCGCCCTGCATCGCACGGTGGCCGCCATCACCCCCGGCGAGCACGACGACATCGCCCTCACCCTCGACGACGGCCAGACCCACCACGTCGATGCCGTTCTCATGGCCACGGGCCTGGCGCCGCGCATCGAACTGGCCCAGCAGGCCGGACTCGAGACGCAGCCAAGCGGTATTCAGGTCGACCGCTATCTGCAAACCTCTTGTGAACGCATCTACGCGCTGGGCGACGCGGCGTGCATCGACGGGGTCAACGCCATGTACGTTCAGCCGCTTCAGGCCAGCGTCAAGGCGCTGGCCGCCACGCTGACCGGCGAGCCGACCCGGGTGCGCCTCGGCGCCTGGCCGGTCATCGTCAAGACGCCGCTTCTGCCGGTGGTGGCCTACCCGCCGGTCGAGCCGGCAAGTCACTGGCAGGTCGAAGGCGAGGCCGATGCGCTCGCCGCCTTTGCAAAAGATAAAGATGGGCAATTAGTCGGGTTTGCATTGACAGGGCGCGCGGTCAAAAGGAAAGTGGAGCTTTCCAGAGCAGTGCCCGCGCTGCTAGGCTAAATCGCAACGCAGTAGCGCTCGAGCCCGGCCTCGCGCTCGAGACAATCAAATTAAAACACTCGTTCGTTTTCAATCGCACTCATAAGCGTTACGCTTATTTTTTCTATCAGGGAGATACCTTCTATGCGCAAACCTGACCTGGCCGCTGCCATCGCCGAAAACGCCGACCTGTCCAAGGACAAGGCAGGCCAAGTGCTGAACGTCATTCTCGACGAAATCACCAACAGCGTGGCGAAAGGCGAAGACGTCGCCCTGATCGGCTTTGGTACCTTCACCGTACGCGAGCGCGCTGCCCGCACCGGCAAGAACCCGCAAACCGGTCAGCCGCTGAACATCCCGGCCAGCAAGAACGTGGCATTCAAGCCCGGTAAAGCGCTCAAGGACGCCGTTTCCTGATGAAACTGCGGCTGGCGCTGTGGCTACTGGGCGTGATGCTCAAGCGAGCACTGCGGCGCAAGCCGCGTTTCAAGGAGCAGCTCGAGCGCATGCGCGGCCTCGATTGGGGTATCGCCACCGAGGATTTGCGTACCGCCCGCCATTACCGGATGACGCCCAAGGGCATCGCCACCGGCAAGGGCCTGCCGATCGATCTCGATCTGGAGCTTCGCTTTCGCGATCAGGACGCAGCGATCAGGATTCTCAGGAAACCGACCCAGCAAGCGTTTCTGCACGGCATGATGAACGGCGACGTTCGCCTGGTCGGTGACTCCAGCGACATGAACAAGCTGCAGAAACTCTTGAAGTATCTGTAGCGGCGGACCGCCCCGCGGTACCGATGCTCGAAACGCAAAAACCCGCCACCGATGATGGCGGGTTTTTGCGTTATACGGGGCAGGATTTCCCTGTGTTGACGTTAAAAATCTACGTTTTTTAAGCTCAAGTAAAGTTCGCTGGTTATAAAAGATCGCCCGACCAATTATACTAAAGTCTAATCTTCTACCGACGAGCTGCCATGCCTCTTGCCCTGCCGCTTCGCCGCCTCTGGACCCTGGATAAATTCGCCTACAGCCTGCGCGTGTTCATCGCCTTTAGCGGAGCGCTTTTGTTCAGCGTGTTCCAAGCCGAGGTGGCGCTGGTGATCCCGCTGTTTCTGGGGATCATCGCCTGCGCGCTCTCGGAAACCGACGATAGCTGGCAGGGGCGGCTTCAGGCGCTGGCCGTCACGCTTGTGTGCTTTGCGCTGGCCTCTTTCGTGGTTCAGTGGCTGTTCCCCTGGCCGTGGCTGTTCGCGCTCGGGCTCGGCGTGTCGGTCTTCACGCTGATCATGCTCGGCGCCATCGGCCAGCGCTACGCCACCATTGCCTCGGGCACCTTGATTCTCTCGATCTACTCGATGATCAATATCGAGCAGCACGGCGGCGTGGACGCGGACGTCGCCTCGCGCCAGCTTCTTCTGCTGGGCGGGGCGGCCTGGTACGGGGTGATCTCGGTGATCTGGTGCGCGCTGTTCTCCCGCCAGCCGGTGAAGCAGAGCATGGCCCGGGTCTACAAGACCCTGGGCGAGTTCCTGATTCTGAAGTCGGCGCTGTTCGAGCCGGTGCGCGGCGTGGATGTGGAGGCGCGGCGGGTGGCACTGGCGCGCCAGAACGGCCAGGTGGTGGCCGCGCTCAACCAGGCCAAGGAGATGATCTTTCGCCGCCTGGAGGGGCAGCGCGGTAGCGCAAAGCTCAACCGCTACCTGCGTATCTACTTCATCGCCCAGGACATTCACGAGCGCGCAAGCTCCACCCACTACCCGTATAGCGCGCTGACCGAGGCATTTTTTCACCACGACGTGCTGTTTCGCTGCCAGCGGCTTCTCGATCAGCAGGGCCGGGCGTGCCGCCAGCTGGCCAAGTCGCTTCTGCTCAACCGCCCCTTCGATCACGAGCTCAGCGAGCAGGCGCTGGTCGACCTGCGCGCCTCGATCGACAACCTGCAGGACCGCG
Organism: Halomonas sp. HNIBRBA4712; assembly: GCF_043558675.1. NCBI lineage: Bacteria > Pseudomonadati > Pseudomonadota > Gammaproteobacteria > Oceanospirillales > Halomonadaceae > Halomonas > Halomonas sp. HNIBRBA4712. The sequence continues at coordinate 160,791 of NZ_JBIFXR010000007.1, read as the reverse complement.
GCCGCCCCGAGTGGCGGCCGCTGCTCCATCCGCTCAACGCCCTGGCGGACAACCTCGCCACGCTCGAAACCCAGATCGCCAGCGCCCACAACCCGGATAGTAGCGATGAGCGCCGCGACAGCGCCCTGTTCGATCGCTCGCCCGGCAGTCTCAAGGAGGCCTGGAGCCGGGTGCGCATGAACCTGACGCTGGGCTCGCCGACTTTTCGCCACGCGCTGCGCCTCTCCACTGCGCTGGTGGCGGGCTATGCGCTGCTGCACTGGCTCGACCCGGAGCAAGGGTTCTGGATTCTTCTGACCACGCTGTTCGTCTGCCGGCCCAACTTCGCCACCACGCGGCGCTTTCTCTCCCAGCGCATCCTGGGCACGGTGCTCGGGCTGGTGGTGGGCTGGGCGTCGATCTCGCTCTTCCCCCAGCCCGGTATTCAGAGTTTGATTGCGGTGGCCGCCGGGGTCTGCTTTTTCGCCAACCGCGAGCGCCACTACGTGATCGCCACGGCGTCGATCACGCTGTTGGTGCTGTGCAGCTTCAACCAGGTGGGCGACGGCTTCGATCTGATCTGGCCCAGACTGTTCGATACGTTGATCGGCTCGGTGATCGCGGGGCTGGCGGTGTTCTTCATCCTGCCGGATTGGCAGGGCCGGCGCCTTTACCGCGAGGCCGCGAAGGTGCTTACCAGCCACCGCGGCTATCTCGACGAGATCATTCATCAGTACGAAGAGGGCAAGCAGGACGATCTGGCGTACCGGCTGGCGCGGCGCAATGCCCACAACGCCGATGCGGCGTTCTCGACACTCTTGACCAACATGCTTCACGAGCCCGGCCACTACCGCAAGCTGGACGCGGACAGCGGGCTGCGCTTTCTGGTGCTCTCCAACACGCTGTTGAGCCACCTTTCGGCACTCGGCGCCCACCGCCACCGGCTGGCCGAAGACGAGGACGACGCCGCGCTGATGCCCCAGGCCAAACGCATCAGCGAGCTGCTCGCGGCGATGACCCAGGAGCTACACGGCCGCCAGCCGATCGCGCCGCTCGAGGCGCACATCGACGAGCTGCTGGAGGCGCTGGGCGATGCGCCGGCGGCGGACGCAGCGGCAGGCGACGAGCGCGCCACCGCGGTCACGCTCTACCGCCCAATTCAGAGCCAGCTCAAGCTGATCGCCGAGCAGCTCACGCCGCTGGCCGAGAGCGCGGCCCGCCTGACCCGGCGGCCGGGCTCCCCCGGCTAGACCTGCCCGTAGCGCCCGGCGGCTTCGCCCAGCCAGCGGCGCACCAGCACGGCGGTGGCGTCGCCCTCGTCCTGCAGCGCCTTGGCCAGCGCCGTGACCCGATCGAGCAGGTCGGCGTCGCGCTCGAGATCGGCGATCTTCATCTGGGCAAGGCCCGTCTGGCGGGTGCCGAGCACCTCGCCGGGGCCGCGAATCTCCAGGTCCTTCTCGGCGATGCGAAAGCCGTCGGTGGTTTCGCGCATCACGCCCAAGCGCTCCTTCGAGCTTTTGGAGAGCGGCGGGTGGTAGAGCAGCACGCAGAAGCTCTCGGTGCTTCCCCGCCCCACGCGCCCGCGCAGCTGGTGCAGCTGTGAAAGCCCGAGGCGCTCCGGGTTTTCGATGATCATGAGACTCGCGTTGGGGACGTCCACCCCGACCTCGATCACCGTGGTGGCCACTAATAGATCGAGCTCGCCCGCCTTGAACGCCGCCATCACCTCGGCTTTTTCCGCCGCCTTCATGCGCCCGTGAACGAGGCCGATGGCAAGCTCCGAGAGCGCCTCGGTCAGCTCGTCGCGGGTGACCTCGGCGGCCTGGCACTGCAGCACCTCGGACTCCTCGATCAGCGTACACACCCAGTAGGCCTGGCGGCCGTCGCTGCAGGCGCGGCGGATGCGCTCGACCACTTCCGGTCGGCGCTCATCAGACACCACCACGGTCTTGACCGGCGTGCGCCCCGGCGGCAGCTCGTCGATGACCGAGACGTCGAGATCGGCGTAGGCGCTCATGGCCAGCGTCCGGGGAATGGGGGTGGCGGTCATGATCAGCTGGTGCGGGGTCAGCCCGCCCGCCTCGCCCTTCTCGCGCAGCGCCAGGCGCTGGTGGACGCCGAAGCGGTGCTGCTCGTCGATGATCGCAAGCCCCAGGCACTGGAAATGGACGTCGTCCTGAAACAGCGCGTGGGTGCCGACCACCATGCGCGCCCGGCCATCGGCAATGGCGGCCTTGGCGTCGAGGCGGCTCTTGCCCTTGAGCTTGCCGGCGAGCCAGGCGACCTCGATGCCCAGCGGCTCGAACCAGGCCTTGAACGAGCGGTAGTGCTGCTCGGCGAGAATCTCCGTAGGCGCCATGATCGCCGCCTGGCAGCCGCCGGCGAGAGCCGCGAGTGCGGCCATGGCGGCAACCACGGTCTTGCCGGAGCCGACATCGCCCTGCACCAGGCGCAGCATCGGGGCGGGCTCGGCGAGATCCAGTTCGATCTCCTCGAGTACCCGGCGCTGGGCGCCGGTGAGCGCGAAGGGCAGCTTGGCCAGAAAGCGCGTCTGTAGCGTGCCTCCGGGAGGCAGGCGCGGGGCGCCGTCGGCCTGGATGCGCAGGCGCACTTCACGAAGGCTCAGCTGGTGGGCCAGAAGCTCCTCGAGCGCCAGTCGCCGGGTGGCCGGGTGCAGGCCCTGGGCCAGGGTGTCGAGGTCCACCTCCGGCGGCGGCTGGTGTAAAAGCGCCAGGCTCTCGTGCAGCCCGGGCAGGTTAAAGCGCTGGGCCAGCGCTGGCGGGATCATGTCCGGAAGCTCCTCAGGCGCTGCCTTCAGTCGCTCGAGCGCCTGAAGGGCCAGCGCACGCAGCCGTGTCTGATGCAAACCTTCGGTGGTCGGGTAGATCGGCGTGTAGTGCTCCTCGACCGGCGCCTCGGCGCCGCCTACCGGGCGGTACTCCGGATGATAGATCTCGAGCCCCGTCGCCCCGGCGCGCGCCTCGCCAAAGGCGCGCAGTACCACGCCCGGGCGCAGCTGCTGGCTCTGGGCCGGTGAAAAATGGAAAAAGCGCAGGCTCAGAATGCCGCTTTGATCGCGCAGACGTACCAGCAGGCTGCGCCTTCTCCCCTTCACGATATCGCTGGCGGTCACCTCGCCCTCCACCACCGCCTCACTGCCCGCGCGCAAAAGGCCGATCGGCGTCAGTCGCGTGCGATCCTGGTAGCGCAGCGGCAGGTGAAAGAGCAGGTCGCTCACGCGCTCGACGCCAAGGCGGGCGAGCTTGCCCGCCAGCGCCTCGCCCACGCCCTTGAGTTCGGTGACCGGGGCGTCGAGCGCGTTCATGGTACGGGCTGCCGGCACTGCGCCACCGCCTCGATCAGCGCCTCGATCGCCCGCGGTCTTGGGAAGCTCGCCCGCCAGGCGATCGCCACCGTGCGCGACGGCCCGGGCGGCGTGAACGGCCGGCTGGCGAGCAGCGACTGCTCGTGCTTCTCGGTACCCAGCGCCGACTGCGGCAGCACCGTAATGCCGAGTTTAGAGGCGACCATGTGGCGGATGGTCTCGAGCGAGCCGCCTTCGGCGATCAGCGTATTGGCCGGGCTATTGAGCTTGTGGGTGATCGCCGGGCAAGCCTCGAGAATCTGGTCGCGAAAGCAGTGGCCTTCGCCGAGCAGCAAGAGCCGCTCCTGGAGCAGATCCTCTTTCTCGATCGTCTGCTTTTGCGTCCAGGGGTGGTCGCTGGGCATCAGCACCTCGAAATCCTCATCGTAGATCGCCCGCGTCACCACGTCGGTTTCGGTGAACGGCAGCGCAACGATGATGACGTCGAGCTCGCCGCTTTTGAGCTTGCTTCTGAGCGTGCCGGTCAGCCCCTCTTCGATGTACAGCGGCATCTGCGGCGCCGTTTTCGCCAGCGCCGGCACCAGGTGCGGGTAGAGATAGGGCCCGATGGTGTAAATGGCGCCGATGCGCAGCGGATTGGCGAGCTGGTCGCGCCCGGCGCTGGCGAGCTCATAGATCAGACTCGACTGCTCGAGCACGCGCTGGGCCTGAACGATGATCTTCTCGCCCAGCGGGGTGACCTGCACGGTGGACTTGGAGCGCTCGAACAGGGGCGTGTCGAGTTCATCCTCGAGTTTCTTCACCGCCACCGAGAGCGTGGGCTGGGAGACGTGACAGCGTTCGGCGGCGCGGCCGAAGTGACGTTCTTGTGCAAGGGTTACGATGTAGCGAAGTTCTGTTAAAGTCATAGCGGTGCCAGTGGGCATCCTCTCGTGGCAGGCTCTGCGCTTCGCAGACCGACGGGATGGCAGGGACAAACAAATACCTCTGACGATGGCACATCTCAAAGGGACTTTGTATCTAATAGGGAATATTAATCAAGAGGAGTGCGCAGGTGAAACTCACTGTACTGATCATCGGCTGCGGCGACATCGGCACCACCCTGGGGCGCGAGCTCGTAAGCGACGGCCACCGCGTGATCGGCGTGCGTCGCCAGGCGGATGCACTAGAGGGAACCGGCATCGAACCCTTGGCGCTCGATCTCGCCACGCTCGACGAGACCGACGCCGCCGCGCTCCCCCAGGCCGACTACGTCATCTACACCGTCAGCGCCGACCGCTTCGAGGAGAGCGCCTACCAGAGCGCCTACCCGGGCGGCCTGAAGCGAGTACTCGGCGTGCTGGAACAGCACGAGACACCGCCGCGGCGCATTTTCTTCGTCTCCTCGACCAGCGTGTACGGCCAGCAGGAGGGCGAGGTGGTCAACGAGGTGAGCCCCACCGAGTCGACCAGCTTCTCGGGCACGCTGATGCGCGAGGCCGAGCAGGCGCTTCTGGATCACCCGCTGCCCGGTACGGTGGTGCGCTTCTCCGGTATCTACGGCCCCGGCCGCGACCGGCTGATTCATCAGGTCAAGAATGGACGCATGGCGGCCATTACGCCGGCGATCTACTCCAACCGCATCCATCGCGACGACTGCGCCGGCATCCTCGCCCATCTGATTCAGTGCCAGGAGAGCGGCACCTCGCTTGCCGAGCTTTATCTGGGCAGCGACTCCGAGCCCGCCACCATGTACAACGTCATGAGCTGGCTCGCTGGAGAGCTCAAGGCGACCAGTACCGACACCATGCAATCGCCGCTCAAACGGCGCACCAGCAAGCGCTGCGACAACAGCCGCATCCGCGAAACCGGCTACCAGTTCCGCTTCCCGAGCTATCGTGAAGGCTACGCCCAGATTCTCAAGGAAGGCGGTTTTCTTAAGCCTCAAAACGCCTGATCGCTTCATTCCCGAGAGCGTCGTTTCAAAACGCAAAAGCGAGCCGAGGCTCGCTTTTTTAATGCGCGGGCGTGATCGAGCGCTAGTCGCCGATCACCATGACTGCTTCCGCCTCGACCTGGCTGCCCTTGGGCAGCGCCTTCACGCCCACCGCGGCGCGGGCCGGGAACGGCGCGGTGAAGAACTCTTCCATCACCTTGTTCACGGTGGCGAAGTTATCCAGGTCGACCAGGTAGAGGTTGAGCTTGACGATATCGGAAAGCGAGCCGGCAGCCTCTTCGCACACCGCCTGCAGGTTGGTGAACACCTGACGCGCCTGGGCGTCGATGTCGCCCGCGACGATCTCCATGGTCTCCGGGTCGAGCGGAATCTGGCCCGAAAGATAGACCGTGTTGCCCGCCTTGATCGCCTGGGAGTAGGGGCCGATGGCGGCCGGCGCCTTGTCGGTATTGATGACGGCTTTGTTGCTCATTGCGCGGTTGCTCCTGTAATCACTGCCTTATGGCACTTTTATCGAAAAAATAACGCCGCCTCCACCGGCGGCGAACACCGCACGGCGGTAGCTTGCGAAGGGATCAGTTGGCGATTCGGGTGATCTTGCTGACGCTTGGCAGATTGCGGATACGTCGCATGATGGTGGCCAGGTGCACGCGCCCTTTCACCGACAGCGTCAGATTCACCGTGGAGAGCCGGGCGTCGCGCTCCTCGATGCCGATGCGCTCGATGTTGGCGTCGGCGTCGGTGACGAGCCCGGCAAGCTCGGCGACCAGCCCGCGCCGGCTTTCGATCTCGATGCGCAGCGCCACCGGGAAGTCCTCGTCGATGTTCTCCGACCACTCGAGGGTAAAGACCTTCTCCGGGTCGCTTTTAAGATCCGCCAGGTTTTTGCATTCGCTGCGGTGCACGACGATGCCCTTGCCCACCGACAGGTGGCCCATCACCGGGTCGCCGGGCAGCGGGTGGCAGCAGCGGGCAAAGCTCAGCACCATGCCTTCGCTGCCGCTGATCACCACGGCGTTGTCGCTGTTCTCCAGCCGGTTGACGTTTCGCGTCGCGCCCTGGGCGGCGTCCACCAGCCGCCGCGCTGCCACGTAGGCCATGCGGTTGCCCAGCCCCAGCGACTCGAGCAGCGACTCCAGCGAACTGACGTCGAGCTCCTTGAAGGCGCGGGCGAAAGCACGCTCGTCGAGCTCCTCCAGGCTTGTGTCGAAAGAGGCCAACGCCTTGTTGAGAAGCCGCCGGCCGAGCATGATCGCCTCGGACTGCTGCTGATGCTTGAGCGCGTGGCGAATCGCCGAGCGCGCCTTGGCGGTGGCGACGAAATTGAGCCAGGAGAGGTTGGGCCGTGCGCCGGGGGCGGTGATGATCTCCAGGGTCTGGCCGCTTTCAAGGCGCGTGGAGAGCGGCGCCAGATGACGATCGATCCGGCAGGCGATGCAGCTGTTGCCGATATCGGTGTGCACGGTGTAGGCGAAGTCGATCACCGTGGCGCCCTGGGGCAGCTCCATGATGTCGCCCTTGGGCGTGAAGACATAGATATCGTCCGGGAACAGGTCGTTCTTGACGTGCTCGATGAACTCCAGCGAGTCGCCGGCGTGGCGCTGCATCTCGAGAAGCCCCTTGACCCAGGCCCGTGCCCGCGCGTGGCTGCCCTCGGCGATCGGATGTTCGGTCTGGCCCGCCTTGTAGAGCCAGTGGGCGGCGATACCGTTGTTGGCCATCGCTTCCATTTCGCGGGTGCGAATCTGCACCTCGATGGGCATACCGCGCTGGCCAAACAGCGTGGTGTGCAGGCTCTGATAGCCGTTCGCCTTGGGAATCGCGATATAATCCTTGAAGCGCCCGGGCACCGGCTTGTAGAGGTTGTGCACCACGCCGAGAATCCGGTAGCAGCTCGCTACGTCCTCGGTGATGATGCGAAACCCGAACACGTCCATGATCTCGGCAAACGGCTTGCGCTGGTCGCGCATCTTCTTGTAGATCGACAGAAGATGCTTCTGGCGGCCGATCACCGTGCCCTGAAGCGCCTCGTCGTCGAGGCTCTGCTGCAGCGAGGATTGAATCTGGCGCATGGCGCTTCGCCGATTGCCGCGGGCGCTGGCCACCGCGCGCTTGATGCGCTCGGCGCGCATCGGATGGATCGCCTGAAACGACAGATCCTCGAGCTCGATACGGATGGTGTTGATACCGAGGCGCGCGGCGACACGGGCGTAGATTTCGAGCGTCTCGCGGGCGATGCGGCGCTTCTTGTCCGGCCGCAGCGCACCGAGGGTGCGCATGTTGTGCAGCCGGTCGGCGAGCTTGACGATGATCACGCGAATATCGCGGGACATCGCCAGCACCATCTTCTGAAAGTTCTCCGCCTGGGCGACCGCCTTGTCCTCGAAGGTGATCTGGGTCAGTTTCGAGACGCCGTCGACCAGCTCCGCCACCGAGCTTCCGAACTGCTCGGAAAGCGCCTGCTTGGAGATACCGGTGTCTTCGATCACGTCGTGCAGCATGGCCGCCATCAGGCTCTGATGGTCCATGTGCATGTTGGCCAGGATATTGGCCACCGCCAGCGGATGGGTAACGTAAGGCTCGCCGGAGCGTCGGCGCTGGCCGTCGTGGGCCTGCTCGGCGTAGTAGAAGGCGCGTTTGACCTGCTGGATTTCATCCAGGGGGAGATAGCCGCCGAGCCGGTCGGCCAGGTCATCGATGGTGAACATGTACCGCGCCTCTTCGGTGTAAAGCCGTGCCTGAAACTCAGTCGTCGATCTGGATGCTGGGCGCGGCGGGGCGCGGGCGCACCGGCGCTTCGACGGGCTCGTCCAGCACGGTGTGATCGACCAGGCCCGCGGCGATTTCACGCAGCGCCATGACCGTGGGCTTGTCGTTCTCCCAGGCAAGCTGCGCATCGCGCGAGCCGCGCGCCAGCTGACGCGCCCGCTGGGTAGAGATCATCACCAGCTTGAAGCGGTTTTCGACATTTTCCAGACAATCTTCGACGGTTACGCGCGCCATGACAGCTTTCCTTTAGCAACGACGCCGGGCCGGCAGGGGGTAAAGACTGCCGACCCGGCAAAATGGGGTATGTGACCCGATAGATTACTCGACTGCCGGCGCCTGTGACAAGAGCGCTTCGAGCAGCGGCGCGTTTCGTTGCTGCATGGCAGCACAGGAGAGCCGCTGGCTGATGATCAGCGCCGTGAGTTCCGACAGCGCCGTGGTGAAATCGTCGTTCACTACCAGGTAGTCGTACTCGTCGAAATGGACCATTTCGCTAACCGCATCGCGCATGCGCCGCGCGATCACCGCGTGCTCGTCGGTGCCGCGGCTCGACAGGCGCCGCTCGAGCTCGGCGCGCGACGGCGGCAGAATGAAGATCGAAACCGCCTCGGGCATCTGCTCGCGCACCTGGCGCGCACCCTGCCAGTCGATTTCGAGAATCACGTCCTGGCCAGCTTCGAGCAGCCGCTGAACCGCTTGACGTGAGGTGCCGTAGTAGTTATCAAACACCTGAGCATGCTCGAAAAAATCACCGCGCGCGATCATCGCCTCGAACGCCTGGGGGGTGCAGAAGTGGTAATTCACCCCGTCCACTTCGCCGTCGCGCCGTGCGCGAGTGGTGTGCGACACCGACACCTGAATGCCGTCCAGGCTCTCGATCAGCTCGCGAACCAGGCTGGTTTTGCCCGCACCCGACGGCGCCGAAATGATAAACAGCGTACCCTGGGACATGTTGCGCTTCCCTAATCAAAACAGTCGTTAAATATGATCGTAAAACCCGGCGCCATCTCGCGTACTGCTCGCATGCCGCGCTAAATGCGGGCAGTATCGCATACCTGTCGCGCGGTCTGTAGTCAAAGCCCGGCGCCTTGCCCACCACCGTCGCTCGAGGAGCACCCATGCGCACGACGATCTTTTTTCTGGCGCTGATCGCACTCGGCGTGGCGCTGCAAAAAGGCATCATCGAGATCCCCCGCCAGTGGGCGCCCTGGGCACCGCTGCACATCGATGACCCGATCACCCCGGTCACCAAACTCAAGCTCCAGCGCCTTAACGGTGACCGCCAGGCGTGTCTGGCCGCGCTTGACACCGTGCCCGAGGCCGAACTCAACGTCACCCCGGTGGCGGACTACTCGCCCACTGAAAGCTGCCCGTTGACCAACATCGTGCGCATGAGTTCGAGCAGCGTGCGTTTTAACCGTAGCTTCGTCGCCACCTGCCCGCTGGCGCTTGCCTGGGTAATGTTCGAGCGCCACGAGCTTCAACCCGCCGCCGCCCGGATCATGGGAAGCCGGGTCGCTCAGGTGGATCACGTGGGGAGTTTTGCTTGCCGCAACATCTATCACCGCCAGAACGCGCGGCGCAGCGAACACGCCACCGCCGAGGCGCTGGATGTCACGGGGTTTCGTTTTGAGAACGGTCAGCGCATCACGCTGATCAACGACTGGAACGACGAGGGAGAGGCAGGAGAGTTCTTGAGAGCGGCGCGAGACGGCGCCTGTAAAAGCTTTGGTAACGTGATTGGGCCGGATTACAACGCTGCGCATGCCGACCACTTTCACTTGGGCATGCGCAGCTTCGGGCTGTGCCGTTGAAGACGATTACTCGAGGTTGATATCGTCTTCGTCAGTCAATGCGCCTGCCGCGGCACCCGCGCCGGCACCCAGGATCGCGCCGCCGCCGATGCTACCGCCGGTCGCCGCCGCGGTGCCGGCACCCGCCGCCGCGCCAAGGCCCGCGCCGCTGGCGGTACGTTCACCGGTAGTAGAGCCACAACCGGCCAGGCCAATGGTCAGCGCGGCGATGGCGCCAAGGGTGAGGATACGCGAGCTTTTAATAAGTTGAGTATGCATGGGTCACCTCCTTATGGTTTGCACCTTATAACCCTAGAAAGGTTTGCCCACCTTCGCCAGCTTTATCGCATCAACGTTGGTTTAACCCATGTTATTTTCAAACGCCACCGCTTTTGTGGTGCGCTTCTCGAGCCTACGCCCGTAGACGAAGATCAAAAGCCCGCAAAGCGCAAGCCCGGTGCCCACGAACCCGGTGCTCGACGGCGTCAGCCCGGCGCTGATGGCAAGCCCGGCAAGCCAGGCGCCGAGGGCGTTGGCGCCGTTGAACGCCGCGTGGTTGAGCGAGGCCGCCATGGTCTGCGCGTCGCCGGCGACATCCATCAGGCGCGTTTGCAGCGACGGCGCCAGCGCCATGCTGGTGCCTACCAGGCCCACGAACACAAGCCCCGTCCAGACGTTATTGGCAGCGAAGTAGTAAAGCCCCTGAATGACGGCGCACCAGATCAGAATGCGGGGGATCGCGCGCATCAGGTTCTTGTCCGCCATGCGCCCGCCCGCCAGGTTGCCGATGATCGAGCCGATACCGAAAATCACCAGCACCAGCGGCCCCAGCGCCTCGCTCATGCCCGCCTGCTGGGTCAGCGTCGGCATGACGTAGCTAAATATCGAGAACATGCCGCCGCAGCCTACACAGGCAATGGCGATGGTTACCAGCACACGCTGCTTGAGTAGCGCGGAAAGCTCCTTTTTCGGGCTCGCTTGGGTGTTGGGTGGCTGCATCGGCACGAACAGGCGAATCATCAGCGCAGTTAGCAGCGCGATCACCCCGACGGCAACGAAGGCGACCTGCCAACCAAACTGATTACCCGCCCAGGTGCCCAGCGGCGCGCCGAGCAGAATCGCCATGGTCAGCCCCAGCATCACCCGGGAAATGGCGCGAGCTCGCTGGTCGATGGGCACCGCCCCGGCGGCCACCAGCGCCGCCACGCCGAAGTAGGCGCCGTGGGGCAATCCCGCCAGAAAGCGCAGCCCTACGAAGGACCAGAACTCCGGCGCCAGGGCGCTGGCGATATTGCCCACGGCAAATACCAGCATCAGCGCGATGAGCAGCACCCGCTTGGGCACCCGGGCGGCCAGCGCCGCAATGATCGGCGCGCCGACCACCACGCCCAGGGCGTAGCTGCTGATCGCGTAGCCCACCTGGGGCACCGTGACCGCCAGATCATTCGCCACGCGGTTCATCAGCCCCATGATCACGAACTCACTGGTACCGATGCCAAAACCGCCCAGCGCTAACGCAAGTTCGGCCAGCCGCGGGTTGCGCGCCTGGCCCTGGGTAGACTCTTGCACTTTTCGCTCCTCGAGTGCCGGGCACCCGCTTGTCGACTGCGTTGAATGGCGTGAATGATCGCAGAATTAGACGAAAGTATAAATACGCCGCGTTAAGCAATGGGATCCTGCACGGCTGGCTTGACGTGCGAGACGCGCTGATCGCCTGGCCGGCTCATCGGGTGAATTGCTTCTTGAGCGAACGCTGCTAGCTTGAAAGCTCACCCCGCCGGCAGCCCAAGGCGACGACATGACCCCGGATACCATCACCCACGCGATGAACACGCTGGCCCAACAGGATGCGGACATCGCCCGCGCCCTGCCCCAGGTCGGCGCACCGTCGCCGCGCCAGCGAGAGCCGGGCTTTGCCACCTTCTTCTCCACCATCGTTAGCCAGCAGCTCTCGGTAGAAGCGGCGCGCTCGATCATGGGCCGCGTCAACGTACTGCTCCCGGAGCTACACGCGAAAGCGGTCATGGATGTGGAAGGCCAAGCGCTGCGCGACGCCGGGCTCTCCTGGCGCAAGATCGAGTACGCCAAGGGGCTGGCCGAGGCGGAGCTTGCCGGCAGCTTCAGCGCCGACGGGCTCGAGCACTTGAGCGACGAAGAGGCGATCGCCGCGATCACCGCCTTGAGAGGCTTCGGGCGCTGGAGCGCCGAGATCTACCTGATGTTCTCGCTTGGCCGCGCGGACATTTTCCCGGCAGACGACCTGGCCCTGCGCGTGGCGCTGGGCCGCTTGAAGCGTCTGGAGGAGAAGCCCACACCCAAACAGGCGCGCCAGCTGGTCGAGCACTGGGCGCCCTGGCGCAGCGTGGGCTCACTCTTCTTGTGGCACTACTACCGCGGCGAGCCGCTTTAACCCCTCATTCTCAGGCGTTCAAGCCGCCGAACTTGCCCGCCTGGTAATCCTCCACCGCCTGAACGATTTCGTCCCGGGTGGTCATCACGAAGGGGCCGTGGGAATAGACCGGCTCGTCGATCACCTCGCCGTGGCCGAAGATCAGCCGCGCATCGCTCGATGCCTCGATCTCGACATGGCCACCCTCCCGGTCGAGCTCGATCAGATGCCACGCCTTCACCGGCTCGCCGCCCACGCTCACATCGCCACTCACCACGTAGAGAAAGACCTGCCGCTTTGGGGCCACGGGCAGCGTTTCGCGGCTACCGGCGTCAAGCGAAAGCGTCGACATGAACACCCCGGTCAGCGTCTCGACGGGGCCCTGAAGGCCTTCCCACTGCCCCGCGATCAGGTTCAGCTCGACCCCGCCGGCAAGCGGAATCCTGGGAATATCGCCCTGCTGCAGGCCCACGTAGTGCGGCGCGCTTATCTTGAGTTTCGAGGGCAGGTTGATCCAAAGCTGCAGGATCTCCAGCGGTCCGCCGTCGCGCAGAAACTCCGGCGGCGAGACTTCCGCATGCACGATGCCGCTCCCCGCGGTCATCCACTGCACGCCGCCTTCATGAATCACGCTCTGGTGATCGGTACTGTCGGCGTGGGCAAGCGAGCCTTCCAGAATGAAGGTCACCGTCTCGAAGCCCCGGTGCGGGTGCGGCCCGAAGGGCAGTCCCTGGTTGTTCGCCGGGTAGGTCTGCGGGCCGTGGTGGTTCAGAAACAGAAACGGGTCGAGCTGATCGAGCCCGGGGCCGGGCAGCGGGCGCCGGGTGGTGAGATCGCCGATGTCATCGCGGTGAGCAGGATGCTGTTTGATCACACGGCGAGGGGTAGCAACATTCGAGGCGGGCATGTATCGCTCCTTTATCCAGAATGCGCCCAGTGTAGAGCCCGGCGGCGCGGCTGAGGAGCGAATAATTTTCGCAGGCTGATTGAAGGAAATTGACCCGAATATCTTGCTTGCGCCGCCGAGTGTTGCCTCGCCGACCGGCATAGCCGGGGCCGGTCATGGGCCAGGCAATACCGGAAGGCGGTGTTTATCTAGCGACGCTTGCCATCACCAGGTCGTGATCGCTTTTTCTTAAGAATGCAGACTTCACCGGCCATGCAGATCAACACTAAAAGAGATACAATGGTATCTATTAAAGCGTATAAATAGACAATATAGACACCATAATATCCCAAATGGTGAACATCATGCCCTCTTTCCTGCTACTGGACGATGCCGATGTACAGCACGCTTTTGCCGCTCACCTGCGCCGGCTGCGTGAAGAGGCCAGGTTATCCCGTGCGGCGCTGGCCGAACGCAGTAGCGTGCCCGCCCCCACGATCAAGAAGTTCGAAACGACCGGTCAGATATCGTTTCGCCAGCTGCTGCTGCTCTGGCAAAGTCTCGATGATCTGTCGCGGTTACATGCGCTGACCCAGCACGACACGAACAGCGCAAGCCAGCCCTCTTCGATTGATGAGGTACTCCAACATGGCTTTTAAGCCAACACAGCGGCTGAACGTCACGCGTACGCTATCGACCGGTGAACAGGTCACTGTGGGCGTCCTGGCGCAAAACCGCCAAGGGGTATTTTTCCAATACGCACAAGGCTATGAGCAGCGCCATGGCAGTCTATCGCCCTTTACGTTGCAGCCCGGCTTGGCGCTTCATGCGGCCCCGAAAACACCGCACCAAGGGCTTCACGGCGTGTTTGGCGACTGTTTACCCGATGGCTGGGGACTACTGCTACAAGACCGAATATTCCGCCAGCATGGCATCGCACCAACGCAGCTGACGGCGATGGATCGGCTGGCATTCGTGGGTCAGCGCGGCATGGGGGCATTGGCTTTTGAGCCAGCCTCGAAAGCTGCGCCGACACCAAGCGGTGACGAAGACCTGGCAACGCTCGGGCTTCAGGCCCAGGCCGTGTTTGATGGGCAAACCGACGAGGTGCTGAGCGCACTAGTGGCAGCGGGTAGCTCTGGAGGGGCAAGACCCAAAGCACAGCTTTTCATGTCCCCAAGCCAATCGAGCCAGTGTCGAACCGCTGCCCGGCCCGGCGATGACGCGTGGCTGGTCAAATTCACCTCACAGCATTTACCCCTGGGCCACGAAGAAGGGCTGTGCGAGGCGGCCTACCTGGCATTGGCTAAAAAAGCAGGTTTGGAGCCACCCACGTGGCAGCTGATACGCACACCGACGCCCCAGGGTAAGCGCGCCTGGCTGGGCATCAAGCGGTTCGATTGGATCACTCATGCCAGTACGCCGGGGCGAGTGCATATGCATAGTGCCTGCGGGCTACTGGATGCCGACTTTCGAACCCCCAGCCTGGATTACATCGACCTTATCAAGGCCAGCCGCCAGCTGTGTAAATCTCCCGCCGTTGGACAACTTCAGTTCCGGCGCGCGCTGTTCAATCTGTTCGCCTGCAACCAGGATGATCACAGTAAAAACTGGGCGTTCTTGCAGAACGACCAGGGCCAATGGGCGCCAGCCCCCTTCTATGACGTGACGTTCAGCCCTCGTCCCTTCGCAGAACACGCCACTGCCTTTGCAGGCTATGGCAAACAGCCGCCGCTCAAAGCGATTCAGCAGTTGGCAACGCATGCCGGTTTCTCGAGCTGGAAACAGGCGCAGTCACACGTTCAAGAGATCGTCGACGTGCTCAGTACTTTTCCTGACACGGCCAAAGAGTTGGGGATCAAAGCCAGTACGGTAGCGCTGATCACTCAGCAGTTGAACCAGACGTGGCGGGAAAACAAAGGCTTGTTGCCCAATTGACGACAGGTGTTGGGTAATTCGCAATAGCGATGAAAAATCCCTTATACCCGCGTGACCACTCCTCCGAAAAGTTATAATCAGCTCCAATGTTTAAAGCGCCAGGCTGGTACCGGCGAACCTCATTAGCTTTATGTGCTATTTGACTAAATGTAGTGTCCCGGATGATCAAATGAACTACAGGAGTTATCCTCTCTGATAGCCAAAGAGCTTCTAAAGCACTTCATTCGGGAGCAGGTTCACGAACGTGAAACTGAATAAACAAGCGACGACAATACGAAGATCCGTGCCGAGATTCGGCAGCGCCTGCCAGTATCACGGATAGCGAGCTGGCCCGCCAGTATGGCGTCTCGGCGCTGGCGGTACCGCGACGATGTCCATGACCGGCCGTACACGCGTCACAACCTGCTGGCCACCCTCACGTCCGAGCAGAGCGAGGTGCTGATCGCCGTCCGGGAATTCCTGCGCCTCGGCTTGGATGATCTCCTCGTCGTGGTACGTGAGTTCCTGAGCCCTCGACTGTCTCACTCAGACTTGCACCGCATGCTCACGCGCCGTGAGGTGTTAACACTGGCAAAACTGGCTCGACGGGACGCGGGCGATGATGGGAAGCCCAGGCCCAGCGGCCGCCACCCCTTCGACAAGGAGTGCAAGGCCCATGGTATCGAGTATCGCCTGATCAAGCCGGGAAGGCCACAGACGAACGGTATGGTCGAGCGGTTCAACGGCCGCATCAGCGATGTGCTGGAGACCCGGCGCTATACTTCAGGCGATCATGTGGAACAGACGCTCAAACGCAAGGCGCTGCATCATCGATCACGGCGATGAAGAAGTGTCAGGCCAAGCGACCAGCATTATTTAACAAACGGGTGGTTAATCACACAAGACCCCACACCAAGAGGAGTTCGAGGCGTTGGTGCAACAGAAGATAGCGGCACATAACCAGCAGCCCAACCCGGATTTTTGCGGATTATCGCCCGAGCAGATGGCCAACTGGCTATACGCCCCGTGGCACGAGCTGAAAAACGTGACCATCAATACGCCGGATACGCTTTCATCCAGTCCGGTGATGCGCTATCTGGCCCTGATGCTGGACGAAGCCGAACACCACGGCGGCGCGTTCAAGGCAACCCCAAAGGGCAACCTGCCCACCAAACTGGTCAAGCAGGCAAGCGCACTCTTGCCCGAGTTTGCAATCGCTCGATACGCCGGCCACATCAGCATCAGCGACTTTGCCGGGCACAATGAAGAGAGCGTCAACGCGCTGCACTATACCCGCGTACTGGCAGAAATCGCCGGCATTCTTTATCGCCGCAAGGGCCATTTTCATGTCAAGAAAAGCGCCCGAAAGCAGTACCAGACCCAAGGGCTTCAAGCCTTTTTCATCCCCATGCTGGAAGCCGCGACGCAGCGCTATAACTGGGGCTATTTCGATGGATGGGAAGAGAGCGTCGACCTTGCCAGCGTTTGGCTGTTCATGCTGTGGCGCCTGTATACCCACACCCGAGTGGACCCACTGATCGATGAGGTCATCACGGCGTTTCCGGATATTCTGTCTTACCTGCCAGAGCGTTCCTACACTACGCCTAGAAAGCAATTGGGCCACATGATCGAATCCCGCTTTATCGAACGGTTTTTGCAGTTCTGGGGGTTCGTCATCATCGACCCTTTACGTGTTTCAAACGCAGAGGCCATCAAACGCAAGGCCGAGATTCAGCCTTTATTCGAGGCCACGTTTACCTTTCACATTTAACGCATCTCGCCTGCCAGCTACCCAAACGCCCCCAACGCCAGATACGCCCCACTTTGCTCAAAAACCTCACGCCCTTGCGCGTCGATGTCACCGCACACCGCCTTGAAGTGCTCGCGCTCGGCCAAAGCGTCGAGCCAGGTCTGAACGTGCGGGTAGCGGCCGAAGGTGTAGCCAACGGCGCGAATCTGGTAGAGCTCGCAGGCGATGGCGAGATCGGCCAGGGTGGGGTGTTCGCCGCCGAGCAGCGTGGGGGCGGCGCGGGATGTGTTGGAGCGTTCGAGCTGCACTTCGAGCGTGGCAAGCCCTGGAGCGAGACCGTCCTGCAGCGGTTTCAAGAGCGTCGATTGAATCTCACGCTTGAGCATCGGCAGCGTCAGGTGCAGGTTCATGATGTGGTGGAACATATCGAAGCGGCGCACGTTGGCGTGGTGCCAGGCGAGCCACTGGTCGATGCGTGCCGAGGTGAGCGTATCGGCATCATTTGGGTACCAGCGCTGCGCGGTGTCTCGGTTATCCGCCGTGCGGCAGAAATAAATCATGATCGCCTGACTTTCGCCGAGCGAGAACGTGTCACTGGTGGCGGGCGTCACCTTGAGCGCAGGCACGGTTTCCAGCGGATTGATCTGCGCGAACCACTCGGTATGGGTCTCGCCGCCGGCAAAATCGACCTCGTGGAAATCGTAGTCGATACCCAGTTCGCGGGCGAGAATCTCGACGGCGCGGCAGGGCTGGGAAAGGCGGTGAGCGTAAAGGGTTAGCGCCATGGGCGTACCTCCGGTCGGGAATCTCAACGGCTCGTTCCAGCCTGGCACAGACGATCAGCATTGCGAGTACGCGGACAGGCGCCGACTCAGAGGCTATCGCTCCAGAGCCGCTTCAACGCTTCCCCCGAAAGCGCCTCGCTGAACAGGTAGCCCTGATACTCGTCGGTGCGAAGCTCTCGAATCAGCGCGAGCTGCTGCTCGTTTTCCACACCTTCGGCCACGACTTGCAGGTCGAGACTTTGCGCCAGCGCCACCACGGCCTTGACGATGGCCGCGTCCTGGCTGTCGCCCCCTGTGTGGGCGATGAAGGAGCGGTCGATCTTGAGTCGATCGATCGGGAAGCGACGCAAAAGCGCCAGGTTCGAGTAGCCGGTACCGAAATCGTCGATCGAGATGGCGATGCCGAGCGTACGCAGCTCGTTGAGTATAGCGAGCGCCGTGTCCGGGTTGAGCACCAGCGCGCTTTCGGTCAGCTCGAGCTCCAGGCAGGTGGGCGTAAGGTTTGTCTCGTCGAGCACCTGTTTAACGGTATCGACGAAGTGGCGATTATTGAGCTGAATGGCGGATATGTTCACCGAGATATAAAGCGGCGTGCCTTGCTCCTGCTGCCAGGCGTGGGCGTAGGCGCAGGCGTGTTGCAGTACCCACTTACCCAACGGCAGGATCAGCCCCGTGTCCTCGGCAAGTGCGATGATCTCGGTGGGCTCTACCTCGCCCAGCTCCTCGTCGTACCAGCGAAGCAGCGCCTCGACGCCGGTAATCCGGTCGCTTTCGACATCGACCTTGGGCTGATAAGCAAGGCTTAAGCCTTCTTCTGCGAGCGCAACACGCAGCCGGCGCTCGAGCGCCGCCCGGCGTTTTTCGTGCAGCGTCATGTCGGGCTCGTAAAACTGGAAGTTATTGCGCCCCCGCCGCTTGGCGGCGTACATGGCGGCATCGGCATGAATCATCAGCGAGTGTCTGTCGTTGCCGTCGTCCGGGCGCAGGCTGACGCCGATGCTGCTCGACACCTTGACCAGGCTCGTACCAAGCTGGAACGGGTTATCGAGCGTGTGGACAAGCCGCCGGGCCAGGTCGGCGGCCTCTTCGCGCGTAGCGCTATTGCCCAGCAAAACGATGAACTCGTCGCCGCCGACCCGAGCCACGGTATCCTGGTCGCGCACGGCAGCTCGAAGGCGCAGCGCCGCCTGACGAATCAGCGTGTCGCCCACGTGGTGGCCCAGCGTATCGTTGACCTGCTTGAAGCGGTCCAGGTCGACGAAGAACACCGCGAAGGGCTCGTGCAGCGCCAGCTGCGCTTCCATCCGCTCCTCGAGCAGCAGCCGATTGGGTAGCTGGGTGAGCGCATCGCGATAAATCATCTGCTTGAGTTCGCTGTTGGCCTCCTGCAGGGAGCTTGCCAACTGCGCGTTACGTGAAGACATGTGCGCATCGAACAGCGATATCAGAAGCGCCGATAGCATGATACAGGTGGAGACCAGGGCCACACTGATGGCGAGCTGCTCCGTGGTTAACCCGGTATCGGTAGAGGGCACGACTCCTTCGGGGTACACCGCCGCCGCCATGCCGGTGTAGTGCATGCCGGAAATGCCCACGGCCATGATCAGCGCCGCCACCAGCCGCTGCCATAGCGGCGCGCGACGGGCCCCGCTGTTGAGCCAGAAGGCGAGCCAGAGCGCCACGCCGGAGGCCGACACCGCAATCGCGATGGACGTCAGAAAAAGCCCGGGGCGATAGTGTAGGCTTTCCTCGATCTGCATCGCGGCCATACCGACGTAGTGCATCAGGCACACGCCGCCGCCCATGATCAGCGCACCGATCACCAGACGCGAAATCGACAGCCGACCGAACTGCACGATAAACAGCGCCAGCGCCGAGGAAGCAATCGCCGCCACCAGTGAAACGAGCGTCAAAAAAATACCGTAATCGACGTTCGCGCCCATTTCCATGGCGAGCATGCCGACAAAGTGCATCGCCCAGATGCCAGTGCCCATGGCAAAGGCGCCGCCAGCCAGCCAAAGATGACGCACCAGCCCCTGGCTTGCCCGAACCCGGCCCGCAAGGTCCAGCGCGGTGAACGATGCGATGCTCGCCACACCAAACGAGAGCAGAACCAACGCCAGGTTGTAGGACGTGTGATGATCGTGCATGGCGCTTTTTTACCAAAGCCGCATGAAAGAATTAGCTGATTTTAAAAAAATCAAACCACTTGTTGCAGGTTATCAAACCGCGATCCAATTAACCCTCCGTACGCTGGTATTAGTCGATTCATACCTCTCAATCTACTTCATATTATAAATGTTAGTGTTTTATTCTGTGTAGCAGCCATTAAAAATCACATATCCCGGTTGATGCGCACGACCGGCCAGTCATTGACGATCAGCGTAATCAGAGCGAGTGTGGCGCCGCGGGCGTGTCCACTTTGTGGCCGCGCCATAGCCGTTGTCTCCTTCTGCAGATAAGCCCTGAAGCTTGTGGCTTGAGACCTGTCAGCCGTTGCTGTGAGAACTCACGACCGCGCCGATACCGGAAGGGACAAGGTAAAGCGCACCCCCGAGGTTTCATTGCTGACCGTCGCCAGGCCGCCGTGAAGCTGAGCGATGGAGCGGACGATCGCCAGCCCCAGGCCGCCGGAATCGCCGGGCGTATGGCGCGACGCATCCACACGGTAGAAACGCTCGAACAGCAGCGGCAGATGCGCTTCGGGAATCGCCTCTCCTTGATTGAAGACACTGATGTGGCACTGGCGATCAATCGGCTGCTGATCGATGATGATGGACGTTTGCGCATGGCCGTAACGCAGGGCATTGGCGATCAGGTTGGCCAGCGCACGCCGAAGCAGATCCGGGTCGGCATCAAGGCGGCCCCGAGCCCGGTTGATCAATGTCATGCCCCGCTCTTCGGCCATGCCTTCGAAATACTCGCAGAGCTGATCGACCATGTCGTGAAGCTCGACCGGCTGTCGATCGAGGCTCGCATCGGGCTGCTCGTTACGCGCCAGAAAGAGCATGCTGTCGATCATGCGCGCCAGCCTTTCAAACTCCTCCTGATTGGAGATCAATATCTCCCTGTATTCCTCGCCGGTGCGATTATGACGCAGCCTCTGCTGCGTCTGCCCCATGAGATTGGTCAAGGGGGTTCGCATTTCATGGGCGAGATCTTCAGAAAAACGTGAAAGCTGCAGAAAACCGGCCTCGAGACGCGTCAACATGCCGTTCAGAGCAATACTCAGGTCGCGCAGCTCGCTGACTTCCGAGTGCTCGGGCAAGCGGTGATAGAGATGCTGCGTATCGATCGTGGCCGCGCGGGCCGCCAGGCGTCTGACCGGCGCCAGCCCGCGCCTGGTCACGATCCAGCCGAGCAAAAAGGCCGCCAGAGAACCACCCGCCAGCGACATCCAGAGCTTGGTGCGATAGCTCGCCAGCATGCGGTTACGCTCGGCCAGCCGCTTGCCGGCGATGAGTGTGACCGGTTGGCCATCAAGACGGGTATCAATCCAGGCGAGTCTTGCCGGGGTGTCGTTGTCGAAGGTGCGCAGCTGAACTTCATCGCGGCCTGTCAGTTCCGGCACCGGCTGATGCATCGGATTGACTTCAATCAGCGGGTAGCCGTCATCCGTCAGCACCCAGAGCACGCTTTCGCGGTTATCGAGCATGTTGGCATACAGTTGGGGGCGCTGGCGCAGTGCCTCGATGCTGTCGCTGTTGTCCAGCAGTACGAGCATGCGCTCAAGGCGGCCTCGCAGCATCTGATCGTCACGCCAGGCAATTTCGCTGTACAGGGAGTGATAAAGATAAAGGCCGAGAGTGCTCAGCAGCAGCCCGACCACCAGTGCAAATAAAAACGCCAGGCGAAGTGTCAATGAGCCCAGGATTCGGCTCATGGCTCGAGCCCCAGCATGTAGCCCATGCCACGCACCGTATGAATCAGGCGATGAGACCAGGGATCGTCCACCTTGGCGCGCAGCCGGCGAATGGCCACATCGACAACGTTGGTGTCGCTTTCAAAATTCATGTTCCAGATCTGTGACGCGATAAAGGTGCGCGACAGCACCTCGTTTTCGTGACTGATCAATAGATGCAGCAGGGCGAATTCCTTGTTGGTGAGCTGAAGTCGCTGGCCCTGGCGCATCGCCCGGTGCTGCACGAGATCCAGGGACAGATCGCCAACGCTGAACAGCTGCGTCTCACGCGGCGGGCCGCGGCGTAACAGGGTTCGCACCCGGGCCAGCAGCTCCACGTAGGAAAAGGGCTTAACCAGATAGTCATCAGCGCCGAGCTCGAGCCCCTTGACGCGGTACTCCACCGCATCGCGGGCGGTCAGAAAGAGCACCGGCGTCTGCCAGCGGCTGCGGATGAACTGAAGCAGCTGCCAACCGTTCATGCCGGGCAGCATGACGTCGAGAATGATCAGATCGAAATGTTCATCGCTGATCCGCTGCTGTCCTGCAAGCCCGTCATGCGCGACATCCACGCTGTAACCGGACTCGCTCAGGCCCTTTTGTAAATAGTCTGCCGTCTTGACTTCATCTTCCACGACCAGAATACGCACCGTCTTCCCCTGTGATTATTGCCATTCATCTTCAGCGTTTTCCCTGATGGATACCATTACAAATCTGTAATCCGGGCGTAATGGTAATGGCCGTTCGCGTGGACGATATTGGCCGTGTCAACGACGAAGCACTATAGGAGAACGACATGAAGACATTGACAACCTTGGGCGCTGCCGTGCTGCTGAGCGGTGCCTCGACGCTGACCATGGCGGCGACCAACCCGATCAGCGTTCACGTCCTCAATACCCAAACGGGCAACCCCTCTGCGGGTGTCGAGGTCAAGCTGGAGCACCAGACG
Source organism: Halomonas sp. HNIBRBA4712 (assembly GCF_043558675.1). NCBI lineage: Bacteria > Pseudomonadati > Pseudomonadota > Gammaproteobacteria > Oceanospirillales > Halomonadaceae > Halomonas > Halomonas sp. HNIBRBA4712. The sequence continues at coordinate 138,412 of NZ_JBIFXR010000007.1, read as the reverse complement.
GACAGCGGCTGGGAAACCGTCGCGACCGATACGACCAGCGAAGACGGACGCATTTCGGCGCTGTTCCCCGAGGGCGACACCTTTGAGTCGGGCGTGTATCGGACGGTTTTTGAAACCGGTGACTGGTACGAGGCGCAGGATATCTCGACCTTCTTCCCGGAAATCACCGTCCCGTTTCAGGTCGATAACGTCGATCAGCACTATCACATCCCGCTGCTGTTAAGCCCGTACGCCTACTCGACCTATCGCGGCAGCTGATACTCTGCTATTGATTGTTTCGACGGCAAGCACAGCCCCCGGCAGCGAAATCGCTGCCGGGGGCTGTACCGATGAGATAGCCACTTTCCGGAGGAAGTCATGACACTGTACGGCGTCCCATTATCCCCCTATGTTCGCAAGGTATTATTGGTGGCTAACGAGCTTGGCACTTCGCTCGACACCATCGAGGTGCCGCCCAACAGCGATGATGCGACGTTTCGTCGTATCAGTCCCATGGGCCGCATTCCGGCATTCAGCGACAAAGCGTTCGAGCTGGTGGACTCCTCGGCCATCAGTCGCTATCTGATCATGCAGGCGGGCAGTGATCTCATGGGCGGGCAAAACCCCACGCGCCAGGCCCAAATCGTTGCCTGGGAGCGGTTTGGTGATGATGACCTGGCGCCGGCGCTGATCGATGCGTTCATCGAACGCGTGGTCAAGCCCGTACGACTGGGCAAGCCGACCGACGAGGCAGTCGTCGAAGCGGTACTCGAAGACAAGCTCCCGCCGGTCTGGAATCGTCTGGAGGCCATGTTGTCAGCCGGCGGCGCATGGTTGGTGGAGGGCGAATTGAGCTACGCCGACCTCGCGCTGGGTACGCACCTGGCCAGCGCCGAGCTTGCCCGGACGCTGCCAGACCCGGCCCGCTACCCGAACATCGCCGCATGGCATCAGCGTCTTCAAGCACGAGCCTCCTACCGCGCGATGATGGAAAGCGCTCAGGGCTTCATGGAGCGTATGAAGAAAGGGGGGTCGGCTTGAACCTTCGTCGTCAAGCCGCCAACACTATCAAAGCCGCCCAACCAGCTCAGTGCGATTGTTGACCTCGAATTTGCAGTACAGATTGTCGAGGTGGGACTTGATCGTCGATGGCGCGACGCCGAGTTCGCGGGCCATGACCTTATTGCTAGCGCCTGCGCGCAGAAGCGGCACGAGCTGGGATTCACGCTGAGTCAGCGACACCGGGGCGTTCTCGAGCGGGGTCGCAGTCACTGTCAGCTGAAGCATCTCTTGAAGTGATTGCAGGATATCAAGCTCCTGACGGGTAAAACGGCCGAAACGAGACTGGCGCAGCAGCGACATGCCCATGACCGGACGCCGGTGGCGGTAAAACAACACTTCGGTAACATCCACCACGTCGTGCTGGCTTAGAAACGTCTGATAACCGTTATTGCGCTGTTTGGATTGCAGCCTTTGGGCATCGCGCAGCGATACGACCCCTCGCTCCAGGCGCTGACAGTAGCCAGGTTGCAGCGGATCGAGGTGGCGGTAGCGGCGCAGGTAGTTTTCGTGCATGCGTGCGGGATCGCCATGAAGCTGAAAATCGACCGCGCTCAAGCCATCGTTAATACGGTAGAACGCGGCAAGCGATGCAGGAACCGCTCGGGTAAAGGCGTTCAGACAGTAAGCACCCAACTGCTGGGGGGAGTGCATGGCGGCCGACTCCATGTAGTTCGATACCCCAACATAGCGAGACGGCCACCGGCGGGCAATGGAAATCTGCTGCCCGCTATTCAAACCGAACCTACACCAGCGCGGTGACGCTCTCCGGCAGCAGGGCGCCGCCATCGACGATGATGGTCTGTCCGGTGATGTACCTGGCCAGGTCGGAGCCCAGAAACAGCATGGCGTTGGCGATGTCTTCCGGGTCGCCCAGCCGGCCCAGCGGAATGCCGCGCTCAAGGCTCTGGCTGTGCTCGTCGTCACCGAGGTTGTCCATCGCAGGCGTTCGAATCATGCCCGGCTCGACGCCGTTGATTCGGATACCCGAGCCGCCCATCTCCAGCGCCGTGTTGCGGATGAAACCATTAACCGCGGCCTTGGAGGCGGCGTAGTGGGAAAGCCCCGGATACGCAACGCGATTGCCGGTCACCGAAGAGGTACACAGAATTACCCCTTGGCCTTTTTGCTTGAAGCGGGGCAGCAGGGCTTGGGTCATCCAGAACAGAGACTGCACGTTGATAGCAAACGTGCGCTCGACCCGCTCGCGGGTGAGCTCCTCGAACGGCGTCAGCGGGAAGTAGCCGGCGTTGTGCACCAGCACGTCGATCGGATCACTGCCTTCGATCATGGCGCGGGTGCCGGCCTCGTCGGCGAGATCCACCTGGCAGGCCGCCACCTGATGACCCTCGGCTGAAAGCCGTTCGGCCACCTCGCGGGCCTGTTCGATATTGATGTCAGCGAGCGTCACACGGGCGCCGGCCTGGGCGAAGCGGGTCACGATGGCCTCGCCGATCCCCTGGGCGCCGCCGGTCACCAGCACGTGGCGGCCGCTGTAGTCGATGCTGATACTCATGAGTGATGGACTCCTGTCACAAAGGAGACACGGCCGGGCCATTGGCGGCCCGACCGGGGGAACGTGGCGGTTACGACAGCGCCTCGAAGTCCAGCGTCGGCATGTCGACGATATGCGAGCCGCCGTCGGCCATGATCATCGCACCGGTGATGATGGCGGAGGCCGGGCCGATCAGAAAGGCGCAGACCTCGGCGATCTCGTGGGCGCTGGCGGCCCGGCGCAGCGGCACGTGCTGCGTCACGCGGGCGTAGGCGTCATCGAGCGACTCCTGATAGTGATCCATCAGCGGCTGCATCTCTTCATCGGCCATCGGCGTTCGAATCCAGCCCGGGCAGACGCAGTTGACGCGCACGCCTTTGGGGCCGTAGTCGCGGGCCAGCGAGCGCGTCAGTCCGACCAGCGCATGCTTGGCGGTGGTGTAGCCGCAGATGTCGCCGCCGGCTTGGAACGAGGCCAGCGAGCCCAGCAGCACCATGGTGCCGTTTTGCTTGATCAGGTGCGGCAGACACGCCCGGGTCGTGACCGCCGGCGCTGCAGATCAGGCTGTCGAGGCGCCCGAAGGTGTCGATGATCTGTCGGCAGAACCCATCCCACTCGCTGGCGCTGGCGGCATCGCCTGCCAACACCAGTCCGCCGATTTCGCCAGCCAGCGCTTCAAGCGGCTCACGGCGGCGGCCGATCAGCACCACATTGTGCCCGAGTGCGGCCTGCTGGCGGGCGCAGGCCTCGCCGACGCCGGTTCCGGCGCCGGTAATGACGACGGTGCGCAGCTCAGAGGTCATCGGGGTACTCCGCACGGCTCAGGCGCTGGCAGTAGGAAGCCATCGGGAAGTTGGCCAGCGGCGCCTCCTCAGTGTCGCCCACGCCGAAGATCTTGCCGTCGCTTCTGTGGTTCTGCTCATCGATCATGACGATGCCCAGCGTCGGTACGATCTTTTCACGCCAGACGAACAGGTAGAGGTCGTCAGCGATCTTGTAGTAGTGGCACAGATCGGTGTCGCACAGGCCCTGCTCTACGCCCTTCAGGCACTGCCAGGTGTAGAAGTTGGGGTTCAGGTAGGTGTGTTCATACACCTCGGTGGGGCTGTAGCGGTAGAGATTGCGCACGCCGATCAGTTCATCGGTCAGGGCGTGCGGGCAGGCGCTGTCGCTGAAGGACTTGTTCACCGCGCCGTGGCTGATCTCGACGTTGACATCGGTCAGTGCGCGGCCGCCGAGGGCGCGCTCGTACAGACCGGTCTTGATGGTCTCGAACGTGGGCAGCGTGCCGAGGATCTGCGTATAGCTGTCGGTCAATGTATCCAGCACCACGGTATAGGACGCGGTCGGGCGTGCCGATTCATCCAGCCAGTCGAGCAGATAAATGCCTTGGCGCAAGGAGGTCAGGCGCAGCTTGACCGCCTCGCCGTCGTCGACGCGCAGCGTCTGCTGGTCGATCTCGAGGCGGCGGACGTTACCGCTGACGTCGTGTAATTCGATCTTTTTGCCACTTAGATCAGCGGAGTTATCCAGTGCGTAAGAGTCCGTCTCGAAGCCCTTTTCTAAGCCGGTCACCGAAATCCAGTCGGAGGGGGAAGTGGTCGTTGTCATGTTGTTGTCTCCTGGTCTTTGAACGTGGATCACGCAGGGTGATCATGAACATATTCATGGTCTACCGGGTAGTGCCGGTAGAAAATCCCCCAAATGGGGGAGCACCAAACGTGCCCTTGGCGCGGGTTAACGGCAGACAGAGGAAACTGTCTGGCAGCCGCGAACAAGAACGACACCAAGATAAGGTGCACATTGATCTCAGGCCGTCCGAATCGGCCGCACAATAATTAAACTGGCAGGAGACAATTCATTATGCTCGATACCTCGAAGACAGGCTCAGAGCCTCTGGTCAGCGCTCCGGCGCGCCAAGCGATCGGCTTCAATACCATGATCGCCATCTGCGTAGGAACCGTGGTCGTCCAGGGCGCCATGGCATCGGCCCTACTGGGCTTTGGCATCGGTGGTCTGAGCTTTCTGGCCGCCATGCTAGCGGCGACGCTGCTGGCCGCTTGTAACGCCATGAGCTTTTCGGAGCTTTCGCTGATGTATCCGCAGGCAGGCACGCTTGCCACCTACACGCAAAAGGCGATCGGCCATTTTCCGGCCATCGTTTCGGTGTTTGCCGGCTACGTGGTAGTGGCCATCTTTGCGATTCCGGCCGAGTTTCTGCTGGTCGATGCGCTGCTCCAGACACTCTTCCCCGAAACGCTGCCCTCTCACGTAGTGCCGATTCTGCTACTGGCGACCATTGCCATACTCAACATCCTGGGCACCGACGTGTTTGCCAAACTGCAAAACGTGTTCACTTTCGCCATGGTAGTCGCCATTTTAGTGGTCGGTGCCACGGCGCTGATCCAGCCACCCACACCGGAGGTAGCGCAGGCCGCACCCGGCATCAACTGGGGTCTTGGCGGAATTACCGATGGCAGCTTTATCGGTTTGATCGCGCTGGCGATGTGGATGTTCGTCGGCTGCGAGTTCGTTTGTCCCATGATCAACGAGATCCGTCAGCCAGAGAAACGCATTCCCCGTGCCATGTTCCTGTCGCTGGGCATCATCTTCGTACTGTTTTCGATCTTCTGCCTTGGCGCTGGCTACTATCTCTCCGTAGAGACACTCACCACCTCGCCTCTGCCGTACCTCGATTTAGTCGATGGCGTCTTCGGTCAGGCTGGACTGATCATCGCTACCGTAATGGGCGTGACTGCGACCTGCAGTACGGTCAATACGGTGCTGGCTGCCGTACCCCGTATGCTCTCCGGCATGGCCGACAACGGCCAGGCGTTTGCCATCATGGGCAAGCTCAACCCACGCTATAAAACGCCCTGGGTCAGCATCCTCTTTATAGCCGTCGGCGTGCTCGTACCCTTTCTCCTGATCCAGCCCGACCAGATCATCGCGCTGGTGATCGCGGCGGCGACCAGTTGGCTTCTGGCCTATATCGTGGCGCATATCGATGTCATCGTGCTGCGCCGCCGCCGCTCCGATCATCGCCGCCCTTACCGCACGCCCTTCTACCCGCTGCCGCAGATCCTGGGCATCATCGGCATGGCGTACGTAGCGGCCAACGCCTCCCCGTCACCGGAAATGACCACGCTGATCTACACCTTGCTGGGCGTGGTACTCGGCATTGTCAGCCTGATTGCCATCGTTTGGGTCAAGTTCAAGATGAAAAAGGGGCTGTTCGAGCCGGATCCAAGCAAGTAACGCTTTGCGTTGACCAACGGGGAGCTTCATCACGAAGCACCCCGCCTCAAGGAGCTGTGTGATGTCTGCTAAAACCGCCTTTTTCTTCGACGAGCGCTGCCTTTGGCACAGCGCCGGCCAGTATGCGCTAACCCTACCGGTAGGTGGCTGGGTGCAGCCACCGGCGGCAGGCGGTCTGGCCGAGTCGCCGGAAACCAAACGGCGTCTCAAGAACCTCATGGACATATCTGGCCTGACCTCGGCGCTCGAGGTTCGCAGCGCCCCACTCGCAAGCGATGAACAGCTGCTGCGGGTACATTCGCGCGCGTACCTGGCACGTTTTAGGGAGCTAAGCGATGCGGGCGGTGGGGAGCTGGGTGATCACGCCCCCATCGGCCCGGGTAGTTACGACATCGCCCGGCTATCGGCGGGACTGGCGATCGGTGCGGTGTCAGCGGTGATGAACGGCGAAGTCGACAACGCCTATGCATTGTCACGTCCGCCTGGCCATCACTGCCTGCCGGACCAGGCCATGGGATTCTGCTTTCTGGCCAATATCGCCATTGCCATCGAGGAGAGCCGGGCGCGCTTTGGCCTGGAGCGAGTGGCGGTGCTCGACTGGGACGTACACCACGGCAACGGCACCCAGGAAATCTTCTACGAGCGCGACGACGTGCTGACGATCTCCCTGCATCAGGCAGGCTGTTTTCCGCCGGGTTACGATGGCCTTGAAGACCGCGGGCGCGGCGCCGGGGAAGGCTACAATTTGAACAATCCGTTACCGCCGGGGGCGGGCGACGAGGCCTATCGTCAGGCCATGGCCGACATTGCTCTCCCTGCGCTAGAGCGCTTTCGCCCACAGCTCATTCTGGTAGCCTGCGGCTTCGATGCCAACGCGGTGGATCCGCTAGCGCGTATGCTGCTCTCGAGTAGCGCCTTTAGCGACATGACCCGCCAAGTTCGAGAAGCCGCCGAAAGACTGTGCGATGGGCGACTGGTGATGGTTCACGAAGGCGGGTATTCGGAGGCCTACGTGCCCTTTTGCGGGCACGCCACCATCGAGGCGTTATCCGGCGTAACCACCGAAGTGGCCGACCCGTTACACGACTTCATCGCACTGCAGCAGCCAAAAGGAGCCACGGCCGCTTTTTTCGAGCGCACCATTCGCGACATGGCAAGGCAAACACGCTGATCGAAAGACAGGTCTCAATCCCGGGAATCGAGCCGCTGTACCTCATCGAGCAGCTTCATCAGCGTACGATACTTCTCGGGACCAAGCCGCTGTTGAATCTTGTGGTATTGGCGCATCATCTCCCCTTTCATGCTATCGAATAGCTCGTTGCCCTTGGGGGTCAGCGTGACGCACAGCCGACGCTGATCGTTTTCGGGCTTCCAGCGCGTGACCAGGCCGTTTTGTTCCAGGCGCACCAGTACGCCGGTCAGGCTCGGGCGCAGGATGCAAGCGAGTTCGGCCAACTGGTAGCTTTCTAGCGTCTGCTCTTCGGCTTGCCACAGGATGCGGATCACCCGCCACTGCTGTTCGGTAATGTTGTTGCTGTTAAGGTGCGGCCGAAAAAAATCCATGGCGGATTCACGGGCCTGAAGCAGGGCCAAGGTCATTGAAGGAGTCGGTCGCGCCATGTGCTGCCTTTTGAAAAAAACTACTGAGACGATGCCGGCCCGCTTGATCAAGGTATCTATCGCTGTCTGCTCGGCGGCGTTGAAACGATAGCGACTTTTCTACCGCAAAAGGTGCCGGTTACCTGCGTAAAGAAGAACTTTAACGACATTTAATTCTATCATATATACCCTTTCGTCGGCATGCCCGCCCCAGTGTTTTGCCGACAGGGCGAGCATGGCGTCACGAAAGGGTCATTAATACCCTATTCGATACCCATACACAGATACTTGACCTCGAGGTAGTCCTCGATGCCGTAGTGCGAGCCTTCGCGGCCCACGCCTGAGGCCTTGATGCCGCCGAACGGGGCGACTTCAGTGGAGATGATGCCTTCGTTGATGCCGACCATACCGTATTCGAGCGCCTCGCCCATGCGCCAGCTGCGACCCAGATTCTGGGTGTAGACGTAGGCCGCCAAACCAAACGGCGTGTCGTTGGCCATAGCGACGGCCTCCTGCTCAGTGCGGAAACGAAAAAGCGGCGCCAGCGGGCCGAAGGTCTCCTCACCGGCTACGTCCATGGCCGAGGTCACATCGCCCAGCACCGTGGGCTCGAAGAAGTTACCCCCCAGCGCGTGGGACTGGCCGCCGCAGAGCACCTTCGCGCCGTGGCCGATAGCGTTGTCGATGTGGGCGCGTACCTTGTCGACGGCCTTAGAGTTGATCAGCGGCCCCTGCTGGGCGCCCTCTTCTTCGGCGGCGGCGACCTTGAGCGCTTTAACGGCGGTCACCAGCTTCTCGCTGAAGGCGTCATAAACCGCGTCGTGGACCAAGAAGCGATTGGTGCAAACGCAGGTTTGGCCGCTGTTGCGGAATTTTGACGCAATGGCACCCTCGACGGCGGCGTCCAGATCGGCATCCTCGAACACGATGAACGGCGCATTGCCGCCAAGCTCCATGCTGACCTTCTTGATGGTACCGGCACACTCCTCCATTAACTGGCGGCCTATCTCGGTGGAGCCGGTGAAGGAGAGCTTGCGGATAATCGGGCTGTGGGTGAGCTCGGTGCCGATCTCACCAGCGCGCCCGGCCACCACGTTGAACACCCCGGCCGGGACGCCTGCGCGCTCGGCAAGCTCGGCCAGCGCCAGCGCGGAAAGCGGCGTTTCCGAGGCGGGTTTGAGTACCATGGTGCAGCCGGCAGCCAGTGCCGGACCCGCTTTGCGGGTGATCATGGCGATGGGGAAGTTCCACGGCGTGATGGCCGCCACCACGCCCACCGGCTGCTTGATGACGACCAGCCGGCGGCCAGGCTTGTCATGGGGAATCACATCACCGTAGACGCGCTTGCCCTCCTCGGCGAACCACTCGATGAAGCTGGCGCCGTAATCCACTTCGCCGCGGCTTTCGGCCAGCGGCTTGCCTTGCTCCGCGCTCAGAATACGCGCCAGATCTTCCTTGTGCTCTTGCATCAGCGCGAACCAGCGCTTGAGGATTTGCGAGCGTGCCTTGGCAGTCATCTCGCGCCAAGCGGGTAGAGCGGTGTCGGCGGCCTCGATAGCGCGCTGGGTATCGCCCGCCCCCATGCGCGCCACACAAGCGATGGTGTCGCCGTTGGCGGGGTTGGTTACGTCAAAGGTATCGCCGCCGTCGGCATCCAGCCACTGGCCATCGATATAGCCCTGTTGGCGTAGAAGTTTCGAATCAGTGAGGTTCATGGTCGGTTCCGAATAGGGGCCGGGCCCAAGGCCTGGCCTGATGGATCAAAAGGAAGGCTCAGTACACCGATGATGCTGATGCCGGCGGGGCGTTGCCGCCCTTGAACTCACCGGCCAGGGCTTTCAGCGCGCCCATCAGCAGACTGGTATCGACTCCCACGGCCACGAAGGTGGCGCCAAGCTCGAGATAGCGCCGGGCCAGCGTCTTGTTGGCCGAGAGAATCCCGGCGGCCTTGCCAGCCTTCTGGATACGCGCGATACCGTCCTCGATGGCGGCCTGCACATCGTCGTGCCCCGGATCGCCGCGGTGACCGAGAGAGGCGCTGAGATCCGCCGGGCCGATGAAGACGCCATCGACGCCCTCGACGGCAGCAATCTCGTCGAGATTTTTGAGCCCTTGTTTGGTCTCGATTTGAACCAGCAGGCAGACCTCGCCATCGGCGTGATCGAGATAGCCCGGAATCGAGTTCCAACGCGAGGCGCGGGCCAGCGCACTACCTACCCCGCGAATGCCTTCTGGCGGGTAACGGGTGGCGCGCACCAGCTCACGGGCCTGCTCGGCGGTGTCCACCATGGGCACCAGCAGGGTCTGCACGCCGAGATCCAGATACTGCTTGATCGTCGCCGCGTCACCTACCGGCGGGCGGGCAATCGGCTGAACCGAATAGGGCGCGACGGCTTGAAGCTGTCCGAGGATGGTGCGCAGATCGTTCGGCGCATGCTCGCCGTCGATCAGAAGCCAGTCGAACCCGGCGTTGGCGGCAAGCTCGGCGCAGTAACCGTTGGCAAGGCCCAGCCAGAGGCCGATCTGGGCTTGCTGGTTGCCAATGGCCTGCTTGAAGGTATTGCGAGGCATGTCCATGAGGCACTCCTTGAAAGTTGGCGTATGGCGTTACATCGGGAAAATGGCGTTGATCTGACCGGTACCAGAGCTGCCGAAAGGCGCAGTCAGAATCTCCGCCGGACGGTCATAGCCCTCGCCGAGCAGGCCCATCAGCATCGCGGTGTCGTGCATGCCGCCCTCGCCGTAGCAGTGCTGGGCGTACTCCGGCAGCATGGCGCGAAACTCGTCGAACCTGCCTTCGCGCCACAGCTCGACCACGCGCATATCCATCTGGCGGTCGAACTCACGCGTCCAGCGGTGCAGGTTCTCGAGCGCATTGACGTTGTCGCTGAAGCGATGCGATAGCGACCCGGACGCCAGCACCATGACCTTGAAATCGCTTTCTTCGATTGCGCGGCGCACGGCACCGCCGAAACGAATACTGTCGTTGAGATCGTGCCAAGCATCCCAGGCGGCGATGGAAATCACCTTGAAGGGCTGCTCATCCGGCACGTCCATGTGCATGTAGCGCATGGGCACCAGGGTGCCGTACTCGAGTTTGAGACTCTGAATGTTGTGCGCCATGGTGCGGATATCCGAGCGATTGGCGTGCTCGGCAATCGCGTTACCAAGGTCCGGACAGCCGATGTACTGGTAGGCCATGTTCTGAATGAAGTGCGGCAGTTCGTTGCTGGTGTAAAGACCTTCGAAGTGGTCGCCACAGTTGATGTGGTAGCCACTGTTGACCAGCCAGTGCGTGTCGAACACCACGGCGACGTCGGCGCCAAGCGCGCGGGCGCGACGGGCGATCTCCTTGTGCCCGGCGATGGCTTCGGCGCGACAGCCCTGATGCGGGCCGGGCTGCTCGGAGAGATACATAGAGGGCACGTGCGTGATCTTGGCGGCGAGAACGATTTCACCCATGAGAAAACTCCTTGTAAGGGACGGGCGGGATCGAGCGACCTGAACAACAGGCAGTCAACGTCATGGAGCCAAGCGTCCGTTGGTGGTTAATATAAGTGCTTGCCGGGCAGACGCCCTGCACAGGCTCAAAAGGATGACCATGACGCTGGATCCTATCCCCAACATCACGATCGGCCAGGAGTACGATCAGCGGTACGCCGATGCGGCGGTGCACTACGATGCGCTGGGCCCCATGGCGGACTTCTATGGGCGCAACATGCCGGTGCATCATCATGACCGCTTTTTTCAGGTGCACTACGTCATGCGCGGCATGGTACGGGTCTATCTGGACGAGCGGCCGTTTCATCAGCAGGGGCCGATGTTCTTTCTGACGCCGCCGACCGTGCCGCATGCCTTCACGACCGAAGAAAACAGCGATGGTCACGTACTGACGGTGCGACAACAGCTGGTGTGGTCGCTGCTCGAGGAGACGCCGACGCTGGGCGACGCTTCGAGCGTTGCGCCCGTGTGCGTGGCGACCGGCCGGGTCAGCGACGACACGCGGCCGGAGGTGAACCGGGTCGAGCGGCTGTTCGATGAGCTGCGTCTGGAGTTCGAGGCCAACCGCCCTGGCCGCGAAACCGCGTTGATCACCCTGACGCGGTTGATCTTTGTAAGCCTTTTTCGGCTTTCGGCCAACTCGCTCAAGGCCCAGAGCGTGCGTCACGACGAGCTGTCGCTTTTTCGTCGCTTCAATCTGGAGATCGAGGCCCACTTCACCGCGCACTGGACGCTGGCGGCCTACGCCCGCGCGCTCAACGTCACCGAGGCGCGCCTCAACGCCGTTTGTCGGCGCATCGCCGGCGTACCCAGCAAGCGGGTGATTCACGATCGCCTGATGCAAGAGGCGCGGCGCCTTCTCACCTTTACCCGCATGAGCGTCAACGAGATCGCCTACCGACTCGGGTTCAAGGACCCCGCTTACTTTTGCCGATTCTTTGCGCGCCATGCGGGCACTACCCCCTCGAATTACCGCCACAACCCGCCAAGCCTTGGCTAGCGGGCGGCCCGTTTAGTCGAACGTCAACGCCACGAAGCCGAACGTACCGTAATCCGCTTCGATTCGACTGCCCGATGGGCACTCTATCGGGCCGATGAACGAGCCCGAAAGGATGACCTGACCGGCCTCGATACGCTGGCCGTAGGTCGCCATACGCTTGGCCAGCCACACGATGCCGGTGACCGGATCGTCCAGCACGCCAGCGCCCAGCCCCGTGGCCATGACATCACCATCGCGTTTGACGATCGAGCCAACCCAGCGCAGATCGAACGCTTCGGGGTCGTGGCGCTCGGCGCCGAGCACGATGCCGGCATTGGCAGCGTTGTCGGAGACGGTGTCGACGATCACCCGCGTTTTGCCGGTCTCGTCGTCCTTTCTGACGATGCGGGTATCGAGAATCTCGATCGCTGGCGCCACGTAGCCGGTGGCGGCCAGCACGTCCTCGCGGGTGACGTCACCCTCAAGCGGTGCCTTCATGACGAAGGCGATCTCGGCCTCGATACGCGGCTGGATGAAGTGGCCCCCGGGGATCACTGCACCGGTGTCAAAGCGCATGTAATCGTAGAGCACGCCGCTGTCCGGCGTGTCGATGCCGAGCGCGTCCTGCATGACGCGAGACGTCAACCCGATTTTCCAACCGATGATGGCATGCTCCTGGGTCTTGCGTGCCATCTGAGCGGTCTGGATAGCGTAGGCGTCATCCAGCATCATGTTCGGATAAGCCTTTGACAGCAGGCCGATCTGCTTGCGGCTTTTCTCGGCCTCGAGCAACGCTTCTGCCGCTTCGTTGACCTGGGTTTCAGTGAGCGCCATGGCGTTCGTCCTCCACGCCGTTTACCAGTTTGCCGATACCCTCGGCCTCGACCTCGATCACATCGCCTGGCTTGAGCCAGATCGGCGGCTCGAAACGTGCACCGGCGCCGGTGGGCGTGCCGCACACGATGACGTCGCCCGGCACTAACGTGGTGAAGGTCGAGACGTAATTCACGATGTAGCGGAAATCGAACATCATCCGCGAGGTGCGATCATTCTGGCGCACTTCGCCGTTGACGCGGGTGGTCAATTCGATATCGTCGAGCTGTTCCGCGCGCTTGAACGGTACCAGCCACGGGCCGATGGCGCCGGTCGCATCGAAATTCTTGCCTTGGGTGACGTTGAACTTGGCGTGGCGTACCCAGTCGCGGATGGTCCCTTCGTTGCACAGTGTGAGTGCTGCGATGTGCTCGTAGGCCTTCTCGCGAGAGATTCGACGACCGCCCTTGCCGATCACGATGGTGACTTCGCCTTCGTAATCGAGCTGCTCGCTCTCCGGCGGGCGCACGAGATTTTCGTTATGGCCGACGAAGCTGCGCGGAAAACGAATGAACAGCGATGGCTTGTCCGGCGCGGCCTGGCCATCCTTGTACTCCTCGTTACGCGAGGGAAAGTTGACGCCGACGCAGATCAGCTTCTCCGGGTTAGTGATCGGAAGCAGATAGGTGACGTCTTCCTCGCGGTAGCTGGGGCTGCGGCCTTCGGCGACGTTCAAGAGCTCATCGATGGCACCGGCCTCGATCACTTCCTTGAGACCCTTGAAGCGGGCGCCGAACTCCGGGGTCAAATCTACGATGCCGCCGTCGGTGACGACCCCGAAGCGGTCGGCGCCGTTGGCCCGAAAGGAGGCAAGACGAGGCGGTAGAACGTTACTCATGAAAACTCTCCTGAAAGCCCGAGTATCCGGGCCTTATGAATCACTGTGGCGACGCGGTAGTCGGTCGGCTCAGGGCGCGACGATGGGCGTGGCGTTGAGCTGGGAATCCTTGGGTTCGAGGTCGACGAACTCGGAGCCGTGTTCGAACCAGGAGCGCGGAGCAGGCGCGCCCCAGAGCGTCTGACGCTGCGGATCCTTCAGATCCCACTTGATCGCTTCCAGATCCGGGTCGACGGTCTGGTAGTCGGAGCAGTAGATCTCGATACGATGGCCGTCCGGGTCGAGAATGTAGAGAAAGAAAGCATTGGAGATGCCGTGACGACCCGGTCCGCGCTCGATGTTGCTCACGTAGCCGGTGGTGGCCATCAAATCGCACAGGTCGATGATATTCAGGGGTGTCGGCACCCAGAAGGCAGTGTGGTGCAGACGTGGGCCGCGGCCGTTGGTGAAGGCCATGTCGTGTACGCCACCCTTGCGGTGGGTCCAGGCCGCCCACAGCTTGCCGCTCTCCTCGTCTTCGGTGTATTCGGTGACACGAAAGCCGAGCTGGTTGTAGAACTCGACCGCCTTGTCGACGCTGGGCGAGAACAGGTTGAAGTGGTCGATGCGCAGGGGCTTTACGCCCTTGTAGAGCGCGTACTGCTGATGGATAGGCGCGAGCCGGTCCATCTTGAAGTAAAGCTCGATCGGCACGTCGAAGCAGTCGGTAGTGCGCAGTGTACGGCCCTGATAGGGACGCTCGACCCACTCGACCGGATGGCCCTGGTCCTTGAACCAGTCGTGGGCCTTGTCGAGCTCCTGCTCATCGAACACCTTGAACGACAGCGACTGAACGGTGGCGCTATCGCTTTGCTCCAGCACGATACAGTGGTGACCGCGCTCTTCCATCGCGCGCAGATAGATGCGCTTATCATCTTCATCGGTGACCTGAAGCCCGAGGGTGTCGACGTAGAAGTGGCGGCTCTTGCTCAGATTACGGACGCCGAACACCAGGTGGCTCAAGCGAATGATGTTGAACGGGGGGTAGAGATTGGGCGTGGGAATGGGCATGGCGTGTCTCCTTTTCAGGACCAGCTAAGAGTGTCAGAACCAACGGCTATTCGAAAACCGAGCGGTACGTACCGCCCGGCCCAAGTGGCATCACCCGAGCTTCGGCACCTGATGAACCTTGCGCGGGAAGGAGACATTGACGGTCTCCATGTAGAAGTCGAACGACCAGTCGCCGCCGTCGCGGCCGATACCGGAGGACTTCACGCCGCCGAAAGGTGACGGCAGGTGGCGCACGTTTTCCGAGTTGACCCAGATCATGCCCGCTTCCAGCGCATCGGTCAGGCGCATGGCGCGTTCGAGGTCGTTGGTCCAGAGATAGGCCGCCAGGCCGTACTGAGTATCGTTGGCCAGACGCAGCGCTTCTTCTTCGTCCTTGAAGGGAATAGCGGTCAGCACCGGGCCGAAAATCTCTTCCTGAGCGATGGTCATGTCGTTACGCGCATTGGTGAACAGCGTCGGGCGTACGAAGCAGCCCTGTTCGCCCACCTTTTCGCCGCCGGCGGCAATGGTCGCGCCCTCTTCGCGTGCCTTGTCGAAATACGACAACACCTTCTGCTCGTGCTCCGGGTGGATCAGCGGGCCCACCACGGTATCCGGGTCCAGTGGATGGCCGACCTTCACTCCGTTGGCGACCTCGGCCACACGACGGGTGACCTCTTCGTAGATGCTTTCGTGCACCAGCAGGCGTGACGATGAGGTGCAGCGCTCGCCGTTGAGCGAGTAAATCATGAAGGAGGCGGCGTTGACCGCGCGCTCGATATCGGCGTCGTCGAACACGATGACCGGGTTCTTGCCGCCCAGCTCGAAGTGAAAACGCTTCAGCGTCGGCGCGGCTTGGGCCATGATCAGTTGGCCGGTGCGGCTTTCACCGACGAAGGCGATCGCCTTGATACCGGGGTGTTCGGTCAGCGCCTTGCCCGCGCCCTCACCCATACCGTTGACCAAGTTCAGCACGCCCTTGGGCAGCCCGGCTTCTTCGGCAATCTCGGCCAGCAGCTTGGCGGTCATCGGCGAGAATTCCGCCGGCTTATGCACCACGGTGCAGCCCGCAGCGAGCGCCGGGGCGATCTTCCAGGTGGAGAGCATGAACGGCGTGTTCCACGGCGTGATGACGCCGATAGGCCCCAGCGGCCGCTTGGAGGTCACGTTCATCTGAGTGTCGTTTCTTAGCGCAAGGCCGTCCTCGGCCTGGGGCGCCTGATCGGCGTAGTAGCGGAAGTTGGCCGCCCCCCGGATGGCCGCCTTGGACATGAAGCGCAGCGACTGCCCGGTGTCCATGCACTCGGTGAAGGCGATCTCTTCGGCGCGGGCTTCGATCGCCTCGGCTACCTTGATCAGAATCGCGCGGCGCTCCTTGCCCGGCGTCTTGCTCCAGGTCTTGAAGGCATTCTCGGCGGCCTGAACGGCGCGGTCGATGTCGCTGGCATCACCGTGTGCGACGTTGGCCAGCGGCGCAAGATCCACCGGCGATAGAGTCTCGAAGGTCTTGCCGGAATCGGCGGGCACCGACTCACCGTTGATGTGGTTCAGGACGCCTTCGTCGCGAAAGC
This sequence comes from Halomonas sp. HNIBRBA4712, assembly GCF_043558675.1. NCBI lineage: Bacteria > Pseudomonadati > Pseudomonadota > Gammaproteobacteria > Oceanospirillales > Halomonadaceae > Halomonas > Halomonas sp. HNIBRBA4712. The sequence goes on along the minus strand of NZ_JBIFXR010000007.1, from coordinate 122,231 downwards.
GCTTCATGTACGCTTGAGCGCGGGCAATATTGTCGTTCATTTGGCTCATCGAAAATTCTCCTGAAAGAGGGGTGGGGCTCACTGGCGGGACAGCCGAGCGTGAATCGGCGTGTCCTTCCAGCTCAGCGCGGCATCGATTTCACGGATTTCAAGCGACAGGGCGAAGTGCGGGGTAGCGAGTGGACTCGCCAGCACACTCTGTACGGCGGCGAACAGCTGGTCGCCAGCGGCTTTCAGGTCTGCCTGGGAGCGCCCGCTCCCCACGCTCAGCGTCATGGCTAAAAAATCGTTGTCGGGGTGGTCGTCGGCCACGATGCAGTGGTCGGCGGCAAAGGCACGAATGCGAATCCCCGCCGTTGGAAAAAGCGCGGACGCCGTCATGACCCGATGAGCGGCCTTGCATACGTCATTCATGTCGATTCGCTGCTCGAGGTCTGGCGAGTACTCAATATGCAGATGGGGCACATCGTTCTCCTTGAAACCGAAAAAACCATGGAATGAGCGGGTCCATCGCCTACTTATTAACATATTAATGAACAAGCAGACCATCGCTGTCAAGCAGTCTTGGATAATCATTTAGCCATATATGAATCGATGCTTACTCACTTCTTACTGCCAGTAAAGTAAAGGCATTTATTCTTTATCAAGCTATATTGTTTATAAATTAACGAATTAGCGTGATGCGTTAATTTACGCTCGACCAAGGTAGGGGCCTTTTTTATGAAAAGTACAATCGAGGGAAGCTAAAACACATCCCCATGGGCTTATCGAATGGTCAGCATGAAGGCGTCATGGCACCCAGGGCACCGGGTATCGAGATCATGCCAAGGCCTCATCTCGATACAGCCGCGTGTCCAACGCAGGGTGTCTCTACGCTCAAAAAGGAATCACCATGCAATTTCATCACTATGGCTACGTGTCCGGCGACCCGCGCAAACAGCCCGCGACCAAAGAAGGACTCGACCGGCTCGACGAGTTGCCCGAAGAGGTCGATGTCCTGATCGTCGGCACCGGCCCTGCCGGCATGATCATGGCCGCGCAGCTTGCCCAGTTTCCCAACGTTCGCACCCGCATCATCGAGCGCCGCCCGGAACGACTGGAAATCGGCCATGCCGACGGCATTCAAGCGCGAAGCGTCGAAACCTTTCAGGCTTTTGGCTTCGCCGACCGAATTACCGCCGAGGCGTACCGGATTACCGAAATGGCCTTCTGGAAGCCGGACCCGAACCGCCCCGAGCACATCGTTCGCACCGCCCGCACGCCGGACGACCCGAAAGGCATCAGCGAGTTTCCCCATTTGATCGTCAACCAGGCGCGGGTACTCGATTACCTGGCCGAGGCCGCCCTGAACGCCCCTGCGCGTATTCGCCCGGACTTCGGCATCGCCTTCAATGGCCTTACGATCGATGACGACGGAGACTACCCGGTCAAGGTCTCGCTGCGCATGAACGCCGACACGGATCAGGAGCGTGAGCGTACCGTGCGCGCCCGTTACGTGGTCGGCTGCGATGGCGCGCGAAGCGGTGTACGCAGTGCCATTGGCTGCAAACTGGCGGGCGATCAGGCCAACCACGCCTGGGGCGTGATGGATGTACTAGCGAAGACCGACTTTCCGGACATTCGCACCAAGTGCGCCATTCAGTCTCGATCGGGCGGCAGCATCCTGCTCATTCCGCGTGAAGGCGGGCATCTGTTTCGCATGTACGTCGACCTGGGCGAAGTGCCCGTCGACGGCAGCAGCGCCGTGCGCAATACGTCTATCGATCAAATCATTCAAAAGGCCAACGACATTCTCGCGCCTTACACGCTGGATGTGCGTAACGTGGCCTGGCACAGCGTTTACGAGGTAGGCCATCGCCTCACCGATCGCTTCGACGATGTCGAGGATCCGTCTTCCGGGCGTCTGCCACGCGTATTCATTACCGGCGATGCCTGCCATACCCACAGCGCCAAAGCCGGCCAGGGGATGAACGTCTCGATGCAGGATGGCTTCAACCTGGCGTGGAAACTGGGCCATGTGCTCAGCGGTATCGCCCCGAAGCGCCTGCTGTCCACCTATTCCGCCGAGCGCCAGACGGTAGCGAAGAACCTGATCGACTTCGACAAGCAGTGGTCGGCGATGATGGCCAAGCGTCCGGAAGAGTTCGACACCCCCGACGAGCTGGAGGCGTTCTACACCCGCACCATCGAGTTTCCGGCGGGTTTCATGACCGAGTACACGCCGTCCATGATTACCAGCGACGTCGAACACCAGGCGCTTGCTACCGGCTTTCCGGTCGGCAAACGCTTCAAGTCAGCCCTGGTATCGCGGGTATGTGACGGCAACCCGCTGCAGTTGGGCCATCAGGCCAAAGCCGACGGCCGCTGGCGCCTCTACGTGTTCGCCGGTGCCGATGCCCTGGAGACGGCATCCAACACCCAGCGCCTGGCCGAGTGGCTAGCTAACTCGAGCGACTCTCCGCTCAATGCCGCACTCGTGGGTAGCACGTGGGTCGACTGGTTCGATGTCAAGGTGATCTATCAGCAGCGCCACGAGGAGATCGCCATTGAAAAAGTACCGGACGTTTTCAAGCCTGAGGTAGGCCCGTTCGCGCTGGTGGATCTGGAAAACGTGTTCGGCGTGGCCCCCGATGAGGATATCTTCGACGCTCGTGGTATCGACCGCGGCGGTGCGGTGGTGGTGGTACGCCCCGATCAGTACGTGGCTGATGTGCTGCCGCTATCGGCCACCGACACGTTGGCGCGTTTTTTCAGCCCGCTATTGAAGATGGATCAATAACCGGGGCGGCGTTACAGGCCTCGGGTAGGGGGCCTGTAATTTCAACGTCATTACCATGTGCTGTTTTTTAAAGCATGAGACTAATGTATGGCTTTTTATTAACAGCATATTGTTTATATATTAATGAAATTGCAGTGAGGCGTTAACGAGCGCTTCTTGCAGGAGCCGATCAGGCGAACCGCCGGATCGAATGTTCTCTTCACGTACGCCTTGATTTCCAAAATAACGGAGACTGCCATGCGCCATTCGTTCGCTTTTCGCCGCACCGTGCTGGGACTTTCTGCGCTCACTCTGCTGACGGCAGTACTACCCGCCCAAGCGGCAACGACGCTCAGAATCATGCATTTTCTACCGGCCATGTCGAATGCCCAGCAGCAGGTGATCGAACCCTGGTGCGAGGAACTCGAAACCCGCTCCGAGGGCGAGCTCAATTGTCAGATCTATCCGTCCATGCAGCTGGGCGGTACGCCAGCGCAGTTGGCAGATTCGGTGCGCAACGGCGTGGTGGATATCGGCTGGACCGCGCTTGGCTACTCCGCCGGGCGCTTCCCGCGCAGCGAAGCGCTGGAGCTTCCGTTCATGCTGCCCGCTGGCGGTGTCGATGCCAGCCGCATCGCTTGGCGATTCAGCCAAGAACAGGCCGCCGACGACTTCCGTGAATTTAAGGTGCTGGCGGTACACAGCGACGGCGGCAGCGTTTTGCATACCCGGGAAACGCCGATTTCGAGCATGGATGACATGAGCGGATTGCGCCTGCGGGCCTCGACGCGCATGGCGTCACAAATCATCGACGAGCTGGGCGCTTCGGCGGTGAGCATGCCACCGGCACAAATCGCCGACACTCTGGCCAAGGGCGTGATCGACGGCGCCTCAGCCTCCTGGGAAGTCGTGCCACCGACCAAGCTCAACGAAGTGACCTTTTATCACACCGGTACCGCCGAGGATCAGGCCACCCCGACCGTGACGGTACTCGCCATGCTGATGAACCAGCGAAGCTACGATCGCCTACCTGAGGCCGCTCGCCAGGCGCTGGATGAATTAAGCGGTGAAGTACTTTCGGAGCGCTTTGGTCGCGCTTGGGACGAGGCCATTGCCCGCGCCCGCGACGATATCGCTTCTGATGATGCTCACACAGTTATCACGCTGGACGATGAAGCCTGGCAGGCCATGGAGGAAGCTACCCAGGGCGTAGCGGCGCAGTGGATCGCCGATCAGCAGGGCGGCATTGATCGCCAGGCGCTCGCGGCGTCGCTGACGGCGCTGGTCGAGCAAGAAGCGCCGGCGCTCGAGCATAGGGCTTCACATCAGTAGGGCGACACATCAGTAGATCGGTCCTCTGAACGACTTACGACACAGGCTTGAAGGAGCACCGCCATGAGGATAGTGCTGAAAAGATCCGCCATTGCCCTGGCGCTACTCGGCGGGCTTCTGCTGGTCTGCGCGATTGGTATCTCGCTGATCTCGATGCTGGGCCGGCGGCTCTGGTCAGCGCCACTTTCGGGGGACATCGAGCTTTTGCAGATGATGATCGCCGTCGCCGTGGCCTGCTTTCTGCCGCTTTGTGAAATCAACGATCGCCATATACGTGTCGATATCGTGGGAACACTGTTTCCCGACGGGCTGAATCGGGCGCTTTTGGCAATCGCTCACTGGACGCTGGCGCTGTTCAGCGCCTTGCTGGTCTGGCGCACGGCACTGCTGGCGCTGGATAGCCTGGCCTACAACGCCCAGAGCACTCAGCTGGGCGTCCCCCAGTGGATTCCCCAGGCCGCCATGCTGCCGGGGCTTGTCTTACTGGGCGTTTGCGCACTCTACATGGGCGTTCGCAGCCTGTATTACGCCAGCAACGACGACACCGCCGGGGAGGGTATCTGAATGGGAGGCATCGAGATAGGCGCCATTTCCCTTGGCATACTGCTGGTGATGCTGGGTATTCGCCTGCACGTGGGAGTGGCGATGCTGCTGGCCGGGGCGATCTGTTACTGGCTAGTGTATGACGGCGAATTCGGCTCACTGCTGTTCACGCTCAACAATCTCGCCTACGCGCGCTTTTCAAGCTACGACCTGGCGGTCATTCCAATTTTCGTGCTGATGGGGCAGTTCGCCATCCACGGCGGGCTTTCGGCTTCGCTGTTTCGCGCCTGTGCCAGTTGGATCGGACATTGGCGGGGAGGGCTTGCAATGTCGGCGGCAGGCGCCTGCGCAGGATTCGGCGCTATCTGCGGGTCGTCGTTAGCCACGGCGACTACCATGAGCCAAGTGGCACTACCGGAGCTTGAACGCTACCACTACGGCAAGAAGCTTGCGACCGGCACCGTGGCGGCGGCGGGCACGCTAGGCATATTGATCCCGCCGTCGGTGCCGCTGATCGTCTACGCGGTGCTGACCCAGGAGTCGATCGCGGCCCTGTTCATGGCGGCGATACTGCCAGGCGTGCTGGCGATGATCGGCTACATGGTGGTCATTCGCCTTATGGCCATGCGCACCATGCGCGACGTCGAGCGGGCACCGCGTCACTCCTGGGGCGAACGGTTAAAAAGCCTGCGCGATATCGCACCGATACTGGTGATATTCATCGTGGTCATCGTCGGGCTTTACGGCGGCTGGGCCAACCTCACCGAGGCGGCGTCCATTGGCGCGGCGGCCTGCGGTATCTACGCGGTCGTGCGTGGCGGGATGCGCCTATCCGGGTTCTATAAAAGTGTAATCGGTACCGCCGAGGCTACGGCCATGATCTATCTGGTCGTCATTGGTGCCGATCTGCTTAACAGTGGTCTGGCCCTGGGCCAACTTCCCTCGACGCTGGCGGAGTGGGTAATAAACAGCGGCTTTGCGCCGCTTGCCGTACTGGCGCTGATTCTGGTGATGTACCTGCTGCTGGGCTGCGTCATGGACTCGCTGTCGATGATCCTGCTCACCATTCCCATTTTCTACCCGGTGATCATGGGGCTCGAGCTGTTCGGTTTGAGCGGGCCGGAAAAGTCCATCTGGTTCGGAATCGTCGCACTCATGGTCGTCGAGATCGGTCTGATCACGCCACCGATGGGAATGAACCTGTTTATCGTGCAGAAATACAGCCGTGGAACGACGCTTGGCACCGTCAGTCGCGGCATCATACCGTTTCTTGGCGCGGACCTGGTGCGTATCGCCATTGTGGTGTTCGTACCGGCGCTCTCACTGGTCTGGCTCGACTAGCCGCTATCTCCAAGCATCAAGGACCGGCCCTCGTGCCGGTCTTTTACATTTTGCGTCCGCCACCCTCAGGTAATTTTCGCCTCATTGCTTTCAGGCAGCCCGAGGCCAATTTCCGTCAGCAGCAGACAAGAACCATGCTCCGCCGCTCGCTAGCCTGTCAGTCGAAGGCTACGCCTATAGGCGCCATGCGCCTTTAAAACAAGCTGTATAACAACAAGCATCGCAATCACAGGGAGCATTCGATCATGACGAATTCACGCAACCTACCCCTACTGCCGGGGCTCGCTCTTGGCTCCGCGATAGCGCTCTGCGTTAGCGGGAACGTCTCTGCTTATGAACTTCACAGCACCGATCAGACCACGGTCAACCTCAACGTCACCGGCGTTGCCGGTGCATTTCATAGCCAGAAAGGCTACGCCCAGTCGGAAACCGCCGAACCCGGCGGCCGGGACTGGCAGGAAGGTTTTCTCAAGTACGGGCTCGATGTCACTCATACGCCTTCGCCTATGGCTGGTTCGCTTTACGCCAACGTTGCCTGGACCTCAAGCGCTACCTGGGGCCAGGGCGACGCCGGCGGGTTCACCACCGGTGACGAGCGACGCACCCGGCTTGAGGATCTGGCCGTCGGCTGGCGGTCCGGCAACCTGATTCCATCGCTCGGCAGTGATGGCCTCGATATCTCCGTGGGCCGTCAATACATCCAGACCGGGGACGGTTTTCTGATTTCCGGTGACTCTCTCAACTTCGGCAAAGGCGTGCTGGGCGGGGAGCTCAACCGCGGCGGCGGCTACTATCTGGCGGCGCGGCAATCCTTCGACAAGACCGCCGTGGTGCGCCTTGGCGGCGAGGCGGGCTGGCGCGGCGAGCTGATGTGGCTTGAGTCGGACAACCGTGCGCAGGCCAAGCCCGAAATGGCGGTGGGCACCATCGAGCACGTGGCCGACGAGGCAACCCTTGGGGCGACCTACCTCAAGGTGCTCGATACCGACGACGACTACGCCTTTCTCTACCCCGACCGCGACGGGACGCGGGTTTACACGATCTACGGTAACGGTAACGCGGGCGTGGAGAATCTGTTTCTCTCCGGCCAGTACGCCTTCCAGGAGAAGGGCAACGACGATAGCGAAAATGCCTGGTATCTCGAGGCGGGCTGGACCTTCGATCAGCTTCCTAGCACGCCCTACGCCAGCTACCGTTTCAGCCGCTTCTCCGATGGCTACGACCCACTGTTCTACGGCAATGGCCGAGCGCTCGGCACCTGGTTTCAGGGCGAAGTGGCGGCTAACTACGCAGGCCCCTTCGCCACCAACGCGCGCATTCACCAGCTCAACCTGGCGCTAGAGCCCACCGAGCAGCTCAGTATTGGCCTGCTCATGTACCGCTTCGATACGCTCGATACCACGCGAGGGCCGAATCTCGACGGTAACGAGATAGACCTTTACGCCAACTGGGCGATCAACGACCGCTGGTGGGTCATGCCACTGGTAGGCCGTTACGATCCGGATGCTTCGACTGCCGAAGGAGGAACGCAGCTCGGTGACAGCGACCCCAACTATTACACTCAGTTGCTGGTCGGATTCAATTTCTAGAGCTCGGCAGAGAGCGTCATGCCAAGGGCAAGAACGGACAAGCCATTGTCAAAATAGCACTTTAGCCTGAGCCACAAGCACGCCTTTTCATGTTGAACGGCCTTGGGTCGTTCGACACCCAGCACACACAGGAGATCGTTCATGAGCCAGCACTTACAAACCGTACAGGCATTTTTCGAGCGAGCAACGGGCTCGTTCATCGACGGCGCCTTCGTCGCCGAGGGCACCCCGTTTGACGTGCTCGACCCGTCGAACGGACAGCCGCTAGTTACACTCGCCACCGGCGACCGCGAGCTGGCCGACCAGGCCATCGCGCTAACCAAAAAAAGCTTCGACGATGGCCGTTGGAGTGGTATGACGCCGGCGGCGCGCGAGCGCATTCTGCTGCGCTTTGCCGATCTTGTAGAAGCAAACGGTGAGGATCTCGCCCAGTTAGAGACACTCAATCAGGGCAAGTCGATCAATCTTTCGCGCGGCGTGGACGTGGGGTTCTCGATCGATTTCATCCGCTATATGGCCGGCTGGACCACCAAGCTAGAAGGCAGCACCCGCGACGTTTCCATCGGCATGCCGGAAGGCGCAAAGTTCAACGCCTACACCCTGCGCCAGCCGGTCGGCGTGGTGGGGGCCATCGTGCCGTGGAACTTCCCCATGATGATCGCGCTCTGGAAGGTCATCCCGGCCCTGGCGGCGGGCTGCACGGTGGTATTGAAGCCCGCCTCGGAAACGCCGCTGACGGTACTGCGTTTGGCCGAGCTTGCGATCGAAGCAGGCGTGCCGAAAGGCGTGTTCAACGTGGTGCTGGGCTCGGGTTCAGTGGTCGGTACTCGTTTGGCCGAACATCCCGATGTCAGCAAAGTAACCTTCACCGGCAGCACTGCGGTCGGCAAGCAGGTGGGCCACGCCGCGGTCGAGCACATGTCGCACTTCTCGCTGGAGCTGGGCGGCAAGAACCCGATGCTGGTGCTTGAAGATGCCGACGTCGAAAAAGCTGTCAACGGCGCGCTGATGGGGGGACTGTTCAACCAGGGTCAGGTTTGCGCGGCTGCCTCGCGCTTTTACGTGCATCGCAGCATTCACGACGCTTTCTGCGAGCAGTTGGCAAGCGCCATCGATACCATGCAAGCGGGTCCCGGCATGGACCCGGAAGCGCAGGTCAACCCGCTGGTCTCCAGGCGTCAGCAGGAGAGCGTGCGCGGCTATCTCGACCGCGCCCGCGAGCAGGGGGCAAAGATCCATGTAGGTAATGACGTGCCTACGGAAGGCTTCTACGTGTCGCCCGCCATCATCAGCGGCGCCAGTCACGATATGGAGGTCGCGCGCGAAGAGGTCTTCGGCCCTGTACTGACCGTGATTCCCTTCGATGACGAAGAGCAAGCGCTGCGCATGGTCAATGATAGCGACCTGGGGCTGGCGGCGAGCCTATGGACCAATAACCTGTCCAAGGCCATGGCGCTGACGCCGCGTATCGAAGCGGGCACCGTGTGGGTCAATACCCACGTAACGCTTGACCCGGCCATGCCGTTCGGCGGGTTCAAGATGTCCGGCATCGGCAAGGAGTTTGGTCCCGAGGCGGTCAACGCCTATACCGAACTCAAATCGGTCTGTATCGCCTACTAGCGCGAGCGCCTGGTAGGCTGCTGCGCTTGATGGTCACTCCCGTGCGGGGGTGGCCTTTATCCTTCGCCCTTCTCTTCCTTGCTTCTTTCCTTTCTCTATTTTGTCTTTTCTGACGTTCACTAAAGCAGGCTGTGCCTCCCCATCAGAAGGCGGGTTCCAGGTGTTCGCGACGATACGTCCGGGGCGAGCTTGCAAACTCACGCTTGAACGATCGGCTGAAGTGCGCCGAATCGGTAAAACCCCACTTGTAGGCGATCTGAGTGATCGAGCACTTGCTCAGCATGGGGCTTGCCAACTCCTCGGCACAGCGGGCCAGACGACGGCGCTGAACGTAACGACATACCGTTTCGTCATGCTGCTCGAACAAGCGGTAGAGTTGGCGAACCGAAATATGAAAGGCGCTCGCCAGACGCTCTGGACCCATATCCTCCTCATGCAGATGCTGCTCGATGAACTGCTGTATGCAGTTGAACAGCGTGCCATCGGCCTGCTCCATGAAAGCCGGCGACTGCGCTTGATGCTGGTAAATCGACGGCAGCAGCGCCGCCAGCGAGTTAACCACGCCCTCCTCTCCCTTCCCTACCGAAACCAGCGGCTCAGTGACCACCCGATTGACAACCAACTGCAGAATCTGACTGCTGGCACAGTCTGGCGTGATCTTCATGAACGGAATCGCTGTATCACCAAAGCATCTCACTACTTCGCTGCGCAATAGATGGAGCGAGTCGTGCTCGATCAAGCCGTGGGAGATGATCTCGCACGTTTTGATGGAGTCCATCAGTGCCATCTCGCCTGGACGCAGCGTAACAGGGGTTCCGTTTTGCACTAAGGTGGCGCGCCCTTGCTTCTGCACGATTAAAAAGCAGTAACGATCTTCGTTACTGCGCTGCGAGCGGCTGCTGGTCACCTTCTCGGCATTCGTCACGATGTTGGCGATATCGATGCCGCCATTGGTACGGGTCGATACGCTGCCTTGAAAGCTCCGGCGATCCTTGAGCGTACAGTCGAAGTAGCCGCAGGTTTGTCGGAGAGCGCCTATCCAGGCATCAAACGGCATGGAGGTTGCATTTGCAGCGGGGGATAGCATAGGGTCACCATTTTCATTAATATTTTAATGGTTGTTTTCACTTTAGGTAAAAAGGCCGCTCGATACCACCCCCTCATTGGTCAAGTCCCGTTGAATGAGACGAGCATCTTTTGAATACCGTGCATTATAAAAAGGCAAGTTGCATGCCATTGGCACGGAGAACCGGCTCGAAGGAGTCTTTCATGACAATTGCCCTGCACCACTGCCTTGACGCCGTTGACCACGCAAAGCGACTTGAAGGCTGGCAACAGGAATCCAGCCAAATCGAATCCGGTATTTTCTCTGGTGAGATCGTCGATATATCGAGCAAGAGCGTGCGGTTGTTTCGTGAAAGCGCCAATCTGGGACTCTCTCAACGCATGCATTTTCCCGACTCTCATTGGCATCTGGTCACGCCGCTTTGCTGGTCCAGTGAAGAGCTTTTTGGCAAGAATACCGTGACCGTACTGCCACGCTGCGATCAGTTCTGGAGCGTGACACCGCCCCATTACGATCTGCTGGTCGTATCGGTTCTACGCAACCAGCATGAGTGGCTTGGCCATCATGAGCGCCGCTTGAGGCGCCTGAACGTACCGACCGAACGATTGCGCCAATTGCGCGAACAGTGGCGGGCAATGACCGATTACCTGCGCCAGCGCCCGCAGGACGACCCCGTACCAGAAGTACTTCAGCAGGCGCTGATCGTCCAGCTCGAAGAGAGCATTTCACTGCTGCTCGACGACGGCGAACTCGGTCGAGAGCCCAATATTGCTAACTACCGGACCCGCCGCTATATCGTCGAGCGCTGTCACGATCTGATGCGCCAGTATCCCGAGGAGCCGCCCTCGCTGCTCACGCTTTGTAGTCAGCTGAAGATCTCGCGGCGTACGCTGCAATACAGTTTTCAGACCGAGGTCGGCCACTCCCCGGTTACCTACCTGCGCGCCATGCGCCTCAACGCAGTGCGCCGTAGCCTCCTTCAAGACCCCACACAGCGTTTGGCTGACGCCGCCGCCGCCCAGGGTTTTTTTCACCAAAGCTATTTTTGCCGCGAGTATCGCCGCCTGTTCCAGGAGCCACCTTCGACGACCTGCGCACGAGCGATCGACGCCGGGCGACAAAGTACGGCCTGGCCGCACCGATGAGTCTAGAATCGTCCGAACCGATAGGGCCTTGGGTCGATGATCGGATCACTTCCCATCAATAGATCAGCGGCCAGTTGGCCCGCCGCCGGTGAGGTGCCAAAGCCATGCCCGGAGAAGCCGGTGGCGAGCGTAAGGCCCGGCACGCCGGGTACGCCGTCAATGACCGGATTCGAATCTGGGGTGATATCGATCATCCCCGCCCAGGACTCCTCGACGGTCATGTTCTCGAACACCGGCCAGGCCGCCGATAGGTTGCGTGAGGCCTCATCGTTGAGCGCCTGGTTAATCGGCGGGTCCATGGTGCGCACGCGCTCGAAGGGTGAATGGCCGTTTTTCCAGCGCCGCGGTAGCGTTAGATCACGCCAGAAATGCTTGCCCAGCGATATCCGCATGAGCCCCCATTGAGCGCGTAGCGCGCTCAGATATTTGGAGCCGACCAATAGATGGTCGAGTGTGAGCGGCGCATCGAGCGCGCCGCGCTGGGTGACGATGAAACCGCCATTCTTGTGTTTGCGAAAGGAGAAGTCCGGTCCACCCACGGCGGTATCGGTCGGCCCTTCCATGGCGCCAGTGCGAAACACCGACAGCACCAGCGGCAGCGTCGGCAGTGATATCCCGATATTGCCCAGAAAACGTCGCGACCACATGCCGCCGGCCAGCAATACCTGATCGCACTCGATTTCACCGCGCTCGGTCACGACGCCGCTCACTCGGCCGCCAGTACGCGTCAAATTGCGCACCGCACAGTTCTCGACGATCACCGCTCCGCGGGCGATCGCCGCCTTGGCGATGGCGCTGGAGGCCAGCGTCGGCTCGGCGCAGCCGTCCGAAGCCGTGAAGATCCCCCCGGCCCAATCGCCTCGCCCACCCGGCACCCGGGCATCGATCTCCCGTGCGCTCAGGATTTTCGAGTCCAGCGACAGATCGGCAACCGACTTGAGCCAGGCTTCGTGCACCGCGAGCTGCTCTGGCGTACGCGACAGAAACATGATGCCCGATTGGCGATAACCCACGTCGCTGCCGGTGCGCTCGGCCATTTTCGCCCATAGCCGGTCGGCGGCGAGCGCCAGCGGCACATCCTCTCCGTGGCGGCTGGTCTTGCGTATCCAGCCCAGGTTTCGCGAGGACTGCTCACCTGCGAGCCGTCCCTTTTCCAGTACCGTGACAGAAACGCCACGCTCGGCGAGGGTCAGCGCCGCGGTCAAGCCGATGATGCCTCCACCGATGATGACCACGGTGGTCGAGGCGGGAAATTCGTTGGAGGTATCAACGGGTGCGATGGTCGGTGCCATGACAGAGTCCTGAGCAGTGGATCGGTAAACCCGAAGCGACCGGACGATGCCAGTCGCGGTTCGAACGCTCGGTTAGCGGGCCGGGCACGGTTTCACTGTGCGGAGGTATCGATCCGACGGGTCTCGGCGCTACCGGCGCCTCGATAGGCGGTCACTTCGAGCTCGACCTTATAGACTTCAGAACCCAGCGGTGGGCAGGTCACGGTGATGACCGGATCGATCCCGCGCATGGTTTCGCCAAACAGCGTCATGACGGTTTCGGTATCCGCCGGGTTCTGAATGAAGATCTTCGCCGCAACGACATCGGCCAGGCTGCTGTCGACGGCGGCCAAACCACCTTCGATGTTGGCAAATACCTGTTTCAGCTGCTCGCTGACGTCGTCGGGAATTTCCTTGGTCTCCGGATTACGCCCGGCGGTGTTGGACACGAGGATCCAGTTATCGACAGCCACCACGCGGGAATAGCTGGCGTGCTCTTCGAATTTTGAACCGGTCTTGACTTTGGTAATCGTGCTCATGGTTAAACGCTCGCGTTGAAGTCGATGAAAGGAAGAGCGCCCCGAGCCGGGGCACTCGTCAAGCACATGGCCAGTACGTTATCTCAGTACGGGCTCGTCCCAGAGATTCAGTTTGACGCCGATGCCCTGCTCCAGGGCCCGCCGGTAAACCACCGTGGCCCAGGCGACATCCTCGACCGGCATACCGCCGACCGACATCATGATGATCTCGTCGTCATTTTGACGCCCAGGGCTATCGCCGGAGACGATCGCGCCCAGGTCTTCCAGCGCGCTGGCCTCGAGGGTGCCAGCATGGATCATGTCCATGAACTTCACGCCAACCAGTGGAATCACGTTATGCGCGGGCTTGGGCACCTCCTCATACCAGGCTTCATAAAGACCGGTGTCATCGAGCACCTTGCGCACGTCACTCGCTTCCATGCCTTCATCGAAATTGCACGGTGCGGGCATGGCCAGAAAAGCACCGGGCTTGACCCACTCGCGCTTGACCAGCGGGTATTTGGAAGGATCGCCAACCTCGCCGGAGGCGCAGTAGGTCACGATATCGGAACCGCGTACCACCGCCTCTTCGGAATCGACGAGCTCGATATTGGCGATCTGCGGGTAGTGCTCTTTCACCCAGTTCAAGAAGGTGGTGAGATTTTCCCCGCTACGCCCCTTGACCTTGAGAGTATCGATACCGGGGCAAACCGCCATGAAGGCGGCTACGCTGGTACGCCCCATCACGCCAGGCCCTAAAAGACCAATGACGCGCGAGTCCTTACGTGCCAGATAACGGGCGCCAACGCCGGGCACGGCGCCGGTGCGATAGGCTGACAGCAGGTTGGCCGACATGAACGCCAGCGGCGCGGCGGTGTCCGGGTCGGTCAGAGTGAACATCAGAATGGAGCGCGGTAACCCCTTCTCCTTATTGGCGATGTTGGAGCCGTACCACTTCACGCCCGAGGTGCAGAAGCTGCCGCCCAGATAGGCCGGCATCGCCATCATGCGCCGATCGGCCGTCGGTTTGGGCATGGTGGGAAAAGGCGACTCCTCAGGAAACATGATCATCGCCCCATGGGAATCGTTATTGGGGCCAGCCATACGGTAATCGCCGATATGCAGAAGGTTAAACATCTCTTCCATGGTGTCGACACAGGCGGCCATATCGGTGACACCGGCGCGGATCATGTCCTGTTCGGAGAGATAGATGAAATCGATCCTGGTATCGTGCATGTTTCGAGTCCTCGGCAGAGTTTTTATTGGATACGTTACGTTTCATGATGCAGCCGAGAAGAGATGGGTGTTAGCACAGATCGGCAAGTCATGGTTGATATGCGACTTTAGACGGATGGGTAGTTAATCACGCGGGACCCGATAGGCAGATAAAGCGTATTTTTGCGAGGCGCGCGACACGCTGCCGACCGTCCTTGGTAAGTAGCCGCGCCAATACGCTAGACGCCCAAAAGCTGTGTCTTTATCTTCTGGGTACTGACCGATACCAGGCCACTTTCATGAAACCAGAACGCAACGATGCCTGCCCCTGTGGCAGCCAAAAGAAAGATAAACGCTCTCCATGGGGAAAGACCCAGCTACCTCGGCTGAGGACGTGCTGAGCGAGATCAAGCGATATTACGAATCGAACCCCGGCTTGACGCAGGAAGATTTCGAGACATTCGTGCAACGCACGTTTGCAGCGCATAACCAGCAGCCCAACCCGGATTTTTGTGGATTATCGCCGGAACAGATGACCAACTGGCTTTACGCCCCGTGGCAGGAACTGCAGGGCGTGACCATCAATACGCCGGATACGCTTTCATCCAGCCCGGTGATGCGCTATCTGGCCCTGATGCTGGACGAAGCCGAACACCACGGCGGCGCGTTCAAGGCGACTCCCAGGGGCAACCTGCCCGCCAAACTGGTCAAGCAGGCAAGCGCACTCTTGCCCGAGTTTGCGGTCGCTCGATACGCCGGCCACATCAGCATCAGCGACTTTGCCGGGCACAACGAAGAGAGTATCAACGCGCTGCACTATACCCGCGTACTGGCAGAAGTCGCCGGCATTCTCTATCGCCGCAAGGGCCATTTTCACGTCAAGAAAAGCGCCCGAAAACAGTACCAGACCCAAGGGCTTCAGGCCTTTTTCATTCCCATGCTTGAGGCCGCAACGCAGCGCTATAACTGGGGCTATTTCGATGGATGGGAAGAGAGCGTCGACCTTGCCAGCGTTTGGCTGTTCATGCTGTGGCGCCTGCACACCCACACCCGAGTGGACACACTGACCGATGAGGTCATCACGACATTTCCGGCTTTACTGGCTCACTTGCCAACTTATTCCTACACCACGCCCACCAAGCAATTGGGCCACATGATCGAATCCCGCTTTATCGAACGGTTTTTGCAGTTCTGGGGGTTCGTCATCATCGACCCTTTACGTGTTTCAAACGGAGAGCCCATCAAACGCAAGGCCGAGATTCAGCCCCTGTTCGAGGCCACGTTTACATTTCACGTTTAACGCACCTCGCTTGCCAGCCACCCTGGCAGAACTTGGCAGTGGCTATCTGATCCTCGTAAAAATGGACGATGCCATCGCCACATCCGCAACAATCACGCTATTTTTGGAACGGCAACACATCCGCTCGCCTCGTCCGGCCAGACCTTGCCGTATCCCGTTTGAGCTTGAGAGGCACTACGTTGTCTACAGCGTCAGGCTGAACACTCAGGTAACCTGGGCGTAAATTACACAGCATCTCAATCGTCTCTGACGGCAGGCCAATCTGGTGAACCAGTTCAGTGCGTTCGAAGATGCCGTTATCTACCAGAAGGTGCGCGCCGCGCATCATCAGCTTGGGCTGCTCGAAAGCCAGAGCATCGTCGCCAGGCTCGCCTTTCGTCCATTTGCGTGCCGAGCGCCCTTTCCAGAGCCTTAGCTCTAATGGCTCCGACAGCAGCAATAAGTCTCGACAGCGAACGATCATTGATGCGACCGAGACTTTCCAGCGCGATTTGAGCGAAAGCAGGTTATCCAGCGTTGGCCATACGACCTCTTGGGCAAAGCTCTCGGGCGGCATCAAGAAAGCACTGGCGAAGCGATTTGCTTGCGCTTCAAGCAGGCCATACAACTCTTTTTTAGCGTATTGCGCAGCTGGTATTTTGGCGTGCAGCACGACATGCCCAAGTTCGTGTGCGGCATCAAAGCGGTTGCGTATGGCATTGGCTTTATCTTCAGCGATCAACACATAGGGCCGGCCATCTAAAACGGAGACATGGGAAACACCGTCCATTTTGACGTGCCCAAGGGTAGCCCGAGTGCAAATGATTCCTGCATTTTCCATGACCTGGATAACATTTGGGATAGGAGCAGAGCCTAGCTTCCAGACATCTCGGCACTCTCTGGCGATGTCTTCGATCTCTTCGTCGCTGATCAACCGGCAATCGTTCGCGTTCAGCATCGGCACATTGACCTCTGGCCACTCCATCGCTTGCTGGAAGAAGTCAGAAATCTCTTGTAGCCACGCTAAATAGAGCTGTGATCTTTCACGCGCCTGTTTATGAACAGAGGCTTGTGAACGGAAAAAGTAAGGTCGTTGGCTTTCCTCAACAACGGGAGGAACAGGCTTCAAAAACCACATGCGCGACACTTGAAACAGTTGGCAAAGGCGATCAAAGGACTCGACTTCAGGTAGCTGGGAGCCTTTTTCCCAAGCCGATACCGTGCTGGAAGAGCGTCCTACCTGCTCACCCAGCTCCGCGAGGGTCAGATTCTGGGCCATGCGCAGTTGGTTCAACCGCTGACCTTGAAAGCCATCCACCCCTGTTCTCATGTCACTCGTTCCCACCTTCACGTTGATCCAGACTCTCGGCGCGACGCATCCTATCACGCAGGGTCGGATAGGCAATATCTTCCACTTCACTGCCTGCTTCACTGTAGTACGGCCATAACTGGCCTATATCCATGAACAGATGGAACCCAGCCCGAGGGTCAGAGTAAGGCACTGCGATGGCCACGCCGATTGGGCTACTCTGGTCGTTACTGTCTGTCCATTTCGTTGTGTGGGGAAGTAATAACGCATGGAGCGCTTCCTGGCTGGGCCCTAAAGGGGAAGCAGGCGCTTTGAAAAGGTCAGGGTGCTGTTTCTCCAGTCTTTTATTAATGAGTCCAAGCAAACGTCTAAAACGAGCATCGCGAATAGGAGGCGTCCTTCCCATGGTGATCACGCTGGTGGTGATTTGCATGCCACCCGCACGAACCAGCGCGTAATGCCCTCCAGCGGGCCTGGTTATCTGGTTGCTGACTTCAAAACTTTCGTCCTTGGCCAGGCTCAGCAGGGCTTCCTGCACCGTAAAATGATGTGACTGCGGCCCAGGCCCAGCCAGCGGTACATGCTTATAAGTCTCCCTGAGATGGCTATCGCTCTTCAGAAAAGCTGCCTCAATGCTTTCGAGCATTTGCTGCAAGCGATGGCGAGGTAATTCTTGGCAAATATAGCGGCATAGCTCTTCTTTATTTAGTTCTGCTTGATTCATGAGCGACTCCCGGGAAGGAAAATGATCTTGTTAAACGGATTATAGGTCCATATATTCCTGTTAACCATCCAGTTGAAACGCTCGATGTGGCGGTCACCTCATGAGATACAGGGAGCAAACACAGCGCTATCACTCAATATTCTGAATCTGCTCCCTCATCTGTTCGATCAGCACCTTGAGTTCCACCGCGCAGCGAGTGGTGTCGGCGACCGCGGATTTCGATGAGAGCGTGTTGGCTTCGCGGTTGAGTTCCTGCATCAGAAAATCGAGCCGACGGCCCTGGGGGCCTTTTTGCGTGAGCTGGCGGCGCACTTCCTGGACGTGGGTGTCGAGGCGGTCGAGCTCTTCGGCGACATCCAGCTTTTGCGCCACTATCACCAGCTCCGCTTCCAGGCGTTGGGAGTCGAGTTCGGTTCTGGCGGCCTCCAGACGCTCGAGCAGAAGCGTCCGCTGGCGTTCGAGAATTTGCGGCAGCAGCTCGCGCACCCGGCGCACCTGCTCGTCGACCGCGTGAAGGCGTGACACGATCATTTCGCCGAGCTTTTCGCCTTCGCGGGCGCGGGCCTCGATCAGTTCATCGAGCGCCTGGTCGAACAGCGCAAGTGCGGCATCCTTGATCGCCTCCATGTCCTGGTGCGGGGTCTCCAGCACCCCGGGGTGGTTCAGAAGCGCAAGCGTGGTGGGCGCCTCGGCGGCGGGTACCTGGGCCTGAACGGTGGCGAGCACGTCGGCGAGCTCTTGCAGGCGGGCGTGGTTGACCCTGGGGGCCGCGTTTTCGGCGAGGGCTTCAAAGCGCAGCGTGCACTCGATTTTGCCGCGGGCCAGGCGCGTTCGCAGCGCGTCGCGAAAGGCGGGCTCGAGCTCGCGAAGGGCGTCGGGCAGGCGAAAGTGCGGGTCCAGGTAGCGCTGGTTCACCGAGCGCAGCTCGAGTTGGAAGGTGCCGAAGGCGGCGGCGTGGTCGGCGCGGGCGAAGGCGGTCATGCTGTGTACGTGGCGGGAAGTGCTCATCGAAGCGATCCTTTTGAGAGCCCATTTGCGCCAGTCTACCCGATGAGGCGGGTTTGCGCGGCGCGGGCGTGTACAATGGGCGCCTTTTACGCATCATGCGCTCAACGCGCGTTAGAGAGGTACCATGCGACCCGACGTTGTTCGACCCAGCGGCCGCGAGGCCAACCAGCTGCGCGATATTCGCCTGACCCGCGACTACACCCGCCACGCCGAAGGCTCGGTGCTGGTGGAGTTCGGCGATACCAGAGTGCTGTGCAACGCAAGCGTGGAGGCCGGCGTGCCGCGCTGGCTGCGCGGCAAGAATCAGGGCTGGGTGACCGCCGAGTACGGCATGCTGCCGCGGGCCACCCACACCCGGGGCGGACGCGAAGCCAGCCGCGGCAAGCAGGGCGGGCGCACGCTCGAGATCCAGCGGCTGATCGGGCGCAGCCTGCGCGCGGCGGTCGATCTGAAAAAGCTCGGCGAGTTCACCATTACCCTGGACTGCGACGTCATCCAGGCCGACGGCGGCACCCGCACCGCGGCGATCACCGGCGGCTGCGTGGCGCTGGTCGATGCGATCCGCTACTTGCAGCGCGAGAAGAAGATCAAGAGCGACCCGTTCAAGCAGCTGATCAGCGCCATTTCGGTGGGCATCTACCAGGGCGCGGCGGTGCTGGATCTGGACTACCCGGAAGACAGCAAGGCCGAGACCGATTTAAACGTGGTGATGACCGAAAGTGGCGAGCTGATCGAGGTGCAGGGCACCGCCGAGGCCAAGGCGTTCAACCGCGCCGAGCTCAACGCCATGCTCGATCTTGCCGAAAAGGCCGGCGAGGAACTACGCAGCCACCAGCGCGAGGCGTTGGGGATTCGCGGCTAGGCGTTAGCGCCGGATGGGCAAAAGGCCAGCGTAATACTGGCCTTTTGCTGGCGACTCATGGCCGGTGCGACGCGGGAAGTCGCGCCCTTACAGCGCCAGATCGTACTCGACGATCAGCGGGGCGTACTCGGAGAAGGTAGCGTCGTAGTCGATCCAGGCGTCGACCACGTGGCGACGGAAGTTGGGGCCGACCAGTTGGTAGTCGAGGCGCCAGCCTTCCTGACGGCTACGCGGCACGTCCTGGTCGAGCTTCGGCCAGAAGGTGTACTCGCCGGCGTCGCGGTTGATCTCGCGGAAAGTGTCGATGAAACCTGTCGGGCCGAGCACCTGATCCATCCAGGCACGCTCTTCCGGGCGAAAGCCGGAGGTGAGCTGGTTGTCGGACCAGTTGGCAAGATCCACGGTCTTGTGGGCGATGTGCCAGGTACCGCAGATGATGTACTCGCGGCGCTTGCGCGACATCTTGGTCAGGTACTCCTGGTACTGCTCCATGAAGGCGTGCTTGGCCTTCTGATCCGAGCCGTCCGGCATCAGGAAAGTGGCGATGCTGAAGCGGTCGTAGTCCGCCTGCAGAAAGCGCCCTTCGTGGTCGCACTGGGGAAAGCCCAGCCCGTACATGATCGCCTTGGGAATCTTGCGACAGTAAAGCCCTACACCTGAAAACCCGTCCTCTTCGGCGTCCAGGAAGTAGCCTTCGTAGCCTTCCGGATAGAGGATATGGTCGCCGAGCTCGAAGCTCTTGGCCTTCAGGTTCTGCACGCAGACCACGTCGGCGTCCTGCTGAGCCAGCCAGTCCAGGAAGCCTCGGTCGACGGCATCGCGGATACCGTTGACATTAATGCTGGCAATTTTCATAAATCGTCCCTTTTGCGTCGCTGCGGTATGATACCCGACGTTTAGACGTTTGGGTAAATAGGCAGGCTCAATCGGCCTGTCTGCCCGTTTAATATCGTTACGCTCACCCACCTACTCTCGAGAGAACACCGCCGTGGCTTCGACCCTTCAACCCTACCAGCGCGACTTCATTGCCTTCGCTATCGAGCAGGGCGTTCTCAAATTCGGCGAGTTCACGCTCAAGTCCGGGCGTGTCAGCCCCTATTTCTTCAATGCCGGCCTGTTCCAGGCCGGACGGGCACTTGCCAAGCTCGGCCGCTTCTACGCCCAGGCGATCGAGGAGAGCCGGTTGGCCGCCGATGTACTGTTCGGCCCGGCCTACAAGGGCATTCCGCTGGCCGCCGTCACCGCCGCGGCGCTGGCCGACCATCATGACCGGGACATGCCCTACGCCTTCAACCGCAAGGAAGCCAAGGCCCACGGCGAAGGCGGCAATATCGTCGGCGCGCCGCTTGCCGGCGACATCCTGATCATCGACGACGTGATCACCGCCGGGACCGCCATTCGCGAGGTGATGACGCTGATCGACGCCGAAGGCGCCCGCGCCGCCGGCGTGATCATCGCGCTGGACCGCCAGGAGCGCGGCCAAGGCGAGAAGAGCGCGCTGCAGGAGGTCGCCGCCGAATACGCCATGCCCGTGGTGAGTATCGTCACTCTCGAGCAGGTACTTGAATATCTCGAAGAGCACGCAGGCGGCGAGATGCTCGCCTACGCCGAGGCGGTGCGCGCCTATCGCGACCGTTACGGCGTTAGCGCCGACTAATCCTCGGCGCCAGCGTAGCCCTGCTGGCGCCAGGCCTCATAGCTCACCACCGCTACGGCGTTGGAGAGATTGAGGCTGCGGTTGTTCGGCTGCATGGGAATGCGCAGCTTCCGGGAATCGGCGATCGCGGCGTGGGCCTCGCTCGAAAGCCCGCCGGTTTCCGAGCCGAACAGCAGCACGTCACCCGGCGCGAAAGTCGCCTCGCTGTGCGCCCTGGTGCCTTTAGTGGTGATCGCCCAGAGGCGGCGCTCCCCCATCGCCTCGAGGAAAGCGGCGAAATCGCGGTGGCGCGTGACGTTGGCCAGATCGCGGTAGTCAAGCCCAGCGCGGCGCAGCTTCTTCTCCTCGAGATCGAAGCCCAGCGGCTCGATCAGGTGCAGCCGGCAGCCGTTGTTGGCCACCAGCCGCATGATGTTGCCGGTATTGGGCGCCATGCGCGGCTCGAACAGCGCTACGTCGAACATGATTCTGCCCTTTTCGCCTCCAGAGCGGGCCCGGGAGACGTCTTGAGCCCGCGCTAGTCTACCCGCGCGAGGCGTTTTGGGGAGTGGGCAGTTTGTCGCGTGCATCGAGCTGCGTGCGCAGCTCACTGATGCGCTCGACATCGACCGGCTCGGCGGCGTTGCCCCAGCTGTTGCGGATGTAATCCAGCACCGTGGCGATCTCGGCGTCGTTCATCTTCCAGGCAAACGACGGCATACCGGCGCCGGTCGGGCGCGCCTGAGTGTGCGCCGCGCGCCCGCCCATCAGCATCACGTGGATCAGGTTGGTGGCATCAGCAGCCAGAAGCGCGTTATTACCCGCAAACGCCGGCGCCACGTTGGCCATGCCTTCCCCGGCCACGCCGTGGCACGCCGAGCAGTTCACTTCATAGGCCAGCGCGCCACTCTTGGGGCCCTGATCGTCCAGGGTCATCGGCTCCGGGCGCGCGTTGTTCGACTCAGGCGTACTCAGCAGGTACTCGGCTACCGACTGCAGGTCCTCGTCGGTCAGGTACTGGGTCGAGTGCTCGACCGCCTCGGCCATCGGGCCGGTGGCGAAGCTTACGCTGTTGGCGCCGGTTTTCAGGTATTCGACCAGCTCGTCGGCGCTGGTCGCGCCCACGCCGGTGTGCGGGTTGGAGGAGATGTCCGGCGCGTACCAGATATCGAGGCGCCCGCCGGCCAGGTAGCCGTCGCTTGTCGGCCCACCGAGGGCGTTACGTGCGGTGTGGCAGGTCGCGCAGTGGCCGGGGCCGTCGACGATATAGCGGCCGCGCTCGATCATCTCGGCCTGGTCCGGACGCTCGTCGAACCCTTCGTTGTCGAAGAACAGCGCGTTCCACCCCAGCATCGCCAGGCGAATGTTGTAGGGGAAGCCGAGATCGTCGAGTTCGCTGATCTCTTGATCGACCGGCTCGACGGTGGACATGTAGGCCCACAGGTCGTGCATATCCTGGTCGGTCAGCTTGGCGTAGGCGGTGTAGGGCATCGCCGGGTAGAGAAAGCCGTCGCTGCCAATACCCTGGCGCAGGGCGTTGAAGAAGTCGCGCTCGGTCATCTCGCCGATGCCGGTGTCGATGTCCGGCGAGATGTTGGAGGCAACGATACCGCCAAACGGCGTGGAGACCGTGTAGCCGCCGCCGAAATCCTCCTTATGGCACGCCATGCAGTCACCCAGGCGCATCACGTACTCGCCGCGCGCGATCGCCTCCTGGTCGTCGCTGGTGAAGTCCGCAAGCCGCGTCTGGTCGTCGGCCACATCCGAGCGCGAGGTATCGAAGGTGGGCCAGGCCCACACGCCGACCCCCACTGCCGCCACTACCGCGGCAACGCCAACGACGATCGCCGTTTTCTTGAATGTCGACATCGTTTAGCTCTCCGCCAGGGGGCCGGGGTTTTGAACGTAGCGCTCGTGGATCGCGCGAGCGGTACGAATCGCCAGTGCGCCGACGGTGCCGGTGGGGTTGTAGCCTGCGTTGTTGGGGAAGGCGGAGGCGCCGACCACGAACAGGTTGTGGGCATCCCAGCTCTGTAGCCACGGGTTGACCGCGGAGGTCGCCGGGTCCGCGCCCATCGGTACGCCGCCGATGACGTGATCCGAGGCGATCTTGGCCGTGGTGAAGGGCTTGTCGGCGTAGTTGAACGGCGTGATGTGCGAAGCACCCATTTGACGGGCAATCTCGTTGGAGCGCTCCATGGTGAAAGCCGCCATGTTGCGATCGTTCTGGGCGTAGTCGTAGGTCAAACGCAGAAGCGGCACGCCGAACTTGTCCTTGTAGTTCGGGTCGAGATCCAGGTAGCCGGTGCGCGTGGGCATGGAGCTACCCTGATTGAACAGGATGCCGTAGTTCTGGTAGTACTTGGCGTAGGCCTGCTTGAAGCCCTGCCCCCAGCGCGGCGAGCCTTCGGGCAGGCTCTCGGCACGGGCGATCGGCAGGCCATCGCGCGAAAGCGTCAGAATGCCGGCGCCGCCGATGAAGTCCAGATCCGAGTGGTCGAAGTTGTCGCCGTTGAAGTCGTCGATCTGCGAGCCAAGTGCCCCCGCCCCGACGAAGGGGTTGATCTGCTCGTTCTCGAACCACATATGGGTGCCGGAGATGGTCTGGAACGAAAAGTTGCGCCCTACCACGCCTTCGCGGGTATTGGGGTTGTAGGGCTGGCCGATTTCAGAGTTGAGCAGAATGCGGGTGTTGTCGATCATGAACGCAGTCAGACAGACGATATCCGCCGGCTGCTCGATCTCGCGGCCGCCTTCGTCGATGTAGGTAATGCCGGTCACGGTCTCGCCGTCGGCGGCCTTGTTGACGCGGGTCACGCACGCCTTGGTGATGACGCTGAAGTTGGGGCGACGCATCAGCGCCGGGAAAATACACGCCTGGGGCGAGGACTTGGAGTAGTTGCCGCAGCCGTAGGCGAGACAAAAACCGCAGTAGGTGCACGCGCCCATCGCCACGCCCAAGGGGTTCACCCAGGGCTCGGAAAGATTCGCCGCCGGAATGGTGAACGGGGTGTACCCCATCTCGTTAGTGGCGTCGTTGAAGATCTCCATCATGCGCAGCGTCTTGAGCGCTGGCGTCGGGTAATCCCGCGTACGCGCACCCTCGTAGGGGTTGCCGCCCGCCTTGATCTCGCCGTTGAGGTTACCCGCGGTGCCGGAGATCCCGGCGATGCGCTCGAAGCGATCGTAAAACGGCTCGAGCTCGTCGTAAGTGATGCCCCAATCCTGCAGCTGTAGCTCGCCGTCCTCGGCGCGCTCCATGCCGTAGCGCTCGATGGTGCGGGTGCGCACCTCGAAATCCCAGGGCGAGAAGCGCCAGGCCATGCCGGCCCAGTGGAAACCGGCGCCGCCGACCCCCTTGCCCAGCTCGAAGATGCCGTAGTCGCGCTGGGGCACGGCCACCTGGTCCAGCCGGTTGCGGAAGGTGAGGGTATTGTCGCGCGGCGGGGTCAGAAGCTCCTTGCGGCTGCTCCAGCGCAGCTCGTCCGGGTCGACCGCCGGCGGCGTATGGGTCGAGGTGTCCTGCCAGGCGCCACGGTCGATCGCGACGACGTTGAGCCCCGCGCGAGTCAGTTCTTCCGCCATCAGGGCGCCGGACCAGCCGAGTCCGACGATGACGACGTCGGCTTTGGGTCGCTTGCTTGCCATGGTCTTTTCCTACTGAATTTTTTTAAGTATGCGTTGCGTTGTCGCCGCTCGATCAATCCTGGGGAATCAGGCTCACCGGAATCAGGTCGAGCTTTTCACCGGTGTGATCGGCGTAGAGGCGGTAGTCGTAGCGCGCGCCGGGGAAGCCGATCAGCTTCCAGCCCGCCATGTCGCGGTTCCCGCCGTAGATCGGGTCGGAGAAGTAACCTTCGCGCACGCTGACCAGCATCATTTCGAAAAACGCTTGGGTGTGAACGCCTTGACCAAGATCAATGTTGCCCTGCTCCATGTCGCTCAGAATCTGATCCTGGCGCTCGGGCGCAAGCTCGGCGAACTCGGCGCCGTCGTTGTCGCGGGTCCAGTCATTGAGCGCATCGAGGCCGGTTTCGTAGCGCTCGCGCGGCGTGGCGATGAACTGCGGCGCCTGGGTGAGCTCTTCGGCGTGGGGTTGAAGCGGCGTTTCGCGGTACATGGTCGCGCCTTCGCCCCAGGGGCCAGCGAGCTGGCCGTCGAGAAACTCGATGCAGCCCGCCTCGGTGGCGCTCGGGCCGAGCTCATCACCGGGAATCAAACGATCAAAAGCAGCGGCCAGAGTGCGCCGGCGTGCGTCGTCGTTGAGTACCTGCAGCCCGCCCACGTGGGAGGGCGTGGGAATGAACTCGCCGTCGAGCTGCGTCGATTGGGGAAAGTTACGGATTTCGTCGGCGCCCAGATAGGGGGCGACGGTTACGGAGGCGGTCATCGCCCCCAGAGAGCGAAGTGCTTCGCGTCGGTTCATCACGGTCTCCTTCCAGGCCATCGCGCCGACAGGGTCAGAACGCGCCCTGGGCTTTCAATACGCATGACCGCCGGATCGAAGAGTCGACCGGCGGTCATTCAAAGTCTACGGGGCTTGATCATTCGGGTTGATCATTTGCTGGGCGCGCATTATACAAGCTCTTGTAGGACTTTCGCCTTATATCGGTAAATAATTTTCAAATTCCCGGGCGTTTCATCGCGTACGGGGTGGCCTGTATGATACGGCCCACTCTTCCCTGCCTGGTACTGTCGCCATGTCCTCGATCGCGTCTCGTCTGAACGGCTTGAATCCCCGCCAACGTGAGGCCGTGAAGTACATCGATGGCCCCTGTCTGGTGCTGGCCGGGGCAGGCTCGGGCAAGACCAGCGTCATTACCACCAAGATAGCCTACCTGGTGAAGGAGTGCGGGATGAGCGCGCGCCGAATCGCCGCGGTCACCTTCACCAACAAGGCCGCCCGCGAGATGAAAGAGCGCGTGGGCCAGATGCTCAAGGGCCGCGAAGGTCACGGGCTGACCGTCTCCACCTTCCACACCCTGGGGCTCAATATCATCCGCGGCGAGCTGAAAACGCTTGGCTACAAGCCGGGCTTTTCGCTGTTCGACCCGGAAGACGCCAAGGCGCTGTTGCGCGACCTGATGAACAAGGACGCCCAGGTCGACGCCGAGCAGATCAACGCGGTGCAGGGCAGGATCTCCACCTGGAAGAACGACCTGGTGCTGCCGGGTGCCGCGCTCTCCTTTGCCGAGGACGAGGACGAGCAGTTCGCCGCCCGCGTTTACGAGGCCTACAACCGCCATCTGAAGGCCTACAACGCGGTGGATTTCGACGATCTGATCCTCTTGCCGGTGGTGCTGCTGCAAAACGATGCCGAGGCACTGGCCCGCTGGCGGCGCAAGATCCACTACATGCTGGTGGACGAGTATCAGGACACCAACGTCTCGCAGTATCTTTTGGTAAAGCTTCTGATGGACGAGCGCGCCACCTTCACCGTGGTCGGCGACGACGACCAGTCGATCTACGCCTGGCGCGGGGCGCGCCCGGAAAACCTGGTGACGCTGGGCGAGGATTTCCCCCGGCTCAAGGTGATCAAGCTCGAGCAGAACTACCGCTCCACCGGCACCATCCTGCGCGCGGCCAACACCTTGATTGCCAACAACCCCCACGTTTACGACAAGACGCTGTGGTCGGAAATGGGCGACGGCGCGCCGATTCGTGTGGTGGTCAACCGCCACGAGGAGGCCGAGGCCGAACGGGTGGCGAGCGACATGTTCACCCGCCGCATCAAGGAGTCCGCCGAATGGCGCGATTTCGCGGTGCTCTACCGGGGCAACTTCCAGGCCAGGCTTCTGGAGTTGAAGCTGCAGCACTACCAGATTCCCTACAAGCTCTCCGGCGGCACGTCGTTTTTCTCGCGCAACGAGATCAAGGACGCCATGGCCTACCTGCGCCTTCTGATCAACCCGGCGGACGACAACGCCTTTCTGCGCATCGTCAACGTGCCGCGCCGGGAGGTGGGGCCAGGCACCGTCGAGAAGCTCGCCAACTACGCCACCGAGCGCTCGATCTCGCTGTTCGCCGCCTGCCATGAGCTGGGGCTCGAGCAGGTGCTGCCGACCCGCGCCACGGAGCGCCTTGCCCGCTTCACCCATTTCATCGACGGCGTGCGAAAACGCATGGACCAGGGCGACGCCATCGCCGCGATCCGCGACATGCTGCGCGACATGGATTACGAGGCCTGGCTTTACCAGAACGCCAGCGCCCCGACCGTCGCCGAACGGCGCATGGCCAACGTCTGGATTCTGATCGATCAGTTGGAGAAGTCGCTCAATCGTGATCCGGAAGAGGACGCCGATTCGACCGCCACGGAAACCGACGGCGTCGAAGCGGCGATATCGCGGCTGGTACTGCGCGACATCCTCGAGCAGCAGGCCGAAGAGGACGACTCCGACCGGGTACAGCTACTCACCATGCACGCCTCCAAGGGGCTGGAGTTTCCCCACGTCTACCTGATGGGGCTCGAGGAAGATCTTCTGCCGCACAGAAACGCCATCGAGGTCGGCACGGTGGAGGAGGAGCGGCGGCTGGCCTACGTGGGCATTACCCGCGCCCGGCGCACGCTGACCATGACGCTCGCCCGCCAGCGCAAGGCCTATGGCGAATTGATGGATTGCCAGCCGAGCCGCTTTCTCGACGAGCTGCCCGAAGCGGATCTGGAGTGGGAAGGCCGCGCCGACAAGGAGGACCCGGACAAGAAACAGGCGCGCGGCAAGGACGCGATCGCCGGGCTGCGCTCGCTGTTAGGGTAGGTGCGAAGAAAAAGAAGTTATCCACATCCACTTTGAAATGAACGGGTGTGGATAATTTGAATACGCTTGACCCGAAACTCAGCGGGCGCGCTCGATCATGTAGTCCACCATCGCCTTGAGCTCGTCGTCGCTGGCGGTACTCGCGCCGCGCGGCGGCATCACGCCTTTACCGAAGATCACGCTGTTATAAAGCGCCTCGCGCCCCTGCTCCAGCCGTTCGCCCCAGGCATCCCGGTCGCCCAGCTTCGGCGAGCGGGCGATACCGGTGGCGTGGCAGGTAGCGCAGCGTGCGCGGGAATAGAGCGCCTCGCCATCGAGCGTATCCTGCGCGGCGGCGCTCTCGTTACGGGTAGCGGTAGAAGCGGAAGGTGGGGCTTCGGGTTCAGGCGTCTCGGAATCCAGCGCCTCGGAAGGCTCGTCCTCTTCCAGAGGTGCTGCTTCCAGCGGTTCTGCTTCCAGAGGCGCCGCCATGACCGGCTCGAGCAGGTAGTACGTCGCCGCGCGTACCTCATCGTCGCTCAGATTGGGGTTACCGCCGCGCGGCGGCATGGCGCCGATGCCGTCGATGGCGTGTTGTGAAAGCGTCTCGAACTCCTGGTTCAGGCGCGCTGACCAGCTCTCTTCATCGCCATATATCGGGGCACCGGCCACGCCGGTCTGGTGGCACGCCATGCAGAGCCGGTCGTACACCGCCTCGCCCTCGTGCAAGCGCGCCTCGTCGGCCAGGGCCGTGCCGGATAGAACGACCAACCAAAGCCCCGCCATACGGTTGCGATTCACCGTCGACTCCTTGCGCCGGCCAGGGCCGTTCAGTTGCTAGAAGATGAGCTTGAACACGCCGGTCAGCGTCAGAAGGCCGACGAGAAAGATGAATACGATAATACCGAGAATGATCTTCATTGGATGTCCTCCATGAGTGAAAAAGCCGTCCGTTGGAACGCCCTCAGTATAGAGTAAAAATCCAAATGTTGACGAATCCTTCACACAAGCAAGACCTTAGCGCTTCCACGCCCAGAGCCGCTGACGCGCTTGCACCGCGAATCCGCCCGCCGCATAGCACTTTCGGGCAGGCAGATTGCCCGCATCGAGGGTCAGCGAAAGCGTGCTCGCCCCGTCGTCAAAAGCGACGCGTTTCGAAAGCGCCAGAAGCTCGGCGCCCAGCCCCTGACCTCGGCAGCGTTCAAAAAGCCCCATCAGCTGCAGCTCCCAATGCCTGGCATCGTGAGCGTTGAGCAGCAGCGCGCCGATAGTGTCGCCACGCCGTGTCACCCGGTACCAGTGCCGCGCCGACGGCGCTGCCCGCGCCTCGAAGCCGCCGAGCAACGTCTCGACCGACAGCGCCTCGCGCAGCGCCGGGCAGTCGAGCGAGCCTTCGCCGATCCCCTGTAAAAGCGCTTTTTGCTGGTCGCGAGAGAGCGCATCGAAGGGTGAAAGCGCGAGCATGTGCCCCGTCGGCGGCGGCGGTGAAAGCGCAGCCTGAAGCTGCTCGAGGGTACTCAGAAGCGCCATGCCGCTGGCCTTGAGCGCGGCTTCAACTCCGAACTGCCCGGCGTCGAGAATGACGTGACAAAGCGTGACGCCGCGGGTCTGGGCCCAGTGCCAGGCGGCGCTCAAAAGCGCCTGGAGCCCGTCGTGGCGTGAGGCGGGCAGCCAGAGCCTGGCGGTCGCTTCTGCCAGCGGCTCGATCCAGAGCGCGGATTCGATGCGCGCACCGCACATGATCACCCAAAGCCCCTGCCAGTCGAAGGTTGGTGTGGCCTTGGCCTGGGCCAGCGCCGCTGAAAGCGCCGGCTGTTGCGCCGGGTCATGCACCGCCGCCAGCTGCAACAGCGCTTCACGGCGGCGCTCGAAAGGGCACGGCGTGACGCAACAGTGGTCGAACGTCTCGTGACATGGCATGTTAGCTTTTCCGACAGGAGGCGGAAGCCCGCCGTGAATGAAAGGAGTGCTGGGCTTATATGCGTATACTGCTGGTCGAGGACGACCCCAGCCTGGCGTCGGGGATTCGCCTGGCGCTGAAGCCCGAACACTATACCGTCGACCATCTTACCGACGGCGCCGAGGCCTTGAACGCTTTAAAAAGGGAAGTCTTCGACGCCGTCATTCTGGATCTGGGCCTTCCCCGGCTCGACGGCATGACGGTGCTCGAAGGCGCCCGGCGCGCCGGCGTGCAGGTGCCGGTGCTGGTACTGACCGCCCGCGACGGCGTCGATAGCCGCATCGCCGGGCTCGACGCCGGCGCCGACGACTACCTCACCAAACCCTTCGAGGTCGAGGAGCTCAAGGCGCGCCTGCGCGCGCTGTTGCGCCGAAGCCAGGGCCAGGCCAGCTCGCAGCTCACCTGCCGCGGTATCGTCTTCGACCCGGATACGCTGAGCGTCACCTATCAGGGCCAGGAGGTGGCGCTATCGCGCCGCGAGCTCACGCTGTTGCAGGAGTTCATGAGCCATCCGGGGCGCGTGTTCACCCGCGACACGCTCACCCAGCTGCTTTACGGCTGGGAGGAGGACGTCGAGAGCAACGCCATCGAGGTCCACGTGCACCACCTGCGCAAGAAACTCTTCAGCGATGCGGTGCGCACGGTGCGCGGCATTGGCTACGTGATGGACAAGGCCGCCTCGTGAAGTCGATTCGCCAGCGCACCCTGGGCCTGACGCTGCTGGTGTTCGGTCTCAGTATGCTGATCATCGGTTTCATCAGCTACCGCTACGCCGCTCAGGAGATCGAGGAGCTCTACGACGCCAGCCTTTCGCAGAACGCGCGCCTGCTCGAGGGTCTTTTACAGGCGCCGCTGCCCGAGGCCGACCGAGCGGTGCTGCTCGAAAGCCTCTCCCGCGCGCTGCGCGAGGCGCAGCGCACCCCGAACGCCGCGCCCGGCCACCGCTACGAAAGCCAGCTGGTCTTTCAGCTCTGGGAAGCCGATACGCTGCTGCTGCGCTCGATGGGAGCGCCCCAGGCGCCACTCAGCGAGCAGCCGCTAGGCTACTCCTCGCGCTTCATCGAGGGCCAGGAGTGGCGCCTGTTCGCGCTTGACGTGGCAGGCAGCGAGCGGCGGGTGATCGTCGGCGAGCGCGAGGATCTGCGCGATGAGTTGATCGGCCGGGTGGCATTTCGCACCCTGCTGCCGGATCTGCTGGGTCTTCCCCTTCTCACGGCGCTTTTATGGTGGGCGATCGGCTGGGGGCTTTCGCCGCTTTCGCGCATGGCCGAGCAGATCAGAAACCGCGACCCGGACAACCTCAAGCCGCTCTCGATCACCCCACTGCCGCTGGAGCTCGACACCATCGCCGGCGCGATCAACCGGCTATTGGCGCGCATCGCACGGCTTCGCGTGCGTGAAAAGCGCTTCATTGCCGACGCCGCCCACGAGCTTCGCACGCCGCTGGCGGTGCTCGACCTGCACGCCCAGAACGCGCTCGCCTCGAACGACGCTCGTGATCGCAAGGAGTCGCTGACGCTGCTGCGCGACGGCGTCGCCCGCACCACCCGGCTGGTCGGCCAGCTGCTGACCCTGGCGCGGCTCGACCCGGACGTGGACGCCGCCCCGGCTCGCCGGGTCGACGTAGCGTTCGAGACCCGCGAGACGCTGGCGAAACTTTCGCCGCTCGCCGCCCGGCGCGGCCAGCAGCTTCTGCTCAACGCAAGCGATCAGGCGCTTCCCTTCGACGAAGAGCCCGGCGCCATCGAAACGCTGATCCAGAACCTGGTGGGCAACGCGCTACAGCACGCCCCGCCCCAAAGCACCGTCACCGTGACGCTGACATCATCGCCCCAGGTCATCACCGTGATCGTCGACGATCAGGGGCCGGGGATTATCGAGAGCGAGCGTCAGCGCGTCATGGAGCGCTTCCAGCGCGGCGGCCCCGGTGCCGGTGCAGGCCTCGGGCTTTCGATCGTCGAGCGCCTGGTCAAGCGCCACGCCGGCGAGCTGAGCCTGGAGGATGCGCCCGGCGGCGGGCTTCGCGTGCGCGTGAGTTTGCCGCGTCAGGCGCCACTGCCACCGTCATAGCGCGAGGTTATCACCACCATTTAACAAAGTTTGGACACCCTTAAGGTTGCGATAAGAATTTCGTGTAACTCTGAAAGTACGGAAACAGGATTGGTTGCCTGTCATTGATTGCTACGGAGTTACTGTCATGAATCTGATGGTTCGCACGCCCAAACCCCTTGTCCAGTTCGGCCAGACCCCGTTTCTGACGACCCCCAGGGCGAAAGAATTGACGCCGGAAAGCCCCGCGCTTTCACTGCTCACCGATTTCCAGCAGGTCGCCCCGCAGTCGGTCGCCTCGGACACGCCGATCACTGATGCCCATCTGAAGATGCGTCACGGCGGCGTGCGGCTGCTGTTCGTCATCGACCCGGAAGGCCACTGCATCGGCGTACTGACGTCCAAGGAAGTGATCGGCACCCGCCGCGTCAATCTGGCCATGCAGCAGCGCCAGATCGACCGCGAAGAAGTGACTGCGGAGATGATCATGACGCCCTGGGAAAAGCTCAGCGCCATGCCACTGGAGCACCTCAAGTCGCAAAGCATTCAGGATCTGATCCTGTCGATGGAGAGCTTTACCGAGCAGCACCTGCTGGTCACCGAGCATAACGACGAACACGCGCTCAGCGTACGCGGTCTGATCTCGGTCACCGATATTCAGAACGCCATTGGCAAGGGCGAAAGCGGCAAGATTTCCAACACCGTCGTGCCCATGGCGAGCAGCTTCGCCGATATCTGCCAGGTGATCACCGGCCACGATTTGTAAGCCCGGTCCGGTACGCGCATACGAAAACCGCCCTCGATCGAGGGCGGTTTTTTGTTAGCGGGTAGCCATACCTGGAACATTCATGAGCACAAGCGCCCTTCCACGACGACACCTCCACCATGGCCTGTCAGGCCCCGACCAGCGGGCCCTAGAACAGCGAGGCGTTGATCAGCAGGTGGGCGGCGATGCTGGCGGCGTAGCCGAGCAGAATCGCCGGCACCCAACGCAGATGCACCGCGAAGGTGTAGATACCGCGCGCCTGGCCCATTAGCGCCACACCCGCCGCCGAGCCCATCGAGAGCAGGCTACCGCCGACGCCGGCGGTCAGGGTGATCAGAAGCCAGTTGCCTTCGGACATGTCCGGCGCCATCGAGAGCACGGCGAACATCACCGGGATGTTATCGACCACCGCCGATATCAGCCCCAGCACTACGTTGGCCCAGACCGGGTTCCAGCCGCCGTAGAGGGTTTCCGAGAGCAGCGCGAGATAGCCCATGAACCCAAGGCCGCCGACGCACAAAACGACCCCGTAGAAGAACAGCAACGTGTCCCACTCGGAGCGGGCGATCCGGCTGAAGATATCGAAAGGCACTACGCTTCCGAGCTGTTCGAGCTTTTTCCAGTCGCCGCGGCGCGAGTAGCGCTCGCGCTTGCGCTCGAGCGAGCGCGGAAGGCTGCGGCGCAGGTAGTAGCCGAAGAACTGCAGAAGACCGAGGCCGAACATCATGCCCATCGCCGGCGGCAGGTAGAGAATCGAGTGGCACAGCACCGAAATGGCCACGGTGAGCAAGAACAGCGCGATGATGCGCCGCGCGCCGCGCTTGAGCCAGACGTTCTCGGTAAGTGCGGCAGGCTGGCGGTTCTGAATGAAGAAATTCATGATCACCGCCGGCACGGCGAAGTTGACGATTGCCGGGATCAACAGGACGAAAAAGCCCATGAACGGCACCTGGCCGCCCTGCCACACCATCAGCGTGGTGATATCGCCGAAGGGGCTGAAAGCGCCGCCGGCGTTGGAGGCGACCACCACGTTGACACAGCAAAGGCCGATGAACTTGTTGTCGCCTTCGGCCACTTTCAGCACCACGGCGCACATCAGCATGGCGGTGGTCATGTTGTTGGCGATCGACGAGATGAAAAAGGCGAGCACGCCGGTGATCCAGAAAAGGCTGCGGTAGCTGAAGCCCTTGCGCACCAGCCACGCGCGCAGCGCATCGAATACGCGGCGCTCTTCCATGGCGTTGATGTAGGTCATCGCCACCAGCAAAAAGAGCAGAAGCTCGGTGTACTCCAGAAGCGTTTCACGAAACGCCGTTTCCGACTCCTCGGGCAGGCCCGCCTGTACGTAGACCCAGGCGATGATCGCCCAGATCAGCCCCGCCGCCACCAGCACCGGCTTGGACTTGCGCATGTGAATGATCTCTTCCGACATCACCAGCGCGTAGGCGAGAATAAACAGCACGACGGCGGTAATACCGGCGGCGGTGGTAGTGAGATCGATGGAGCCGGGGGCGGCGAGGGCGAGCGAAGGGAAGGCGAAAAGCAGAAACGAAATCAACAGCCAAGCGCCCCGGCGGTTGGAGCACCGGGTTGCGAGGACGTTCGATGGAGTCATGGCGGCGAGATCCTGGGCTTATTTTGAGGGAGACACCGCCAAATGATAAGCACACTAACGACGTGTTGCAACGCAGCGGTAGCGCCTACGATGCGCCAATTCGCTGCGTCTTGCAAAGTCGATTAGTCGCTATTTATAAGCGCTATTCTTATAAACGCTATTCGACGGTGACGCTCTTGGCCAGGTTGCGCGGCTGATCGACGTCGGTGCCCTTCAACACCGCCACGTGGTAGCTCAGAAGCTGTAGCGGCAGCGTGTAGAGCAGCGGCGCCAGCGCTTCGTGTACGTGGGGCAGCGTGAGTACCTGAACGCCCTCCTGCTCGGTGATGCCGACGTTCTCGTCGGCGAAGACGAAGAGCTGCCCGCCGCGGGCGCGCACTTCCTGCAGGTTCGACTTGAGCTTCTCGAGCAGATCGTCATTGGGCGCCACCGAGATCACCGGCATTTCGCTATCCACCAGCGCCAGCGGCCCGTGCTTGAGCTCGCCGGCGGGGTACGCCTCGGCGTGGATATAGGAGATCTCCTTGAGTTTGAGCGCGCCTTCCAATGCCACCGGGTAGTGGGCGCCACGGCCGAGAAACAGCGCGTGGTGCTTCTCGGCGAAGGCCTGGGAGAGCGTCTCGATCTGGCCATCCAGCGCCAGCACCTGCTGGCAAAGCGTGGGCAGCGTGCGCAGCACTTCGACGATCTCGGGGTAGTCGCCGCGCTGCTTCGCCTTGGCGAGCGACAGCGTCAACAGCATCAGCGCGATGAGCTGGGTGGTGAACGCCTTGGTCGAGGCCACGCCGATCTCGGGGCCGGCGCGGGTCATCAGCGCCACGTCGGATTCGCGCACCAGCGAGCTTCCCGGCACGTTGCAGATCGCAAGCGTGCCCACGTAGCCAAGCGTCTTGGCAAAGCGCAGCGCCGCCATGGTGTCGGCGGTTTCGCCGGACTGGGAGAGGGTGACGAACAGCGTGCCTTCGGGCACCACCGGGCAGCGGTAGCGATACTCCGAAGCGACCTCGACCTGTACCGGCACGCCGGCGTAGCGCTCGAGCCAGTAGCGCGCGACCATCCCGGCATGAAAACTGGTGCCGCAGGCGACGATATGGATCTGACGTGTATTCTTGAACAGCGCAAGCGCCTCGGGGCCGAAGCTTTCGATCAGCACGCCGTCACGGCCCAGCCGACCTTCCAGCGCCGCGCCGATCAGCTTGGGCTGTTCGAAGATCTCCTTGAGCATGTAGTGGCGGTACTCGCCCTTGCTCGCCGCGCCGTCGCCGTGCTCGAAGGTTTGAATCGATCGCTCGACCGGGTTGCCCTCGCAATCGACCACCTGAATCCTGCCGTGCTCGCGCAGCACCACCAGATCGCCTTCCTCGAGGTAGATGAAGCGGTCGGTCACCGGCAATAGCGCCATCGGGTCCGAGGCGAGAAACGCCTCGTCGATGCCCACGCCCACCACCAGAGGGCTTCCCTGACGGGCGCCGACCACGACACCCGGCTGCTGGCTCGAGATCACACCCAGCGCGTAGGCACCGCCGAGCTGGGAGACGATCTCGCGGGTCGCCTCGAAGACGTCCGCGCCGCCCCGAATCTGCTCGTCGAGCAGGTGAGCGATGACCTCGGTATCGGTTTGCGAGCTGAACGCATAGCCGTCGCTTTCAAGGCGCGTCTTGATCGGCTCGAAGTTTTCGATGATGCCGTTGTGCACCACCGCGACTCGCTCCGAGCTGTGGTGCGGGTGCGCGTTGGCCTCGACCGGCGTGCCGTGAGTCGCCCAGCGGGTGTGCGCAATGCCGAAGGTGCCGGCAAGCGGCTCGCGCTCGAGCTTTTCGGCAAGCGCGGCCACCTTGCCCACCGCCCGGTGACGGTGGAGGTGGCCGCCGTTGGGCACCGTCATGCCGGCGGAGTCATAGCCGCGGTACTCCAGGCGTCGGAGCCCTTCCAGCAGAATTTCCTGTACGTTGCGCTGCGCAACCGCGGCGACGATGCCACACATGGCTTACTCCTTGGCGTTTTTAGTGATCAAGAGGTTTTTTTGACCGGGCGAGCCCAGGGCGTTTTCTGGGTTTGTGGGCTACGCGTCAGCGCCAGCGCGTGGTCGTCGACGTCGCGCGTCACCGTCGAGCCGGCGCCGACCGTTGCGCCCTTGCCGATCAGAACCGGCGCTACCAGCGCGCTGTTGGAGCCGATGAACGCCTCGTCCTCGATCACGGTGCGGTGCTTGTTGGCGCCGTCATAGTTACAGGTGATGGTGCCCGCGCCTACGTTCACGCCCTGGCCCAGGGTGGCATCGCCGACGTAGCTCAGGTGATTGATCTTGCTGCCTTCACCCACTTCGGCATTCTTGGTCTCGACGAAGTTGCCGATTTTGGCGTCTTTCGCCAGCCGCGTGCCCGGGCGCAGCCGGGCGAAGGGGCCGACCTGGTTGCTCCCAAGGCTTACGGTATTCTCGATCACGCTGTGGCTGTCAATCCTACTCCCGGCGCCCAGGGTGCTGTTTTTGATCACACTGTAGGGGCCGACGCTTACGCCGTTTTCCAGTACCACGTTACCTTCGAACACGCAGCCGACGTCGATGAAGACGTCTTCGCCGCAGGTCAGCGTACCGCGCACGTCAAGCCGCGCCGGGTCGGCCAGCGCCACGCCCTGCTCCATCAGCGCCTCGGCGAGCCGGCGCTGGTAGGCGCGCTCGAGTTTTGCCATCTGGGCGCGGTTGTTGATGCCTTCGACCTCGAGCGCACTTTGCGGCTGGGCGGTGCACACCCGGGTGCCCTCCTCGCTTGCCAGCGCAATCACGTCGGTCAGGTAGTACTCGCCCTGAGCGTTTTGATTGGAAAGCCTGGGCAGCCAGCGCGTCAGCTGCGCGCTGGTCATCGCCATGATGCCGGTGTTGCACTCGGTGATGGCAAGCTCGTCAGCGCTTGCATCCTTCTGCTCGACGATCGCCACCGCCTCGCCCTGCGCGTTACGCTTGATGCGCCCGTAGCCGGTCGGGTCGGGCAGGGTCACGGTCAAAAGCCCCATGTGGCTATCGTCGACCCGCTCGAGCAGCGCCGAGAGCGTATCAATCTCGATCAACGGCACGTCGCCGTAGAGTACCAGCACCTTGCCGCTTCCCCACTGCGCCTGGGCCTGGGCCACGGCGTGGCCGGTGCCCTTCTGCTCGGCCTGAACGGCGAAAGTGACGTTCTGGCCCGCGAGCGCCTGGCGCAGCGCCTCACCGCCGTGGCCGATCACCACGTGGGTGCGGGTGGGGGAAAGCTCGGCGGCGGTGTCGAGCACGTGCTGGACCAGCGGCTTGCCGGCCAGGGTGTGCAGCACCTTGGGCGTTTGCGAGCGCATGCGCGAGCCCTTGCCGGCGGCGAGAATGACGATATCGAGTTCCTGCATGTTAATTCCCTGTTGAAGCGGGGGTCGGTTCAGCGTGCCAGGTCTCCACGCCCAGCGTCTGTATCAGGTCGTCGCCGAAGTAGTCGGCAAACGCGGGGCTTGCGAGACTACGCCACTGCCCGTCGCCGTCGCTGACCAACATGAGCACGCTCAGCTCGTTGTCCACGGCCATCTGCATGCCGGCCTCTTCGCCGGCGACGGACAGCGCCGTCGCCCAGGCATCCGCCCAGGCATTCGATGGGTGAAACACCGACACCGACGCCAGACGGTGAGTGATCGGGCGCCCGGTGCGCGGGTCCAGGGTGTGCGAGTAGCGCTGGCCGTCGGCCTCGAAGTAGTGGCGATAGTCCCCGGAGGTGGCCACCGACAGCGACTCCAGCGGAATGATGTGCTGAGCCTCCGGCCGGCCGTCGCGCGGCACTTCGATGCCGATGCGCCAGGGCTCCTGGTCGGCCTCGTTACGATGGCCGCGAGAGATCAGATCGCCGCCCAGGTTGACCAGGTAGTCCTCGATCCCTTCGCGGTCGAGATACGCCGCCACCCGGTCGGTGGCGTGGCCCTTGGCGACCCCGGAAAGATCGACGAAGACATCGCGGGTACGCCGTGCCTGCATGGCC
Source organism: Halomonas sp. HNIBRBA4712 (assembly GCF_043558675.1). Classification (NCBI taxonomy): domain Bacteria; kingdom Pseudomonadati; phylum Pseudomonadota; class Gammaproteobacteria; order Oceanospirillales; family Halomonadaceae; genus Halomonas; species Halomonas sp. HNIBRBA4712. The sequence goes on along the minus strand of NZ_JBIFXR010000007.1, from coordinate 83,896 downwards.
TGGGTGTCCACCTCGAGGGCATCGAAGCCGATACGCGAAAGCCGCTCATCGAGCTCCTGCTCGGAGGGTATCTCCTGAGGGCGCGCTTCGGGGCCGAAACTCCACAGATTGACCAGTTCGCCAATGGTGATATCGAAGGCGCCGTTGCTCGCCTCGGCCACCGACTGGCTGATCGCCATCACCTCGATCAGCTCGTTGGAGAGCGGCTGCCACTCGTCGAGCGGCGCCTGGTTGAAAGCGATCAGCTCCGAGTCGTCGCGGTAGGTCGACATCGCCTGATCGACGCTTTCGAGCTCGGCGAGAATGCCTTCCTCGAGCGCCTGAGCCTCACCCTGGGTAAGCGGGTCGACCAAAGTGACCTGATAGAAGGTGCCGAAGATGCCGCCTTCCAGGCGTACCGGCGACTCGAGCGGCCGGTCGCTTTCCGAACAGCCCGCCAGGAGCCCGAGCGCGAGAAGCCAAACGAGGGGGAGAGTACGCGCGACCCGGGCAGCGCTCGGCGAAGATGTGTTCATGCAGAATCTCTTTTGGAAAAATCAGCCGCTGACATCGGCGGTTAAAAATAGAAAAACCATAAAAGCCACAGGCCGAATAATACGCGATAAATCACGAAGGGCTGCATACCGAGCTTCTTGATCACCGCCAGAAAGTAGTGGATGCACAGGTAGGCGCTTACCCCGGAGAGGAGCGTGGCCCAGAACATGGCCGTGAGATCGACCGCCACCTGAGCACTTGCCAGCTTGAAGGCCTCGAGCCCGCCGGCGAGTATGATGACAGGAATGGAGAGCAGAAACGAGAAGCGAGAGGCGCCTTCGCGACTCATCCCGACCATCAGCGCGGCGGTGATGGTGATGCCCGAGCGCGAGGTGCCGGGGATCAGCGCCAGTACCTGGGCGACGCCGATCACCAGCGCGTCTTTCAGGCCCATGTCGTACTCCGAGCGAGCGCCGCGCTTTTTCAGATCGGCGTAGCCCAGCGCCAGGCCGAAGACGATCAGGCCCGCGGCGATCACCAGGGTCGAGCGCATGTAGCCTTCGACCACGTCCTGAAGCAGAAAGCCGACCACGCAGACCGGAAGCGTTGCCACCACGACCCAGAGCGCCAGCGCAGCGTCACGGTTGACGCCGCGCCCGCCAAGCGTTGCCAGCGTGCTGGCGGTCATTCGCCATAGCTCATGGCGAAAGTAGACGATGACGGCGCTCAGGCTGCCCAGGTGAAGGGCGACGTCGAAGGCCAAGCCCTGATCGTCCCAGTCGGTCAATACCGGAACCAGAATGAGGTGAGCAGAGCTCGAAATGGGCAAGAATTCGGTCAGCCCCTGTACGACCGCCAGCACTACCACCTGAAGCCAATCCATCGAGGATCCTATTGCGTTTCTTTATCTAATCGACATGCCCCTGCAGAGGCGCAAGAATACACATACCCCCGGCGTTTGTCCGTCCGGAAACAAGCGTCGGGGGTATGGATAACGCCGCTTTACGCTACAATGGATCCCTGTCGATCAAGCCCTATCAACAAAGCGCTATCGACAAAGATCTATCAAGAAAAGAGCCATCAAACGTGTACGCCCCTGCAGGGACCCCATGTCTGAGACCGTAGAATCGCCAGTGGTTCAAAACCATACACTCGATCACCAGAAAGCCAAACGGGTGACCTACGTCGGCGCCTGGCTCGACGCCCTTCTGAGCGTAGTGAAGGTCGCGGTTGGTTTTCTGGTCGGCTCGGCGGCGCTGATCGCCGACGGTATCCATTCGCTTTCGGATCTGGTCACCGACGGCTTCGTGCTCGCCGGTATTCACTACGGCCGTCAGGGGCCGGACGACGACCACCACTACGGCCACGGGCGCATCGAAACGCTGACCACGCTGCTACTCGGCAGTATTTTGATCTTCGTGGCCGGGGCAATCGCCTGGTCGAGCGTCGACCGGCTGATCACCGGCGAAGTCGTCAACGCCCCGGGGGTGGTCGCGATCGCCATTACCGTCGCCGCGCTCGCGAGCAAGGAGTGGATATTCCGCTACACCATGCGCGTAGCGCGAGAAGTGAAATCGAAACTTTTAGAGGCCAACGCCTGGCACTCGCGCAGCGACGCGCTCTCCACCGCCGTGGTATTGGTAGCGCTTCTCGGCGCGCAGTTCGGCGCCGGCTGGCTGGACGCCGTGGCTGCCGTGGTAGTGGGGCTTCTGGTCGGCAAGGTGGGCTGGGATCTCTTGTGGCAATCCGCCCGCGAGCTGGTCGACACCGCACTGCCGGAAAACGTCCAGCAGCAAATGCACGACGTGGCCTGCAGCGTGGCCGGCGTCGACAGCGTCCACGATCTGCGCACGCGCCAGTCGGCGGGCTGGGTGATGGTCGATCTGCATATCGTGGTCGGGCCGACGATCACCGTGTCGGAAGCCCACGAAATCGGCAACGAAGTGAGCCGCCGGCTGCGCCACGAGTTTCCGCTGCTCACCGACGTGATTTTCCACATCGACCCGGAAGACGACGCCGGCGAAGGCGACCCGAGCAAGCTACCCGGGCTACCGCTGCGCCCGGAAGTGGAAGCCGCGCTCGACGCGCGCTGGTACGCCCATCCGGTCTGGCGCACACTAACCGAGCTACAGCTTCACTACCTGGACAGCAAGGTATCGGTGTCACTCATCATCAGCGACCCGGTCCACCAACCGCCCCAGTGCCTGGCAAGCCAGCTCAAGGCCATGGCCAGCGACATCGAGTGGTTGGGCCACGTCGAGATTCTTTACATTACGCGGGCGGCGAGTAGTGCGCTTCGCTGAGGTGTGAGTCGTGAGTCGTGAGTCGTGAGTCGTGAGTCGTGAATCCAGGGAGGGTAGTGGGGGCGCTGCCTTTTGCAACATGGGCAGCGCCGTTGATTCAGACCGAGGCGAGAATCATCGTGGCGATGGTGAAGTAGATCAGCACGCCCGTGGCGTCGATCAGCGTGGTCACCAGCGGCGCCGAGGCGGTGGCCGGGTCGACCTTGAAGCGCTCGAGCACGAAGGGCAGGCACATGCCGATGAGGCTGCCAAACAGCACGATCGCGACCATGCTCAGCGCCACGATCACCGCTACCGCTTCACCGCCGCGCATGATGCCGATCGGCGCCACGGCGATCGCCATGGTGAGCCCCAAAGAGCCCGCCACCAGAAGCTCCCGGCCGAGCATCTTGCTCCAGTCCTTCACCCCGACATCCCCGGTCGCCATGCCGCGCACCATCAGCGTCGCCGCCTGGGCACCGGCGTTGCCGCCGCTGCCGATCAAAAGCGGTAAAAAGAACACCAGCGCCACCTGAGAAGCGATCACGTCTTCGAAGTAGGCGATCCCGGCGCCGGAAAACAGGTTGGCGAACACCAGCAGCACCAGCCAGGTCACCCGTTTGCGATAGAGGCTCCAGAGCTTGACTCGGCTGACGCCATCCTCGAGCTGGCCGATCGACATCCCCTTGTGAATATCCTCGGTCGCCTCGGACTCCGCCACGTCCATGGCGTCGTCGTGAGTGACGATGCCGACCATGCGCCCGTCGACGTCGATCACCGGCAGCGCCAGAAGGTCGTAGCGGGCGACGACCCGCGCCACCTCCTCCTGGGGTTTGTCCACCGCGGTCTTGATCACATCCTTGATCATGATGTCGTCGACTACCGCGCCCGGGCGCGCCACCATCAGTTGGCGCAGCGACATGGTGCCGACCAACTCGCCGTCACCGTCGAGCACGTAGAGCTGGTAGACGGTTTCCGCGTCCGGTGCGGTCTGGCGAACGCGCATCAGCGCCTGCGAGACCGTCATGCCGCTGGCGATCGCCACGTAGTCGGAGGTCATGATCGCCCCGGCGGTGCCCTCCTCGTAGCTTGCCAGGCGCTTGAGATCCTCGCGCTCCTGGTGGGCCATGCGCCGCAAGAGCGCCTCGCGGCGGTCGTCGTCGAGCAGGTTGAAAAGATCCGCCCGCTCGTCGGAGCCCATCTCTTCGAGCAGCTTCAGTACCTGGGTGTCGGAGAGCTCACCGACCACCTCGAGCTGGCTTTCACCGGGCAGATAGCCGAGCACGTTGGCAGCGCGCTCGGTAGAGAGCACATCGAGGATGGCGATCGCCGCGTGCAGCTGTTCGTCATCCTCGATGAACTCCTCGAGTACCTGACCGATATCCGCAGAGCGAATTTCCGCCAGCCGCCCGGCCAGCGGCTCCTGCTGGGCGTCGTTGTGCTCCAGCGCGTCCAGTAGCTCTGATTTCAGCGCCCGCAGGGTTTCTTCGTTCAGCGACATCGCAATCTCCCTGTCAGTGCCGTTGTTTGCAAAAGGTTTAACGTTGAAATGCCGGCGCCCTTAACGTGGCGCCGGCTCGGTTATCGCCAGAGGCGTTCGACCTGGCCAGGTCAACGCGCCTCCAGGCGACGAGACTCTATCCAAGTGACGAGACTATAGTAGCAGAGAAAAAAAACGCCCCAGGAACCCGGAGGTTCGAGGGGCGCTCTGGGTCGGACCTTTTTATCAGCCCTTGCCCGCCTTCTTGCGCAGCTGCTGGATGGTACGCAGCTGGGCCACGGCTTCGGCAAGCTCCGCCGAGGCGCGGGTGTAGTCGAGCTCGGCGGACTTCTCGTTGAAGGCCTTGAGCGCGTCCTGACGCGCCTGCTCGGCGGCGGCCTCGTCGAGATCGCCCGCCCGCGCTGCGGCGTCGGCCAGAATCGTCACCACGTCGGGCTGGACTTCCATGAAGCCACCAGAGACAAAGAAGTTCTCTTCCTTGCCGCCGTCCATGATTACCCGGATCGGCCCTGGCTGAAGCTCGGTCAGAAGCGGCGCGTGACCGGGCAGAATGCCCAGATCACCCATCAGCCCGGAGGCGATGACCTGCTCGGCGCTGCCCGAGAAAATGGACGCTTCGGCGCTGACGATGTTGCAAGTGAAGCTATTCGCCATAGCGAATCCCCCTGGTCAACGGGATTACTTCTTCATCTGGTTGGCTTTCTCGACCGCTTCGTCGATGGAGCCGACCATATAGAAGGCCTGTTCGGGCATATCGTCGTATTCGCCGGCGAGAATTCCCTGGAAGCCGCGAATGGTGTCTTTCAGCGACACGTACTTACCCGGCGAGCCGGTGAACACCTCGGCGACGAAGAACGGCTGGGACAAGAAGCGCTGGATCTTACGCGCGCGGGCCACGGCCTGCTTGTCCTCGTCGGACAGCTCGTCCATCCCGAGGATGGCGATGATGTCCTTGAGCTCCTTGTAGCGCTGAAGCACACCCTGAACACCGCGGGCGATGTTGTAGTGCTCTTCACCGACCACCAGCGGGTCGAGCTGACGCGACGTGGAGTCCAGCGGGTCGATCGCCGGATAGATACCCAGCTCGGCGATGGAGCGCGCCAGTACCACGGTGGCGTCCAGGTGCGAGAAGGTGGTCGCCGGCGACGGGTCGGTCAAGTCGTCCGCGGGGACGTAGACCGCCTGCACGGAGGTGATCGAGCCGTTCTTGGTGGAGGTGATACGCTCCTGCAGAACGCCCATCTCTTCGGCCAGGGTCGGCTGGTAACCTACCGCCGACGGCATACGGCCCAAAAGCGCCGATACCTCGGTACCCGCCAGGGTGTAGCGGTAGATGTTATCGACGAACAGCAGCACGTCGCGGCCTTCGTCACGGAATTTCTCCGCGATGGTCAGGCCCGTCAGCGCCACGCGCAGGCGGTTGCCCGGCGGCTCGTTCATCTGACCGTAGACCAGCGATACCTTGTCGATAACGTTGGATTCGGTCATCTCGTGATAGAAGTCGTTACCCTCACGGGTACGCTCACCGACACCGGCGAACACGGAGTAACCGCTGTGCTCGGTGGCGATGTTACGGATGAGCTCCATCATGTTGACGGTCTTGCCTACACCGGCGCCGCCGAACAGACCCACCTTACCGCCCTTGGCGAACGGGCAGACCAGGTCGATGACCTTGATGCCAGTTTCCAACAGTTCGTTGGATGCGGCCTGGTCGGCGTAGCTCGGCGCCTTGCGGTGAATCGGCATGCGCTCGGTTTCGCCGATTTCACCGGCTTCGTCAATCGGCTCGCCGAGCACGTTCATGATCCGGCCCAGGGTCTCTTTACCCACGGGCACGGAAATGGCGGCTCCGGTGTTGGTCACGTCCAGATTACGCTTGAGCCCTTCGGTGGAGCCCATGGCGATGGTGCGCACCACGCCGTCGCCCAGCTGCTGCTGGACTTCGAGGATGGTCTCCTTGTCGGAGACTTTCAGCGCGTCGTAGACCTTGGGCACGGAGTCCCGCGGAAACTCTACGTCAATCACCGCGCCGATGATTTGTACGATACGTCCGCTCATCTTGGTTCCTCTTTAAAACCTGCAAATGAAACCTGTCTGCCTGAGCCGCCTGGCGGCTTTAAAGGCGTTATACGGCTGAAGCGCCGCCGACAATCTCGGAAATTTCCTGGGTGATGGCGGCCTGGCGGGCCTTGTTGTAGACCATCTCCAGATCGTCGATCAGATTGCCCGCGTTGTCGGTTGCGCTTTTCATGGCGATCATCCGGGCGGCTTGTTCGCACGCGCCGTTTTCGACCACCGCCTGATACACCTGGGATTCGATGAAACGAACCAGCAGGCTGTCCAGCAACGCCTTGGCATCCGGTTCATACAGGTAGTCCCAACTTCCGGGACGGGCGTTTTCTTCGTTGTCATGTCCGGCGTCTTCGCCCATATCGGGCGAAAGCGGCAGAAGCTGACGAACCACCGGCTTTTGCGTCATGGTGTTGACGAACTCGTTGTACACCACGTTCAGACGGTCAAGACGGCCGGCGTCATACGCTTCGAGCATGACCTTGACACTTCCGATCAGACCTTCGACGGTCGGCTTCTCGCCAAGCCCACTCTTCGCCGCCACCAGATTGCCGCCGTACTTGCGGAAAAAGGCGCTGGCCTTGGAGCCCAGGGCGCAGAAGTCGAGCTCGGCGCCCTGCTCTCTCCAGCCCGCAGCGTCTTTCAGCACGGCCTTGAAGAGGTTGACGTTCAAGCCACCGCACAGCCCGCGGTCGGTGGAGACCACGATGTAACCTACGCGCTTAACCTCGCGCTCGACCATGTAGTCGTGCTTGTACTCGGGGTTGGCGTCGGCAATGTGGCCTACCACGTTACGGATCTGCCTGGCGTAGGGCTGGCCGGCCTTCATCAGATCTTGCGCTTTACGCATCTTCGACGCAGCGACCATTTCCATGGCGCTGGTGATTTTCTGCGTATTCTTGATGCTCCCGATCTGGGTGCGTATCTCTTTTGCAGCTGCCATAGCGATCTACCCTTCGTTCGTGGCTCTCAGAAAGTAGCGAAGCCCGCCCGTAGGCGGGCCGACCATTACCAGCTCTGAGTCGCCTTGAACTGCTCAAGACCCGACTTCAAGCCGCTCTTGATCTCGTCGTTGTAGTCGCCGGTCTGGTTGATCTTGTCGATCAGGTCACTGTGCTCGGACTTCATGTAGTCGTGCAGGGCACGTTCGAAGTCCAGCACCTTGTCGACGCTGACGTCATCCAGATGACCTTCGTTGGCGGCGTACAGCGTGAGTGCCATTTCGGCCACGGACATCGGCGAGTACTGGTTCTGCTTCATGAGCTCGGTGACGCGCTGACCGTGCTCGAGCTGCTTGCGCGTGGCTTCGTCCAGGTCAGATGCGAACTGCGAGAACGCCGCCAGTTCACGGTACTGGGCGAGCGCCAGACGCACGCTACCACCGAGTTTCTTGATGATCTTGGTCTGGGCCGAGCCGCCAACGCGCGATACCGAGAGACCGGCGTTGATCGCCGGACGGATACCGGAGTTGAACAGGTTCGTTTCCAGAAAGATCTGACCGTCGGTGATCGAGATCACGTTGGTCGGTACGAACGCAGAGACGTCGCCGCCCTGGGTCTCGATGATCGGCAGTGCTGTCAAGGAGCCAGTCTTGCCGGTCACTTCGCCGTTCGTGAACTTCTCGACGTAGTCGGCGTTGACGCGCGCGGCGCGCTCCAGCAGACGCGAGTGGAGGTAGAACACGTCACCCGGGTAGGCTTCACGGCCCGGCGGACGGCGCAGCAGCAGCGATACCTGACGATACGCCACGGCCTGCTTGGAGAGATCGTCGTAGACGATCAGCGCGTCTTCACCGCGGTCGCGGAAGTACTCGCCCATGGTGCAGCCGGAGTAGGCGGCGAGGAACTGCATCGGGGCCGGGTCGGCGGCGCCGGCGGCGACGACGATGGTGTGGCCCATGGCGCCGTGCTCTTCGAGCTTGCGCACCACGTTGGCGATGGTCGACTGCTTCTGACCGATCGCGACGTAGACACAGGTGACGCCCTTGCCTTTCTGGTTGATGATCGCGTCGATGGCGATCGCCGACTTACCGATCTGACGGTCGCCGATGATCAGCTCACGCTGACCGCGACCGATCGGCACCATGGAGTCGATCGACTTCAGGCCGGTCTGGATCGGCTCGTCGACGGACTGACGCGTGATGACGCCGGGTGCGACTTTCTCGACCGCGTCGGTCATTTTGGCGTCGATGTCGCCCTTGCCGTCGATGGGGTTACCGAGTGCGTCGACCACGCGGCCAACGAGCTCCGGACCCACCGGCACTTCGAGGATGCGACCGGTACACTTGGCGGTCATGCCCTCTTCGAGAAGCAGGTAGTCGCCGAGTACCACGGCGCCCACGGAGTCGCGCTCCAGGTTGAGCACCATACCGAACACGGAGTTCGGGAATTCGATCATTTCACCGAACATCGCGTCTTCGAGGCCGTGAATTTTCACGATACCGTCGGAAACGGTGACGATGGTGCCCTCGTTACGGGCTTCGGATGCGACGTCAAGCTTCTCGATACGCTGCTTGATGATGTCGCTGATCTCGGAAGGATTCAGTTGCTGCATGCCATGTCCCTCGAACTCAGGCGGTGAGCGCGTCAGAAAGGCGGTTCAATCGACCGCGTACCGACCCGTCGATGACGGTGTCGCCGGCACGCAGGATGACACCGCCAATGAGCGACTTGTCGACCTGAGTAGTAATGGAGATTTCGCGATTCAGACGCTTTTTAAGCGCGTTTGCCAATTTGGTCTTCTGCGCCGCCGTCAGCTTGTAGGCCGATGTGACCAGTACCTCGACCCGCTGTTCGAATTCGGCGCGCAGGCGCTCGAACTGATCGGCGATGGAGGGCAAGGCCGACAAGCGCCCCTGAGACGCCAAAGAGGCCAGAAAGCGCTCGATACCGTCGGGCTTTTCCGACAAAAGATCGGCCAGAAGCGCGACCTTCTGCTCGTTGGCGATTCTGGGGCTACCCAACACACGACGCAGGTCGTCGTTGGCAGCCGCCACGCTTAGAAAACCAAGCGCCTGGGACCAGCTATCGAATGCTTGTTGGTCACGCGCGTATTCAAACGCCGCCTTGGCGTAAGGACGAGCGACGGTCAGTAGTTCCGCCATGGATCACCTCCTTACAGTTCGGCGGCAAGCTCATCAAGCAACTTGCGGTGCGCAGACTCGTCGACCGACTCTTGCAGGATACGCTCGGCGCCGATGATCGCCAGGTGAGACACCTGAGCGCGAAGCTCGTTTTTGGCGCGATTGACTTCCTGCTCGATCTCGGAGCGGGCGCTGGCAACGATGCGTTCGCCTTCGGCCCGCGCTTCCTGGCGCGCCTCTTCGATCATCTGGGCAGAGCGCTTGTTGGCCTGCTCGATGATCTGTGAAGCCTGCTCCTTGCTCTCCTTGAGCGTCTGCTCGGAGCGCTCCTGGGCGAGCTCGAGATCGCGCGTTGCACGGCTGGCTGCGTCCAAACCATCAGCAATTTTCTTCTGGCGCTCGTGAAGCGCGTTGCTGATCGGAGGCCACACGTACTTTATGCAAAACCAGACAAAGATCGCGAAGGCGATCGTCTGCCCGATAAGCGTCATGTTGATATTCACAGGACTGTACCTCTGACAAGTTCGTGGCGACCGGGGTAAAACAAAACCGAGCGGTGATCCGCCCGGTCAGGCTTGTTTAACCGGCGACAACGAAAATCAGGTACATCGCGATACCGACACCGATCATCGGCACGGCGTCGAGCAGACCGGCCATGATGAAGGTCTTGGTTTGCAGCTGGTCGCCCAGTTCCGGCTGACGCGCGGTGGATTCGAGCAGCTTGCCGCCCAGAATGGCGAAGCCGATACCGGTAGCCAGAGCGCCCAGACCGATGATGATGGCAGCTGAGAGGTAAACCATTTCCATGATGTTGCTCCTGAGTTCAAGTGGTGGTTAAGGGTTGAGGGTTGAAGTTACGGGTGATTCGAAATCGTTGACGTTGAGTAAACGTCTAGTGATGCTCGTGCGCCGCGCTCAGGTACACCACCGTCAGTACGGTGAAGATGAACGCCTGCAGCGTGACGACCAGAATGTGGAAGATAGCCCAGGGCACGTCCAGCACCCAGATGGCCCAGAAGGGCAGCATCGCGATCAGGATGAAGATCACCTCGCCGGCGAACATGTTGCCGAACAGACGCATCGCGAGGCTGAAGGGCTTGACCAGCAGAGAGACGATCTCGAGCACCAGGTTGAAGGGGATCAGCGCCCAGTGGTTGAACGGAGTCAGCGACAGCTCGCGGGCAAAGCCACCTACGCCTTTCACCTTGAAGTTGTAATAGAGGATCAGACCGAACACGCCCAGCGCCATACCGAGGGTGGCGTTGACGTCGGTGGTCGGCACGATCTTCATGTAGTCGACGCCGAGTTTGGCGAACAGCACCGGGAAGAAATCGACCGGGATGATCTTGAGCGTGTTCATCAGAAGGATCCAGACGAACAGCGTCAGCGCCAGCGGCGCGATATTGGGGTTGCGCCCGTGGAAGGTGGAGCGGGTCAGGTTCTCGATGAACTCGACGACCATCTCGACGGCATTTTGAAGCCCACCGGGTACGCCGGAGGTAGCGACACGACCGGCCTTGCGAAACAGCCAGATGAACAGAAGGCCCATGCCGATCGACCAGCCCATGGTGTCAAGGTGGATCGCCCAGAAACCCATCTCCACCGCTTCTTCGGACGAGTGCGCCAGCGACCAGCCGTTGACCGGATGATGCCCGAAGGTCAGGTTCTGCAAGTGGTGCTGGATATAGTAAGTCGTCGAGACTTCGTTTCCTGCGGCCATGGAGATGTCACCTCAATTGATTGTGCGGTTTATCGAGCATCAGCCAGGGGGCCAGCCAATGCGTCGAAATGACCGCAACGTAAGCGCTAAAAAATAAAGTTGGGTTTGAGGGAGGCACTGCCACGAAAACCAGCGTAAAAAGAGCCACCGTCAAACCGAACTTGCCCGCCTCGGCGCGCAGCAAGACATTGGCGCCGCGCACCCGGTGCGATGAGAAAATACCCATTCGCTGGATGAAAAACACGTAGGGCAGTACTGCCACCAGCGCCCCAAGCGCGAAGGAGATAGCGCCGCCGGTCTGGGAAAGCCAATACGCACCGCCCGTTCCCAGAAGCGAAAGCCCCAGCTGAGCACGTAAAAGCGCCACGCTATAGGCCCTGCGGCGCCGTATTTCAAATCGCTGCATGACGTCTCGGCACCTGTACTCAGGCATAGAGCCACGAGTGGTTTCATCCGGGCCAGGCCGTTCGTCGATCGAAACGGCCTGCACAAATCTTGCGCGATTATAGGGAAGCGCTATCGCACCTTCAACCGAAGTTGCGTCTAATTTGCGGGTTTACGCGCGCAGATGTGACCAAAGGGCGAAAAAATGAGCCTATCGTGCGCTTATTTAATGAGCCTGCTATTTACTTATGTGGCCTATTTGATATGCCCAAGAATCCCGTCCAACTCCTCGAGACTGGTATAGCGGATGGTGACCTTACCCTTGCCGCGCTGGCCGTGGTCGATCGACACCGGCGCACCGAGCAGCTCGCCCAGCTGAGTCTCGAGCCGCGTGACATCGGCGGTCTTTCTTGTACGTTTGGGAGCGGCTTTCGCCGCTTCGTCGCTACCGAGCTTCTTGACCAGCGCTTCGGTGGCGCGCACGGTCAGATCCCCATTGACCACTTCATGGGCGATGCGCCGCTGCTGAGCGCTTGTTAACGATAAAAGCGCCCGCGCGTGGCCCATGTCGAGATCGCCGCGCTCCAAAAGCGTCTGCACCTCACTGTCCAGGCTCAAAAGCCGCAGCAGATTCGCCACCTGGGTGCGCGATTTGCCCACTGCGTCGGCGATCTGCTGCTGGGTCAGCTCGAACTCCTCGCCCAGGCGCTTAAGCGCCATTGCTTCTTCCACGGCGTTGAGGTTTTCGCGCTGGATGTTCTCGATCAGCGCGAGCGCCAGCGCCACCTCGTCGCTGACCTCGCGGATCACCGCGGGAATGACGTCGAGCTCGGCAAGCTGGGCGGCGCGCCAGCGGCGCTCACCGGCGATGATCTCATAGCGCGCCTCGCCAACGGGGCGCACCACGATCGGCTGCATGACGCCCTGGGCGCGGATCGAGTCGGCCAGCTCTTCGAGCGCTTCGGGCTGGATATCGCGGCGCGGCTGGTACTTGCCGCGGCTCAGCTGCCCCAGCGGCAGCCGCTCCAGGCGCTCGCCGGCGGCGGGTTCGGACAACACGCTCGACGCTTCGGCGTCGACGCTTTCAAACGTCTCGTCGCTGGTCAGCTCCAGCGTGTCACGGCGGCGAGCGCCCGCTCCGATGAGGGCGTCCAGGCCGCGTCCCAGCGCGCGTTTACGCGTCATGCGTTTCCCCTTGAACTTTGAATCATGAACGTCGAATCATGAACATCGAAAAGAACGCGGCCAAAGGCGTTTGGCCCTATCGCCGGCCGCCCATCGCTTTCAAAGCGACAGCTTGCGAATCATCTCTTTGGCCAGCACGCGATATGCCTGGCTGCCCCGCGAAAAGCGTGCGTAGTGGGTGACCGGCAGCCCGTGGCTCGGCGCCTCGGCCACCTTCACGTTACGCGGAATGGTGGTCTTGAGCAGCGCATCGCCGAAAAAGTCGCGCAGCTGCTTGTCCACTTCGCGGGTCAGGCTCGTGCGCTTGTCGTACATGGTGCGCAATATACCCGAAATCGACAGCGCTGGATTGACGCTCTCCTTGATCTGCTCGACGGTATCGAGAAGCGCCGAAAGCCCTTCGAGGGCGTAGAACTCGCACTGTAGCGGAATCAGTACGCCGTCGGCGGCGGTCAGCGCGTTGACGGTCAGCATGTTCAGCGACGGCGGGCAATCGATCAGCACCACATCGTAGTGTTCGGCCACCGAGGCCAGCGCCGTGGAGAGCCGGCTCTGGCGCTCGTCACGATCCAGAAGCTCGACCTCGGCGGCGGTCAAATCGCCGTTGCCCGGCAGGACGTCGAAGTTGACCGGCAGCCCCTTGATAATGGCGTCACTAGCGCTCGCCTCGCCGAGCAGTACGTCCAGCACGCTCTTGTCGAGCTCGTACTTGTCGATACCGCTGCCCATGCTGGCGTGGCCCTGGGGGTCCAAATCCACCAGCAGCACGCGGCGATCCAGGCTTGCAAGGCTCGCCGCGAGGTTGACGGCCGAGGTGGATTTGCCCACGCCGCCTTTCTGGTTGGTCAGGGCAATGATCTGGCTCACTACGAGGCTCCTTCAGGGGTCAGAATCAACAGCTGCCGTTTCGCCGTCTCAAAGGGGATGTCGAGCCGGTGCCGCGCGCTGAGCACGACATCGGCGGAAAGTGCCGACAGTTCATCGTCGGCGCCGGGGCCTTTCATGGCGAGCCACTGCCCGCCGGGGCCGATGAGCGCGCGGGTCAGCTCGACGAAATCCGCGATGCTGGCAAAGGCGCGCGACACCAGCTGATCGAAGGTCTGGCCCTCGAAGGCCTCGACCCGGGTCTGGGTCGGGGTGGCGTTGTCGATGCCAAGCTCCATCACCGCCTGGCGCTGAAAGCGCACCTTCTTGCCGTTGCTGTCGACCAGCGTGACGTGGACCTCGGGCTTTAAAATAGCGATGACCAGCCCCGGAAGGCCTGGGCCTGCGCCCACGTCCAGAAGCGCCTTGCCGCGTACGAAAGGCGCGATCGCGGCGCTATCGAGCACGTGGCGAGCCACCATCTCGAGCGGGTCGCGTACCGCGGTGAGGTTATAAGCCCGGTTCCACTTGTGCAACAGCGCGACCAGCCCCAGAAGCCGCTCGCGCTGGGCCGCCGTCACGTCGAGACCGAGCGTTGCCAGCCCCTGGTCCAGCCTTGAAGCGGCCTCGAGCGGCAGCGTTTTCAAAAGGGCGTCGAGCGAACTCATGCGCTCGCCACCTCGCTAATGTCGATCAACCGGCGCTTTTTCAGGTGAATCAACAGAATCGACACCGCCGCCGGGGTGACGCCGGAGATGCGCGCGGCGTGGGCCAGCGTCTCGGGGCGCGCCTCGGAAAGCTTCTGGCGAATCTCGTTGGAGAGCCCTTCGACCTTCTGGTAGTCAAGCTCCGCCGGCAGGGGGGTCGCCTCGTGGCGCTTGAGCTTGTCGATCTCGTCCTGCTGACGGTCGATGTAGCCCTGGTACTTGGCGTGGATCTGCACCTGCTCGGCAACGGCACCGCTTTGCACCGCGTCGCTTTCGAGTCCGGGCAGTGCGGTGATATCGGCGTAGGTCAGCTCCGGGCGCTTCAAGAGATCCGCCAGCGAGTACTCGCGATTGAGCGGGTGGCCGGTTTTCTCGGCAAGCTTCTCGGCGGCGGCGGTATTGGGCTGTACCCACACCGCCTTGAGCCGCGCGCTTTCGCGCTCGATCGCCTCGCGCTTTTCGCTGAACGCTTCAAAGCGCGCGTCGTCGACCAGGCCAAGTTCGCGACCCTTCTCGGTCAGGCGCAGATCCGCGTTGTCCTCGCGCAGCATCAGGCGGTACTCCGCTCTTGATGTGAACATGCGGTAGGGCTCTTTCGTGCCCATGGTGATCAGGTCGTCGACCAGCACGCCCAGATACGCCTCGTCGCGGCGCGGGTGCCAGGCCTCGAGGGACTTCGCCCGGCGGGCAGCGTTGAGTCCGGCCAGAAGCCCCTGGGCACCGGCTTCTTCGTAGCCGGTGGTGCCATTGATCTGCCCGGCGAAAAACAGGTTGTGGATAAATTTCGTTTCCAGCGAGTGCTTGAGATCGCGTGGATCGAAGAAATCGTACTCGATGGCGTAGCCCGGGCGCGTGATGTGCGCGTTTTCCAGGCCCTTGATCGAGCGCACCACCTGAAGCTGCACATCAAACGGCAGCGAGGTAGAAATACCGTTGGGGTAGAGCTCGTGGGTGTCGAGGCCTTCGGGTTCGATGAAGACCTGGTGGCTCGACTTGTCGGCGAAGCGGTGGACCTTGTCCTCGATCGACGGGCAGTAGCGCGGTCCCACGCCTTCGATGACACCGGAGTACATCGGCGAGCGATCCAGGTTCGCCATGATGATCTCGTGGGTGCGCTCGTTGGTGTGGGCGATATGGCAGCTTACCTGCTGCGGGTGCATTTCCCGGGTACCGAGATAGGACATCACCGGCGTCGGGGTGTCGCCGGGCTGCTCCTCGAGCTGGCCAAAATCCACGCTTTTGGCGTCGATGCGCGGCGGCGTGCCGGTCTTGAGCCGGTCGACGCGAAACGGTAGCGCACGCAGGCGTTCGGCCAGGGCGTTGGAGGGCGGATCACCGGCGCGGCCGCCGCGGCTTTGATCGAGTCCGATGTGGATGACCCCACCCAGAAACGTACCGGTCGAGAGCACCACGGTGTCGCTCAAAAAGCGAATGCCGGTTTCGGTGACCACGCCGCGCACGGTGTCGTTATCCACGATCAGGTCGCCGGCCGCCTGCTGAAAGAGCGTCAGGTTCGGCTGGTTTTCCAGCATGCCGCGAATGGCGGCCTTGTAGCGAATACGATCCGCCTGGGCACGGGTGGCGCGCACCGCGGGCCCCTTGCGGGCGTTCAACACGCGAAACTGAATACCGCCCAGGTCAGTGGCAAGCCCCATGGCACCGCCCAGCGCATCGATCTCCTTGACCAGGTGGCTCTTGCCGATACCGCCAATGGCGGGATTACACGACATCTGGCCCAGGGTTTCGATGTTGTGGGTGAGCAGCAGGGTTTGACAACCCATGCGGGCAGAGGCCAACGCGGCTTCGGTTCCCGCATGGCCACCGCCGATGACGATGACGTCAAAGCGGTCGGGGTAATTCAATTGGCACCTCAACTTGGCCCTTCAAAGAGCGCCGATGGATCGTTTGAGAACGAGGCAGGCCTCGATAAGCCCGCCAGTATAAACCTCCTGTGAATAACAGTCAGGTTTTTCCACACCCCGCTTTCGGGTCACTTCTCTTACTAATAACAAAATAAAAAATAGAGAAAGAAGTTCTGTTGATGTTGTAACTACTGGTGTGGATAAAATCTGTGAATAAGGCATTTTTATCCAACATATTCAAAACACTATATTGTTGACCGAACAGTGATTAAACGGCGTAGTGGCTGCGCGCAAGCGGTGACGAGGCTGTGGATCGAATGGCGGGTTATACACAGCGTGAGAAAAGCACGGGTTATCCACCGATGCATACCGACGCTGTGCGCCTGACTGTGAACAAGGCGGTCACACTACATTGAATCCACCAAAAGCGCTGATGGCGGGCGGTACAGCAATGGATGAAGAAATTCGAAAAAATAGTATCCACAGGCACAAAAAAGGGCCTGTCGTGATGACAGGCCCGTTAGAGCGGTCGATTAAAGCGATTGAAGTGCGCTCAAAGCGCCAATGTTAGTGCTTGAGAACCCGCGCCAGAAACGATTGCGTCCGCTCGTGCTGGGGCGCGTCGAACAGCTGCTCCGGCGGCCCCTGCTCGGTGATTTCACCCTTGTGGATGAAGATCACCCGGTCGGCCACCTCGCGGGCAAAGCCCATTTCGTGGGTGACGATCACCATGGTCATGCCCTCTTTGGCCAGCTCGCGCATGGCGTCGAGCACTTCGCCGATCATCTCCGGGTCGAGCGCCGAGGTAGGCTCGTCGAAGAGCATCAGTCGAGGCTCCATGGCCAAGGCACGTGCCAGCGCCACACGCTGCTGCTGGCCGCCGGAAAGCTGGCTTGGGTACTTGTTCGCCTGGTCGGCGATACCCACCCGGTCGAGCAGGCGTTTGGCGGTATGCGCGGCCTGATCGCGGCGCTGGCCGCGCACCTTGACCGGCGCCAGGGTGACGTTATCGATCACGCTCAGGTGCGGAAACAGGTTGAACTGCTGAAACACCATGCCGACTTCGGTACGAATGGCCTGCAGTGCCCTGGCGCTCTTGCCATGGGGTTCGAGTCTCTTGCCATCCACCTCGAGCCGGCCGGCCTGAAACTCCTCGAGGCCATTGATGCAGCGGATCAGGGTGGATTTACCCGAGCCGCTGGCACCGATGATCACCACGACTTCGCCGGCGGTGATCTCGAGGTCGATATTGTTTAAAACGTGCAGCGCGCCAAAGTGCTTGTTGAGCTTTTCCATGCGCACGATGGGGGCATTGCTGGAGGTGTGATCGCTTGAGGATCGGTTCGCTGTCATGGCGCGCTCCTTATTGTCCGGCGAGATTCGAGCGCTCGACCAGGCGTAGCACCATGGAGAGCGTCCAGGTGATGGCCAGATACAGAAGTGCCACCATGAAGTAGACCTCGAGCGCGGTGAAGGTGGTGGCGATGTAGATCTGGCCCTGACGCACCAGCTCGCCCACCCCGATTACCGAGAAAAGCGAGGTGTCCTTGATGCTG
This sequence comes from Halomonas sp. HNIBRBA4712, assembly GCF_043558675.1. NCBI lineage: Bacteria > Pseudomonadati > Pseudomonadota > Gammaproteobacteria > Oceanospirillales > Halomonadaceae > Halomonas > Halomonas sp. HNIBRBA4712. Next base: position 66,209 of record NZ_JBIFXR010000007.1, on the reverse strand, counting down.
ATGATCGCCTGGTTGCCCAGCGGCGGCACCATGCGCTTGAGCGCCTGAGGCCAGATCACGTAGCGAAACGCCTGGGCGCGGGAGAGCCCGAGTGACAACGAGGCCTCGCGCTGGCCGCGTTCGATCGACTGCACGCCGCCGCGCACGATTTCTGAAATGTAAGCGCCGGAGTTGACCGCGATGGCGGCGATACCGGCGACCAGCGCGTTGATCGGCCCGCCCAGAAGCTGGGGCAACCCGTAGAAGATGAACAGCACCTGCACCAGAATCGGCGTACCGCGAAACACCTCGATATAGATGCTCGCCACCCAGCGCATCCAGGCGACGGGGCTGATGCGCAGAAGGCCGAAGAAGATGCCGATGAAAAAGCCGATGGCCAAGCCCCCGAAGGAGATCGCCAGCGTCCAGGGGATACCGGGCAGCAGATGAGGGATCGAGGCGAACGCCGCTGACCAGTCGAACTCAAAGTTAACGTCCACGCGTTATCTCCAAATGGAAGTCACAACATAAAGGGCCGGACGAATCCGTCCGACCCTGCAGGAGTTTGGCTGCGTTGAACGTGCGGCTTAGTCGGCGGTCGGCGCTTCGCCGAACCACTTTTCATAGATCTCGTCGTAGGTGCCGTCTTCGCGCATGGCGGCCAGCGCCTCGTTGGTCGGCTCGAGCCACTCGCTGCCCTTGTGGAAAACGATGCCGTACTGCTGGCCTTCGTAGAGCGGGCCGACCACCTTGGTACGGCCTTCGCCGCGGGTCTGGGAGAAGTAGGCGACATTGGGCGCGTCATACAGCACCGCGTCGACGTTGCGGCCCAGAAGCGCCATGTACATGTCGGCGGTGCCGGGGTAAGGCGTAATGTCGGCGTCTTCACCGAGCTCCTGCTGCAGGAAGTTGTAGCTGGTCGAGCCGATCTTGGTGGCGATGCTCATGCCTTCCAGATCCTCGACGCCTTCGACCTCGTCATTGTCGGCGCGCACGATGATCTGCAGGCCGGAGTCGTAGTAGGGGTCGGAAAAATCGACGACCTGGGCACGCTCGTCGGTGATCGTGGTTCCGGCGATGGCGATCTCCTGGCTGCCGGTTTGCACCGCCGGAATGATACCGGAGAACTCCATGGTGGTGAGGTTGACTTCGAAGCCCGCGCGTTCGGCGACTTCGTTGATGATGTCCATGTCGAAGCCGATCATTTCGCCGGAGTCCGGGTCCATCATCTCGAAGGGAACGAAGCTTGGGTCGGTGGCAACGTTGACCGAAGGGGTCTGGGCAAATGCAGCGGTATTGCCAAGACCGAGGGTCAAGGCGGCGGTAAGGGCGCCGTAGGTAAGCGATTTGTTCATGTGTTTCCCCGTACTGTTATGTAAGGCCTGCGAGACGGACATGAATTGCCCGCCGCGGCTGCCGTTATCGACCTATCAACCTTGGCGAGAAACCGCCAAGGCGTCAAGTCGCGGGGAGTGCGAGGTGTAAACGCAGGCGCCGGGGCCGGCGCTCAAACCATGAACGAGGCGCCGCAACCGCAGGTGGTGGTGGCGTTGGGGTTTTGCACACGAAAACGCGCGCCGGCCAAGCCCTCTTCGAAGTCGACCGTGGAGCCGACCAGATACTGATACGACAGCGGGTCGACCACCAGCGTGGCGTCGCCGAATTCGATCAGCGTGTCGTCGTCGGCGACGTTCTCGGCAAAGTCGAACCCGTACTGAAAGCCCGAACAGCCCCCGCCGGTGACATAAACGCGCAGCTTCAGCGCGGCGTTGTGCTCTTCGGCCTTGAGCGCCTGAATGCGCTTGCGAGCGCTGTCGGAGAGCAGCAAAGGGGTGGGTACGAAAGCTTCTGCACCGCTCATGGGTACCTCCCGCGAGCTTGAATGACTGAATGAAAGCGCAATTATGGGTAATTCCCAGCAAAAGGGTCAACTATTGCTCGACCCTATCGCAAAGAACCCTATCGCAAGAGCACGCCTTCAAGGCATAAGCGCCGGGGCGTTGAGGCCGAGCTTCTCGTCGAAGCCGAACATCAGGTTCAAATTCTGAATCGCCTGGCCCGAGGCGCCCTTGACCAGGTTGTCGATGATCGAGAGTACCACCACGGTGTCGCCGCCTTCCGGGCGGTGAACGGCGATGCGACAAGTGTTGTTACCCTTAACGCTGCGGGTTTCCGGGTGGCTGCCGGCGGGCATTACGTCGACGAAGGGCTCGTTCTTGTAACGCGCTTCAAAAAGCGCCTGCAGGTCCTCGGCGCCAGCATTAAGCGTGGAGTAGAGCGTGGCGTGGATACCGCGAATCATCGGCGTCAGGTGCGGCACGAAGGTGAGCCCGACAGCGCCTGCCTGCATGTCGCCAAGGCCCTGACGAATCTCCGGCAGGTGGCGGTGGCCCGAGGCACCGTAGGCCTTGAAGGATTCGCTCGCCTCGGCGAGAAGCGACGGTACCTTGGCGCCGCGCCCGGCGCCGGTCACCCCGGATTTACAGTCGGCGATCAGCCGAGTCGGGTCGACCAGCCCCGCTTCCAGCAGCGGCAGGTAGCCAAGCTGCACCGCGGTGGGGTAGCAGCCGGGCACCGCAATCAGCCGCGCGGTCTTGATCTTCTCGCGGTGCATTTCGGGCAGCCCGTAGACGGCTTCCTCGAGCAGCGCCGGTGCGCCGTGGGGCTGGCCGTACCACTGGCTCCACTCATCTGCGTCGCGCAGGCGAAAATCCGCTGAAAGGTCGATCACGCGGGTGCCGTTGTCCAAAAGCTCGCCGGCCAGCGTATGGGCCACCCCGTGGGGGGTGGCGAAGAACACCGCGTCCAGCGCGCCAAGGGCGCGGGCATCGGGTTCGCTGAAGGCGAGCGCATCATAGTGGCCGCGCAGATTCGGGTACATGTCGCTGACCTTGACCCCGGCTTCCGAGCGCGAGGTAATCGCCTCGACGCTTACCTCTGGATGCTGGGCGAGCAGGCGCAGAAGCTCCACGCCGGTGTAACCGGTACCGCCCACGATGCCGACCTTGATCACAAGCCACCTCTCGTCGTTTTCACACGTTGATTCGAATTCGTCGTTAACAGCCTAATAAACCGGCGGCGGGCTGTCTAAGCGCCGCAAACCATGATACACAAGTGTCACGATCATTGATCATGGCGGCGTTGGTAAATGCTTACTCGTCGCACGGGTCGGCGTTGAATGCCGTCTTTTATAAAAAGCTGAAGGCAAGGATCGCGGTCGTGGCACGCTTTTCACGCACTGATTTCACTCTCGAGGCCTTTCGGCGTCAGTTGGCCAATGTCGATGCGCTGCCGCAGCTCTGCGTGCTGGGGCTTCTGTCCGGCCTCATTACCGGGGCGGTCATGGTGGGCTTTCGCCTGCTGCTCGAGGCGGGCGCGGCGCTTTACATGCCAGGCGCCGACCCCGAGGCGTTCGAGGGCCTGGCGCCCTGGCTTCGCGCATCGTTGCCGCTTTTTGCGGTCACGCTGATGGGGATCTTTCTCTATCGCCAGAAGGCGGCGGCGCAAAAGCTCGACGTGGGCCACGTGATCGAGCGGCTCTCCTATCATCAGGGCCGCTTTCCGCTGCGCAATTGGCTCAACCAGTGGTGGGTGGGCGTGGTTTCGGTGCTAGGCGGGCTCTCCGCCGGGCGTGAGGGCCCCGCCATTCATTTGGGCGCGGCGGCCTCGAGCGGGCTCGGGGTGAAGCTTCGCCTGCCCAACAACAGCCTGCGTGTGCTGGTAGCCTGCGGTACCGCCGCGGGCATCTCGGCCTCCTTCAATACGCCGATCGCCGGGGTCATCTTCGCCATGGAAGTGGTGATGATGGAGTACACCCTGATGAGCTTCATGCCGGTGATTTTGGCCTCGACCATGGGGGCGGTGGTCGCCCAGGTGGTTTACGGCAGTGAACCCGCCTTTCGCATTCCCGAAGTCACCCTGGGCTCGCTGATGAACCTGCCCTGGGTGGTGATTACCGGGCTGTTCATCGGACTTCTTGCCGGGCTTTTCATCCATATCGCACATAACCAGCGCTTGAGTCGGCTGCCGCTCTGGCTGCGCCTGGCGGCGGTGGGGCTGGCTACCGGCGCCGTTGCTTTCTGGTTTCCCCAGGTGCAGGGCATCGGCTACGACAGCCTTGCGGCGGCGCTCAATAACCAGCTGGGCGTCGGCGTGCTGCTGGGGCTGGTGGTGACCAAGCTTTTGATCACCGCGCTGACCGTGGCTGGCGGCGTGCCGATTGGTATCATCGGCCCGGTGCTGGTGGTGGGCGCCGCCGCCGGGGCGCTCAGCGGCTCGCTAGGGCTCTGGCTCTGGCCCGCGCCCGCCGCCGACCCCGGCGTGTTCGCCATGCTGGGGATGGCGGCGATGATGGGCGCGGTGCTTCAGGCGCCGCTGGCCGCACTCATGGCGCTTCTGGAGCTGACCCATACGCCGAACATCATGTTACCGGGGATGCTGGTGGTGGTGGTGGCGTGTCTGACCTCGCGCCAGCTCACCGGCTGCGAGGGCTTTTTCGTAAGCTCGGTGCGCTACGGCCTGCACCCCTTACAGCAGCCCTTGATGCAGGCGCTTTCCCGCGTATCGGTGCCGGCGGTAATGGAGCGCCAGCTGGTGCGCACGCCGCGCGTAGTGACGCCGGACCAGGCGCGCAAGCTTCTGGAAACCAACCCGGTGTGGCTTCTGATAGAGCGCTCCAGCGAAGAGAAGCCGGCGCTGGGGATGAAGGCGGCGGCGCTGGCGCGCTGGCTTCTGGAGCACGACGAGGCGCTCGAGGTCAAGCCGCCGCCGGAGGACGAGCTGGTGGATCTTCTCGAGATACCCGGCCAGCGCATCGAAATGGCGCCGATCGCGCTTCAGGCCACGCTTTCAGAGGCCTTCGTCAAACTTCAGGATAAGGCGCTGGGCGGGCTTTACGTGGTGCACGGCTATCGACCGAAGCAGCAGCGAATTTCAGGTATCATTACCCGGGGGGCGATCGAGCGCTACTATTACTACTCGGACCCCCGTGACAACGAGCCTACCGCGTAAGGAGACCCCATGTATTTGTGGATGAAGGCCCTGCATCTGGTGGCCATGGTGACGTGGTTTGCCGCGCTGTTCTATCTGCCCAGGCTTTACGTCTACCACGCCATGGCCCGCGACAAGGGCGATGAGCAAGCGATTACTTACTTCGCGACCATGGAGCGCAAGCTCTACCGCGGCATCATGACGCCGTCGATGATTCTGGTGCTGGTGTTCGGTGGGGCCATGCTCTATCTTGTGCCCGGCTGGCTAAGCCAGGGGTGGATGCACGCCAAGCTGACGCTGGTGGCGCTATTGATCGCCTACCATCACGTGTGTCTGATCTATCTCAAGCAGTTCGCCCAGGGGCGCTGCACCAAAAGTCACCGATTTTTTCGCTTTTTCAATGAAGCGCCGGTGATTGCGCTGATCGCGGTAGTGCTGCTCGCCGTGTTGAAGCCCTTTTGATGAGTCGCCCGCTTCCTCCTACCGTTCTAGTACTGGCGGGCCATGACCCGACCGGCGGCGCGGGCCTGATCGCCGACAGCGAAGCCATTACCGGCTGCGGCGGCTGGGCGCTGACCGTACCCACCGCGCTCACGGTGCAGAACTGTCACGACGTCGAGCGCGTGCTGCCCGCCGACCCGGAACTCATGTGCCACTCCGCCCGCGCCCTCGAGGCGTTCTCCATCGGCGCGATCAAGCTGGGGCTTCTGGCTAGTGAGGCGACGCTTTTGGCCGCCGAGCGCATCATCCGCCGCTTTCCCGGCGTGCCCGTGATCGCGGACCCGGTGCTCAAGGCCGGCGGCGGCGCCGAGTTATCCACCGCCGCTTTGAAACGGCTCTACGTCGACCGGCTGCTACCGCTTGTGGATATCCTCACACCCAACCGCTTCGAGCTGGCCGAGCTGGCGCCTGAAATCGACGAAAGTGAAGACGACACGGCTCGTGCGGTGGCGCTGATCTCCCGGGGCTGTCAGGCGGTGCTGGTGACCGCCACCGACGATCCGCTGCCGGGTAATTCAGGCCAGGTCGTCAATACGCTGCACTCGCCGGACACCACCCGCCAGTGGCAGTGGCCAAGGCTTGCTCAGCGTTTTCACGGCTCCGGCTGTACATTGGCTTCCGCCATTGCCGCGCGCATGGCGGTGGGTGAGCGCTTACCCACCGCCTGCGAACAGGCCCAGCACTATACCTGGCAGGCGCTGTCGAACGCGTTCGAGCCGCCAAGCGGGCAGCACCTGCCCGGGCGCTTGCCGCGTAGCCGACTGTGATGCGCGCCCGCAAGCGCCGGTTTAAGTTCAACGACTGCGCCCCCATCTTTCTGCCAATGACGCTTTTGTCACCGAGCCACTCACGTTGAGGATGCCATGACCACATCAGCCGAACTCTTCGAGCAAGCCACCCGCCACATTCCCGGTGGCGTCAACTCGCCGGTGCGCGCGTTCAAGGGCCTGCACCGGCCGCCGGTGTTCATGGAGCGCGCCCAGGGCGCCTACCTGTTCGATGTCGAGGGCAACCGATATATCGACTACGTCGGCTCCTGGGGGCCGATGATCACCGGTCACGCCGACCAGGACGTGCTGGCCGCGGTGCGCGCGCGCCTCGATAATGGGCTCTCCTTCGGCACGCCTACGGCGATCGAAACCACCATGGCGGATCTGATCTGCGAGATGATCCCCTCGATGGAGATGGTGCGCATGACCAGCTCCGGTACCGAGGCGACCATGTCGGCGATTCGCCTGGCCCGCGGCAGCACCGGCCGTGACAAGATCGTCAAGTTCGAGGGTAACTACCACGGCCACTCGGACTCGCTTTTGGTGAAGGCCGGCTCCGGCGCGCTGACCCACGGCGAGCCGAGTTCACCGGGGGTGCCGGCCTCGCTTGCCGAGCACACCATCACGCTCTCCTACAACGACCCGGAAGGCGTGGAAGCCTGCTTTGCCGAGATCGGAAGCCAGATCGCCTGCATCATCGTCGAGCCGGTGGCGGGTAACATGAACTGCATTCCGCCCCAGCCCGGCTTTCTGGAAACCCTTCGCCGGGTGTGCAACGAGCACGGCAGCCTGCTTATTTTCGATGAGGTAATGACCGGCTTTCGCGTCGCACTCGGTGGCGCCCAGGCGCATTACGGGATCACCCCGGATTTGACCTGCCTTGGCAAGATCGTCGGCGGCGGTATGCCGGTCGGCGCCTTTGGCGGCAAGCGCGATATCATGCAGAACATCTCGCCCATGGGCCCGGTCTACCAGGCGGGTACGCTCTCCGGTAACCCGCTGGCCATGGCCGCCGGCGTTACGCTGCTACAAAAGCTGCGTGAACCCGGGTTCCACGAAGCGCTCTCTCAGCGGGTGCAGACGTTGTGCAATGGCCTTCAGGAGCGCGCCGATGCTGCAGGCGTGCCGATGATGACCCAGTCCGCCGGCGGCATGTTCGGGCTCTTTTTCACCTCGCAGTCGCGGGTGGATAACTTTGCCCAGGCGACCGCCTGCGACCCGGAAATCTTCCGCCGCTTTTTCAGCGCGATGCTCGATCACGGCGTGTATCTTGCCCCTTCGGCGTTCGAGGCGGGCTTCATGTCCAGCGCCCACACCCCGGAGGATATCCAGAAAACCCTGGACGCCGCCGAGAAGGCGTTTGCGCTGCTCTGATCTGCGAGTAGTCGGAAAGTCAGAGGCAAATGCCTGCTACACTCAAAGCGCCGCCCACGATGGCGGCGTTTATGGTTGACGAGGTTACGCACCATGAAACGGCGATCGGTTTGGTCTTACACATTGGGCGTTGCGGCGTTGATGGGTGTTTTATCCACAGGCGCACTGGCCTTTCAGGAGCAGGACATGACCCGGATTCAGATCAATATCAGCGGCACGGAAGGTGCGGAGTTCTCCGCCCACTGGCGGGTAAGCGACGGCGACGAGGTCACCGAGTACTCGGAAGAGCGTATGAGCGTGCCGGCAGAGTTCAATTACGAAGGCTCCGAGCTCGAAGGCGAGGTGACGCTTTTGACCGACAACGAGCGTCTCGAGGTGGATATTCTCAAGGGCAGCAACCGCTCGCGCTCCTCGACCCAGGGCAAGGGTGGCAAGCTAACGCTGCATATACGTTAAGTGATCCCCTCAAACCTAAAACGATCAAAGGCACATAAAGTGCCTTTTTTACTAACAAACGAAAAACCGCCCCGAAGGGCGGTTTCACATGTTCAGGCATTCAAGCGTTAGAGCTTAGCGGGCCTGAGTTACAACGTTGTGGTTGCCGTTGCCGTAAGTCTGGATGACAGACTTGTGTGCGTTCTGAGTGTACAGGGCGCTTTGGCTAACTTGCTGATAGTTATCAGAACCGTTGGTGAAGATGTAAGAGTCATGACGGTCGCCGCTCTGCATGACCTTGTATTCGTTGTTGTAGCCAGCCTGGTTTTCGATAACGCTCAGGAGTTCATCACCGTTCTGGGAAACGTCAGCGTAGTTATCGTTGCCATGAATGTTGATGGTGCTGTCGTTCATGTCGCCTTTCTGGCTAACCATCACTTCATTATTGTGGCCGTCAGTGTTGGAAACCGATTCGTTGGCATCGCCGCGTTGCGTGATGGTGGCTTCGTTGCCGTTACCTCTTTGCATAGCGTAGCTGTCGTTGCCGTAGCCCACTTGGCTAACGGTTGTGTCGTTTTCATGACCGTGTTGGTCGATGGTAGACACGTTCGCGGTACCGAACGGAGTCGGAGCGCTGCCAATCACGTCGTCCTGAGTTACGGTGGCACGGTTGCCGTTACCGCCATTCTGCTGAACGCGCGACTCCTGGTGACCGTACTGCTCGATGTTGTTGACGTTATCGTTACCAGTCTGGTTGATGTAGGAGTCGCTGGCGACTTGAGCGGAAGCAGCGGTACTCAGTGCAAGAGCGATAGCGGCGGCGATGGTAGTGATTTGAGTTTTCATTTAATTCCCCTTTATGACGATGACTTGCTTTGGTGGTGACTGAGCAAGATGGTTTGCTCAGTAGGTATCGACAGTGACCGGTAGCGCACTGCCCGAGAACGACTGTTGCTCGACGCTGATGCTGCGGTAGCCACTACCCGATTGTGAAATCGCGATATTGCTCTGCTGGCCTGACTGATTGACGAAGGCTTCCGCCCCCTGGTGGCCAAAGTCCTGTACGATCGAAACGATGTGGCCGTTGCCGTTTTGCGCCACCTGGCTTACGTTGTTGCCGCCGATCTGGGTGATGGAGGCTTCGTTGCCATTGCCGATCTGTCGAATGCTCGAAAAATTGCCGCGCTGATACTGGGCCGAGTAGGACTGCGAAACCGATACCCGGTTATCGTTACCGACCTGACTGATGACGCTGACGTTGGCAGCGCTCATCGGTGTCTGAATACTGTGTACGTACTGCTCGACGCGATGATCCTGAGCGGCGTTTGCCGCTGGCGAGAGCGCCAGGGTGAGGGCCATCAGCGACAGCGCGAGGGCCATCGGCACCGCTTGGGTAGCGCGCGCTTCACCTGCTGAAAACGCCTGATTGGTAGCCATCCTCATACCCTTTGAAATTTTTTGTATCAAAATGTATTTATGAGGTTGAGTTTGGCTTATCTGTAGAAATGCGCTATCAGCTTTTTTCCTGGAGATGCGATTAACTTTTTAAGCGCTTTAAAGAAGGCGGGTACTAGTTTTATAATATTCATGCAAGTTATTATTTTTACGAATAAAAAGCGGTACTGCAGGAGAGCAGTACCGCTTTTTAAGGTAATCGAGCTAAATATCGCGTTATTGTAAGCAGGCTAATAGAGCAATTTATGGAAAGTGGATACCAGAAACACCGGTCACGTATCTTTACAAAGCGGGAATGGGCGCATTCAGGTAATCTGCAAGAACCGTATTCTGAATGTTATTGCCGCTCGCCAGGTTCCACAGGTTGTTTTCCACCCCGCGGGCGATCAGGTGAATGACCGCAGACTCCACGGCGGACATGACCGCCATCTGCACCGGTTCGTTAGTAGTGATACCCGCTTCGGCTTCCAGCAGGCGGCGGAAGTCGATGAAGCGGTAAACGCCCGCGCGAAGCTCCTGGGAGTAGATGGTTTTGGTCGTGGTGACGTTGGCGAGTATTTCGCCGGTGGAGATCTCGACGGCGCGCAGGTTCACCGTGACCTGGTCGACCTGGTACTGACCCGAGGCACCGATGCCGAAGTACTCGGCGCCCGCCCCGCCGGTGCGTACGTTCGACTCATAAGCGATGATGCCGCCTTCGAGCATCACCGACGCCGCGCGCAGCGAAGGGAGCGTATCCGGCTGGCCGAAGCGCTCGAACTCGGCGCGGATGATGCGCCGCTCGGTCAGAAGGTTCTGTAGCCCCACCCGCTCGAGCGGAATGAACCATCCGGAGTCTGCAAGCGCCCCTGTCAACATCGCCGCGGCCCCTTGCGTTACGGCGGTGGAGAAGGTGCTGGCCGGGGCCGGGCGGTACTGACCGGTCTGGTCGCGGAAGTCGTAGACCGAGACGAAGATCTTGCCCGCCGGTGGCGGCAGCGATACCAGGTCCTGGTAGGTGGCCCCGCGCGGGGTGAGCGTCGCCTGGGCGCCCTCGAGGTTTTCAGAATTGGCGACCATGCCAGCACAGCCGCTCAAGAGCGCAGCCAGCATGAGTGAAGCGATGATTTTCATTGTGATCCCCTGACGACGCTATCAAGCGTTATGACAGCCTGGACGATTGATTTTTTTGGTAATTTTGTTGATCGTTCGATTATGGATTGAACAACCCGCCGACGTTGATATTGGTTACGTCGCCGGTGAGTTTATCCACTACCCGCACCGAGAGCTGACCGCCATCATCGCTGACCACCACGTTGAACTCGCCGCTGTCGAAGGCGCCCTGGTTGACGTTGCCCGCGCCGACATCGTTGATCAGCTGCGAGATGAGCCGGCTTTCCAGGCTCTGCACCAGGCGGTCGGTGGACGAGAGCCGGTCGAAGCTGCGCGCGTTCGGGTCGGTGTTGGTGTCCTGGGCCTGCGCCTTGTTCAGCATGTAATTCCCCACGAAGGGGTCGCCGCCAAAGGAGGGGTTCATCGGTTGGTATACCAGCTCCCCCGCAAGGGCTTGTGTACCGCCCGCCAGCGCCAGCGCCGTGATAGCGCCCAATACGAAACCACGTTGTTTGCCTTTCATTATCGTAACTCCTCGCTTCCCAGGTCTTTGTCCGACGTTAGCGCCGTTGCCAACTGCTCCTGCAGTAGCGCCTCCTGAACCACTTGTACCGCCTCATCGGCAACTTCATCCGCCTGCGTGATCCTGGGCGAAAGCTGCGTGCGGAAATACATCTGATTGCCCTGCGTGATCCAGAGCTGGCTTCCCCAGCGGGCGTCCGGGCGCTCCTGAATCGTAATCGTGGCGCTGTTGATCAGCGGATTGTCCATGGCGCGCTGGCTGAACGCGCGATAGAACGAGCGCCCGGCCATGGTGATGGTGCGATCGATCATGACACCGGTCAGTTCGCTGCTGCCGTAGCCACGGGGCTCGACCTCGGCGCCGTCGGGGCCGGAAAGGCGGTTGATCGCATCCACCGCTTCCTGTTCGTTTTCCGGCAGCGTCTCGCTTGGCGAGGCCGGTTGATTTGGGGATACCGGCTGAGTGGGCAGCTCTTCGCTGCCATGAGCCATCAGCGAAACCGTCAGGGCACCCAGTAGCAGTAGCGTGCGATACATGACCATGGCCGTGTACTCGGTAGAGAGTTAGCGTCCGCGCTGAAGGCTACGCGCGGTCTCGATATTGGGCAGAATCGGCCCCAGATTCTGATGAATCCAGTTCAGCGCCTGAATACGGTTGTGCACGTTGATCTTTCTGAAGATGTTGTAAAGGTGCGACTTGACCGTGTGCTCGCTGACGAAGAGCTTTTCGGCGATCTGCTGGTTGGAGGAGCCCGCGCTCAGAAGTGAAATGATCTCCATTTCGCGGTTGGTCAGACCACACGCCGGGCGGAAGGCGTTGCTCTGATACTTGCGATAGAACATGATCAGCCGCGCCATCAAATCCCGTGACATCCAGAGCTCGTCGTTGAGCAGCGCGTGAATCCCCTTGCAGATCACCTCGAGGTTCTCGTTACGGTAGAAAACCCCCTTGAGCTGCGAGCACGAAAGCGCCTCGAGCGCGTGGTCCATATCGCGGATGTTGAACGCCGCCAGCGGCATGCGTGCCAGAGAATCCGGCAACTTGTCCTGCCAGTCAGGAATCGCATCGACGTTGATATGATCGGCGTCTACCAACAGGAGTTGTCTTTCGATGTCGGAATTAGGAAGTGCGGTGTCCGGGGAGTAGAGGTGGATCGTATACCCCGTCTTTTTATTCAGGTACTCGGCAAATAACTGAGACTGAGGGCTTTTTTCGGTGATGATATACACCACGCCCGAGGTTTTCTCCTGCACCATCGATAAACCCTCCAGCTGCAAATAAAGTGTGAGACGCTATTGAGCAGATTGTTACCCAGAAGACTATTTTAGTAAAGATATGTTACTAAAAATGTTCCTAAGGGTAACCGAATGTTCACTTTCCTTAGGTAAAACTGACCCGAAAGTATGAGTCAGGACTGATTAATAATAGTGGGTCGACTCATCGTCTTCCACGCTCAAGGCATCTTTAGTCGGAGCCGCGTTCGGCGTAAACTGACGCGTTCCTACTGGAGATTACTCATGTCCTCGGCCGATACCCTGGTTCTGGCCAGCGCCAACGCTGGCAAGCTGAAAGAGTTCAAACAGCTTCTTACGCCGCTCATGCTCGATGTACGCCTGCAGTCGGAGTTTGGCGTTCACGACGTCGAGGAGACCGGTCTTACGTTCGTGGAGAATGCGCTGCTCAAGGCGCGCGAGGCGAGCCGGGTCAGCGGCCTGCCGGCACTGGCCGACGACTCGGGGCTCGAGGTAGATGCGCTTCATGGCGCACCGGGCATCTATTCGGCGCGCTACGCTGGCGAACCCAAAAGCGACGCGCGCAATAACGAGAAGCTTCTGGCGGCGCTGGCCGACTGCGCCGAAGGCCAGCGCACCGGGCGCTACTGGTGCGTGCTGGTCTATCTGCGCCATGCCGACGACCCGGTGCCGATCATTGTCCAGCGCAGCTGGGAAGGCGAGGTGCTCGCCCATCCGCGCGGCGACAACGGCTTTGGCTACGACCCGCTTTTCTGGCTGCCGGAGCAGGGCATGAGCGTGGCCGAGCTACCCGCGGAAACCAAGAATCGATTGAGCCACCGCGGCCGCGCGTTACAGGGGCTGGTGGAGCTTTTAAAGGTGGCGCATGGGTGACACCCCGCCGCTGTCGCTCTACATCCATACCCCCTGGTGTGTCAGAAAGTGCCCCTACTGCGACTTCAACTCTCACGAGCCGGGCAGCCGCGAGCTGCCCGAACAGGCGTATCTCAAGGCGCTGCTTGCTGACCTGGATGGCGATCTGGCGCTGGCAAATGGGCGCAGGCTGGAGTCGATCTTCATTGGCGGCGGCACGCCGAGTCTTCTGTCGCCGGCGTTTTACCAGCGCCTGCTGGCTGAAGTGCGCGCTCGGCTGCCTTTCGCGCCGACCATCGAGATCACCCTCGAAGCCAACCCCGGTACCACCGAGCAGGCGCGCTTTTTTGGCTACCGGGACGCCGGCATCAACCGGCTCTCCATCGGTACCCAGAGTTTTCAAGGCGAGCAGCTTGAAGCGCTTGGCCGGATTCACAGCGCCGACGAGGCGATCAGGGCGGTCGGCCAGGCGCGGGCGGCGGGCTTCGATAATCTCAATATCGATTTGATGCACGGCCTGCCGGGTCAGACGCCGGAGCTGGCGCTTGCCGACATCGACCAGGCGTTGGCGCTATCGCCGGAGCACCTCTCCTGGTATCAGCTGACGCTGGAACCCAACACCGCCTTTCACTCACACCCGCCAACGCTGCCCCAGGAAGAGGCGCTCTGGGATATCCAGGAACTGGGCCACCAGCGGCTGAGCGAGGCGGGGCTTTCGCGCTACGAGATCTCCGCCTACGCTCGGCCAAATCGTCAGAGCCGCCATAACCTCAACTACTGGCAGTTCGGCGACTATTTGGGTATCGGCGCCGGTGCTCACGGCAAGCTTTCGCGCATCGACGAGCAGGGCCGCCTTTCGATCGAGCGACGCTGGAAGACCCGCCAGCCCGAGGCTTACCTTCGCCGTTTGAACGACCCGCGCGGATTCATCGCCGGCAAGGCCCCCATCGAGGAGCAGGAGATGGCGCTCGAGTTTGCCATGAATGCGCTACGCCTGACCGAAGGCGTGGATATGGCGCTATGGCCCGCGCACACCGGCCAGGCGCCTGAAGTGCTTTTAGAGCGATTACAAAGCGCCGAGAAAAAAGGACTTTTGATGGAAATGCCGGAAAGACTGCGTGCATCGCCTCATGGTCTATTATTCTTGAACGAGCTGCTGGCGTTGATCAGTGACGATTGACCCACGGTTTGGTTTAACCCAATAAGCTTCAAAAGGAGTGAGTGATGCGTATTTCCCGACTGCTGACCCCGGTGGCCGCCGCCCTTCTCGTTGCGGGCTGTGCAACCTCTGACCCCTACGGTGGCCAAACGCAGCGCTCCAACACCGGTATCGGTACCGGCATCGGCGCTGCGGTAGGTGCCGCGGCCGGCGCGCTCTCCGGTGACGGCGCGACCAGCCGCCGCGACCGCGCGCTGATTGGTGCCGCCGTAGGTGCGGCCGCCGGTGCTGGCGTTGGTGCTTACATGGATCGTCAGGAGAATCAGCTGCGCGAAAGCCTGCAGGGCTCGCGCATCGAGATCGACCGTCGCGGCGACGACATCGTCCTCAACATGCCCAGCAGCGTGACCTTCGGCTTCGACTCCGCCGAGCTGACCGGCCAGGCGCGCAGCGCGCTCAACGAAGTCGCCAACGTCCTCACCCAGTATACCGATACCCGCGTCAACATCGCCGGCCACACCGACAGCACCGGTGCCGCCGACTACAATCAGCGCCTTTCCGAGCGCCGCGCCCAGTCCGTTGGCAGCTACCTGAGCCAGAATGGCGTCTCCTCGTCACGCCTGGTCACCCGTGGTTACGGCGCGACCCAGCCGATCGCCAGTAACGATAACGACCAGGGCCGTGCGCAGAACCGCCGTGTCGAAATCACCCTGACGCCTACCGGCGACGGCCAGGGTCAAGGCCAGATGCAAGGCCAGGGCAACTACTGATCGATAGCTGATTTGATTGGTAGGGTCTAACCCTCGAGCCCGCTATCATGGATAGCGGGCTTTTTTATTACTCCATGCGGATCGCCATGCTCTCCTATCAACACGCCTATCACGCCGGTAACTTTGCCGACGTTCACAAGCATTTGACCCTTTACGCAGTCAATAATCATCTATTACGTAAAAAAAGCGCTATTACATATATAGACACCCATGCGGGTCGAGGGCTCTATCCACTTGCGTCGAAAGAGGCGCTGAAGCTCCAGGAGCATCGCAAAGGCATCGAGCCGCTATGGGCCGCGCGAAAAGGCGTGAGTGACCCGCTCTTGTCCGAGTGGCTTTCAAGCGTTGCTCGCGCGCAGCCCAACGCCGCCGAACTGAGCCTCTACCCGGGGTCGCCCTGGTGGCTAAGCCTTGAGCTTCGCGAACAGGATGCGCTGCGCCTTTGCGAGCTGCACCCGGGCGAGCACGCCGAACTCGACGGCCAAACGCTGCCCGAGGCGGCGCTGCGTATCCACGGCGATGGGCTGGCCGAACTCGAAAGGCGCGTGCCGGTGAGAACGCCCCGGCTGTGCGTACTGATCGACCCGAGTTTTGAGCGCAAGACGGAGTATCAGGAAGTGGCGGATAGCGTCATTTACGCGCTCGAGAAGGCGCGCCACGCGGTGATTCTGATCTGGTACCCGCTGTTGCCGTCAGGCGCTCATCACACGCTGCTCGACGCGCTGAAAGCCAGCGGCGTGCGCAAGATCTGGCAAAGCGAACTCCAGCTTCGCGAGCCCAAAACCGAGCGCCACGGCATGTACGGAAGCGGAATGCTGGTGGTAAACCCACCCTGGGGACTCTCTGAGCGGATGGAAGGCGCGATGACCGAGATCACCACACTGCTCGGCGGCGAGAGCCGCTTCGATACGCGCTGGCTGGTGGAGGAGTAAGCTGGTAAAGAAGCAAAAGGTCCAGCATTAATCGTATTCATACGTGATCGCGAAAAGATCACTTTTCCGACAAGTTGGCTTGCGGGAAGATAACGCTAATGTTTAGCCGACTAATCAAAGTTTGAAGGAGAACACCATGAACGCCCAGACCGCCCCCTTTCGCGCCGATGTCGTTGGCAGCCTGTTGCGTCCGGATTCGATCAGGAAGGCCCGCCTGGCGCGTCAGACTGGCGAGATCGATACCCGCGAGCTTCGCCGCGTGGAGGACGATGCCATTCGCCACGCCGTCGAAAGCCAGTGCCAGTGCGGCCTCCAGGTGGTCACCGACGGCGAGTTTCGACGCGCCTGGTGGCACTTCGACTTTTTCGAGGGGCTAGAAGGCGTCGAAGGGTATGAGGCTGACCAGGGTATCCAGTTCAACGGGGTACAGACCAAATCGCGCAGCGTGAAAGTGACGAATAAGCTCGGTTTTGGCGAGCATCCGATGCTCGAGGATTTCAAGTATCTCGCCAGCGTCAGCGGCAGCGCCACACCCAAGATGACCATTCCAAGCCCCAGCGTGCTGCACTTTCGAAGCGGGCGCAAGGCGGTCAGCGCCGAGGTCTACCCGGATATCGACGACTTTTTCGATGACCTGGCCCTGGTCTATCAACAGGCGATCAAGGCGTTTTATGAGGCGGGCTGTCGCTACCTGCAGCTCGACGATACCGTCTGGGCGTACCTGTGCTCCGACGAGCAGCGAGCGCTCGTCGTCGAGCGCGGTGAGGATCCGGACCAGCTGGCCAACGCCTACGCGCGCACCATCAACAAGGCGCTCGAGCAAAAGCCCGACGACCTGGTGGTCGGCATGCACGTCTGCCGCGGCAACTTCCGCTCTACCTGGATCTCCGAAGGCGGCTACGAGCCGGTGGCCGAGCTTCTGTTCGGCTCGGTGAACATCGATGCGTACTTTCTCGAGTACGATACCGACCGTGCCGGCGATTTTGCTCCGCTGCGCTTCATCAAGCCCGGCCATCAGAAGGCGGTGCTGGGCCTGGTGACCAGCAAGAGCGGCGATCTCGAAGATCCGGAGGCGATCAAGGCGCGTATTTTCGAGGCGGCGCGCTTTGTGCCCCTCGATCAGCTTTGCCTGAGCACTCAGTGCGGTTTCGCCTCTACGGAGGAGGGCAACTCGCTGACCGAGGCCGAGCAGCAGGCCAAGCTCGCGCTGGTGGTCCAGGTCGCTCGCGACGTCTGGGGCGAATAGCGCCCGGACAAAGCCCACGGCGCTCTTCCCGCTGTGCTCCAACCCTGCCTTCCGGCGGGGTTTTTTATCGCCATGCTCCCTGCATTGAGGCACCCGACTCGTTGAAGTTACCTTCAAATCGTTGCCCTACCTATCGGTAGGTAGTATTGTGCGTCGCCTTACATGCCAAGAGGAGCCGAGCATGACACGCTCACCCGCTACCCAGCGCATCGTCTGTGCTGCGGTCGCGCACTTCGCCGAGGCGAGCTACGACGGTGCCTCGCTTTCCGCCATCGCCGAGGCGGTGGGTATTCGCAAGGCGTCGCTGTATGCGCATTTTGCCTCGAAGGAGGCGCTGTTCATGGCCGCCTTCGAGGAGGCGCTGGGCATCGAGCGCACCTTCGCCGACGACTGTTTCAACGATGAAAGCGACCGGGCGCTTCCCGGGTTGCGCTACTGCCATGCGCTCATTCGCCGCTTCGGTGAAAGCGCCCACCTGCGCTTTTTACTGCGCGCGGGCTATATGCCGCCAGGCACGCTGGCCGAATGGGTCGATGCGCGGCACGAGGCGTACCTGGCCCAGCTCAATGACCGCTTTCTGGCAAGGCTCGATGACTGGCAGGGGGCGCAGGGAGCGCTCTGTGCCATGCAGCGCGAGCGCTTCGCGCTGGCCTATCTCGGTATCGTCGATAGCCTTCAGGTCAAACTGATCTACACCACCGCCGAGCTCGCTCTAGCGCGCCTTGAGGCGCTTTCGAGCATTTTCGAAGATTCCCTGATTCAGCACTGCAAGAGTGGAAATACGCCATGACACGTGACAACAAACAAGTCGCCATCGGTACGGGGCTTTTGATCCTGCTGGCACTGATCACCGCGCTGGATGCCATGGCGATCGACATGTATTTACCGGGTATGCCGGACATCGCCGAGGATCTGAACGTATCGGCAGGCCACATCCAGCAGACGCTGGCGGTGTTTCTGATCGGCCTGGCGGTGGGGCAGGCGATTTACGGCCCGCTGCTGGACCGCTTCGGGCGGCGCTGGCCGCTGCTGATAGGGCTTTGCGTCTTCATCGCGGGATCAATACTGGCGGCGTTGGCCCACTCCTTTGAAACCCTGATTGCCGCACGCTTCTTGCAGGCGCTGGGTGCTTCCGCGGGGCTGGTAGCGCCACGGGCGATCATCGATGACGTCCATGAGCTCAAGGAGTCGGCGCAGAAGTTATCCGTCCTCATGCAGGTGATGATGGTCGCTCCGATCGTCGCGCCGGTACTGGGCGGACTGATTCTGATCTACGCCGAGTGGCACATGATCTTCTGGGCCATGGCGGCGCTGGCGCTGATCACGCTGATATGGGGGCTTGTCAGCGTGCCGGATACGCTTGCTCATGAGCAGCGCGTGGCACTCAGCGCGGCGAGCATCGTCAAAGGCTACGCAAGGCTTCTCAAACAGCCGGTATTCATGCTCTACAGCGTGGCAGGCGGGCTAGTGCTAGGGGCGTTCTTCTCCTATATCAGCGGCTCATCGTTCGTGTTCATGGAACATTTCGAGCTCGGCTCCACTCAGTACAGCCAGCTCTTCGCCGCCAACTCCGTGGGTCTGGTGGTCGGCGGGGCAGTCAGTAATGCGCTCATCAAGCGCGGGTGGTCGACGTTTCGCGTCATGATGGCCGGCACGATGATCTATACCCTGGCCGGTGCGGTGCTCTGGGGCGTCAATACGCTCATCGCGACGACGCTTGTTACCTACGGTCTGATTCTGGGGCTCGCGATCGCTTCGCTCGGCATGGTGTTCGGCAACGTGATGGCGCTGACCATGAACGCGGCGGACTCACCCGCCGGGGTCGCCTCGGCGCTGATGGGCGTGCTTCAGTACCTGCTCTCTGCGGTGGTCGGCTTTGTGGTCAGCCTGACGGTGATCAGCCCCGGCCAGCTGCCGGCCACCATTGCGCTTTGCGGCGCGCTGGCGCTGGTACTTTGCTGGCATGCCAGCCGGAAGGAGCAGAGTGTTGCTTACCCGGCGGGTGCCGCCGAGTCAGCCTGAAACGATGAATCACTCCTTCGGTAGGGCCCGGAGTTAACGGCCTCACTTGCCGATACAGAAGCTGCCGAAGATCTCACCCAGCAGGTCGTCGGCGCTGAACTCGCCGGTGATCTCGCCAAGCGAGGCCTGGGCGTCGCGCAGATCCTCGGCGAGTAACTCGCCGGCGCCCATGCCTTCTAGCTGGGCACGGCCAGCGTGCAGCGCGGCGCGGGCCCTATCCAGTGCGTCCAGGTGGCGCCGGCGCGCCGAAAAGCGACCTTCGGTAGTCGCGGCGAAGCCCATTACACTCTTCAGGTGCTCTTTCAAACTATCCACACCCGCGCCGGTTTTCGCCGAGAGGCGCAGCGTCGGGGTGGCTGTGGATAAGTCGATACCCGGGGTTTCCTGGCTTTCGTCGACCTTGTTGCGCACCAGGGTCAGACGCGTTTGATCGGGCAGGCGTTCGACGAACTCCGGCCAGATCGCCATCGGGTCGGTGGCCTCGGTCGTCGCCGCGTCGACCATCAGCAGCACCCGGTCGGCTTTTTCTATCTCTGCCCAGGCGCGGGCGACGCCGATTTTCTCTACCGCGTCCGGGGTGTCCCTGAGCCCGGCGGTATCGATGACGTGAAGCGGCATGCCGTCGATGTGGATATGCTCGCGCAGCACGTCCCGGGTGGTGCCGGCGATGTCGGTGACGATGGCGGTTTCTTGCTCGGTCAGGGCGTTCAAGAGGCTCGACTTGCCGGCGTTGGGCCGCCCGGCGATCACCACGCTCATTCCTTCGCGCAATAGCGCCCCCTGGCCTGCGGCGCGGCGCACCTCAGATAGCTCCTGCTGTACGGCCACCAGCCGCGCCGCCACGTGGCCGTCGGCGAGAAAGTCGATCTCCTCTTCGGGAAAGTCGATGGCGGCTTCCACGTAAACGCGTAGCTCGATCAGGCGCTCGACCAGCGCGGCCACGCGGCGGGAGAACTCGCCCTGCAGCGAGCGCACCGCGTTCTCGGCCGCCGAGCGGGAGGAGGCGTCGATCAGATCGGCGATCGCCTCGGCCTGGGCGAGGTCGAGCTTGTCGTTCAAAAAAGCGCGCTCGGAGAACTCGCCGGGCCGCGCCAGGCGCGCACCGAGGGCCACGCAGCGCTCGAGCAGCATGTCCATGATGACCGGCCCGCCGTGGCCCTGAAGCTCCAGCACGTCCTCGCCGGTGAAGGAGTTCGGGCCCTGGAAAATCAGCGCGATGCCTTCGTCGATGATGCCATCCGCGCCGTGAAACGGCCCGTAGTGGGCGTAGCGGTTGGCCGGGCGGCTGCCCAGCATGGCGTTGGCGATATCGCCGCAGGCGGGCCCGGAGACCCGAATGATGCCGACGCCGCCGCGCCCGGGCGGGGTAGCCAGCGCGGTAATCGTATCCTGGGTGTAGAGTCTTGATGCCATGACGCGTCTCTTGGATAAATGGCGCTAGTGTGAATTCGCCGCACCCAAAACGCCAGACCCCCGCACGGGGCGGGGGTCTAGTGGTTCAGGCGAGAAGGGCGATTACCTGGTTCGCATGCCCTTGCCGACACTCGGGTCGTTCTCGATGCGCCTGGTGATGAAGTACTGCTGCGCCACCGAGATGATGTTGTTGACCACCCAGTAGATGACCAGACCCGCGGGGAACCACAGGAAGAAGAAGGTAAAGATGATCGGCAGAAGCCGCATGATCTTCGCCTGCATCGGGTCCGGCGGGGTCGGGTTGAGCATCTGCTGCACGAACATCGAAGCGCCCATCAGAATCGGCAGGATGAAGTAAGGATCCTTCACCGAGAGATCCTGAATCCAGAAGATGAACGGCGCGTGGCGAAGTTCGACGGACTCCAGCAGCATCCAGTAGAGCGCGATGAACACCGGCATCTGCACCAGAATCGGAAGACAGCCGCCGAGCGGGTTGATCTTCTCTTTCTGGTAGAACTTCATCATCTCCTGAGACATCTTCTGACGGTCGTCGCCGTACATCTCCTTGAGGCGCTGCATCTCCGGGCCGAGCTTGCGCATCCGCGCCATCGACTTGTACGCCTTGGCGGAGAGCGGGAAGAGCACGGCCTTGACCAGCACGGTCAGAAGCACGATCGACCATCCCCAGTTGCCGACGATGTTCTGGATATGATCCAAAAGCCAGAACAGCGGGTTGGCGATGAACCAGAGCCAGCCGTAATCCACGGTCAGTTGAAGGTTCGGCGCTACCTGCTCGAGGTAGTCCTGCACCTTCGGGCCCATGTAGAGCGTCGCGCCGAGCGTGGCGGTGCCCTCCGCGGCGACGGTGCTGTTGGGGCCGGCAAAGGCCACCACGTTGCGATCGCGGGCGTCGGTGGTGACATAGAAAAGGTTCTGCTGATTCTGCTGCGGCGCCCAGGCGGAAACGAAGTAGTGCTGAATGATCGCGATCCAGCCACCTTCGGCTTCACGGTTCTGGAAGTTACGGCTTCTGATATCGTCGAAGTCGATCTTTTCGTAACGCGTATCCGGGGTCGAGAACGCCGCGCCCATGTAGGAGTTCATGCCCAGGGTCACGCCGCTGGAGGGGTCGGGGCTATTGTCGCGAGCGAGCTGACCAATGAAGCGCGCGGTCACCGGATTCTCGGTGTTGTTGGCGACAAAATAGCTGACGTCGACCGCGTAGTTGCCGCGCTCGAAGGTCAGGCGCTTGGTGACATCGACGCCGTTGACCTCGGCGCGAAGATCCACCTCGAGGGACTGCTCGTCGTTGCCCAGGCGGTACTCGGTACGCTCCGGAGTGAAGGCGATGCGGCTCGCCTGGCCGTCGAGCTGAATACCCGAGCGCGCCACATAGCTGCGCGTGGCGTTGTCCGAGAGCAGCACGTAGTTGCGCCCGGAGTCCAGCGTCATTTCATGCTGGGGGAGGGCGGCAAAGACGATGTCACCACCGTAGGGGTCGATGCGTACGTCGAGCACGTCGGTAGTGACGGCGATGAAGTCACGACTGGCAGACTCGTCGGCGGTTTGGGCCGGTATTGCGTTATCGACCTCGCCCTGAGGGGCGCCGGCGCTGGGAACGGTCAGCTCATCGCTGGCATCGTTTTCACCCGCGGGCCCGGCGCTGCCGCGCTGGGTGATTTCCGGGGTCGAATCATAACTGGTTTGCCCGTAGTCCTGATTCCACTGAATCACCAGTAGGTAGGCCAGTACAGCCAGTGGAATCAGCAATAAAAGTCGTTTTACGTCCATGAGGGTTCTGCCCGATGGGTGGTGAACATGCCAATGGCGCAGCGTCGTTTACTCGGCCCAATACACACGAAAGCCTGCCGGAAGGCAGGCCGAGACCGAGCGGCGAGAGAGTGTATCAAGCGCCATGCGTAGCGTTAGCAAGCGGGGGAGGTGATGGAGAAGCAGCCGAGGCTTCGCGCGCGAGTCGTTTCCACATGCCGTGTAGCTGGCGGGCAAGGGTGTCATTGTCGATATCCTGTACGCCGCGTTTGGCCAGTACCACGATGTCCATCGAGGGAAGGCGCTGCTGACGAAGACGGATGGATTCTCTAACGAGACGCTTGAAGCGGTTACGATCAACGGCGAGCTTGACGTTTTTCTTGCTGACCACGAAACCGACGCGAGGATGCCCTCGAGTGGAGAATCGTGCGAGCGCCATCATGCCTTTACCGTGAACCTTGAGGTCTGCCTGCTCAAATACGTGGCTGAAATCCCCGGCATTCAGTAAGCGCAAATCCCGGGGAAAGCCTTGATGCGACACACGCAATCTGAAATCAGGCGCTCAGACGCTTGCGGCCCTTGGCGCGACGGCGGTTGATCACGGCGCGGCCGTTCTTGGTTGCCATACGAGCACGGAAGCCATGCGCGCGCTTGCGCTTGAGAACGCTGGGTTGAAAAGTGCGTTTCATAACTCGTTATTCCCACGTGGTTTAGGACGAAAGTGAATTCCAAACGACCCGGTCCAGTGAGCAACTAGCCGGGGAGATCCAATTCAAGACCGGAAATTGTAGAGACTTCGCGGTCAAGGTGCAATTTTTCTGCGTACAAAAAGCGCTAAAAACTGGCTAACGCCCCGCAACGTGTCTTCAAACGCCCGCTATGCCACCACTATCATTACTAATGAAGTTATTTAAAACCTGTTGTTATTAATAGTGGGGATACTTATTGTGGATAAGTCATTTTTGCTATTTATTAACAAATGCTTAAAACGATAAAAAATGTGTGTATAAACAGTAGAAAAGAGGCGTGGAAGGTGTGTGCGGTGTGTGGACGAGGCGGGATAAATCGCCCCTGCGACGATCTGTCCTCAGGCGGTGCGCGGTTTGTCCCAACGGCTCATGATGAGTTGTCCACAGGCTTAAAAGGGACGCTTGCACGTGTGGATAACCGCTTCCCTGGACGCTACAATAGTCGGCCGTTTTCAACTGATGGTGAGATGAGTGTCACTCGCGCTTTGGCAGCAGTGCCTGGATTATCTGCAGGACGAACTAAGCTCCCAGCAGTTCAATACATGGATTCGCCCCCTGCAGGCCGAAGAGGGAGGTGCCAACGAGCTCTGCTTGCTGGCGCCCAATCGCTTCGTGCGCGACTGGGTGAGCGATAAATACGCCAAGCGGATCAGCGAGCTGATACGAGAGCTCTCCCCGGCCAAGCCGCCCAAGGTCAGCTTGACCGTCGGTAGCCGCCGCGTGGCCGCCGCACCTGCGCCCCGGGATCTGGGTAATCCGGTCTCCGCGACGCCTCAACGTCCGGCAGCACCGGCGGTGCATACGCCGCCGCGCGGTGATATTGCCGACGAGCGCGAAATCGATAGCGAGCGCGATGAGGCCGCAAGCAAACGCCCCGGCGAGCGCCAGGTACAGGTCGAGGGCAGTCTCAAGCACTCAAGCGGGCTCAACCCGAACTTCACCTTCGACAAGTTCGTCGAGGGTAAATCGAACCAGCTCGCCCGCGCTGCGTCCCGGCAGGTGTCGGAAAACCCGGGCGGCGCCTATAACCCGCTGTTTCTTTACGGCGGCGTGGGTCTGGGTAAGACTCACCTGATGCACGCGGTGGGGAACGCGCTGGCGGGCAAGCGCGAAAACGCGCGGGTGGTCTATCTTCACTCCGAGCGCTTCGTCGCCGACATGGTCAAGGCGCTTCAGCTCAACGCCATCAACGATTTCAAGCGTTTCTATCGCAGCGTCGATGCGCTCTTGATCGATGACATTCAGTTCTTTGCCGGCAAGGAGCGCTCCCAGGAGGAGTTTTTCCACACCTTCAACGCGCTACTCGAAGGTGGCCAGCAGATGATCCTGACCTCGGATCGCTACCCCAAGGAAATCAACGGTGTAGAAGAGCGTCTGAAGTCGCGCTTCGGCTGGGGGTTGACCGTGGCCATCGAGCCACCGGAGCTCGAGACCCGGGTCGCGATTCTGATGAAAAAGGCCGACCAGGCGAGTGTCGATCTGCCCCACGACGCGGCGTTCTTCATTGCCCAGAAAATTCGCTCCAACGTGCGCGAGCTCGAAGGCGCGCTCAAGAAGGTAATTGCCGACTCCCATTTCATGGGCAAACCGATTACTCAGGACTTCATCCGCGAGTCGCTCAAGGATCTGCTGGCGCTTCAGGACAAGCAGGTGGGCGTGGACAACATTCAGCGCACGGTAGCGGAGTACTACAAGATCAAGGTGGCGGATCTGCTTTCCAAGCGCCGCTCGCGCTCGGTCGCGCGGCCGCGCCAGGTGGCGATGGCGCTGGCCAAGGAGCTGACCAACCATAGCCTGCCGGAAATCGGCGACGCTTTCGGCGGGCGTGATCACACTACGGTGCTGCACGCCTGTCGTAAGGTCAAAACGCTGCAGGAAGAGAGCGCGGACATTCGCGAGGATTACAAGAATCTTCTGCGTTTGCTCACCAGCTGATCCGTAGGAACATGGCATCGATATCCATCCATCAACAGGCCGCACGCGGCTGACGACCCTTTAACCCGGAGTAGTGATGAAGTTTTCAATTTCCCGAGAGGCGCTGCTACGCCCCTTGACGCTGGTGGCCGGCGTGGTCGAGCGCCGTCAGACGCTGCCGGTGCTTTCCAACGTGCTGATCCAGGTCGAAGGCGACCAGGTGGCGCTGACCGGTACCGATTTGGAAGTCGAGCTGGTGGGTCGCACGGTGGCAAGCCAGGTAGAGCAGGAGGGCGGCGCGACCGTTCCCGCGCGCAAGCTGATGGACATCTGCAAGTCGCTGCCGGATCAGTCCGAGATCCAGCTGGCCCTCGAAGAGGGGCGCGCGGTGCTGCGTAGCGGTCGCTCGCGCTTTACGCTCTCTACGCTTCCGGTGGCGGAGTTTCCCAATATCGAGGATGGCGAGGGTAGCCAGGAGCTGAGCATTCCCCGCGGCACGCTCAAGCATTTGATCGAGGCGACCTCCTTCGCCATGGCGCAGCAGGACGTGCGCTACTACCTGAACGGCATGCTGCTGGATATCCAGAGCCAGCTGCTGCGCGCCGTGGCTACCGACGGCCACCGGCTGGCGATGTGCTCGCGGGAAGTCGATGTCAGCGTCGCCGAGCCGCAGAAAATGATCGTGCCGCGCAAGGGTATTCTCGAGCTTTCGCGCCTGCTCGACGATAGCGACGAGCCGGTGAGCCTGACCCTCGGTGCCACGCACCTGCGTGCCCACACCGGCGACTTCACCTTTACCTCGAAGCTGATAGACGGCAAGTTCCCGGACTACGAGCGCGTGGTGCCGAAAAACGGCGACAAGGTACTCATCGCCGAGCGCGCCGAGCTCAGGCAAGTGCTATCGCGCACCGCGATTCTCTCCAACGAGAAGTACCGCGGCGTACGGCTCTATCTGGAAGAGGGCAACCTCAAGGTCATGGCCAACAACCCCGAGCAGGAAGAGGCCGAGGAGAACGTGGCGATCGAGTACACCGGCCCGACCATGGAGGTCGGCTTCAACGTGGGTTACCTGGTCGACGTGCTGGCGGTGCTCAATGAGGATCGCGTGCAGATGACCCTGGCCGATCCCAACAGCAGTGCACTGCTGGAAGAACCCGGCGGCGGCGACGCGCTCTACGTGGTCATGCCGATGCGCCTCTGATCCTTCTCTTCGCGGCGCCTTTTGACAAGGCGCCGTTTTTCTCCGCGCGATATAAGGGCAGTCAACGTTCATGAGCCTGATCCAGCTCAATCTACAAGGCATTCGCAATCTGGCGCCGGTGGATATGGCACCGTCCCCTCAGGTGAACCTGATTCACGGCGCCAACGGTAGTGGCAAGACCAGCTTGCTGGAGGGCATTCACATTCTCGGAATGGGGCGCTCCTTTCGCACCCGACAGCTCAAGCACGCCATTCAGGCCGATGCCCCACACATGACGCTGTATGGGCGCCTGTCAGGTGATCCGGAGGTGGCGCTAGGGCTACGCCGCCTGCGTGCCGAGCGCGAGCTGGAGCTGCGCCTGCGGGGGCAGAAAGGGGTGCGTCTGGCGGAGCTGGTCGATGCCATGCCGCTGCAGCTGATCAACCCAGATGCCTTCCGCCTGCTCGAAGGCTCTCCGGCTGGCCGGCGCGAATTCATGGATTGGGGAGTGTTTCACGTGAAACACGAGTTTCTCGATGCATGGAAGCGCGCCCGCCGCGCGGTGAAACATCGGAATGCGCTGCTCAGGCGTGGTAGAATAACCGATGCCGAAATGAGCGTCTGGGAGCAGGAGCTCAGCGAATCCGGCGAGCGTATGGATCGGCTTCGCCACACCTGGTTCAGCGCTTTTTTGCCGGTGTTCGAAGAGACTCTGGCAAGATTGATAGGTGTCGATTCGCTTGGATTGCGCTACGCGCGGGGCTGGGACGTCAAACGCTCGCTTGCCGAGGTACTCAAGGCCGGTCGTGAATCGGATCAGCAAATGGGCTTCACCCAGCAGGGGCCGCAGCGGGCGGACCTGCGAATACGCGTAGGCAAACAGCCCGCCATCGAAGTGCTTTCCAGAGGCCAGCAGAAATTGGTTGTCAGCGCACTGAAGCTCGCCCAGGGCCGGCTTCTGGAAAGCAGTGTCGGACGGCGCTGTATTTATCTGATAGACGATTTACCGGCAGAGCTCGACGCAAAGCACCGCGCGCTTTTTTGCGAGCTGCTTGAACAGATGCAGTGCCAGATGTTTATTACCAGCGTCGACCCGGACGTATTGAGCCGCATATGGCAGGCGCCAACCCGGCTCAAGATGTTTCACGTGAAACAGGACGATCAGGGCATCGGTCGACTAAGCGTTGACGGGTAGACGACACGGAACGAGACAGACTTCACGACGGAGTGGTCAATGAGCGAGCAGGCTTACGATTCATCAAGCATCAAGGTGCTCAAAGGGCTCGATGCGGTACGCAAACGTCCCGGCATGTATATCGGCGACACCGATGACGGCACCGGGCTGCACCATATGGTTTTCGAGCTGGTGGATAACTCCATCGATGAGGCGCTGGCGGGCCACTGCAGTGAAATTCGCGTGGTCATTCACCCGGACGAATCCATCACCGTGAGCGACAACGGCCGCGGTATTCCGACCGAGATTCACAAAGAAGAGGGCGTGTCCGCGGCGGAGGTCATCATGACCGTGCTCCACGCCGGCGGCAAGTTCGACGACAACTCCTACAAGGTCTCCGGCGGTCTGCACGGCGTCGGCGTATCGGTGGTCAACGCGCTTTCTTCCGAGCTCAAGCTGACCATCTGGCGTCAGGGCGACGTGTTCGAGCAACTTTACAGCCACGGCGTGCCCCAGGCACCGCTCGATGTGGTCGGCAAGACCGAGAAGAGCGGGACAAAAGTGCATTTTCGCCCGTCGCCGGACACCTTTGCCAACATCGAATTTCACTACGACATCCTGGCCAAGCGCCTGCGCGAGCTTTCGTTTCTCAACTCCGGCGTGGCGATTCGCCTGATGGACGAACGCGACGGCCGCGAAGAGCTTTTCCACTATGAAGGCGGGCTCAAGGCCTTCGTCGATCACGTCAACAAGAACAAGTCGACGCTGAACCCGGTGTTCCACTTTACCGCCAGCCGCGAAGACGGGGTCGAGGTGGAAGTGGCGATGCAGTGGAATGACTCCTTCACTGAAAGCATCTTCTGCTACACCAATAACATTCCCCAGCGCGACGGCGGCACCCATTTGGCCGGCTTTCGCGCCGCGCTCACGCGTACGCTCAATCACTACATCGAAGCCGAAGGCCTGTTGAAAAAGGCCAAGGTCAATACCTCCGGCGACGACGCCCGCGAAGGCCTGACCGCAATCGTCTCGGTGAAGGTGCCGGATCCGAAGTTCTCCTCTCAGACCAAGGACAAACTGGTCTCGAGCGAGGTCAAGACCGCCGTGGAGCAGGAGATGGGGCGGCTGTTCGCCGACTATCTGGTCGAAAAGCCCAACGAAGCCAAGGCGATCGTCAACAAGATGCTCGACGCCGCCCGCGCCCGCGAGGCCGCGCGCAAGGCACGTGACATGACCCGGCGCAAGGGCGCGCTCGATATCGCGGGGCTGCCAGGCAAGCTCGCTGACTGCCAGGAGAAAGACCCGAGCCAGTCCGAGCTCTACCTGGTGGAGGGTGACTCCGCCGGCGGTAGCGCCAAACAGGGGCGCGACCGGCGTACCCAAGCGATCCTGCCGCTCAAGGGCAAGATCCTCAACGTCGAGAAGGCGCGCTTCGACAAGATGCTCTCCTCTGCGGAAGTGGGCACGCTGATCACCGCGCTTGGCTGTGGTATCGGCCGCGAAGAGTTCAACCCGGACAAGCTGCGCTACCACTCGATCATCATCATGACCGACGCCGATGTCGATGGCTCGCACATCCGTACGCTGCTGCTGACCTTCTTCTTCCGCCAGATGCCGGAGCTGATCGAGCGCGGCCACGTCTTCATCGCCCAGCCGCCGCTTTACAAGATCAAGCGCGGCAAGCAGGAGCTCTACCTGAAGGACGAGCAGGCGATGATCGACTACCTGACCACCACCGCACTCGACGGTGCCGGACTGCACGTCAACGCCGACGCGCCGGCGATTACCGGCTCGCAGCTCGAAGCGCTGGTGAACCAGTACCGCAACGTGATGAAGCGCATCGACCGTCTCGGCCGGGTCTTCCCGATCGAGGTGCTGCGCCAGACGATCTACGCAAGCGCCCTGCAGGGCGAGGCGAGTCTCAAGGATCGCGTTACCATGGAGAACTGGATTGGCGAGCTACAAACCGCCATGGACGAGCGCGTGGCTTACGAAGGCGGCCCGCGCTACCAGTTCTACCTCAAGGAGGACAGCGAGCGCGGCCTGCAGCTGCCGGCGGTGTCGCTGATCGCTCACGGCGTGACCACCGAGTACGTTTGGGGGCTCGACTTCTTCGAGAGCACCGACTACCGCGCCATGTCCGGCCTCGGCGACACACTCAATAGCCTGCTGGAAGAGGGCGCCTATATCGCTCGTGGCGAGCGCCAGAAGCCGGTAGCGGACTTCGCTGAAGTACTACAGTGGTTGATGCTGGAAGGCCAGCGTGGGCTCTCTGTGCAGCGCTATAAGGGCCTGGGTGAAATGAACCCGGACCAGCTGTGGGAAACCACCATGGACCCGGACAGCCGCCGCATGCTGCGCGTCACCATCGAAGACGCGGTCGCCGCCGACATGATGTTCAACACGCTGATGGGCGACGAGGTCGAGCCGCGGCGCGACTTTATCGAAACCAACGCGCTGGTTGCGAACCTCGATATCTGATCCGATGTTTCACGTGAAACATCAAAAACGCCGCGTTTATCGCGGCGTTTTTTTGGATTGAAATCTGTAGTAAGCGAAGCGCTGGTGCCGATCAAGTAAGCCGCCTTTAGCTTACACGGCCTACCTATACGGGGTTCATTGAGCCGCCTGAATGGCTTCGACAAGGGCGGCGCCGACCCGCGATATCGCCTCATTTCTCGCCTCAAAAGATGCCCCGGTTTCGGTAATGTAAAAAG
This sequence comes from Halomonas sp. HNIBRBA4712, assembly GCF_043558675.1. Taxonomy (NCBI): domain Bacteria; kingdom Pseudomonadati; phylum Pseudomonadota; class Gammaproteobacteria; order Oceanospirillales; family Halomonadaceae; genus Halomonas; species Halomonas sp. HNIBRBA4712. The sequence continues at coordinate 35,940 of NZ_JBIFXR010000007.1, read as the reverse complement.
CCACGACTAGCGGCTCGCGCTCGGGCGGCCAGATTACCGCCGTTATCGAGCGAGAGCCAAAACCGCCGGCACCAGTTCTATCGGCGATCACCCAGCCATCGGGAAGAGAGGCGCGAAACAGGTCATCCGCTACCTGATTCCCCACAAGCCATTCGCGAAGCTGCTCTCGCGAGCCCCTCGATAGAGTATCGCCCAGTAACAGTTCGGTCAGGTTATGCACCATCGCGTTGGGGGTGGTGGTATCTCTGATATCTCCCGGCTGGGCCTCATTGAGCTGCGTTTCAAAGCGGTCGAGACGGGTGGTATCGTCGCCTAAAACACGAGTCAATGCCGTGACGGCGCCGGGCCCACCGAGCGCTTGCAGGATCAGGTTGGCGGCCGTGTTATCGCTGGTCGTAAGTGTGGCTTCGCAGAGCGCATCGAGCGTCATCGATTCATCGACGCGGTGCTCGGTGACCGGGGAGTAGGTCACCAGATCCTCACGGGAAATCACGATTTCTTCATCCAGCACGCGTTCACCCTTGTCAACGCGGTAGAGCAGATCGGCGCAGGCGAGCGTCTTGAAGGTGCTGGAGAGCGCAAAGCGGTGATCGGCGTTGTACGCCCAGCGCTGCCCCGTTTGCAGATCGTGGGCGGCGAAGCCTACACGCGCGTCGAGCTCGGCGGCGGTACGCTCGACCGCGTCGATCACGGGCGTATTGCTGTCCGCCAGCGACATTAACGGCGTAGATAGCGCCAGGGCCATCAGAATGGACCGATACATGGGAACTCCTTCATTGATAAGCGCAGCGTGATCTTTATGGCAGCTCGCAAAATATGAAATCGCGCTATTCGATTCCGAGCAGCCAGCGGCTGAATGCCGCTAGATCGTCGAAGACCTTCGTGCCCGTGGGAAGCTCTTTTTTTTCCAGGGTCGCCGCGCCCTTGCCGGTCTTGACCAGCACCGGGCGGCTACCCGCCGCTTCGCCGGCCTGCAAGTCGCGCAGGCTGTCGCCGACCATCCAGCTGCCTTCCAGGGTGTCGAGCCCCAGTGCCTGCTGAATCTGAAACAGAAGCCCCGGCAGCGGCTTGCGACATTTACAGTCGTCACCGGGCTCATGGGGGCAGTACGCGATACGGGCAATGCGGCCGCCCACGTTTTCGACCAACCCTTCGAGCTTGTCGTGCATGGTCGTGAGCGTCTGCTCGTCGAAATAGCCCCGGCCGAGGCCCGACTGGTTGGTAGCGATGGCGATGGTATAACCCGCGCGGGTCAGCTCGCCGATGGCGGCAATCGAGGCAGGGTAGGCGATCCACTCCTCGAGCGATTTGATGTAGTGATCGGAGTCCTGATTGATGACCCCGTCACGGTCGAGAATGACCAGTCGGTCGGCGGAAAGCGGCATGGGGATCCTCGGGCAGGGTCAGGGAAGATGATCGTTCAGCTCGGCAAGCGCGGCCAGCGTAACGTGAATCTTTTTTCCATCGCTACCGAAGTAGCGAAACGGAAGGCACTTCAGGCGTAAAAGCGAGGGCAGTGCGGCCTTGAAGCGTTGGCGTACGTCTTCGCGCTCATGGGAAAGCGCGTCGCGCAGCGCCGGCGCCAGGCACTCGCGCTGAAGTGGCTTTTTATGAAACCTGCCATAGAGCGAGAAGATGAAGCAGTACCAGTCGCGCACCATGCAGTTCACCGGGCTGAGTACCTCGCCCGGGTCGGTCTCGAAGTCGATGAAAACGACACGCCCCTGGGTCACGAGCACGTTGCGCCCAAAGGCTTCGCTCAGGTAGGCGCCTTTGCGATGAACGTCGATCAGCGCATCGGTCGCCAGTGCCAATAGCGCGTCTATTTCCTGCTCACTCGGGGCGCGTTTGAGCTCCTCGAGCAGCGTAGGCGCCGGCGCACCGGGAGCGCCGGCATCCGCCAACAGCAGCGCCTGGGGGTGGGTAGCGAGCAGCGGCGGCACGCGGATACCGGCGTCTGCCAGCGCGCGCAGTCGCGCCGCCTCGGTTCGAATGCTCTGCTCGCCGCCCAGGTTGGGTACCGGCCTCAACGCCTCGACACGCATCAGGGTGGCAAGCCAGGTGAGCGGTGCATAGGCCAGCCGCGAATTGCGTTTGGCAGCGCGCTTGAGCCACACCTGTTCGCCGGCGAGCGTATACGCGGCTATCGTCGCCTGCTGGTTCGGGTAGGTGGTTTCCAGAAATTCCTGATACATCGAATCTCTCTTTTCGTCGATGGGGATGCTGCGCTGCCGGCGGGGCTCGAAGGAGTACAAGGTGCCAGATTATACCCGGTGTTTCACGTGAAACAGTGGATTCGTCAGCGAGGGCTATAGGGAAAAAGACAAAAAAAGGGGGCGCGAGGCCCCCTGAGATAACAACGGAAAACCTACTGGGGCAGTAGCGAAATATCCGCCACTTCCAGAAACAGCGCCTGAAGGCTCGCCAGCAGTGCAAGACGGTTCTGGCGGACAGCGGGATCCTCCGCCATGACCATGACCTCGTCGAAGAACCGGTCGACCGGTGCTCTGAGCGACGAGAGTGCGTCCAGCGCCTGCTGATAGCGGCCTTCGGCAAACAGCGGCGCCACGCGGGTCTGGCTTTGAGAGACCGCTTCGAACAGCGCCCGTTCCGCCTTTTCCTGCAAAAGCGCGCTATCGACGCGAGTGCTGCCGTCGTGCTCCTGCTTGGCGAGGATATTGGACACCCGCTTGTTGGCCGCGGCCAGGGCGGTGGCTTCCTCGCGCTGGGTGAATGCTTTCACCGCGCGCAGGCGGCGGGCAAAGTCCAGCGGGCGCGTCACCGGGCGGGCACGTACGGCAAGATACATCTCGGCGGTAATGCCCTCGTCCTGGCCCCAGGCGCGGAAGCGGTCGAGCATGTAGGTCAGCACCTCGTCGGCTACCTCGCTTCCTGCAACGTCGCGATGTTGCTCCGCGGCCACGGTAAGAAGCTCGGCCAGATCCAGATCGAGCTCGCCCTTGATCAGAATGTTCAACACGCCAATTGAAGCGCGGCGCAAAGCGAAAGGGTCCTTGGCGCCGGTGGGGCGCTGGCCGATGGCGAAAATACCCACCAGCGTATCGAGACGATCCGCCAGCGCCAGCGCCATGCCCGCCTGGCTTTGTGGAATGTCATCCAAAGCGAAGCGGGGCAGATACTGCTCCTCGAGCGCCTGGGCGACTTCGGCAGGCTCGCCGTCCTGCTCGGCGTAGTAGCGGCCCATGATGCCCTGAAGCTCGGGGAACTCGAGCACCATCTCGGTGACCAGGTCGCACTTGGCCAGCGCCACGGCGCGCTGGGCGTGGCCGGTATCGCCGCCGATCTTCTGGGCAATGAAGGTGGCGATCGCCGTGCTGCGGCGCACCTTGTCCGCCAGCGTGCCGAGCTTTTTCTGGAACACGACGCTTTCGAGCTGAGGAATGCGCGACGCCAGACGCTGCTTGCGGTCGGTGTCATAAAAGAACACCGCGTCGGCCAGGCGTGGCCGGATCACCTTCTCGTTACCCGCGATCACCTGCTGCGGGTCCTGGCTTTCGATGTTGGAAATGGTGATGAACAGCGGCTTGAGCTTGCCCTGATCGTCCAGCAGGTGGAAGTACTTCTGGTTCGCCTTCATCGACGAAATCAGGCACTCGTCAGGCACCTTGAGAAAGCGCTCATCGAAGGTGCCGGTCAGCGCCACCGGCCACTCCACCAGCCCGCTCACCTCGGCAAGCAGATCTTCATCAATGACCGCGGTGGCTTCCTGAACCTCGGCTTCCGCCAGCACCTGCTCGCGGATTCGCTCGCGGCGCTTGGCGCGATCCGCCAGCACGTAGGCGTTTTCGAGCGCCTCGAGATAGTCGTCGGCGTGGGTCAGCTGGATGGCGTCCGGGGCGTGGAAGCGGTGGCCGTAGGTGGTACGGCTCGATTCCAGACCCAGCGCTTCGGCAGCGATCACTTCGCTGCCATAGAGTGCCAAAAGCCAGTGCACCGGGCGCGAGAATTCGATGCGCGAAGCGCCCCAGCGCATGTTCTTGGGCACCGGAAGCGTGCTCAGCGCCTTGCGTAGAAGGTCCGGCAAAAGCGCCTGCACGCTTTCACCGCTCTGGCGCTCGCGGTAGCCAAGCCAGGTACCCTTGTCGGTTTCCAGCTGGATCAGCTCGTCGACGCTCACCCCGCAGGAGCGGGCGAAGCCTTCGGCGGCTTTGGTCGGCGCGCCGTCCTTGAAGGCGGCGGCGAGCGCCGGGCCGCGCTTTTCCACTTCGCGGTCCGGCTGCTTGTCGGCAAGCTGCTCGACGCGCACGGCCAGCCGGCGCGGCGTGGCGTAACCAACAACCCGGCCGAAGTCGATTTCGGCCTCCTGAAGACCCTTTTCGATACCGGCGGCGAAGGCGTCCGAGAGGGCGTTGAGGGCAGTCGGGGGCAGCTCTTCGGCGCCCAACTCCAGTAACAGCGTATCAACGGCCATTTATGCGTCTCCCTGGTCGTCTAGTAGTTCACGGCGAAGTGCCTCGGGGGCCATGGGGAAGCCTTCGGCCTTGCGCGACGCGTAATAGGCGTGGGCCACGTCGCGGGCCATGGTGCGCACGCGCAGGATGAAGCGCTGGCGCTCGGTGACCGAGATCGCGTGGCGGGCATCCAGCAGGTTGAAGGTGTGCGAGGCCTTGAGCACCTGCTCGTAGGCAGGCAGCGCGAGCTGCGCTTCGAGCAGCTTCGCACACTCCTTCTCCTGATGGTCGAAGTTGGCGAAGAGCTGGTCGACGTCGGCGTGCTCGAAGTTGTAGGCGGACTGCTCGCGCTCGTTTTGCAGATAGACGTCGCCGTAGCTGACCTTGCTGCCGTCCGGGGCGATCGCCCAGACCAGGTCATAGACGCTGTCGACATCCTGCAGGTACATGGCGATGCGCTCGAGGCCGTAGGTGAGCTCGCCGGTCACCGGATAGCACTCGATGCCGCCGGCCTGCTGGAAGTAGGTGAACTGGGTCACCTCCATGCCGTTGAGCCACATCTCCCAGCCCAAGCCCCAGGCGCCGAGGGTGGGCGACTCCCAGTTGTCCTCGACGAAGCGCACGTCGTGCACCAGCGGGTCGAGTCCGAGGCGCTTGAGCGAGCCAAGATAGAGATCCTGCAGGTTAGCCGGGGAGGGCTTCATTACGACCTGGAACTGGTAGTAGTGCTGCAGGCGGTTGGGGTTTTCACCGTAGCGGCCGTCGGTGGGGCGCCGGGAAGGCTGCACGTAGGCGGCGTTCCAGGTCTCCGGGCCAATCGAGCGCAGGAAGGTGGCCGGGTGAAACGTCCCCGCGCCCACCTCCATGTCCAGCGGCTGAAGAATCACGCAGCCCTGTTCCGCCCAGTACTGCTGCAGCGCAAGGATCAAGCCTTGAAAAGTCGACACATCCGGCGTCGATTGGTTCGTCGAGACACTCATCGCAAAAAGCACCATTGGCCATGAATTCAGAAGCCGTCAAGTATACAATCCCAGGCAGATGGGTTATAGGCACCCAGGCCAACCCAGCCGCTTTTCAAGGAGTTCTTATGATCGTAGTCACCGGTGGGGCCGGCTTCATCGGCGCCAACATCGTCAAGGCGCTCAACGCGCGCGGGCGCACCGACATCATCGTGGTGGATGATTTAAGCGATGGCACGAAGTTCGTGAACCTGGTCGACTGCACGCTGTATGACTACCGCGACAAGGACGCTTTTTTGATGGAGGTTCAGGCTTCGCTTCGCGGCGAGCCCAATGACCTGCCCGCCATCGAGGCGATCTTTCACGAAGGCGCCTGCTCGGACACCACCGAGTGGGACGGCCAGTACATGATGGAGAACAACTTCGAGTACTCGAAGGTGCTGCTCGAGTACTGCGAGCAGCACGGCATCGCCTTTCTCTACGCCTCCTCGGCGGCGACCTACGGCGGCAGCGAAGTATTCAAGGAGTCGCCGGAGTTCGAAAAACCGCTCAACGTTTACGGCTACTCGAAGCTTCTGTTCGACCAGCATGTGCGTGCGCGCATGGATACGCTCACCACCCAGGTGGTCGGCTTTCGCTACTTCAACGTGTATGGGCCGCGGGAGCAGCACAAGGGCAAGATGGCGAGCGTCGCCTTCCATAACCACGGCCAGGTCAGCGCCGGCGGCGACTTGAGACTCTTCGGCGCCTTCGATGGCTATGAGGCGGGCATGCAGAGCCGCGACTTCGTCTTTGTCGGCGACGTGGTGGACGTGAATCTGTGGTTTTTCGACCACCCGAACGTTTCCGGCATCTTCAACCTGGGCACCGGCCGCGCCGAGCCGTTCAAGGCGATCGGGGAGGCGGTGATCGACTACTACGGCAAGGGCAACATCGAGTACATCGACTTCCCCGACGAGCTCAAGGGGCGCTACCAGAGCTACACCCGCGCGGACATTTCCCGCCTGCGCGAGGCCGGCTGCGACGTCGAGTTCAAGACCGTCGCCGAGGGCGTAAAAGCCTACCTGGAGTGGCTCAATGGCTAGCGCCCCGCGTTTGCTGGTGGTGGGGCCCTCCTGGGTGGGGGATATGGTGATGGCCCAGAGCCTGTTCATCACGCTCAAGGCGCGCCACCCGCAGGCGACGCTCGGCGTCGTGGCGCCCGCCTGGTCGCAGCCGATTCTCGAGCGCATGCCTCAGGTCGACGAGGTGCTGCCTTTGGCGGTCGGCCACGGCGAGTTCGGGCTCAAAAGCCGCCGAGCGCTGGCCGCAAAGCTGAAGGGCCGGTTCGACCGCGCCATCGTGCTGCCGCGCTCCTGGAAAGCGGCGCTGATACCGTTTCTGGCGCGCATCCCCGAGCGGGTCGGGTTTCTGGGCGAGTACCGCTACGGGCTTCTGACTGAGGCGCGCAAGCTCGATAAAGGCGTGCTCGACCAGACCGTGAAGCGCTTCGTGTCGCTCGGCGTGCCCGATGACGCGGCGCGCCAGGGGGACTTTGCCATCGCCCCGCCCAGGCTTACGGTCGACCACGATAACCTGGTGAATCTTCGCCTCGAGCATGAGCTGTCGTCGCGCCCGGCGGTCGGGATGATGCCCGGCGCGGAGTACGGCCCGGCCAAGCAGTGGCCGCCGGCGTACTTTCACGGGCTGGCCCGCCGGCTGGTCGACGACGGCTACGAGGTGCGCATTTTCGGTGGGCCCAAGGATCAGCCGGTGGGCGAGCAGATTCGCGGCGAGCTTGCCCACGTGCACAACCTGTGCGGGCAAACGGCGCTTGCCGATGCGGTGGATCTACTCGCCGACTGCCGCCAGGTGATCACCAACGACTCCGGGCTGATGCACGTGGCCGCCGCCGTGGGCGTACCGATCCATGCGCTTTACGGCTCGTCGTCGCCGCGCTATACGCCGCCGCTCAGCGACAGCGCCACGGTTCACTACCTGGGGCTTTCCTGCTCACCCTGCTTCAAGCGCGTGTGTCCGCTGGGCCATACCAACTGTTTGAATCAGCTTACCGATGAAAGCGTATATCACGCGCTCAAGGCGGTGCAGGACGACGCACCGCCGGGCGTGGTGGTCAGCGGCTGAGGGTGTCCGCTTCAGAAACAATATCTTCAGAAACACTGTCCGCCGGGGTCTCGACGACCTGCTCGGCAGGGCCTGCCGGGGCGCGCTGGCGCTGGGGGGCGAGCCCTTCCCACAGCCGGTGCTGCAGCGCGGTCTCTTCGCGCAGGCGCTCGTTGATCACGTTCAGCCCGTGGGCTTCGGCCAGCGTCGAGCGGTCGCCGAACAGCGATACCCCAAGGCCCGCGCGGTGGTCATCGAGCGGGATACCCATCGCTTCCAGAATCGTCGGGAAGACGTCAAGCATGGTCGCGTTGCGGCGGATGCGCTGCGGCTCGAGGCCGTCGCCCAGCATGATCAGCGTATTGTCCCGGTCAAGTGCGGTAAGCTGATCCCACACCGAGACGCGCATGGTCAAGTGATCGCTTTGCAGGACCACCAGGGTGTTGTCGAGCAGGCCCTCGGCCTCGAGACGCTCGATCAGGTCCCGCGCCTGCCAGGCGGAGCACTTCACCGAATAAAGAATGTCCTGGCCGTCGAAATCGCCCTGGCGGTCGGTGCAGGTTTGCGAGGGAAAGCCGTGGGGCGCGTGGCCGGCGAGGCTCAGGTTGACCACCGCCCAGGGGCCATCGTCCTCGGTGGCGAGCCGGCGGATCTCCCGCTCGGTTTGCTCATAAAGGGTATCGTCATACACGCCCCAGCTGTTGACGTACTCCTGGTCGTCGAGCTCGGCGAGCCAATCCTCCTTGCCCTTCACCGTCTGGAACTGATGGCCGCGGTAGAAAAGCCCCTTGCCGGCGAACTGCGAGCTCGCCCCGCCCAGATAGCTCAGCCGATACCCCTGGCCTGCGAGCAGATCGCCCAGGCAGTCGACGCCGGGCACCACCTGCTGGAGCGGCTCGAACTGGGTGTCGTGCAAGAGCCCCGCGGGCATCAAGGGCACGCCGCACTGGCTTGCGATCATGCCGGCCATGGTCCAGCCGGTGTTGTCCATCTGGTGCACGCCTTCGAACACCACGCCGCGCTCGCCAAGCGCAGTCAGATCCGCGTAGGCGTCGCCGAACTGTTCGTTTTCGTAGGTGCGCTCGAGGCTTTCCAGGTACAGCAACAAAAGGTTGGGCGGGTCGGTCTGGTTGACCACGGGCGGGGCGACGTAACGCCGGTCGAGCCACTCGCCGTCGTCGGTGACGATCGCCGCGCTGCGCTGACCCAAACCGTAGAGCAGCGGGTTGATGGCCAGCAGCGCCAGCGCGAAAAAGCGCTCGGCCAGCCGCCAGCGCGGGTCGCGGCGGCTCATCCAGGTCACCGAGGCCAGAAGCGCGAGCATGGTCAGCACGTAGAGTACGGCGATGACCATCTTGCCGCCGCCGCCGTGGTCGGTGATGCCCGCCTGCAGATGGAAAAACACCGCGCCCAGATCCACGTTGCCGAAACTATCGGCCAGATAAACGTAAATCCCGAGAAGGCTCAGTGGCAAAAGCGACCAGGGCCAGACGCGCTTGTAGCGCGCTCGCCGGGGCCTACCCCAGCGAAGCCAGGCACCGAGCCCCAGCCAAACACCGGCCATCGGAAAAAGCGACCACCAGGGTAGGCGAGTCACCACCGTGACGGCGTAGCCAAGGCTTGCGCCAATGATCAAAAGCGGCAGCCACGGGGTGAGTCGATGGATCCTTATCAACGCCATGCCGTATCCCTTTCCATCATCCCTTTCCATCGTTGTCCAAATGAGTATGCTAGCTTACCAAATGTGCCGTGGGTGGGGGCTGGATTAGCGCGCCCCGGCTTTGAACCGTCCCATCGAAAAGGCGCGGCCTCGGTCTGTGCAAGGGTGTTTTGTGGCCATTTCTGCCGTACTGATCGTCAAGAACGAAGCGCACCACCTGCGCGCTTGCCTGGAAACGCTGACGTTTGCCGACGAGATCGTCGTGCTCGACGCTGGAAGCAGTGATGAGACGCTAATGATCGCCCGCGAGTTCACCGACAACGTCAGCGTCAACGCCGACTGGCAGGGCTTTGGCGTTCAGCGCCAGCGCGCCGAGGCGCTGGCGCACGGTGAGTGGATTCTGATGATCGACGCCGATGAGCGCGTCACCGACGAGCTCCGCCAGAGCATTCTCGCGGCGGTCGAGCGCCGCCCTGCGGTTTATCGCCTGGCCAGGCTCTCCTGGTGTTTCGGGCGCTTCATTCGCCATTCGGGCTGGTACCCGGATCGGGTGGAGCGCCTTTATCCGCGCGGGCGCGCCTCCTACAACGCGGCGCTGGTGCACGAGAAGCTGGTGGTGCCGGACACGCTCGAGACGCTGCCGCTCGAAGGAGACCTGTTGCACTACACCTACCGCGACGTGCGCCACTACCTGGAAAAATCCGCCCACTACGCCGACGCCTGGGCCGAGCAGCGCGCCGCGCGGGGCAAGACGGCTTCCATCGGCCAAGGCGTGGTTCACGCGCTGGGCTGCTTTCTCAAGATGTACGTGCTCAAGGCAGGTTTTCGCGACGGCGGCCAGGGCCTCTTACTGGCGATTCTCTCGGCTCACTCCACCTTCAACAAGTACGCCGCGCTCTGGGTGCGCGGCAAGCCCGGCCCGCACGAGCGCTGAGATCTCTTCGGCGGCGGTGTCGAGATCGATCGCCGCCATCTCCTGCTCGCCGGCACCTGCTGGCGGGCAGAAGGCGAGGCGCCGGTCGGCGTCGTTGCAGGTCTGCCAGCGAAGCGGTGTGGCCGAGCGCCTGGCCGGGTAGAAGCCGGCGGTGGCGGTGTTCAAACACCCGGCGATGTGCAGGGGCCCGGTGGAGCCGGCGATCAACAGATCGGCGCCTGCCAGCTGGTGGGCGAACGCCTCGATGCTGTCGCTCGGCGCGAGCCGCCTGGCCTCCATGCCCTGGGCGGTGAGCGTCTCGACCAGAGCGTCGGCCTTGGTCTCTTCCCCGGGCCCGGCGCTGATCCACCAGGCCGGGGCGGCATCGGTTCGCAGGTTCACCTTCGCCACCAGCGCGGCGTACTGCTCGAGGGAAAGATTCACCGCTGACCCGCCGCTGCCCGGATGGACGACCACCGCGCAGACGTTGGCTTCCCCTGCCAGTTCCTGGCGTTGGTGAGCGATCACTTCCTTTGCAAGTGGCCAGAAGGGCGGCGTAGGCAGGCGGTTCAGCGTGAGCGAAAGCCGCTCCAGAAGCGCGCAGGCGAGATCGACGTTGTACTGATACTCGGGCTTTATCGATCGCGAGCGGCGCTGGGTGATGCGCGCGTTATAGAAAATCTGCGCCCACTTGGTCGCCGGCGCCAGGCGCAGCGCAATCCCCGCGCGAAGGCCAAGCCAGCCAATACGTGGGGTGGAGTAGAGGGTGAGCAGCGCATCGAAGCGGGCGGCCTTGACCGTTGCCAGCAGCGCCTTTTGCGCGCTCTTCCCGCCATTCTTACCCGGGTCGACGATCACCTCGTCCACCCAGGGGCAGGCGCGGGCAAGCGCCTCGGTATAGGCGGGCACCAGCACGCTGACGTGCGGTGTGGGTGAGGCGCTTTTCAGGCAGGCGAGCGCCGGCCAGGCGAGCATGAAATCCCCGATCTTGTCGTTGCGCACGACCAGCACTCTGTGTGCCATGGTGAATACCCCGTTGATTGCAGCCTGTATACTACAAGACAACGGCAAACTTGTTTAACGGCGCGAAGAAGGCGGGGCGTAATGGCCAAGGGTGTGGAAACGGACGCTGTCAACGACGCGGGCAGCAAGGTGGCGAAGGTGCTGCAGATTTGCCTGTCCGACGGTAAGGGCGGTATGGAGCTCTACGTCGACCGGGTGATCGAGGACCTTAAAGAGGAGGGCGTCGAGGTGATCGGCATCTGCCTGGGCCAGACCCGCATCGAGACCTACTTCGAACGTAACCAGGTAGCCTTCAAGGCGTTTTCGAGCAACGGTGAGGCGCTCAGAAATGTGTGGCGTATCCGCCGCTGGCTGATCGACGAGAACGTGCGCGTCATCCACTGCCACAAGTCCAGCGACTTGCGCCTTACCGCGCTTTTGAAGATTTTGCTGCCGAGCATTCGCGTGCTCTATACCGACCACGTCGGTGGCCAGCGCGCCAAGAAGAGCCCCTATCACCGTTTCGCCTACGGTAACGTCGACCGCGTGCTCTCGATCAGCCAAGCGACCCATGCGCGCAACGTCAGGAACCTGCCGGTGGCGCGCGAGCGGGTGATCTGCCTGCCTCACGGGGTCAATACCGACACTTACCGCCCGGTCACCGATGCCGACACGATCAAGGCCAAACGCCTTGAGCTCGGTATTCCCGAGTCGGCGGTGGCGATCGGCCTGCCCGGGCGGGTGACGCCGGGCAAGGGGCAGGACGTGTGGGTGAAGGCGCTGTTACAACTACCCGAGGAGCTCGACTTCTTCGCGGTGTCGATCGGCGGCACCGACTACGCCTCCGGCGGCACCGAGACGTTCTATCAAACGCTTCTGAAGATGATCGAGGGCACGCCGCTCGCCAACAGGATCCGTTTTCTCGGCCACCGCTCGGATCTCACCGAGATTTTGCCGGTGCTCGATCTGGTCTGTATTCCGTCGGAAAACGAAGCCTTTGGCCTGACCATCATCGAGTCGATGGCCTGCGCCATGCCGATCATCGGCTCCAACACCGGCTCACTGCCGGAGCTGGTCAGCCCCGAGTGCGGCGTGCTGGTCGACCCCTTCGATGTCAACGCCTGGCGCGACGCCCAGGCTTCGCTCATCGAAGACGACGCGCGCCGCCGGGCGATGGGAGCCGCGGCGCGCGCGCGGGTCGAGCGCCACTTCAGCCACAAGCAGCACGTCAAACGGCTGATGGCCTACTACGACGCCCTGTCGTAGCCCGCCGAAATCGCGCACATGGCCGCATCACAGGCGGGGCTGAATTTGGCCACCGAGCGCGTCAGACGCTCGAGGTTGCTCGTTTGCCAGCTGCCCGCCGCTCTGAGCCGGCAGCGGTCGAAGTCGATCAGCCAGGGCGCGTCCTGGTCGTCGATCAGGATATTGCGCGCGTTGAGATCGACGTGATCGAGCCCACTGTTGTGAAAGCGCGCGATCATCTCGCCGACCCGCTCGAGCAGCGCCTCATCGGCGCTGCCCTCGGACAGGCGCGAGGCGAGCGCCCGGGCGCCTTCGATGCGCACGGTGATCAGCGCCGCTTCGTAGCTTGCGCCCAGGCGCCTCACCCCGGCGGCGACCGGGCGCGGCACCGGCAGGCCTTGATCGAAAAGCGCGGCGGTCAGGCGCAGCTCGCGAAAGGCGCGGGTGCGCTCGGCGCCGAGCCACAGGTAGCGCTTTTCGCTCACTTGGGCCGCGAGCCCGCCGCGCCGGTAGGGGCGCAGCACCCACTGCTCGGCGCCGCGGTCGATGAACAGGCTCTCGCCGCGCCCCGGCGCCTGGCCGGTCACGCGCTGCTGGCGACGCCAGTGCTCGGGGTCGAACAGCCAGGCCCCGGGTTGGTGCGAGTGAGCCTCGTCACTTAAACTGTCCACATCGTGTAGAATCAGCCAATTTTGTTGCCGGAGTGCCGCCAAGCGCATGAAGCCCTCTCTGCCTGAAAATCCTCGTCATATCGCCATCCTGCGCCTCTCCGCGCTGGGCGACGTGTGCAACCTCGTGCCCACGGTGCGCGCGCTGCAGCGCCAGTGGCCGAAGGCGCGCATCACCTGGATCATCGGCAAGGGCGAGCACAGTCTACTGGCGGGGCTCTCCGGGGTCGAGTTCGTCGTCTTCGACAAAGCGACCGGCCTTGCCGGTATGCGCAGAATCTGGCGTGAACTCTCGGACACCCGTTTTGACGTGCTGTTGCACATGCAGCAGGCGATTCGCGCAAGTGTGCTCTCGCTCGGGCTCAAGGCCCGACTGCGCGTGGGTTTTGACAAGGCCCGCGCCAAGGATTTCCAGCACTGGTTCACCCAGCGCCAGATCGCGCCGCGCGAGCACCCGCACGTGCTCGAGTCGTTCATGGATTTTGCCCGCCTGCTCGGCGTCGAGGATGACCGGCTCGAGTGGGATCTGCCGGTACCGGCGACCGCCTACCAGGAGGCCCAGGCGCTGGCGGGTGAAGCGCCCTACATCGTCATCAACCCGTGCAGCAACCCACGGCTTCGCAACTTTCGCAACTGGTCGGTAAAGGGCTACGCCAGCGTCATCGACCATGCCTACCAGTACCACGGGCTCAAGAGCGTGCTGACCGGCGGCGGCAGCGCCGCCGAGCGCGAAATGGGCGATGCGATCGAGGCGCTGTGCCAGCCCGGCAGCGTCATCAACGCCATAGGCGGTACCTCCCTGAAAGGCGTGCTGGCGCTGATCGACCGGGCGCGGGCGGTGATCGCCCCGGATACCGGCCCTGCGCACATGGGCAATGCGCTCGGCACGCCGACGCTCGGGCTCTACGCCACGACCAACCCGCAGCGCGCCGCGCCCTATCTGTGGCGCGACTTCGCCGTCAACGCCTACCCGCGGGCGGTGCGTACCTATCTCGACAAGTCGGTGGACGAGGTGAACTGGGGCCAGCGCGTGCGCCACGCCGACGCCATGGACCTGATCGGAACCGACGAGGTCATCGACAAACTCGACGCGCTGCTCGCCCACACCGCGACCCAGCCAACCACGGGGCCCTTGAATGAAAGTTGATCTGAATGCGCTTGCCTGCGCCCGCGTACTGGTGGTGGGCGACGTCATGCTCGACCGCTACTGGCACGGCAGCACCTCACGCATTTCGCCGGAAGCGCCGGTGCCGGTGGTGCGCGTGGACGGCGCCGACGACCGTCCGGGCGGGGCGGCCAACGTGGCGCTCAACGTCGCCTCACTCGGCGCCCACGCCGGGCTTGCCGGGGTGGTCGGGCAGGACGAGCACGCCGAGCTTCTGAAAAGCGCGCTCGATCACGCCAAGGTAAGCACTCACTTTCAGGTGAGCGAGGCGCTGCCGACCATCACCAAGCTGCGCGTGATGAGCCGCAATCAGCAGCTCATCCGGCTCGACTTCGAGCAGAGCCTGGCCGGGGTCGACACCGACGAGCTCTTGACCCGGGTTGAAGAGGCGCTTGTCGAGGCCGATGTGATGATCCTCTCGGACTACGGCAAGGGCACGCTCAGCCAGGTCGAGCGGCTGATCGATTTGGCGCGACGTCAGGGCAAGACGGTACTGATCGACCCCAAGGGCACCGACTTCACCCGCTACCGCGGGGCGAGCCTGATCACACCGAATTTGGCCGAGTTCGAAGCGGTGGCCGGCGTCTGCGACTGTGATGCGGCGCTGGAGCAGAAGGGCGAGGCGCTGCGCGCCGAGCTCGATCTCCAGGCGCTTCTGATCACCCGCAGCGAAAAGGGCATGACGCTGATTCGCGAAGGCCACGGCGCACTTCACCTGCCCACCCGGGCTCAGGAAGTGTTCGATGTGACCGGCGCCGGCGACACCGTCATCGCGCTTTTAGGGCTGGCGTTGGCGGCGGGAAGCGAACTGCCGGACGCGATGATGCTCGCCAACCTTGGCGCCGGGCTGGTGGTGGCCAAGCCCGGTACCGCCACGCTGAGTGTGGCCGAGCTTTCCCGCGCCCACTACGGCGAACGCCCGCCTGAGTTCGGCGTGACCGCCGAGGCGTCGCTGTGCGAGGCGGTGAACGCCGCCCACCGGCGCGGCGAGCGCGTGGTGATGACCAACGGCTGCTTCGATATCCTCCACGCCGGCCACGTCAGCTACCTGGAGCAGGCCCGGCGCCTGGGCGACCGGCTGATCGTCGCGGTCAATGACGACGCCTCGGTGCGCCGCTTGAAGGGCGAGCGCCGCCCGATCAATACGCTGGATCGACGCATGCAGGTGCTCGCCGGGCTCGCCGCGGTTGACTGGGTCGTGCCCTTTAACGAGGACACCCCGGCACGGCTGATCGAAGCGGTACTGCCGGACATCCTGGTCAAGGGTGGCGACTACCGGGTCGACGAAATTGCCGGCAGCGAAGCGGTGCTCGAAAACGGCGGCGAGGTGAAGGTGCTCGGCTTCGAAGACGGCGTTTCGACCTCGAACATGATCGACACCATTCTCGAGCGCGGGCGCTGATGCCGGCGCCGCCGGCCAAGGCCAGGGGCCAGCACCGGCTTGCCCGGGGGCTCTACTCGGCGGCGCTCTACGCGCTTTCACCGCTGATTTTTCGGCGCATCTGGCGCGAGCAAGTGCCCACTTACCCGCGCCGTCAGCGCTTGGGCGTGGGCCTCGGCACGCTTCCCCCTGCGCCCCGCCTTTGGCTGCACTGCGCCTCAGTCGGCGAGGTGCGCGCCGCCCGCTCGCTAATCGAGGCGCTGCTGGCGCGCTACCCACGCCATAGCCTCTTGATCACCACCATGACCGCCACCGGCGCAGCCCAGGTTCAGGCGCTGATCGAGGCGCAGACCGAAGCCGTGAAACCGCGCCTGGCCCACCGCTTTCTGCCGCTCGATTTTCCCGGCGCGGCGCGGTGCTTTATCGACCGCGTAGCGCCTTCGCTGGCGCTTTTGTTCGAAACCGAGCTGTGGCCGAACCTGCTTCACGCCTGCGCCCGGCGCGGGGTGCCGGTGGCCGTGGTCAATGGGCGGCTCTCCGAGCGGGCGTTGGCGCGCTATCTGAAGATTCGCCCGCTGATGGCCGCAGCCCTTTCGCAGATCGACTGGCTGGCGGCGAAATCTCGCGTGGACGCCGAGCGCTTTCAAGCCCTCGGCGCGCCCAGGGGGGTGGCGGTAGTAGGCTCGCTCAAGTTCGACGTTGATCTCCCTGAGGCGGATCTCGAAAACAGTAAGCGTTCACTTCTCGGCGAGAGCAGCCGCCCGGTGTGGGTTGCAGGCTCCACCCGCGACGGCGAGGAGGCGCTCGTCCTGAAAGCCCACCGAGTGCTTCGCCAGCGCTTTCCCGAGGCGCTGTTGATACTCGTACCGCGCCACCCGCAGCGCTTTGACGAAGTAGCGACGCTCTGCCGGCGCGAGGAATTTATTACGGTGCGCCGAAGCGAGCAGGCCGCGATCGCGGGCGACGTCGAGGTCTATCTGGGCGATACGCTGGGCGAACTCGCAACGCTCTACGCCGCAGGCGACGTCGCGTTCGTCGGCGGCTCGCTGGTAACGCTTGGCGGGCACAACGTGCTCGAGCCGGCGGCTTTAGGGAGGCCGGTGCTTTGCGGGCCGTCGCTGGAGAACTTCAGTGATGTGGCCGAGCCGCTTCTGCAGGCCGGGGCGCTCGAACGGGTCGATACGCCGGACGCGCTGGCAAAGGCGCTGGCAACGCTGCTGGCCGACCCTGTGCTTGCCAAAAGGCGGGGAGAGGCGGGGCGGGCCGTTATTTTGGCCCATCAGGGAGCGCTTACGCGCACCCTGGACGGGCTTAACGTGCTGCTGCCACAGCGCGGCGGGCCGAGAGTCAGTTAGCGCTCGCTACGCTCGACGCCCTTGTCGGTGCCCAGCAGCAGCACGTCGGCACCGCGGCTGGCGAACAGGCCGTTAGTGACCACGCCGACGATGGCGTTCAGGCGCCTCTCCATTTCCACCGGGTCTTCGATCATGCGCTCGAAGCCGTCGATGATCTGATTGCCGTTGTCGGTCACCACGCCCTGGCGGTAGACCGGCTCGAAGCCGAGCTTGACCAGTTCGCGGGCGACGTAAGAGCGCGCCATGGGGATCACCTCGATGGGCAGCGGAAAGCGCCCGAGCGTCTCGACGCGCTTGGAGCCATCGGCGATGCAGATGAAGCGCTCGGCGCAGGCGGCGACGATTTTTTCCCGCGTCAGCGCCGCGCCGCCGCCCTTGATCATGTGAAGGTGAGCGTTCACTTCGTCGGCGCCGTCGATATAGAAGGGAACGGTACCGACCTCGTTGAGTTCGAACACCTCGATACCCAGCGCCTTAAGGCGCGCTTTCGAGGCATCGGAGCTTGCCACCGCGCCCTTGAAGCGGTCGCGCAGCGGCGCGAGGCGGTCGATGAAGAGATTCGCCGTCGAACCGGTGCCGATCCCGAGCACGGTGCTCTTCTCGAGATGCGGGGTGATTTCGGCGATGGCGGCGTCGGCGACGGCGGCTTTCAGCTCGTCCTGGGTCATGGGGGCTCCGGGGTTGTAGGGGGCGCGGCTAGTATAACGCCCTGGGCCACGCGTGTTGATGGGCTCGCATAACGCTGGACGCTGGCTTGCCTGATCTGCTACCAATAAAGGCTTTTCTCGGCTCCGGCCGTTTTTTTCAAACTCTGGATATCCGCATGCTCGAAGCTACCGTCAAAAAGATCCTCCAGGCCCGCGTCTACGAAGCGGCTTGCGAGACCCCGATTTCCCCCGCCCCCTTTTTGTCGCGTCGCTTTCACAACCAGATTCTGATCAAGCGCGAAGATCTGCAGCCGGTCTACTCGTTCAAGATTCGCGGCGCCTACAACAAGATGGCCCAGCTTTCCGACGAGCAGAAGGCGCGCGGCGTGATCGCCGCCTCCGCCGGCAACCACGCCCAGGGCCTGGCCATGGCGGCCAAACTGATGGGCGTGAAGGCGACCATCGTGATGCCGCGTATCACCCCGGAGATCAAGGTGCAGGCGGTGCGCGCCCGCGGCGCCAGGGTGGTGCTCAAGGGCGACGCCTTCGCCGATGCCGCCGCTCACGCTGCTGAGCTGATCGAAGAGCACGGCTACACCTACATTCCGCCGTTCGATGATATCGACGTGGTGGCGGGCCAGGGCACCATCGGCGTGGAGATTCTGCGCCAGCACAGCGGCCGGCTGGACGCGATCTTCGTGCCCGTCGGTGGCGGCGGGCTGATCGCGGGCGTGGCCGCTTATGTTAAGTACCTGCGCCCGGATATCAAGGTGATCGGCGTCGAAGCCGAGGATAGCGCCTGCCTGAAAGCCGCACTCGAGGCCGGCGAGCGCGTGGTGCTCGACCAGGTCGGCACCTTCGCCGAAGGGGTGGCGGTGTCGCAGATCGGCGAGGTGCCCTTTCGCTTGGCCCGCGAGCTGGTCGACGGCGTGATCACCGTCACGACCGATGAAATCTGTGCGGCGGTGAAGGATATCTTCGAGGATACCCGGGCGGTGTCGGAAACTTCCGGGGCGCTGTCGCTGGCCGGGCTCAAGAAGTACGTGCAGCAGACCGGCGCCGAGGGCGAGACGCTTTTGTGCATCAATTCCGGCGCCAACACCAACTTCGATCGGCTTCAGCACATCGCCGAGCGCACCGAGCTTGGCGAGCAGCGCGAGGCGATTCTGGCCGTGACCATCGAGGAGAAACCCGGCAGCTTCAAGAAATTTTGCCGGGCGCTGGGCCGACGCATGGTCACCGAGTTCAGCTACCGCTACGCCGACGATAACGATGCTCATATCTTCGTCGGCGTGCAGGTCAAGCCCGGCGGTGAGGATCGCCAGTCGGTCATCGACCGGCTGGTGGAGGCGGGCTATCCGGTGGAAGATCTTACCGACAACGAGCTCGCCAAGCTGCACATTCGCCACTTGAGCGGCGGGCGCCCCAGCGAGCGCTTCGAGGAGGAGCTCTACCGCTTCGAGTTTCCCGAACGCCCGGGGGCGCTGATGAACTTCCTCACCCAGCTCCCCCATGACTGGAACATTTCGCTGTTTCACTACCGCAATCACGGCGCCGCCTACGGGCGCGTGCTGGTCGGCATGCAGGTGCCGGGCGATGATCGCACTCACGTCGCCGAGCATCTCGACGCGATTGGCTACCGCTACTGGCGCGAAAGCGACAACCCTGCCTACCGCCTGTTCATGGCGTGATGCTCGAAGGCCGCCAGGTAAGCGCTGACTAACGCCAGCACTCACGGCTGCCAGGTTTCCAGCGTTAAAAAAAGTGGCGAAAAAGGGGGTAAAAGGCTATTGTCACCGGCCTGCCTATGGCCCTATAGTCGGCTTTGAAAAATAGTCAAGCCAGCCATCCTGAAAATAAAACGTCGATGACTGGCTTTCAGGCATCGGTAACCAAAAAAACGTTGGAGACAAGGCATGCGGCGCAGGAAGCCTGACGTAGTAATGGCGTTGACGGTGGTGTTTTTATTGGGGGTGTTGGCCACCGGGTACGCTCAGGCGTTATCGGGTAGTTGAAGATAGATCGCTGAAGAAGAACTGAATACGCGGCGCGCAAGCACCGCAATGAGGGGCCGACATTGATCGGCCCCTCGTCGTTTTAGTCGCTCGTTCCAGCGCGCCGCACGATACCCGCGTCGCTCACCACCGCATCCAGCGGGATATCCCAGGGCTCGACGTCGAGCCGCGCTACCTGCTGGCAGGCGTGGGCCACGCCGATCAGCGACGGCCTGGGTCCGGGGCGGCGCATGAAGGCAAGCGTACGATCATAAAAGCCGCCGCCCATGCCCATTCGATTGGCCTTATGATCGAACCCCACCAATGGCACGATCAGCGTATCCAGCGCCCAGGCGGGCAGCCGGTTTTGCCGCCGGGCGCCAAAGCGCGTGCTGGGCTCGCGAATGCCGAAGCGGTTTTCGACCATGGGGGTGTCGTCGTCCAGGCGAACGAACCAGAGCGCGTTGGCGCTCAACGGGCGCAGCACCGGCAGATAGACCGTCACGCGGCGCTTTTGAAACCAGCTCAGAAGCGGCGTCGGGTCGATCTCACCGCCGACCGGCAGGTAGAGGCTGACGCGGCGGGCGCGCTGGAGTTCGGGGAGTCGCTTGAGGCGCTGACAAAGCGAATGGGCCGCCGTCTGCTGCTCGGCGTCGCTCAGGGCGCGGCGCTTGCGGCGAAGTTCACGGCGCAGGGCGCGTTTATCGAGAGCACGTTCGTCAAGAGAGTGCGTATCGGTAGGATCCATCGAGGTGTTCCCCAGAGTGCCGCTGTCGTTCTGGCCCTGAACCTACTGGTTCAGGTGGGTGGCCGCAGCCAGACCGTCAGGCTTTCCGACGCACGGACATGCACACGGGCCTGGCTAGCATTTGGCCCCCTGGGTACTGCGCATAGGCTCGAGGGACTATAACGACTGGCGCACACTCCAGAGAACCCCTTCATCTTAACAGAGCGCGCGCCGCTGCCATAGGGCCAGCCCGGCTTTAACCCGCAGGTTCGTTTTTCGTGGCAGCGCTAGCCTCGACCGGGCGGGCGCTTTGTAGCGCCTTTTCCAGGCGGTCGTGCAAGCGGTTCAAGTTGGCTTCGCCGGCGCGGTGCTCGTCGAGCGCCTCCAGAAGCTCGTGGGTGATGTTCAACGCCGCCATGATGGCGATGCGCTCGCTGCCCAGCACGCTGCTCTGGGCGTGGATGCCCTGCATGGCACGATCGAGATAGCGAGCGGCGCGTTCGAGCTTTGGCTGCTCCCCGGTATCGCAGGCGATCATGTAGCTGCGACCCAGCAGGGTGATTTCTTTGGTCGGCCGCTTGGCGTTACTCATCGAAGACTCCGGCACGGGCACGTCAGGGCCCGAATGCGTTAACATCACGGTACAAGGAAGGCGGGTCGGCGTTCACTATAAGAGAGCCGCTTGCGCGGGGTCAACGCGCCGGCGGCTCGCCCCTTGACCGCCGCCCGCGTGTACCCTCTTTTCACGTTCATTTTTCAAGTTCATCTTCAAGTTCAAAGCGAGAACACCATGTCCCTCATCGAGCAGCGCCAGGACTTTTCCGACGTGGCCGACGTCTTCCTTCTTCATGGCAGCATGCAGTCGCCCGCCTTTCTCGACGGCCGGCTCTGCGCGCTGCTGGCGCTCAAGGATGTCACCGCCGAGGCCTGGCTCGAGGAAGTCTGCATGAGCCTGGGCGTCGAGCAGCCCCGGGACCCGGAAAGCGCCGAGCGCCTGCTCGGCTGGCGCCGCCAGACCCTGGAGGCGCTCAGCGCCAGCGATCTGAACTTCGCGCCGCTGCTACCCGATGAGCTCTTCTCGCTCGGCGAGCAGGCTCAGGGGCTCAAGGAGTGGGCGCTAGGCTTTACCGAGGTCGTCGAGGAGGTCGCCGACGAAGCGCTCAAGAAGCGCTGGTCGCAGCCGCTCAAGGAGGCGGTCGACGACCTGGCGGGCTTTGGCCAGATCGAAACCGAGATCGACGACAGCCCCGAGAACGAGAACGACCTCTTTGCGCTCTCCGAGCACGCGCGCATGGCGGCGATGCTGCTCTACACCGAGCAGCACCCGGGCCGCCCCCAGGTCGAGCAGACCGACGCCCCGGTTCACTGATGGCCTCCGGCTGACCGCTTTTTTCAAGGAGCAGTGATGTTACCCGATACGCTTTCGCGCCCCGCCGCGATCACCGTGGATGAGTACCGCGCCCGCCGCGAGGCGCTGATGGCCAACTTGCCAGAAGGGGCGGTGATGATCGTGCCCGGCGGCGCGCTCAAGACCCGCTCGAACGACAGCGAGTACCCGTTTCGCCAGCAGAGCGACTTTTATTATCTGACCGGCATTCTCGAACCCGATGCGCTGCTTCTGCTGCTGCCCGGGCGTGACTCTGGCCAGAGCGTGGTGTTTTGCCAGGACCGCGACGCCACCCTCGAGGCCTGGACCGGCCGGCGCCTCGGTGCCAGCGGCGTGCTGGCCGAGCATGGCGTCGACCAGGCGTTCGAGAACGCCGAGCGCGAAACGCGTCTGCCGGGGCTGCTCGAAGGGCGCACACGGCTCTACCTGCCGCTCGGCGAGCCCGAGGCGATGGCGATTGCCGAAGACGCATTGGCGGACGCCCAGGCGGGCCGGCGCCGCGGCAAGCCCGCGCTCGAGGCCTGGTTCGACAGCCGCGAACTGATCCACGCCCAGCGGCTGATCAAGAGCCCGGCGGAGCTTGCGCTTTTGCGCCACGCCTGCCGCATTTCTGCCCGAGCTCACCGGCGGGCGATGCGCGCCTGTACGCCGGGGCTCTTCGAGTATCAGCTGCAGGCCGAGCTCGAACACGAGTTCGTCTGGCAGGGCGGCAGCGGCCCGGCCTACAGCACCATCGTCGGCGGCGGCGCCAACGCCTGTGTGCTGCACTATATTGAAAACAGCGCGGTGCTCGAAGAGAACGCCCTGGTGCTGATCGACGCCGGCGCCGAGTTCGACCTTTACGCCGGCGATATCACCCGCACCTTTCCGGTAGCCGGGCGCTTCAATGAAGCCCAGCGCGCGCTTTACGACGTGGTATTGGGCGCTCAGGAGCGCGCCGTGGCCGCCATTGCTCCAGGCGCCACGCTTGCCGATATCCACGCCGGTGTGGTCGAGGATTTGACCCGCGGGCTCATCGAGCTTGGCCTTCTCTCCGGCGATGTGCAGGCGCGTATCGACGACGACAGCTACCGGCGCTTCTACCTGCACTCCACTTCGCACTGGCTCGGGCTCGACGTGCACGATGTGGGCACCTACCGGCTGGACGAACAGACGCCGCGCCCGCTGGCGCCGGGCATGGTGGTCACCGTCGAGCCCGGTCTCTACATCCCCGAAGACGATGACATTCCCGCTGCCTACCGCGGCATCGGACTTCGTATCGAGGACAACGTGGCGGTCACCGCGACCGGCGGAGAGGTGCTCACTTCGGAAGTGCCCAAGCAGGTGGAAGAAATCGAGGCCCTGATGGTCAATAAGTGATCGAATCGAAATACTGAAAATATTTATTATGTAATGTTTTACGAAATTACATCGAGTGAGCGGAGAGCGTTTGATGACCACGCGGATGCCTGAAAAATCTTCTAAAACGAAGACTTACGATATCGTTATCGTGGGTGGCGGGCTGGTGGGGTCGAGCCTGGGCTGCGCGCTGGCCGCCATGATGGCGCGCTCTAATCTGCGCGTGGCGATCATCGAGGCCGCCGCCCTGCCGGATAGCGGCGAGCAGGCTTGGCAGCCGAGCTTCGATGCGCGGGCAAGCGCCATCGCCGCCGGCTCCGCGCAACGCTTTCGCGAGCTGGGTGTGTGGGAGGCGATGCAGCGAGAGGCCTCGCCGATCGCGCGCATCCATATCAGCGAGCGCGGCCGGCTGGGGGCTACACGGCTAAACGCTTCCGAGATGGGGGTCGAGGCGCTGGGCTACGTGATTCCCAACGCCTGGATGGGGCGGGTGCTGCACCAGAAGCTCGAAACGCTGCCCATCGACTGGTACTGCCCGGCGCGGGTCGAGACCATGACCGCGGTGGAAAACGGCCACCGCTTGGCGCTTTCTACCGGCGAGACGCTGAGCGCCGGGCTAACGGTGCTCGCCGATGGCGGGCGCTCCGGACTCAAGGAGCAGCTCGGTATCGAGAGCCAGCGGCGCTCTTATGAACAGACCGCGCTGATCGCCCACGTGGGTATCAGCCAGCCCCACCACGGCGTGGCCTTCGAGCGCTTCACCGACGAAGGGCCGATGGCGCTGCTGCCGCTGCCCAACCAGGCGATGGAGCTGATCTGGACGCACCAGAGTGGCGATGAAAAGGCGCGGCTAACGCTCGACGACGGCGCGTTTCTGGCGCAGCTGCAGCGCGCCTTCGGCGACCGGGTCGGGCGGTTCACTAAAGTCGGCAAGCGATTTAGCTATCCGCTTTCGCTGGTGACGGCGCGCGAAACGGTGCGCCCGGGGCTCGCGGTGTTGGGTAACGCCGCCCACGCGCTGCATCCGGTGGCGGGGCAGGGCTTCAACCTGGCGCTGCGCTCGGTGATGGACCTGGTCGAAGCGCTGGAAGAGGGCCGCCAGCAGGGGCGCGATGTAGGCGATATGCACACGCTGCTCGCTTTCGAGAGACATCGCGCCCGGGATCGCGCCAACGTGATCCGCTTCAGCGATAGCCTGGTGCGCCTGTTCGGCGCTTCGTTTCCGCTTCTGCCCCACGCCCGCGCCGCTGGCCTGATCGGCCTCAACCTGGTCGGCCCGCTGCGCCGGGGCCTCGCGCGCCGCGCCATGGGCCTCGAGCGTTAACGCTTATACTGTCACTCACGACTCACGACTCACGACTCACGACTCACGACTCACGACTCACGACTCACCACAGGAAGCGCAATGCAGAGCCAACAGGCGCCATCGAACACGAGTTTCGAGCAGTTTGACGCGGTCATCGTCGGCGCCGGCATGGTGGGCACGGCGCTGGCCGGGCTTTTGGCCGGCGCCGGGCTGCGCACCGCGCTGGTCGAATCCCGGGTCGCACCGCTTATGATTGAAACCCTCGACACCTCAACGCTCACCCCGCGGGTGAGCGCGCTCACGCCGGTTTCCCAGCGGCTGTTGACCCACCTCGGCGCTTGGCCGGCCATGTCCAGCACCCGAGTGACGCCGTACCGCTATATGCAGGTGTGGGACGGCGAGGGCAGCGGCCACATCGATTTTTCCGCCGATGAGGCGGGCACGGCGGTGCTCGGGCATATCGTCGAAAACAGCGTCACCCTCGCCGCGCTCAATCAGAAGGTGTTGACCCTGCCAACGCTTCAAGCCTATTACGGGGTCGAGGTGGCAGCGCTGCAGACGGCGTCGAAGGGGCGCAGCGTGATCTTGAAGGATAGGCGCGAGCTCAACGCGCCGCTGGTCGTGGCCGCCGACGGCGCGCGCTCGGCGCTGCGGGCGCTGGCGGGTATCGAAGTGGCCGAGCAGGCGATGGAACAGGATGCGGTGGTAACCACGGTGCGCTGCGAAAAGCCTCACGGCGGTTGCGCGCGCCAGGTATTCGTCGACGGCCGGCCCTTGGCATTCTTGCCGTTGAGCCTGGAGGGCGACGAGCACTACTGCTCGATCGTCTGGTCGACCAGTGCCCGCCACGCCGACACCCTGGAAGGTCTCTCCAATGAAGCGCTGGGCGAGGCAATGGCCGAGACGCTCGATCACCGCCTGGGGCGCGTCGAGGTGATCGACCGGGTGCATCGTTTCCCGCTGATTCAGCGCCACGCGAAGACCTATACCCTCGATCACTTCGCGCTGGTGGGCGACGCCGCCCATACGATTCACCCGCTGGCAGGCCAGGGGGTGAACCTGGGGTTGATGGACGCGGCGGTACTGGCCGACGAGGTGATTCACGCCTGGCGGCGCGGGGCGAGCATTGGCGAGCGGGCGACGCTTTCGCGTTTCGAGCGGCGTCGACGCCCGGATAACGCCGCGATGCTCGCCTTGATGAAGGGCTTCAAGACGCTGTTCGGTAGCCGCCAGCCGGCGCTGACGCTAGCGCGCAATCTCGGCATGAGCGCGGTGAGTCAGGCGGTGCCGCTCAAGCGGCTGATCATGCGCCAGGCCACCGGCGAGCGCGGAAGGCTTCCGCGCTCGTGTCGCTAGCGCTTTCTGTGAAGTCTCTACCTGCAAAGTGCCGGCGCTCAACGGCGCCGGTCGACCACGTTGAGCGCCTTGAGCAAGTTGAGCGCTTCGCTGAGCTGATAGTCGTCGCGAAGCCGCTCTGAAAGCTCGCCGCGCTCGAGCGCGCGGTCGCTCTGGTTATCCAGATGGCCTTCGAGGTCGATTTCGCGAATGCCGCGGCGCTGCTCGGCGACTTCCAGGCGCCCGCGCAGCACTTCGACATCGGGGACGATGCCCTGGGCCTGGATCGAGCGGCCGTTGGGGGTGTAGTAGAGCGCGGTGGTGAGCTTGAGCCCCTCGCCGTTGCCCAGCGGCATGATCTGCTGCACCGACCCTTTACCGAAGCTTTCGGTGCCCATGATGATCGCCCGGCGCTGATCCTGCAGCGCGCCGGCGACGATCTCGGCGGCGGAGGCGCTGCCGCCGTTGATCAGTACCACCAGCGGCGTGTCCCGGGCCGGCGTTGCCGGGTTGGCGGAAAACGACATCTCGGTGTTGGCCAGGCGCCCTTCGGTGTAGACGATACGGCCGCTGTCGAGAAACAGATCCGCCACGCCCACCGCGGATTGAAGCACCCCGCCTGGGTTGTTGCGCAGATCGAGCACCAGCCCCTGGAGCGGCTGCTCGCGGCTCATGCGCGAAAGCGCTTCTCCGGCCTGCTCCGGGGTGCGGGTTTGAAACTGGCTGATCCGCAGATAGCCGTAGCCCGGCTCCAGCAGCTCCTGGCGGACGCTCTCGCTTCGAATCACCTCGCGGGTCAGCGTGATCTCCCGCGGCGCCTCCTCGCCACTGCGCAATATCTCGAGGCGCAGCGGGCTTCCCGGCTCGCCGCGCATCAGCGTGACCGCCTCCTGCAGCGAAAGCGACTCGGTGGGCGTGCCGTCGATGGTGAGAATGAGATCGCGAGCCAGCAGTCCGGCCCGAGAGGCCGGGGTATCGTCGATCGGGGTGATCACCATCAGCTGACCATCTTCGGTACCGACCTCGATGCCGATGCCGCCGAACTCGCCCTGGGTCGATTCGCGCAGGCTCTGGAAATCGTCGGCGTCGAGGTAGGCGGAGTGGGGGTCGAGCTCGCTTAGAAGCCCGCGCATGGCGTTACGCAAAAGCGTGGCGTCGTCGACCTCCTCGACATAGCCGCGCTTGATGCGCTCGAACACCTCGGCGAAGGTCTGGATTTCCGCCAGCGGCAGCTCGTCCGGGTCACCGCTGGCGGCGGGTTGGGCCAGAAGCGGCAGCGGTGCGGCCAGCAGCGCCAGCGTGACGCCGCGTGCCATCAGCCGCCCGGCGGGGGCCAGTACCTCGTTAACAGTTCGCGTCATGCAGACTCCGCAAGGCAAATGGCGCCGGGGCGCCGCGTGTATCGGTTGGTGTCAGCTTATCCCGTCAGCGCCGCGCAATCCAACGCTGCGGGTTAATCGGCTCGCCGCGATTTCTCACTTCGAAGTAAAGCGCGGCGCGGCTCTGCCCGCCACTATTTCCCACCCGGCCGATCTCCTCGCCCGCACTCACCGCTTGGCCCGTGCGGGCGTTGAACTGCTGCAGGTGGGCGTAGAGCGTCATCACCTGGTCGCCGTGGTCGATGATCAACAGGTTGCCAAAACCGCGCATCCAGTCGGCGAACACCACCCGGCCGGCATGCACCGCGGTGACCGGGGTGTTGGCGCTAGCCTCGATGACGATGCCGTTGTAGTGCACGCCCTGCTGGCCGTTAAACCCGGCGCTGATCGCGCCCTGCACTGGCCAGGGCAGATCGCCCTGGGTGCGCCCGATATGGGTGGTGGGCGTAGCGGTGGCCTGGCGTGCCATCTCCGCCTGAAGGCGGCGAAGCTGCGCCTCGGCCTGTTCGCGGGTCTGGTTGAGATCCGCCAGCCGGTCGGCTTCGCTTTCGTAGCGGTCGTCAAGGGTCGCGACCACGCTCTGGCGCTCGGCGCTGGCCTCGGCAAGCCGGGCGCTCTGCGCCTCGAGCTCATCGAGCAGCGCGGCCAGCTGCACCTGGCGTTGATCGAGCTCGGCTTCGTTGTCGGCCAGCGCCGTGTCGAGCGTGGCGATGTCATCGAGCTTTGCCTGGCGCGCCCGGGTCAGGCGGTTGAGATACGCCTGCATGCGGTCGAGCTCGGCGGGGTCGCTCTGGTTGAGCAGCAGCTTCAGCTGCGGCGTCGGCCCCAGGCGGTAGAGCGCGGCGAACTGCTGGGCCAGCGCTGCGACCTGGGCGCTGCGCGCCGCTTCGAGGCGGCCGCGGCGCTCGCGCAGCGCCTGGGTTTCATCCTCGAGGGCGCGCCGGTCGGCCTGCAGTTGGTCCAGGCGCTGGTGGGTGGCGGCAAGCTCGGTCTCCACCGTTTGCAGCTCGCGCTCGGCGCTGTCGCGGGCCTGACCGGTGTCTTGAAGCTGCGAGCCGAGCGATTCGATCTCGCGCCCCAGGGCGTCGAGCGCCTGCTGCGCCTCGCGCTCGCTCTGCCCAAAGGCCGGGGGCATCAGCGCCCCGGCAAGCCCAATGCACAGCAGCGCGCAGCGAACGGCGGCGCTCCAGGCACCGGACAAGCGCATCACGACTTCACGGTAAGCAGCGGCGTGCCGGTCATCGCTTCGGGGACGTCCTGCTCCATCATGGTCAAAAGCGTTGGCGCCAGGTCGCACAGGCGGCCATCGGCAAGCGTTGCCTGGCGCTCGCCGACGTAGATCAGCGGCACCACGAAGGTGGTGTGGGCGGTTTGCGGCGCGCCGGTCTCCGGGTGAACCATCTGCTCGGCATTGCCGTGGTCGGCGGTGATCAAGCACGCCCCACCGGCGCGCTCGATCGCCTCGACCACGCGGCCCACGCAGGTGTCGACGGTTTCTATCGCCTTCACCGCAGCGTCGAAGTCGCCGGTGTGGCCGACCATGTCACCGTTGGCGTAGTTGCACACGATCAGATCGAAGGTGCCGCCGTCGATCGCCTCGACCAGCGCGTCGGTGATCTCGAAGGCGCTCATCTCGGGCTTTTCATCGTAGGTTTTGACGTCCCGCGGCGAGGGGATGAGGATGCGCTCTTCGCGCTCGTATTCGGCCTCGACGCCGCCGGAGAAGAAAAACGTGACGTGCGGGTACTTCTCGGTTTCGGCGATGCGCAGCTGAGCGAGCCCGCGCTTGGCCACTATCTCGCCCAGGGTGTCGGTGAGATCCGTCGGCGGGAAGGCGACGGGGGCGTCGATATCGGCGGCGTAGCGGGTCATCGTCACCAGCCCCTGGCCTGCAAGCGCCGGGCGGCGCTGGCGCTCGAAGCCGTCGAAGTCGCGCTCGGTGAAGGCGCGGGTCAGCTCACGGGCGCGGTCGGAGCGGAAGTTGACGAAGATCGCCGCGTCGCCATCCTCGATGGCCGCGCCGTGATCGCCCTTGCGCACCTGGCCTGCTTCGACGAACTCGTCGGTTTCGCCGCGGGCGTAGGCCGCCTCCAGCAGCGCTTCGGCGCTATCACTGGTGTGTTCGGCATCGCCCCGGGTGAGCAGGCGGTAGGCTTTCTCCACGCGCTCCCAGCGGTTGTCGCGGTCCATGGCGTAAAAGCGCCCGATGATCGAGGCGACGAAGCCGTTCTGTGCCCCGACCAGCTCCGCGAGTTTGGCGTTGGCGCGCTCAATGGAGGCCAGCGCGCTTTTCGGCGCGGTGTCGCGGCCATCGAGAAAGGCGTGCAGGTAGATGCGCTTGGCGCCGCGCTCAGCGGCGAGCTCGGCAAGTGCCAGAAAGTGATCCTCGTGGCTGTGCACGCCGCCGGGGGAAAGAAGCCCGAGCAGATGCACCGCGCGGCCGCTTTCGACTGCCGCGTCGATCGGCGCGGTGAGCGCCTCGATGCGCGCAAGCTCGCCGTCGCGAACCGCTTTGGTGATACGGGTGAAATCCTGGTACACCACGCGCCCCGCGCCCAGGTTCATGTGGCCGACCTCGGAGTTGCCCATCTGCCCCTCGGGCAGGCCGACGTGCTCGCCGTCGGTGTGCACAAAGGCGTGGGGGCGCTTGGCCCACAGCGCATCCATCACCGGCGTGTGCGCGGCGGCCACGGCGTTGTGCGCCGCATCGGGGTTGTGTCCATAGCCATCCAGAATGATCAGCGCTACCGGGCGCGGGGTCGTGGTCGCCATTGAAACCTCGTCGTAGTGAAAAAGGTATTGAAAAGGGTAGTGAAAAAGGTATCGAAAAAAGTGGCTTGAAAGCGCGGCGCAAGAAGAGGTGTTGGAGAAGGCGCCGGGCGGTCGGGCCTTTTCGAACACCGCTTGGATCGGGGTCGCGACGCTCGCGCGCTTGGGGCATCATAACGCAGCCACTCGCCAGACGTCATGACCTGCGCGCGGGCGCCCGTGATGTGTATACTTGTCGGGTTTGACGGTGGCCTGGCCGCTTTTTTTGCATAGACCAAGAGATTGTGTTCGCGATGATCGATCAGCTGTTCGAATTCGTAATGAACCACCCGCTGCTGGTGGGCGCGTTTTTACTGGTGCTGGTGGCGTGGCTTATCTACGAAACCCGCAGTGCGTCCACTCACGCCGTGACCTCCTCGCAGGCCACCCAGCTCATCAACCGCGAAGACGCGGTGGTGGTCGACGTGCGCGAGAGCAAGGAGTTCAAGGCCGGCCACATCGCCGGGGCGCGCAACATTCCGCAAAGTAACCTGGACACCCGCATGAAGGAGCTTGATAAGGTAAAGGACAAGCCCATCATCGTGGTGTGCAAGCACGGCCAGAGCGCTGGCACGGTTCAGGCCAAACTCGGCAAGGCCGGTTTTGAGCGCGCCTACAAGCTCAAGGGCGGCATGGCCCAGTGGCAGGCGGATAGCCTTCCGGTGGTGAAGAAATAAGCGCAAAGCCGCCTGCGTGCCTTGAGGCCAGCGCTATTGGTGACGTAACGACGCTTTTCGTCACTTCTTTATCCACTTAATCCCTTTATTCACGTAACAACGATCTATCAGGAGAACTCCCATGGCGGAAGAGAACAACGCCCCCCAGGCCGGCGCAGCGGAAGGCGAAAAGCCGCAGCTGAAATTTTCGCTGCAGCGCATCTATGTCAAGGACATCTCCTTCGAGGCGCCGAACTCGCCGGCGGTGTTCAAGCAGTCGTTCAAGCCCAAGGTCAATCTGGACCTGAACACCACCAGCACCAAAATCGATGACGACCAGTACGAAGTCGTGGTGAAAGTAACCGCCCAGGTCAACGACAGCGAATCCGGCACTACCTCCTTTCTGGCCGAAGTGGAGCAGGCGGGGCTTTTCCGCATCTCCGGCATCGAAGGCGCCCAGCTCGAGCAGACCCTCGGTGCGTTCTGCCCGAACCTTTTGTTCCCCTACGCCCGCGAGTGCGTCGACAACCTGGTCAACCGGGGCGGCTTCCCGCCGCTGATGCTGGCGCCGGTCAACTTCGAAGCCATGTACGCGCAGCGTAAAAAGCGCGAAGCGCAGCAGGCCCAGGGCGCCGCTGAAAACACCCACTGAGCCGAGTGACCCGCCACGCCATGAAAGCCGACTGGTACGCCCGACACGGCAAGATGCCCCGCCTGTTCGTCCCGGCCACTCTCGAGGTGGGTACGCAGGTGGAACTGCCCGAGGGCCCGGCGCGCCACGTCAGCCGCGTTTTGCGCATGAGTGAAGGCGCGCCGCTGGTGCTGTTCGACGGCCGGGGCGCCGAGGCGGGCGCGCGGATCACCGAGGCGGGGCGCAAGCGGGTGCTGGCTCAGGTGGAGAGCGTCTGGCCAGGCGAAGGCGAGTCGCCGCTCGCGGTGCATCTGGGTCAGGCGATCTCCAAGG
This sequence comes from Halomonas sp. HNIBRBA4712, assembly GCF_043558675.1. Classification (NCBI taxonomy): domain Bacteria; kingdom Pseudomonadati; phylum Pseudomonadota; class Gammaproteobacteria; order Oceanospirillales; family Halomonadaceae; genus Halomonas; species Halomonas sp. HNIBRBA4712. The sequence continues at coordinate 4,536 of NZ_JBIFXR010000007.1, read as the reverse complement.
GCGACCGGATGGATTACGCCATCCAGAAAGCCGTGGAGCTCGGCGTGGCGGCGATCACCCCGCTCTATACCGAGCGGGGCGACGTGCGCTTGAAAGACGAGCGCGAAGCCAAAAAGCACGCCCACTGGCAGGCGGTGGCCGAAAGCGCCTGCGAGCAGTGCGGGCGCGCCACGGTGCCCGTGGTGCACCCGCCCATCGCGCTTTCCCAGTGGCTCGAGCAGCGCGATGAGCCGCTCAAGCTGATGCTGCACCTGGCCACCGGCAACGGCTTCGCGCGCGCCGAGCGCCCCCAACGCGCGGCGCTTCTGATTGGCCCGGAAGGCGGGCTGACCGAGCAGGATATCGCCGCCGCCAAGTCCCACGGCTTCACGCCGCTCACTCTCGGCCCGCGCGTGCTGCGCACCGAAACTGCCCCCGTCGTGGCGCTGACCCTTCTCCAGCATCACTTTGGCGACTTGTAAGGGCTTACTTACTTGTTGAAGGCCCGGAGTGGTGTCTCGCCTTACGATCCGGTCCCTGCTGTATCCCGCTTTTTACCCAGCTTTGCCCCGGTATCGCCTTGGGCTCATAATAAAGGCTCATTTATCGAGGAAGTGCTCATGGCTGATGACGCGCGCCCCGTTCCCCGCTCGGCAAGCGATGCGAGTGCTCGAATCGGGGAGGTGGCCTATCTGACGGTGGCGACCGTCAACAATACCGGCGCGTTTCTGCGCTGGGGACCGCCCAAGGACGTGCTGTTACCCTACAGCGAGCAGCGCTTTCGCCCGGACCCGGGCAAGCGCGTGCTGGTGATGCTCTACGAAGACGACCAGGGCCGCCCGGTCGCCTCCCAGCGGCTCGACCGTTTTCTCAGCGACGAGGCATCAAGCCTTGAAAATGGCGAGGAGGTCGCCATTATCGTCGCTGACCGCACCGACCTTGGGCTGAAGGTCGTGGTCAACCACCGCTACTGGGGGCTGATCTACCAGGACGACATCACCCAACCCCTGCGCCGAGGCCAAGCGGTGACCGGCTACGTCAAGCAGCGCCGCGACGATGGGCGGGTGAATATTTCGCTGCTGCCACCGGGCGCGGCGCGGCTGGACGTGGTGGGCGAGAAGGTGCTCGCCGCGCTGAGAGAGAGCGGCGGCTACCTGCCGCTGGGCGACAAGAGCGACGCTCACGCGATCAAGGCGCGGCTGGGGGTGAGCAAGAGCGCCTACAAGCAGGCGATCGGTCGGCTTTACAAGCAGGAGCTGATTTCGCTCGAGCCCCATGCGATCCGCCTGGTGCCCGGGGCGCTCGCCCCGTGAGGTTTGCGCCGCCCCGTGGGTGCGGCATACTGCGTTTTTAACCGCTTACCAATGGATAGTGTTTGATGAGCCAATCGAATCTGCAGCTGGGCGTCGTCATGGACCCCATCGGCGACATCGCCTACAAGAAGGATACGACCCTGGCCATGCTGTGGGCGGCCCAGGAGCGCGGCTATACGCTCTACTACATGGAGCAGAGCGACCTTTTCCTGCAAGCGGGCAAGGCGTACGCGCGTATGCGCCCACTGAGCGTGCATCGCGACCCCAGTCACTGGTTCGATTTGGGTGACACCGAGTCACGCCCGCTTGCAAGCCTCGATGCGATCCTGATGCGCAAGGATCCGCCGGTGGACGCCGAGTTCATCAATGCGGTGCACCTGCTGGGGTTCGCCGAGCGCGAAGGCGTGCTGATCGTCAACCCGACCCAGGCGCTCTTGCAGTGCAATGAGAAGCTCTTCGCTCAGCAGTTCCCCGAGTGCTGCGCACCGACCGTGGTCGCCAGCCGCGATGACGTCCTTCGCGCTTTCCACGCCGAGCACGGCGACGTCATCTTCAAGCCGCTCGACGGCATGGGCGGCACCGGTATCTTTCATATCGGCCCGGACGGGCGCAACATCGGCGCGGTGATCGAGCAGCTTAGCCTGCGCGGCCAGCGCCAGATCATGGCTCAGCGCTATCTGCCTGAAATCAAGGATGGCGACACCCGCATTCTGCTGGTCGACGGTGAGCCGGTGCCGTTTGGTCTGGCGCGTATTCCCTCCGCCGGTGAAACCCGCGGCAACCTGGCCGCTGGCGGGCGCGGCGTGAGTCGCGAACTCACTGCGCGCGATCACTGGCTGATCGATCAGGTCAAGCCGATCATCAAGGAGAAGGGGTTGATGTTCGTGGGGCTCGACGTGATCGGCGATTACATCACCGAGATCAACGTCACCAGCCCCACCTGCGTGCGCGAAATCGACGATCAGCGCGGTACCGATATCGCGGGCTTGCTGCTGGACGCCGTCGAGCGCCGGCTTGCCTCGTAGCGCCCACCATTTGCCCATCACGCGAGGCGCGCCGACGTTCGGCGCGCCGTAGGAGACGCATGCAAAGCTTAAAGCACCACTTCTTGTTGGCCATGCCGCATCTCGACGATGCCAACTTCGCCGGCAGTTTGATCTACCTGTGCGATCACGATCACAACGGCTGCATGGGCGTGATCGTCAACCATACCCTCGATATCACCCTCGACACGCTGTTCGAGCAGCTCTCGCTGGGCGGCGACGAGAGCCCGCACCGCAATGCGCCGGTATACTACGGCGGCCCGATGCACAAGGACCGCGGCTTCATTTTGCATATCGGCGATAGCCAGCAGTGGGATTCGAGCATTCAGGTCGACGATAACATCGCGCTCACCACCTCGATGGATATCCTCAAGGCGCTGGCCGACGGTGAAGGACCCGAGCAGTTTCTGGTCTGCCTGGGCTGCGCCGGTTGGGAAGTCGGCCAGCTCGAAGAGGAGCTCAAGGAGAACAGCTGGCTGACCGTGGAAGGAAACGAAGGCGTGATTTTCGACACGCCGCCGGCGGAGCGCCTTGCTGGCGCGGCGGGCATTCTCGGCGTGGATCTTAACCTCATGACGCGTGACGCGGGGCACGCCTAGTGGCGCAACCGGGCCAGCGGCTGGTGCTCGCCTTCGACTACGGTACGCGGCGTATCGGCGTGGCGGTGGGCAACGAGCTTTTGCAAAGCGCCCGCGAGCTCGAAGCACTCACCGCCCGCGACGGCATTCCTGACTGGCAGCGCGTCGAGGCGCTGTTGAAAGAGTGGCAGCCGGATCTGCTGGTGGTCGGGCTGCCGCTCAATATGGACGACAGCGAATCGGACATGAGCAAGCGCGCGCGCAAGTTCGGTAATCGGCTTCACGGGCGCTTTGGCAAACCCGTCGAGATGGTCGACGAGCGCGGCTCGACCCGCGAGGCCAAACGTATCGCCCGCGACGCCGGCCACCGCGGCAACTACCGCGAAGAGAGCGTCGACGGCATCGCTGCGGTGCTCATTCTGGAAGGCTGGTTCGCCCACCGGGAAGGCCTCCCCGGCGGGCGGGCGTCGCTTTAACGCCTAACGATCCAGCGTGCCGGTTTGAGACGGCACGAACCAGCGCACCGGGCGCAGGTTATCCTTGATCAGCTCATCGACCTTCAGCAGCGTGGCGAAGATCGCCATGCGCATCGGGATGCCGTTATCGGTCTGGCGAAAGATCGCAAGCCGTGGGTCGCCGTTCAAATCCACGTTCAAATCGTTCACGCCGGGGCGGCTGTCGCGAGGCAGCGGGTGCATGACGACGGTAGAGCGCCCGCAGTGCTGATCGAGAAAGTGCTTGTTGACCACGAAGTCGTCGGAGACGCCCTTGAAGCTCTCGTTCATCTCCTCGGTGAAGCGCTCCTTCTGGATGCGCGTGGTGTAGACCACGTCCAGATCGCTGAAATCGACGCCCAGGTGTTCGCGCATCTCGACCCGGTGGCCGCGAGAAGTGACCAGATCCACCAGCCGGGTCGGCATTTCGAGGCCGGGCGGCGACACCAGCGTGATACGCAGCGGATCATAGAGTGAGAGCAGCTTGATCAGCGAGTGCACCGTGCGCCCGTACTTCAAATCCCCGGTCAGCAGGATATGCGCGCCGCCCAGGCGTTTACCCAACCGCTCGAACTCCTTGTTGATCGTATAAAGATCCAGCAGCGCCTGGCTTGGGTGCTCGCCCGGGCCGTCGCCACCGTTGATCACCGGTACATTGGTCGCCTCGGCGAACTCGGCCACCGACCCCTGCTCCGGATGGCGCATCACGATCGCGTCGCAGTAGCCGCTCATCACGCGGCTGGTGTCGTAAAGCGACTCACCCTTCGCCATGGAAGAGAAGGTGAAGCCCGTCGTGTCGCAGACGCTCCCTCCCAACCGGCAGAATGCGGCGTTGAAGCTCACCCGTGTGCGGGTGCTGGCCTCGAAAAACAGGTTTCCCAGCACCGCGCCTTCCAGTACGCGGGTAACCTGCCGGCGGCTGGCGATCGGCTCCATCTGCGCGGCCACGCGCAGAAGATGATCGACGCTTTCACGGTTCAGGGAATCGACGGATAGCAGGTGGGAGCTCATCACGGACCTCGGAGATGGTGGGCGAGGGCGCTAGTTTAACCGTTAACCGTGGCGAGGCCGAAATGCTTTGCATGTAAGCTTTGGAAAGGCCAGGCGATTAGCCGTGAAAGTTTTTTAC
>NZ_JBIFXR010000006.1:0-255207 GCF_043558675.1 Halomonas sp. HNIBRBA4712 | reverse complement strand
TGCGAAAAGTTTGATCAGCCGAACGAAAGGCTATAAGCCGCCGATGAAAACGAAAACCGGCAGCTCGAACTGCCGGTCGTAAGGTTAGCGGTAGCGTAGCGCTTGGGCTTAGATCTCGAAGCCCAGGCCGAAGTCGTCGCTCGAGATCGCCATCAGGCTCGAAGCGCCGGCCTGGATCATTTGGGCGTGCGCTCGGGTGCGCGGCAAGAGACGCTGATAGTAGAAACGCGCGGTATCGATCTTCGCCTGGTAGAACGCCTTGTCGTCACCTTCGAGCCCGGCTGCCGCAGTTTTGGCGGCGCGGGCGAAGAGGTACGCCAGCGCCACGTAGCCCGAGTACATCAGATAATCCACGCTGGCAGCCCCCACCTCTTCACGGTCCTGCATCGCCTTCATGCCCACGCCCATGGTGAGCTCGCCCCACTCAGCGTTGAGTTTGGCAAGCGGCTCGATGAATTCCGCAAGCGCCGGGTTGTCCGCCTCGGTTTTGCAGAACCTGTGAATCTCTTTAGTGAAGACCTTAAGCGACTCGCCCTGGCTCATCAGCACCTTGCGGCCCAGCAGATCGAGGGCCTGGATACCGGTGGTGCCTTCGTAGAGCCGCGTGATGCGCGCATCGCGCACCAGTTGCTCCATGCCCCACTCTCTGATAAAACCGTGGCCACCAAAGATTTGCACGCCTTCGTTGGTGCTTTCGAACCCTACCTCGGTGAGAAACGCCTTGACGATAGGGGTCAAAAGCCCAAGCAGCGTATCGGCGCGCTCACGCTCTTCACCCGCTGCCCCGTGCTCCACCTGGTCGAGCAGCTGGGCAGCGTAAAGCACCAGCATACGCCCGCCTTCGGCGAAGGCCTTCTGGGTCAGCAGCATGCGGCGTACATCCGGGTGCACGATGATCGGGTCGGCGGGCTTTTCCGGCGCTTTCTTGCCGGAGAGCCCGCGCATCTGCAGCCGGTCACGAGCGTAGGCCAGCGAGTTCTGAAAGCTCGCCTCGATCAATCCAAGGCCCTGAATGCCGACGCCGAGGCGCGCGGCGTTCATCATCGTGAACATGCAGGCAAGGCCCTTGTGGGGCGGGCCGACCAAATAACCCGTGGCATCGTCGAAGTTCATTACGCAGGTGGCGTTGCCGTGAATGCCCATCTTGTGTTCGAGCGAGCCGCAGACCACGCCGTTGCGCTCGCCGGCGTTGCCTTCGGCGTTCGGCAGGAACTTCGGCACCACGAACAGCGAAATGCCCTTCGAGCCTTCCGGAGCGTCCGGCAGCTTCGCCAGCACCAGGTGCACGATGTTCTCGGCAAGATCGTGCTCGCCTGCGGAAATGAAGATCTTGGTGCCGGTGATGCGGTAGGCGTTTTCTACCGCCGGCACGGCGCGGGTCTTGATCAGGCCAAGATCCGTGCCGCAGTGGGGCTCGGTCAAACACATGGTGCCGGTCCACACGCCTTCGACCAGTTTGGAGAGATACGTCGCCTTCTGCTCGTCGGTACCATGATGGCGCAGCGCATCGACGGCGCCGTGAGAGAGCCCGGGGTACATCCCCCAGGCCAGGTTACCGGCGCAGATCATCTCGGAAAGCGCCATCCCCAACGAATGCGGAAGACCCTGACCGCCGTGCTCGACCTCGGCAGATAGCCCGGGCCAGCCGCCTTCGACGTACTGCAGGTAGGCTTCGCGAAAACCGTCCGGCGCCTTGACGTCGCCGTTCTCCAGCCGCGTACAGCCCTGGGCGTCGCCAGTCTGATTGAGCGGCAAAAGCACCTCACGAGCGAAGCGCCCGCCCTCCTCCAGAATGGCGCCCACCACGTCCGGCGAGGCGTCGTCGCCCTTGCCGATCGCGGCGTAGTGCGCCGGGTAGTCGAGCATTTCGTCCATGACGAAACGCAAATCACGCAGGGGGGCTTGATAGCTTGGCATCGCGGGTCTCCTCAACCGTGATCGAAAGCCGCAGAGACAGGGCTTTCAAACGATTGTTTGAAATTAACGCCCAGGCACACGCGCGTCAAGCGGACGTTTGAATTTCCTCGAGCGTCAGAGGTTCTCTTTAGTCGAAGGCTTTATAAAGGGTAAAAGCGGCAGGCAGTAAAAAGCCCGCGGCGAAGGCCGCGGGCTCAGGCAGGTTCGCCTTCACTGCATACGGATTCCGCCATCGAGTCGAATCACCTCACCGTTGAGCATCGGGTTGGTGATGATCTGCTCGGCGAGCCGAGCGAACTCCTCGGCGCGGCCAAGGCGTTTGGGAAACGGCACGGCGGCGACCAGGGCGTCATAAGCATCGCGCGGAATCTCGCTCATCATTGGCGTTTCGAATACGCCCGGGGCGATGGCCATGACCCGCACCGCGTGGCGCGAAAGCTCGCGGGCGGCGGGCAGGCTCATGCCGACCACGCCGGCTTTCGAGGCGCTGTAAGCGCACTGCCCTATCTGGCCGTCGAAGGCGGCCACGGAGGCGGTATTGACGATCACCCCGCGCTCACCGGACTCAGCGGGCGCATTCTTCGCCATCGCCGCGGCGGCCAGGCGCATTACGTTGAAGGTGCCGACCAGGTTGATCTGAACCGTTCGCGCGTAGGCGTCGAGATCCGCCGGGTTGCCCTCGCGGTCGACGAGCTTGGCAACGCTCACCACGCCGGCGCAGTGAACCACCCCCGCAAGCCCCCGCTCGCCGCCGAGGGCAACGGCGGCCTCGACCACGCTTGCCATCTCCTCGCTCGAGGTAATATCCGCGGTCAAGGCGCGGGCGCGCTCGCCAAGCACTTTCGCCTGCTCGACCACGCGCTCGCTGACGTCGCACAAAAGCACGCTCGCCCCCAAGCCAATGAGACGCTCGGCGGTCGCCGCCCCCAGCCCGGAGGCGGCGCCGGTGACCAGAAACGTGCGCTGTTTGATCTCCATTTCACTGATCCTTCTTGAGGTTATCGCTCGCGCCATCCGCCTGGGCGCGCAGCTTGAAGCGCTGAATCTTGCCGCTGGGCGTTTTCGGCAGCTCATCGACGAATTCGATCTCGCGCGGGAAGGCGTGGGTCGACAGACGCTCGCGCACCAGCGTGCGAATTTCATCGGCCAGCGCTTCGCTCGGCTCGAACCCTTCCCGTAGCACCACGAAGGATTTGATGATCTCGCCGCGAATCTCGTCAGGCTTACCCACCGCCGCGGATTCTGCCACGCCCGGATGGGTCATGACGCTATTTTCAACGTCGGTCGGGCCGACCCGGTAGCCTGCGGTGGTAATGATATCGTCGTCACGCCCGGCGAACTGGAAGGTACCGTCCTTATTGCGGATGACCACATCCCCGGTCAGGTAGTAACCCTCAACGAAGGGGTCCTTCTCCTGCCAGGTGTAGCCCTGGAAAAAGTGCGCCGGCGAATGGGCGATATCCACCGCCAGCACGCCAGGCTCGCCTGGAGGGAGTTCGTTGTACTCGGCGTCGAGGATCGCCAGCCGGTAGCCCGGTAGTGGAACGCCCATGCCGCCGGCGTGCTTCGGATGCTCGAGCGCGTGGTGGCAGTTGCAGGTCATGCCGGTTTCGGTCTGGCCGTAGTGGTCCATCACCACGCAGCCCAGCGACTTTTTCACCCAGTTGACCACTTCGGTGTTGAGCGGCTCCCCCGCCGAGCTCGCCGCGCGCAGATTGAGCGTCTGGTGAGCATCGTCAAACAGGCCAGACGCCTTCATCAGGCGGTAGGCGGTGGGCGCGGCGGCGAAGTTGGTAATGTCGTGGCGCTTCATGAACGCAAGCGCGCCCTCGGCGCTAAAGCCCGCCTCGCAGAAGTGCGTGGTCGTGCCGAGCAGTAGCGGCCCGGCGATGGCGTAGTAAAGCCCGTAGGCCCAGCCCGGGTCGGCCATGTTCCAGAAGCGGTCCTCACGCTTCAAATCGACGGCGAGCTCCATGTAGAGCGCAAACGCCGTCATCGCCTTCAGCGGCACCGCCACGCCCTTGGGCTTGCCCACGGTGCCCGAGGTGAACATCTGTAGAAACGGCGCCTCAGGCTCGAGCCTCGGCGGCTCGCCATGCACCGGCGCATGCTCGAGCGCGGCCGCCCAGTCGTGATCGCTTTCGTGGTGCTTGCTCGGCCCGCCCACCGCCAGCACCGGCGGACAGTAGTTGAGCCCCTCGAACTTGTGACGATTGGCGTGATCGGTGACCACCAGCCGAGTGTCGGCGCGAGCCAACCGGTAGTCCACCGCGTCGGCACCGAAGGCGGTAAAAAGCGGCTGATACACTGCCCCCAGCCGCCAGCAGGCGAGCACGGTGATCAGAAGCGCCGCGGATCGCGGCAGCATGCAGGCGATACGATCGCCAGGCGCGATGCCCTGTTCGCTCAGCCAGCCGGCAAGCCTTGCGCTTTGTTCGTCGAGCTCACGATAGGTGAGCGTATGGGTCTGCCCGCGGGTGTCTTCATGAATCAGGGCGAGCGACTCGCCGCGCCCTTCCCTCAGGTGGCGCGCGCAGCACGCTTCGAACGCGTTGAGCTTGCCGTCCTGGTGGGTATCGAGTCCGGCGCTCACCTCACTGGTCGAGAAGCGTTCGAGATAGTCGGTGTAGGCGGGAAGCGAAGATGAAACGGTCATGGCGGCTCTCTTTTGTTATTGGAAGGAGCATTGGTTTACGTTAACGTAAACCCGACGTTTCAAGAGCGCAAGCGGGCAGCGAAGCCGCGAGCTTAGACGATGGTCGAGCGCGGCGCAGCGGCCAGAACGCCATCATCGGAACCGATAGCCAGTCTCCATAACAACGAACGCGCCAAACGCGTGAGGAGCCTTATCATGAGTAGCGCAAGCGACATCGTCTTTCTATCCGCCACCCGGACCCCCATGGGGGCGATGACCGGCTCCCTTGCAAGCCAGAGCGCCCCCGAGCTTGCCGCGGTGGCGATTCGCGCCGCCCTCGAGCGCGCCCATCTCGCGCCCGAGGAGATCGAAGAGGGTATTCTCGGCTGCGTGCTGCCCGCCGGGGTCAAACAGGGCCCCGCCCGCCAGGCGATGCGCCAGGCCGGTATTCCCGACGCGATCGGCGCCACCACCATCAACAAGCTCTGCGGCTCAGGGATGAAAGCGGCGATGCTGTGTCATGATCTGATCAAGGCGGGGACGAACTCGGTGATGCTCGCCGGCGGCATGGAGTCGATGTCCAATGCCCCGCACCTTTTGACCAAAGCGCGCAGCGGCTACCGGCTGGGTCACGGCGAGCTCAAGGACCACATGTTTTACGACGGCCTGGAGGACGCGGAGACCGGCAAGCTGATGGGCGTGTTCGCCCAGGAGATCGCCACCGAGCGCGGCTATACCCGCGAGCGCCTCGACGACTTCGCCATCGCCTCGCTCGAGCGGGCGATGAAGGCCAATGAGGACGGCTCCTTGAGTGCCGAAATGGCGCCGGTCACGGTCACTACCCGCCAGGGCGAACAGGTCGTCGACAAGGATGAGCAGCCCTTCCAGGCCAACCTCGACAAGATTCGCACCCTGCGCCCGGCCTTTACCAGGGACGGTACCATCACCGCCGCGAACGCCAGCTCCATCTCCGACGGCGCCTCGGCGCTGATCATCGCAAGCCGGGAAGCCGCCGATCGCTTGGGCGCAAAACCGCTGGCACGCATGCTCGGCCACGCCACCCACTCGCGCCATCCGAGCGAGTTCACCATCGCCCCAGTGGGCGCGATCGAGTCGCTTCTGAAAAAGGTCGGCTGGAGCGTGAACGACGTCGATCTGTTCGAGATCAACGAGGCCTTCGCCGTGGTCACGCTGATGGCCATCGACGATCTGGGTCTCGATCACGCCAAAGTGAACGTCTTCGGCGGCGCCTGCGCCCAGGGGCACCCGGTGGGCTCGACGGGTTCTCGCATCATCGCCACACTGATTCACGCGCTGCGTACCACCGGCGGCAAGCGCGGCGTGGCGAGTCTGTGTATCGGCGGCGGCGAGGCCACGGCGGTAGCGGTCGAGCTGATCGACTAGCCGAAACGCCCGGTGATGTAGTCGTGGGTGCGCTGATCCTGCGGGTTGGTGAAGATGTTGTCGGTGGTGTCGACCTCGGCGAGATCGCCCATGTGGAAAAACGCAGTGCGATCAGCCACGCGGGCGGCCTGCTGCATGTTGTGGGTCACCATGACGATGGTGTAGCTCTCGCTGAGCTCGTCGATCAGCTGCTCCACCTTCGCCGTGGCGATCGGGTCGAGCGCCGAGCAGGGCTCGTCCATCAGGATCACGTCCGGGCTCACCGCCACGGTGCGCGCGATGCAAAGCCGCTGCTGCTGACCGCCGGATAAGCCGGTACCGGGCTTGTCCAGGCGATCCTTGACCTCGTCCCAGAGCCCGGCGCGGCGCAGGCTGCTCTCGACGATGTCATCGAGCTCCGCCTTGCGCCGGGCAAGGCCGTGCAGGCGCGGCCCGTAGGCGATGTTTTCGTAGATCGACTTCGGGAACGGGTTGGGCTTTTGAAACACGATGCCCACCTGGGCGCGCAGCAGCACCACGTCGCGCTCCGGCGCATAGATATCCTTGTCGTCGAGGGTGATCCTGCCCTCGACCCGGCAGATGTCGATGGTGTCGTTCATGCGGTTCAGGCAGCGCAGAAACGTCGACTTGCCGCAGCCCGAGGGGCCGATGAAGGCCAGCACTTCGTTCTCGAAAATATCCAGATCGATCCCCTTGATCGCTTGGGTGTCGCCGTAGAAGACGTTGACCCCTTCGGCCTTGAGCTTGACCTTGTCTTTCGCCTTGCTGACCCGGCTTTCGCCGTTACCGACGCTGACGCTGGGTACGGCGGTGGCGCTGGTGCGCTCGGAGGAGTGTGTCGACGTATCCATTTACCACCTCGTTTCGAATTTTTTACGCAGCCAGATGGCCAGCGCGTTCAGGCTGAGCATCAGGCCCAATAGCACGATGATCGCGGCGGACGTGCGCGCCTCGAAGAAGTTGCGCAGCTCATTGCCCTGCCACAGGTAGATCTGGACCGGCAGCGCCGTGGATTGATCCATGGGCGTGGCCGGCACGTTGGCCACGAACGCGTTCATGCCGATCAAGAGAAGCGGCGCGGTTTCACCCAGCGCCTGGGCCACGCCCAGAATCGAGCCGGTCAGAATGCCCGGCAGCGCCAGCGGCAGCACGTGGTGGAACACGGTCTGCACGCGGGAGGCGCCGATACCCAGCGCGGCTTGGCGAATCGACGGGGGAATCGAGCGCAGTGAGGCGCGCGTGGCGATGATGATAGTGGGCAGCGTCATCAGCGTCAGCACCAGCCCCCCGACCAGCGGCGCCGACAGCGGCAGGCGCAGGTAGCCGATGAAGATCGAGGCACCCAGCAGGCCGAAGACGATCGACGGCACCGCGGCCAGGTTGTTGATGTTGATCTCTATGAGATCGGTCAGGCGATTTTTCGGCGCGAACTCCTCAAGATAGATAGCGCTCGACACGCCGATCGGTACCGACAGCGCGATCACCACCATCATCATGAACAGCGACCCCATGAAGGCGCCGGCCAGCCCCGCCGAGGCCAGCGAGCTTCGTGAGTCGGTATTGGTGAAAAGCGACGTGCTGAAGGATTGGCGCAGCACGTCCTGTTCTTGCAGCACGTCGATCCAGGCGCGGGACTGGGGGCTCAACTGCAGGCGCGCGTCCGGCAGATCGCGGTCGATGTTGCCTTTCACCCAGACATCGACATCGGCGCTGGCGAGCATTTTGAGCGACATCGTCTGGCCCAGAAGCGAGGGGTCTTCGGTGAAGCGGTCGCGCAGCGCGTAGCGCTCGCCGGAGGCGACCAGCGCGCGCAGATCGCGAAGCGCTCGTGGCTCGACTTCTTCGCCCAGCGCCTGTTCGAGCGAATAGTCGATCAGCGACTGCCAGTTCACCAGCCCCGCCTGGGTCAGCCACTGGGTCATGCGCTCGTCAAAAGCGAACTGGCTTTCGCCCGCTTCGCGCTCGGGTTTGGGCGGCAGGTCGATCACCTCCGGGTCAAACGTGACCTCGGTGTAGAGCGTGGCCTGCCAGAACGCCGGTATCCCCTTGCTCAGAATGCTGGCGAACAGGATGGCGACCAGTGTCAGTCCGGTCAGTACCGCCACCAGGCCCAGGCGGCGAAAACCGTTCTCCTTGCGGTGGCGTTTGGAGAGCGACTTCTCGATCGTCTCGAGGCGATGCTGGCGGCGCTGCTCAATCGTTGAGGACATGGTCACTTACTCGTATTGCTGACGATATTTGCGCACCACGATCAGTGCGATGACGTTGAGCCCCAGCGTGATCACGAACAGCGTCAAGCCCAGCGCAAAGGCGACCAGCGACTGCGGGCTGGCGAAATCCATGTCGCCGGTGAGCTGGTTGACGATGGTCACGGTGATCGTGGAGACCGCTTCGAAGGGATTGGCGTGCAGCACCGGGTTGTTGCCCGCCGCCAGCACCACGATCATGGTCTCGCCGATCGCCCGGCTCGCCGCGAGCAAAAACGCACCCACGATGCCGGGGAGTGCGGCGGGCAGCACCACCTGGCGCACGGTTTCCGATTTGGTCGCACCGAGCCCCAGTGCCCCATCGCGCAGCGATTTCGGCACCTGGGTGATGATATCGTCGGACAGCGACGAGACGAACGGGATGATCATGATGCCCATGGCGATGCCCGCGGTCATGGCGCTGGTGGTGCGAATGTTGATCCCCACCAGATCGCCGAGCATCGACAGAAACGGGCCGATTACCGTCAGCGCGAAAAAGCCGTACACGATGGTCGGAATCCCGGCCAGAATCTCGATGATCGGCTTGGCGATGCTTCGAAGCCAGGGCGAGGCGTACTCGGCCATGTAGATCGCGGTCATCAGCCCCACGGGGATAGCGACCAGAAGCGCAATAGCGCTGACCATCAGCGTGCCCCATAAAAGCGGCAGCAGGCCGAACTCGCCCTGGGCGCTGGATCCTGCGGTGCTGAATCGCGGATTCCACACCGTGCCGAAGAAGAAATCCGCCGGATGGATGAAGCTGAAAAAGCGCAGCGCTTCGCCGAGCATCGAGAGCACGATGCCGATGGTGGTGAAGATCGCCACCGCGGAGCTTGCGGCCAGGGCAAAGGTGATCACCCGCTCGACCTGGTTGCGCGCCCGCCAGGTCGGCGAAATGCGCCGGCGGGCCAGCACCAGCCCCGCCACGGCCAATACCGCCATCACGGCGATCAGCGCGACATGCTGCAGCGTTTGCAGCCGCGCCATGTGATCCGCTGCGGCCAGCTCCTCGGGGCTTGGGCCGCCGGCCACGCCGCGCCCGTCGGCCAGTGCCGCGATACGGCGCATCAGGGTTTGCATTTCCCGGTCGCCGAGCCCGCTGACCAGTTCCGGCGGCAGCTGCGAGCTGACCAGGGTATCGATCAGCTGCGGAGCAAGAAACGACCAGAGAAGAAAAATGGCCAGCGCGGGTAGACCGCACCAGAGGGCGACCAGGCTGCCGTAGTAGCCGGGGCGCGAGTGCAGCCGCACATCGTGGCTTGCCGCCACCGCGCGACTGCGCGTGAGTCCGAGGTGATATGCCAGGGCCATCAGCATCAAGAGCGTGGCTATCAAGGCAAAATTGCTCATTGGTTCGTCGCCTTTAACTTTCTACGTTTAAGCGCCGACATCGAAGCTTCGATGTCGGCGCCATCCGTTACTGCATCACCGCGGCAACCAGGCGGTGGTTACTCAGCGCTTACCACGGTGCGAGCTTCGAACGCATCGAGCTGCTCCTGACGCTCGCCTTCGTCCATCGGAATCAGGCCTGCGTCTTCCAGCGGGCTGCCGTAGCCGGAGGTCATGTCGTTGAGGAAGAACTCGGTGTACTCGGCCAGACCCGGAATGACGTCCAGGTGCTCGCCTTTCACGTAGAAGTAGAGCGGGCGTGATACCGGGTACTCGCCGGAACCGATGGTCTCGAGGCTCGGCTCGATGCCGTCCATGGTCGCCACCTGCAGACGGTCACGGTTCTGGTCGTAGAAGCTCAGGCCAAACACGCCCACAGCATTCTGCTGGGCGTCCAGGCGCGCCAGAGTTTCGGTGTAGTCACCGGCGATTTCGACGATACGGCCGTCGCCGCGAAGATTGTTACAGGCGTCCTCTTCCACTTCGGCGACCGCTTCGCAGCCGGCGTGCAGAACGCGCTCTTCGAACACTTCACGGGTACCGTGGTTGGAGGCCGGGATCACCAGCGTGATCTCCTGATCCGGCAGGCTATCGTCGATGTCGGACCAGTTGGTGTAGGGGTTGTCGACCAGCTCGCCGTCTTGCGGCACCTGGGCGGCGGCGGCCTTGAAGACGAACTCCGGCGTCAGCTCGAAGGCGTTCTGATCGAGACGCGAGGCGAAGACGATACCGTCGTAGCCGAATTTCACCTCGAGGATTTCATTGACGCCGTTCTGGCCACAGCTTTCGACTTCGCCTTGACGGATCGGGCGCGAGGCGTTGGCGATGTCGATGGTGTTTTCACCCACGCCCTGGCAGAACTGGCGCAGACCGCCGCTGGAGCCGCCGGAGCCGACGACCGGAGTGTTGAACTGGGAGTAAGTGTTACCGAACTCCTCCGCGACGATACTGGCAAACGGCAGTACGGTGGAAGAACCCGCAATCTGGATGGTATCGCGGGCCATGGCCGCGGTGGCTACGCCGGCACTCAGAGCGGCTACTACGGCAACACTTAGCGTCTTTCTGGTTACGTTCATCGTCGCGTTCCCCTTGGTGTGACATCCAGCGTGGCGCTGGAAAAATGGCTCTTGGCCTTCAACACCGAGGAGTCTGACGCGCTTTCATTGCAGTTATATGACAATAATGTCTTCTCGCGATCTTTTTGATTTTTTGAGCGCTTTAGCCCTTCCCCGCCTGGGCGGCGGGCTGTTTGGAAGGACGTGAGGTGAGCACGCGCACGCCCACGTTACCCAGGAGCGCCGCCGCCAGCATGGTCAGCACCATGGGCCAGAGATGGGCGACTTCGAAAAGCCCCACCATGACCCCGGCCAGCGCCCCGCAGGTAAACTGGATACCGCCCAGCAGCGCCGTCGCGGTGGCGCTGATATGGCCGAAGTGATCCAGCACCGAGGTGATCGCGTTGGGCGCGATCAACCCGATCATGCCGGTGAAGACCATGACCAGCGCCACGACCACCCAGAGCGACCCAAGCCCCAGCGCGTTGGCCAGCACCAACGCAAGCGCCGCCGCCAGCTGAACGGCCAGCCCCAGGCGCAGGTTCTGCTGCGGCGTGCGGTAGCGCAGTAGATGAATATTGACCCGGTTGGAGAGCGCGATGACCACCACGTTGACGCCGAACACCAGAGGATAAACGCTCGGCGACAGCGAAAAGTACTCCAGATAAACGAACGGCGAAGCGGTCACAAACGCAAAGAGCCCGGCGAAGGAGGCCGCCACGGCGAAGATGTAGCCCATCGCCTCGCGGTGGCACAGCACGCTCTTGTAGTTGTCGAGCACCTGACGCGGCGACGCCGCCGGCAGGCTCATATCTCGGGTCTCCGGCAGCTTCGTGCCCAGCAGCCAGAGCAAAAACCCGGCGTAGACGGCCAGAAACACGAAGATCAGCCACCAGTCGGCCACATGCAGCAGAAGGCTCCCCACCGCCGGTGCCACCAGCGGCGCCAGCATCATGATCATCGCCATGGTCGACATCACCTTCGCCGCCTCGCGCCCGCTGAAGCAGTCGCGCACGATCGCCGCCGAGTTCACCACGCACGCCCCACCGCCCAGCGCCTGCACGAAACGCCAGCCGAGCAGCGCTGTCAGGCTATCGACGGTGGTGATCAGAAGGCTCGAGAGTAAAAAGATCACCAGCCCGCCCATCAGCACCGGCTTGCGCCCGACCCGATCGGAAAGCGGCCCGAAGCAGAGCTGGCCGAAGGCAAAGCCGAACAGAAAGACGCTGATCGAAAGCTCGGTGCGGTGAATGCTCTCGTCGATCGCCTCGGCCAGCGTGCCGATCGCCGGCAGGTAGGCGTCGATGGCAAACGGCGCAAGCGCGGTGTTGGCGGCGACCAGAAGCGCCACCCGGCGTGAGTCGAGTTGCATAAAACTCCCGGAAAAAACGAAGAATCGATGACCCATGATACTGCACGCGCTCGCCCGCCGGCGTCGAAAAACCGTAACAAACCTTGCTTAAGCTGGGCGCCACTACCCCCGCGTTCGGAACTCTCATGACCCTAAAGGCGCTCAACCACCTTTCGCTACGCACGCTGGCGCTCGCCGCGCTCTCGCTCATCACGCTTTGCGTTCTGGCATTAGCGCTGCTGGCCTGGAGCGTGATCAAACAGGGCCAGAGCGACCTGGCACTGCTCGAACGGCTTAACGTTCAGCAGGCCTCATCGCTCAATCGCCTTCACATTGCCGGGCTCGAAGGGCTTCACCGCTTGGACCGGGCGCTGGAGCGCCAGCTCAGACCTTCGCTGGGCGACCCGGTCGCCGCACTCGAGGCGGTCGAGGGCGAAATCGACGTGATGGAGAGCGCCCGCACTGCGTTCGTCGCCGCCAGCGCCGATGTCACCGTGCGGGCGGCGCTGGATGAGGCCGCTCAAGCGCTGATTCAGGCAATGAACCAGCAGCTCGACGCGGTGCGCGCGGGCGATCGCGGCGGCTACCGCCAGCTTACCCTTGAGGCGCTTTCCCTGAGCGAAGCGTTCAGCGAGCAGGCACGCGCCTTCTACGCGCAGGTCGACCGCCAGGGAACGGCGCTCTTGAATCACGCCGAGCAGCGCGCCGCCACCCTGGGGCGAGCGCTTCTGATCGGGGCGGCGGTTACGCTGGCCATACTGATGGTGATCGCCGCCATCGGCCAGCACTACTGTCTTTCGCCGATCAAACAGCTCGTGGCCTACCTGCGCAGGCTCGCCGAGGGCGACCTGAGCGGCGAGATCGAGCGCCGGGGGCGCAACGAAATCGGCCAGCTCTACCGCGAGCTTGACGTCATGCGCCGGGCGTTCATCGATACCGTCGCCGAGCTGCATACCCAGAGCCGCTCGATGTTCGAAAGCGCCCAACGCCTGGCGCTCGGTAGCGAGGCGCTTGCGGTACGTAGCCGCCAGCAGCGCGCCTTTCACGATACCACCACCGCCAATCTCGGTGAGCTGACCACCCATACCGCCGCCACCGTGGAGTTTGCCTTCGAGGCAGAGCGCCTGACCGCCTCGACCCAATCGCACACCGCCAACGGCAGCGAGGTGATGCGCGACTTTCTAGGCGCCATGGAGAGCATCCAGACCCGCGCCCGCGAAGTCGACGGCATCGTTGCAACGATCGACGCCATCGCCTTCCAAACCCGCCTGTTGGCGCTGAACGCCTCGGTCGAGGCGGCGCGCGCCGGCGCAGAAGGCAAGGGCTTTGCGGTGGTGGCGGACGAGGTGCGCACGCTTGCCACCAAAAGCGCCGATGCCGCCCGGGAGATCAGCACCCTGCTGGCGGACTCATCCCGGCAGATCGACCAGGGCCATGCGCTTTCTCGCCGGGCGGGCGATACCCTGCGCGACGCCGCCGCCACTAGCGAGCAGGCCAACCGCTTGATGGCCCAAATCACCGACGCGGCCAAACAGCAGCACCGACATATCGAAACGCTCAACGAGGCGCTTTTTGAGCAGAGCCAGGTGACCCGGGCGAACGCCGAGCAGGTCGAGCAAGGCGCCAGGGATGCGCTGACCCTCGAGAGCATCGCCGATGCGCTGCGCGACGCCGCCGCCGGCTTCACGATTGCCACGGACCATCCGCAAAGGCTTGCCTTTGCGCCGCAGGAGAACCGCCTACACCCAGCGAACAATATTCACAGCCCCGAAGCCTTGCTAGAGTAGAGCTCATTCAACGAGAAGGAGCCTTACATGAATAACAGCTTACTGGCGCAGCTCAAGGAGATGACCAAGGTGGTCGCTGACACCGGCGATCTCGAGGCGATCCGCCGCTTTCGTCCGGAAGACGCCACCACCAACCCGTCGCTGATTCTGCAGGCGGCGCAGCAGGAGGACCGCCGCGAGCGGCTGGCCGTGATCGCCCGTGAAAGTGCCGACATCGACGAAGCGGTGGACCGGGTAGCGGTGGAGATCGGCACGGAGATCAGCGAGCTGGTGCCCGGTTTTGTCTCCACCGAGGTGAGCTCACGACTCTCCTTCGATCGCGACGCCACGATCAAAAAGGCGCATTCACTGATCGAGCGCTACGCCCGTAACGGCGTAGGCGCCGAGCGCATCCTGATCAAGACCGCCTCCACCTGGGAGGGCATTCAAGCCGCGCGGCAGCTCGAGCGTGATGGCATCCGCACCAACCTGACGCTACTCTTTGGCTTCGCCCAGGCGCGCGCCTGCGCCGACGCCGGCGCTACCCTGATCTCGCCTTTCGTCGGGCGCATTCTCGACTGGCATAAGGCGCAAAACCCGGACGGCGATTTCAGCGGCGAAAACGACCCGGGCGTGGCCTCGGTCAAGCGTATTTTCGAGTACTACAAGGCGCACGGCTACGCCACCATTGTCATGGGCGCGAGCTTTCGAAACCTCGACGAAATCAAGCATCTTGCCGGCTGCGACCGCCTGACCATTTCACCGGCGCTGCTCAACGAGCTCGACGAGCAGCAAGGCCATCTCGAGCGCCAGCTGAATGCGGCCGCGGCCAGCGAAAGCGCGGCTTCGCCGCTTGGTGAGCCGGATTTCCGCTGGGCGATGAACGACGACGAGATGGCCAATGACAAGCTCGCCGAAGGGATCCGCAAGTTCATGGCCGATCAGAAGAAGCTCGAGGAGCTTTTGGGCAAACTACGCCAGCAGTGATCGGCACGCGTCGGGTAATCCGGCGGCCATGAAAAAACCCCGCCGCGTTCATCGACGCGGTGGGGTTTTTCATGTTCGATCGCGCTGGCTCAGTGAACCGGCGTGCCCTGGGATTCGAGCATCTCGACCAGCGACTGGAACTGTTCGCGGTTGTGCTCGCTCATGTGCATGAGCAGGCGGTGCGCTTCGAGAATCCGGTCGCGCAGGCCCTCTTCGTCGGACGGCACTTCGGGAAGCTCGGTGAGTACCGCGTCGAGCGCATCGGCATCCTTTAACGGCGCGCCGACCAGGGTAAAAAAGCGCTCGAAACCCATGACGTCGAGCATCTTCTGGATATCCGGGTTATCGACGACGATGGTCGGCGGATGCTCCAGGCGCCCTTTTACCGCCATTGCCACCTTGGCCAGAAACCCCAGCGCGCTCGAATCGACGTTGGTCGCCTCGCGCAGGTCGATGATCACCGAGCGAAGCCCCGGCGTGTCGGCCAGCCGCTTCGCCTGGACATCGAGCGTGGCGCAGAGCGTCAAGCGCACGTCGCCGCAGAGTTTTAGAATAAAAACCCCGGAATCGAACGCCGCCTTGATGCGGCCTTCCTCAATCAGCATGACCAAATCCGCTCACCATCATGATTGTCAGATCGTCGGGTAACGCGCTGCGCTCATCGTCTGACGCCTGTGCCGCTTCGCCCGCCATCATCGGGGCGGCGCAGCGCACCAGCCGCTCGCGCAACTGCTCGAGTGTGTCACTGTCGCTTACTAATTGCTCAAGCTCCGTGAGCCGCGTGTCGAGCGTCTTACCCGGCAAGCATTCCAATACGCCGTCTGAACAGAGCCACAGGCGAAAGTCAGGCGGTAGTTCACAGCGAAGCGACGGGTAGTCGATATCGGGGAAAAGTCCGACCGGCATGCCCTCCCCCTCGAGGCGGGAAAGCGTATTTCCCGCCACCAGAATCGGCATTGGCAGCTGTGCACCGAGCGAATAGTGAAGCGTCCGGGTCTCGTGGTCAATCACTCCGACGAAAAGCGTCGCGTGCTTGCCGATATCGGTATCCTGAAGCTCACGGTTGAGTGCCTTGAGCGATTTGGCCGCCCAACGTTCCGGGTGGGTGCCGTCCCACTCGTTGAGCCAGCGGTTGAACAGGTACTTCAAGAGCACCGTGACGAACGCCGAGGAAGCGCCGTGGCCGGCGACATCGGCGAAGTAGAACGCGCTGAAGCGCGCGCTGTAGCGCTGATAGTCGAGAAAGTCGCCGGAAAGATAGAGCGATGGCGCAAACAAGTAGTCGAACCGAACATCATTGAGCGTGCGCGGGTGCGCCGGCAGCAGGCGCCGCTGGATATGGCCCCCGCTTTGCTGGTCCATGCGCAGAAGCGCCAGATGGGTCTCGAGACTCTCGTTGAGCTCCTCGAGACGCACCCGGTCGCGCTCGCGCTCGCGGGCCAGCGCATTGAGCTCTACCGCCTTGCGGATCATGCGGCGCAAGAGCTCGGCGTGGCGCAGCGGATCGATGATGTGATCGAGCAAGCCGCTGTCGACCGCCTGGATCAGCGCCGCATCTTCGCGCGAGTTAGTGACCACCAGGGTCGGCACGCGCGCGGCAAGCTCGGCCCAGAGCGTGCGCGGCACCACCCCGGCGCGTGCCACCACCAGCGCGGTACTTTCCGGCAGCTGCTCGATATCCGTGGCCGCCAGAACCGCCATGTCATGGCAGGTGATCGCCCGGGTGAGCGCGTCGCGCTCCTGCCCCGGCGCATCGATGACCGCGATCAGGTGTTTTTTGGCCTTCATGTCAGGGCTCAATCGGCGACGCGGTCGTCGCTAAAGTCGTCGTCGTTGAAGTCGTCGTCGCTGAAGTCGTCATCGCTGAAATCGTCGTCGCCAAAGTCCGCGTCATCGAACTCGAAGCTGTCCATGGCGAAGGGGTCGTCGCCGAGCTCGCCGTCATTGATCAGGAACTGGCGGCGCTGCAGGTAGGCATCGCGAATGAACTGGTAGCGGTCACCGCTGATCAGCGACTCCTGATCCAGAAGCCCTGCGCGGGTATCGACGATGTTGAGCGCCGTCAAACCGATGCGCCAGGCATCGTCCTCGACATAGGTATTCGGATGCGCGGCAATATCCGCCGGCAGGCCGGCAGAGTCGCGCAGCGTGCTCGGCCCCAGAAGCGGCAGCACCAGATAGCGCGAATCGGTCCAGCCCCAGGTCGCGAGCGTCTGGCCGAAGTCCTCCTCGTCGGCGGTGATCTGCATGTGCGTGGCGTAGTCCAGAAGTCCGCCAATGCCCACCGTCGAGTTGATCAGAAAGCGCGAGGTGGCAAGGCCCGCGTTGGCCGGCTTGCCCTGCAAAAGGCTATTGATCGCGGTGCGAATCTCGGTCAGGTTGGAGAAAAAATTGCCCACGCCGGTCTGTACCGGGCCGGGCGTCACGGTGCGATAGCCGGTGGCAACGGGCTTGAGCGCATAGCGGTCGAGCACGTCGTTGAAGGCGAACACGCGCCGGTTGAAGGTCTCCCAGGGGTCGTCCGGATTCGTGGGCTGGGATGTCTGCGTGCTGGCACAGCCGGACATGGCAAGCGTCGCCAGCAGTACGACCGGCACCGCGCGCTTGAGTCCACAGGCGTTGAAAGTGTTTGCCCTGGACGCAGTTGATAACCCTGACATGATGATTCCCTCGATTACAGGTCTGTCCCGCTTTTGATGTTTTGGTACCGCGCTTATTGGCAGCGTCGTTACTGGCAACCGGTTACTGGCAACCCGTTATTGACAACGTAGTACGACGCTACCGGCGCTATAGCCCGCTCCGAAAGAGCAGATCAGGCCAATCTCTCCCGCCTTGAGATCGTTGCGATGCAGATGGAACGCGATGATCGAACCGGCGGAGCTTGTATTAGCGTAGCGATCAAGAATGATTGGTGCCTGGGTTTCGCTCGGTTCATGGCCCAGCACCTTGCGCGCGATCAGGTCATTCATGTGCTGATTGGCCTGATGCAGCCACATCCGCGACAGATCCTCGCCAGCAAGCTGAAGCGACTCAAGGTGCGCGGTAATGAGGCTTGCCACCATCGGGCACACCTCCTTGAACACCTGGCGCCCCTGCTGAACGAAAAGTTTGTCGACCCCCAACGGGTCGCTGTCGGTCACGCGGTTCAAGAAGCCGGAGTTGTTGCGAATGGCGTTGGAGAACCGGGTGACCAGCCGCGTGCCCAGCACTTCGAAGCGCTGCTCTGCTACGGCGAGATCGGCGCGTTCGAGCACCATCGCGGTACAGGCATCGCCGAAGATGAAGTGGCTGTCGCGGTCGGTGAAATTCAGATGCGCCGAACAGATCTCGGGGCTGACGACCAGCGCCCGCGATACGCGGCCAGCGGCGATGGCGTTGGCCGCGGTTTCGATGGCAAAGGTCGCCGAGCTGCAGGCCACGTTCATGTCGAAGCCGTAACCGGCGGTGCCCAGCGCGTCTTGAATTTCCACCGCGACCGCCGGGTAGGCGCGCTCCAGATTCGAGCAGGCGACGATCACAAGCTCGATGTCGCTGGCAGCGACGCGAGCGCGCTCCAGTGCCTCACCAGCGGCCTGTACGGCCATTTCGCACTGGATCGAGGGCTCGTCATTGGCGCGCGCGGGCAGCTTCGGGCGCATCCGCTCCGGGTCGAGAATGCCGTCTGCGTTGAGCACGTAGCGGCTCTTGATGCCCGAGGCCTTCTCGATGAACTCCCGGCTCGAGTGGCCCAGCGCCTGGCGGCTGCCCGCTTCGATCTCGGCACTGTGGCGCGCATTAAAACGGTCCACGTAGGTGTTGAAGGCCTTCACCAGCGCTTCGTTGTCGATGGCGTGCGGCGGCGTGTAGAGGCCGGTGCCGGTAATCACCACGTTGTTCATGCGGGTTCTCCTGTTGGCGGCGCCTGAAGGCTTCATTGTCGGCCGTTTTAGTCTGAATTGGCTCAGGGGCGCGTGATTTCTTCCCAGTGCTTCTCGAGCCGCTTGACCGAGACAGGCATCTGCGTGCCGAGCTGCTGGGCAAAAAGAGATACGCGAAGCTCCTGAATCCACCAGCCGAAGCCGACCAGCGCCGGATCCTCGACCCGACCGCGGCGCTCGCTTTCGCGCCTTGAGTCGAACTTCGCCTCCAGCGCCTGGAGGTCGTTCATCATCATCTGGTCGCGGCCACGCTCGCGCCCGGCCTTCTCCAGGCGGATCAGCGCGGCCTCGAAATAGCGAGGGTACTCCGAAAGCCACGCCCCCGCATCCCGGATGAAACCGGGGTAGACCAGCCGCTGCATCTGGGCGCGCACGTCGCTATAGACCAGCGCCTGGGAGAAGTCGAGGTTGCCCTTGAGCCGCTTGGCAAGCTCCAGATGCCCCTTGAGCGCGGCTTCCACGTCCTTGAGCAGCGCCTGAGCGTGCGTTACGAGCTCGCCTTTGACCTGCGCCAGGCGCGTTTCGAGCTCCCCCGCCGAGCGCGGCAGTGGATCGATCGCCACTATCTGGGTAAACACCGCCAGCAATACGTCGTTGATGAAAGCGGACTTCGCGCCGACGTTGGTAAACAGCAGCGCGCTCTTCTCGAGCGCGGGCAGCTCGCGAATCGCCTTCACCTGCTCGCCGGACTTGGTGATTGCAAGGCGCGCCACGCCCTCGCGGTGCGCCGCCTCGGCCTTCGCCGGGTGATCGAAAAGCGCCACCTTGAAGGCGTCACTTTCGCTGGTCAGCGCCGGGTACGCCTCGACGCGGATGCCCGCTTGAGTCGTCACCCGGGACTCGGGCAGCGGCGTTTCGGGCAGCTCGTCGAGGCTCGGCGCCTGGGTCGCCTCCTTCGCCAGCGCCTGGGCCCCGAGACTGGCCGCCTGTTCGAAGCGCTTTTCCAGCGCGCGCACGTCGCGCCCCTGGCCCAGGGTCTTGCCGGCGTGGTCGACCACGCGCACGTTCATGATCAGGTGCGCCTCGAGCTGGTCGAGGCGCCAGTCATCCGGGTGTACCCGCGTGCCGGTGCGCTGGCGCAAAAACTCGCCCAGCGCCTCAGTGAGCGGGCGCTCGTCCGGGTGCAGCGTTTGCAGCGCGGCGTCGACCCAGTCCGGAATCGGCACCACCTGGCGGCGAAGGCTCTTGGGCAGCGACTTCAAAAGCGCGATGCACTTCTCGCGCAGAAGCCCTGGCACCAGCCAGTCGAGGGCGTGCACCGGCAGCTGCGAGAGCATCGCCGCGGGCACGGTCAGGGTGACGCCGTCATTCTCGGCGCGCGGCTCGAAATGGTAGCTCACCGGGTAGGCCACGCCGCCCAACGTCAAATAATCCGGGTACTGAGCGCGGGTGACGTCCTCGGTGTCGCGCGCCTTGAGCGAGGCGATATCGAACTTCAAGAGCTCAGGCGTTTCGCGCTCGGCCTGCTTTCGCCAGTGCTCGAAGCCCTTGCCGTTGACCACGTCACCCGGGATGCGCTCGTCGTAGAAGGCGTAAAGCGTCTCTTCGTCGACCAGAATGTCGCGGCGCCGGGCGCGATCCTCGAGCGCCTCGACCTCCTCGATCAGCGCGCGATTATGGGCAAAAAACGCGCCCTGGGTCTGAAACTCGCCTTCGACCAGCGCGCGGCGGATGAATATCTCGCGCGACTCTTTTGGCTCGATAGCGCCATAGTTGACCCGGCGCCGGGCAACGATCGGCAGGCCGAACAGCGTCACCTGCTCGAAGGCCACCACCTGAGCGCGCTTTTTCTCCCAGTGAGGCTCGCTGTAGCTGCGCTTGACCAGGTGCTCGGCCAGGGGCTCGATCCAGGTCGGGTCGATTTTGGCCACGGTGCGGGCATAGAGTTTGGTGGTCTCAACCAGCTCAAACGCCATCACCCACTTGGGGCTCTTTTTGGCCAGCCCCGAACCCGGGTGAATGAAGAACTTGCGGTTGCGCGCGCCGAGATACTCGCGATTCTCGAGCAAATTACCCAGATTCGACAAAAGCCCCGAAAGCAGCGACTGGTGCAGGCGCCCGGAGGTCTTGCGCCGCGCCTGGCGCGCCTGCTCTTCGCTCTGCTCCTCGTTGTCAGGCTGCGGCCCGGGCACCTCGATCTCCATATCGCGCAGAAGCTGGCGAAGCTGGCGGAAGGTGTCGTGCCACTCGCGCATGCGAAGGTAGTTGATGTAGTGCTCGCGACACCAGCGGCGCAATTGATTGCCCGAGAGCGCGCCGCGGGCGTTTTCGATGCCGTGCCACAAATTCAAAAGCGCCACGAAGTCGGAGTCCGGGTCGTGCCAGCGTTGATGGGCCTGGTCGGCAGCCTGGCGTTTGTCCGCCGGGCGCTCGCGCGGATCCTGAATCGCCAGCGCCGAGACCACCACAAGCACGTCGCGAAGGCACTGGCGGCTGGCGCCTTCGAGCACCATGCGGGCCAGGCGCGGATCGATGGGAAGCCTTGCGAGCTTGCGACCGAGCCCGCTGATCTGCTCCTTGTGATCCACCGCGCCAAGCTCGAACAGCAGCCGAAAGCCATCCTTGACGAAGCGGCTATCCGGCGGGTCGACGAAGGGAAACGCCTCGATGTTGCCAAGTTTCAGGGAGAGCATCGAGAGGATCACCGAGGCGAGATTGGTGCGCTGGATCTCCGGGTCGGTGAACGCCGGCCGGGCGAGAAAATCTTCCTCGTCGTAAAGGCGGATGCACACGCCTTCGGCGACGCGCCCACAGCGGCCCTTGCGCTGGTTGGCGCTGGCCTGGCTGATCGGCTCGATGGGCAGGCGCTGAATTTTCGCCCGGTAGCTGTAGCGGCTGATGCGCACAAGCCCTGGATCGATCACGTAGCGAATACCGGGCACGGTGAGCGAGGTTTCCGCCACGTTGGTGGCCAGCACGATACGCCGCCCGCGGTGCGGGGCGAACACGCGGTTCTGCTCCTCGTTGGAGAGCCTGGCGTAGAGCGGCAGCACCTCGGTGCCCTTGAAATCGGCGCGGCGCAGGGTATCCGCGGTTTCACGGATCTCCCGCTCGCCGGGTAGAAAGATCAGCACGTCTCGCGGGCCGTGCAGCCAGCCGCGCTGGCGCTCGAGCGTTTCGATCTCGGCCACCGCCTGAAGGATGCCCTCCTGGAGGGTGCGATCCTCTTCGTCGTCGTCGTTTCTGACCAGCGGGCGGTAGAGCACGTCGACATCAAACGCCCGCCCGGAGACCTCGACCACCGGCGCGGGGGTTGCCCCATCACTGAAGTGGGCGGCGAAGCGCTCAACGTCGATGGTCGCCGAGGTGATGATGACCTTGAGGTCCGGGCGTTTGGGTAAAAGGCGCTTCAAATAGCCGAGCAGAAAGTCGATGTTGAGGCTGCGCTCGTGGGCCTCGTCGATGATGATCGTATCGTAGCGCCAGAGCATCGGGTCGTGCTGGGTTTCGGCCAGCAGAATACCGTCGGTCATCAGTTTGACCAGCGTGGTCGGCGCGCTTTGATCAAAAAAGCGGACCTGGTAGCCCACCTGCTCGCCCAGGGTCACCCCGAGCTCTTCGGAGATGCGGGTGGCGACGCTGCGCGCGGCGAGCCGCCGCGGCTGGGTATGGCCAATCAGGCCGCGGCGCCCGCGCCCCAGCTCCAGGCAGATCTTGGGCAGCTGGGTGGTCTTGCCCGAGCCGGTTTCACCGGCCACCACTACGACCTGATGATCGCGTATCGCCTCCAGAATGTCCTCGCGGCGCTCGACCACGGGCAGCCCCGCCGGATAGTCGATCGCAACCGGCGTGGCGGCCCGGCGCTCGGCGTGGCGGCGCGCCTTGTCGATCTCGCCGGCCAGTTCGTCCACGCCGCGATCGATCGGCTTACCCTCTTTCAAACGCCGCTTGAGCCCGCCCACTCTTCGCGCCAGCCGGTGGCTATCGCGAAGGGTCAACTCGTCGAGCGTGCGCTCGAACTGCGTCACCTGTTGGGCCGGGGTCAAGGGGGGCGTCTGGCTGGTCACGTTAGGCTCGGCTTCCATCTGGAGAAACAAAAAATCGGCCCGCCTGAAAAAGCGGGCCGAACAGTATAGCGCTTTCAATTGCGACAGGGCTAACCCGGCGGGCCGTCAGCGGCTAGCCCTCAGGCGTTCTCTTTCGAGGCGTCGGACTTCTCCTCGTCGCGCAGCTCGCGGCGCAGCACCTTGCCGACGTTGGTCTTGGGCAGCTCGTCACGAAACTCGATGTACTTGGGCACCTTGTAAGCGGTCAGCTCCTTCTTGCACCAGGCGCGCAGCGTTTCGGCGTCGAGATTGGCGTTTTTGGCCACCACGAAAAGTTTGATCGCCTCGCCGGCGTTGTCGTCGGGCACGCCGACCGCTGCCGCTTCGACGATATCCGGGTGGCCGGCCACCACGTCCTCGATCTCGTTGGGATACACGTTGAAGCCCGAAATCAGGATCATGTCCTTCTTACGATCGACGATGCGAATGTAGCCGTCCTCCTCGAGCACGGCGATGTCGCCGGTGTGGAACCAGCCGCCGTCGTCGATGGACTTTTTCGTCTCCTCGTCCTGATTCCAGTAGCCCTTCATCACCTGAGGGCCCTTGACGCAGAGCTCACCGGGCTCGCCGAGTGCCACGTCGTTACCGTCGGCGTCGACGGTCTTCACCGCGGTACCGGCCACCGGCTTGCCGATGGTACCCAGGCGGATGTCGTCGGTGGGGTTGAAGCTCACCACCGGCGAGGTTTCGGTCAGCCCGTACCCTTCCGCTACCGGGCAGCCGGTCACCTCTTCCCAGCGCTTGGCCACGGGTTTGGTCAACGCCATGCCGCCAGAGATGGTGAGCTTGAGATGCGAGAAGTCGAGCGCCTTGAAATCATCGCGCTGGCAAAGGGCGTTGAACAGCGTGTTGAGCCCGATGAACGCCGAAAACTTGAGCTTCGAAAGCTCCTTGACGAAGGCGGGCAGATCCCGCGGGTTGGTGATCAGCACCGAATGGTTGCCGGTCTCCATCAGAAACAGGCAGTTCACCGTAAACGTATAGATGTGATAGACCGGCAGCGGTGCGATGACGGTTTCGCTGCCGTTTTCCAGATGCGTGCCGATCGCCGCCCGCGCCTGGAGCATGTTGGCGATCAGGTTGGTATGGGTCAGCATCGCGCCCTTGGGCCGGCCGGTGGTGCCGCCGGTGTACTGCAGGGCGGCAACGTCGTCCGGCGCGCGCGTGACCGGCGTGAAGCCATCTTCGCTTGCTTTCATCACCAGGCGAAAGCCAACTGCCCCGGGCAGCCGATAGGTGGGCACCATCTTCTTGACGTACTTGACCACGGCGTTGATCAGCCAGCGCTTGGGAGCGCCGTGGAGATCGGCAAGTTCGGTGACCACGACGTGCTCGATATCGGTTTGCCCCAGCACCTTGTCGAGCTTGTGCGCCATGTTGGCCAGAATCAGGATCGCTTTGGCGCCGGAGTCCTTGAACTGGTGCGCCATTTCACGCTCGGTGTAGAGCGGATTGGTGTTGACCACTACAAGCCCCGCGCGCAGCGCGCCAAACACCGCCACCGGAAACTGCAGCACGTTGGGCAACTGGATGGCGATGCGATCGCCGGGCTCGAGATTCGTCTCGTTCTGAACCCAGCTGGCGAACCGGGCGGCGTGGCGGTCGAGCTCGGCAAAGCTCAGGGTCTGCCCCATGCAGCTGAACGCGGGCCTGTCGGGGTAGCGCTTGACCGCCTGATTAAAGACGTCGACGACCGAATCGTACTGATCCAACCCTTCAAGCTCCGGGCCGTTGAGAATGTAAGCATCGGCGTGTTCGCTCATGGTGCTATCTCCGCTATCCGTGTCGATAAGTGAACCGACCTTGTTATTGTGAACCTTGTTATTGTGGACCTTGCGATTTTGAAACGTGCCATTGTGGGTCTGACTAACCAGGCCCAGGGTGCGTTTTTCCACACAGTGACTGATCGCCACGATATACGAGGGGGTCAAGGCTGTAAAACGCTCGCTTGAAACTACTGTTTCAACGCTGCCCGCCAACTCCGGGAACACGCCCCGTCGATCTGACACTCTTGAGTATGAGGCCCCGGGCTTCATTATGGTTCGTAACGCGCCATTATGCTGCCCCGCTGCCAGACCAGAAGCTCGCCCGGCACCATCGGGGTCCACACTTCGTTGTGGGTCAGCGGCGCGGTGGCGATCACCGACACCACGTCAAGCTCGGTGGTGTGCTCGCGAAAGTTCACCGTCATGTCCGCGTCGGAAAGCTCCGCCTCGCCAAACGGCGCCTTACGCGTGATATGAGCCAGTTTGGTCGAGCAGTAGCAGAAAAGCGACTCGCCGTCGGATAGCAGCAGGTTGAAAACGCCAAGACACCGCAGGCGTTCGCAGAGCGTGTGCAAAAGCTCGCCCACCGGCTCGAAAGAGTCTGGCGGGGTAGGAAAGGCGCGGCGAAGCTCGCCGAGTAGCCAGCAAAAGGCGTGCTCGCTATCGGTGCTACCCACTGGGGTGTAGACATCCAGCGGCAGCGTTTGCCACCCCTCGAGCTGGCCGTTATGGGCGTAGCACCAGGGGCGGCCCCACATTTCGCGGGTGAACGGATGGGTGTTGGAAAGACGCACGCCGCCGACATTGGCCTGGCGAATATGGCTGATAACCACGTGGGACTTGATCGGATAGTCGCAGATCAGCCGCGCGATAGGAGAATCCACCGACGGGTGCGGGTCGCGAAACTCGCGGTACCCGCCCTGCTCGTAGAAGGCGATGCCCCAGCCGTCGCGGTGGGGCCCGGTGCCGCCGCCGCGGTGCAGAAAGCCCGAAAAGCTGAAGCAGATATCCGTCGGCACGTTGGCGCTCATGCCCAGAAGCTCGCACATGGGGCTCTCCTTGCCAGTGACCTGCTAGTTGATCACCGGCTCGCGGCGGCGCGGCTCGCCGCTCGCGCCGCGCGATGCCCCACGCCGGGCCGTGGCACTACGCTTGTCGCGCGGCGGGCGCGGTGCATCGTCGCCGCCGCGGTCGCCGTCATCACGGCGCGCGGTGGCGCGCCTGGCCGGCGCGCGCTCGACCGGGCGGCGCAGCCGCCACAGCGCCACGCCCGCCAGCGCCCCCAGCGCCATGCCGATCAGAAGCCACACCAGTCCGCCCCACATGGCCGAGGCGCTACGCTCGAGAAAGCCCACCGCCGAGACCATCGCCGCCGGTGCCCAGCCGGTGTAGAACTCGTTCTCTTCGATCAGCGGCAGACTAAAGCGCGCCGGCGCCCACATCGCCCCGGCGATCGCCAACGTCAGCACCAGCCGTGGCAGGCGCGGCAAAAACATAAGCGCGAAGTAAACCGCCACCAGTACGACCAGCGAAACCCCGTAATAACTCAGCCATAGAAGTGACATCGAGCCTGTAAACAGCATAATACCCTCGTGTGGGTGAACGCACCCGCGGTTGATTTCCCGTTATGGTACCTGTCAATTTATGAAAGCACAGCCTGGCTTGCGCAAAGACTCGCCCGTGGCGCGCCACTACCTCGCCGACGACCCCCACTGGCACTGGCTCGAGCAGCGCGACGCTCACGCGGTCGAAGCCTTTCTCGAGGATGCCAACGAGGAGCACGCCCGCTGGTTTGCCCCGCTCGCCCCGCTTGCCGAGTCGCTCTACCAGGAGAACCTCGAGCGGCGCGAGCTGGCCGTCAAGAGTCTTGAGACAGCGCTCGACGTGTTTACGTTCTGGAGTGAAACCGGCGCCGACGACGACTACCCGCGCTGGTGGCGCGCGGCGCTGGACGCCTCGAGCGAGCCGGAGTGCTTTTTCGACGTCGTAGAAAGAGCCCGCGGGCACGCCTTTTTCGAGATCGGCGACATGGCCCTCACCCCGGACGAACAGTGGCTCGCCTGGAGCGAGGACACCCAGGGCGACGAGCGCTACACGCTGTGGCTGAAGGCATTGCCCAACGGCGAGCCGCGAAAGCTTGCAAGCGACGTCGGCCCGGCGCTGTGCTGGGCCGAGGATCAGACGCTCAAAGGCGCAACGCTTCTGTTCACCCGTTTTGACGCCACCCAGCGTCCGGACAGCCTGTGGCGCTGCGAAGTGGATTTCGCCCACCCGCAAGAGGACGCGCTGGCGACGCTGGTGCTGCGCGAAGAGGACCCGGAGTTTTGGCTCGGGGTGGGCAAGACCCGCTCGAAGGCGTGGCTTCTGATCGAAACCAGCGCCAAGGACACTAGCGAGATTCTCGCCCTGCCCGCCGACGCCCCGGCCACGGCGCCGCGCGTACTGCACCGCCGGGTGAAAGGCGTGGAGGCGAGTATCGACCACCGCCCGGGCACCTTCTACCGGCTACAAAATCAGGCCGGGCCCCACTTCGCCCTCGACGCGCTGGCAGAAGACGCCGACGAAGGCGCCGAGTGGCAAACGCTGATCCCCCACCGCGACGAGCAGACGCTTGAAGGCATCGACGCCTTCGCCTGGGGGCTGATGATCGCCGAGCGCAGCCACTTTGAAGCGCAAACGAGGCTCCGGCGGTTAGTGCTCGACGATAGCGGTGCCATTGAGCGCGATGACCCGATTGCGCTTACGCAAACGCCCTCCTCCCAGCTGATGGAGGACGCGCCGCACTTCGATACCACCGTGGTGACGCTGCGCGAGGAGTCGTTCACGCGCCCGGTGAGCTGGTACGAGTTGAACCTTGAGACCGGCGAACGTCGGCTCTTGAAGCGCTTGCCGGTACATGGACGCCTGGCACCCGAACAGCTCGCCAGCCGGCGCATCTGGGCGACCGCCTCGGACGGCACGCGCGTGCCGGTGTCGATCGTCGCCCGGGCGGATCTGATCGACCAACCGCTGCCGACGCTGCTGTATGGCTACGGCGCCTATGGCGAGCCGCTCGATCCCTGGTTTTCGATCGCCAGGCTTTCGCTTTTAGAGCGCGGGGTGGCGTTCGCCGTAGCCCACGTGCGCGGCGGCGGCGAGCGCGGCGAGCCCTGGTATCTGGAGGGTAAGATGGCGCACAAGGAGAATAGCTTCGGCGATTTTCTCGCCGCCCGCCAGGCGCTGGTCGACCAGGGCGCGAGCCTTGCCGATAAAATCGTCGCCTGCGGCGCCAGCGCCGGCGGGCTATTGGTGGGCGCCTGCGTCAACCGCGCCCCGGAGGCGTTCTGCGCTGCGGTCCTCGACGTGCCGTTTCTCGACGTGCTGCGCACCATGCAGAACCCGGACCTGCCGCTGACCACCGCGGAGTACAGCGAGTGGGGCAACCCGGAGGCGCCCGAGGTGTACGCCCGCATTCAGGCCTACTCGCCGGTGGACAACATCACGCCCCAGGCCTACCCGGCGCTCTGGATCGAGGGGAGCTGGTTCGACACCCGGGTAAGCTACTGGGAGCCCGCCAAGTTCTATGCCGGCGTTCGCCAGTGCCAGACCAACGACGCCCCGGTGCTGCTCTACACCGACATGGACAGCGGCCACGGCGGCGCCTCCGGGCGCTTCAAGGCGTGGAAGGATGCCGCCCGCCAGGACGCCTTCATTCTATGGGCGCTGGGGCTCACCGAGCGAACCGACTGAACACTGCTCTTGAATGCATTGATATCCAACGCAGACAGCACCCGCGGGCCGCCGCAGGGTGCTTTTTTAATTTTGAAAAGGCAGTGAATGGACGTGCGCAATATAATTTAATGAAAAAGGTTTCCACAAAACCTTTTCAACGCGTCGCGCCTGGATCATAATAGCCGTTAGTCGTATAGACGAACGTCTAATCCATGATCGCGCGAAAGCGCAGGAGACCGCATGAAATATCAGGAACAGTTCTTGACGATTTGGGACACCCCGACACTGGCCGGCGAAAAAAACGCCAAAAAGCGCACCTCGCTTTTCAAGAGCCTTGCACTGATGCTGGTGGCGCTCAAGCGTTAAGCTCAGCGAATGGGCAGCACGGCAATGATGTGCTCGTCCCATTCGCGCTCGGGCACGTCGTCCTGAGAGACGGCGAAGCCCCGCACGCTCACCCCTTTTCGGTGCACGCGCTCGGCGTCGTTGCTCAACAGCGGGTGCCAGCCGGCGAGCTTTCGCCTCTCCGCCACCCGGCGATAGCCGCAGGTCGCAGGCAGCCAGGTGAACTCACGCACCAGCGCCGGCGTTAGCTGGGTACAATCCGGCACGCTATCGAAGCGGTGTTCATAATCGCTGCACTGGCAGCTGTGGGTGTCCAGCAGCCGGCATGCTACGTTCAAAACGGCGAGCTCGTTGGTGTCGTCGTCATGAAATTTCAAAAGGCAGCACTGGCCGCAGCCGTCGCACAGCGCCTCCCACTCCTCGGCGGTCAGCTCCTCGAGGGGGTATCGTTCCCAGAAGCGTTCGCGCATATCAACCTCGTCGTTCATCAAATCCTGCCGCGACTTTGTAGCGCGCCGAGACAGTCGGGCCACAGGCCATCGAAATTTTCCGCGAGCCATTCGTAGTCGCGGGCAAGCCAGGGCGTAAGCTCCGCCAACCGATTGGGGCCGGAGAGGCGCTGGCCAAGCCCCGCGATCGCCCGGCAGGTAAAGTCGAAGTTGGCGTAGCCGCGCAGCCAATCGTGCTCGATCATCGAAGGCACCATCCGCCCGAGCCGGTTCGGCGCACCCTCGCTAGCCAGCAGTGCGTAAACGCGGGGCACCAGGGTTTCGAACGCCTCGGTGCGGCCAAGCCGCCGGGCCAGAAAGTGATCCCACAGAATATCCAGCGCGATACCGGCGAAGCGGCGCTGGCCCATCGGCGCGCGCGCTTTGGCGGCAAGCGCCAGCGGATGAGCGTCGACGAAGGCGTCTACCCGGCGGTGGTGGCGAATACCCGCCGCGACCAATGCAGGCCAGGCGGAAAGGTCGCTCCCCTTGACGCCGTCGGCGATGACGTTACCGAGCAGAAAGCCGTCGGCGGCCTCCCTGACAAGCCAGGCGTGGGCGAGAAAGTTCACGCCTGGCGGTCGAGCTGGGCGCGGTGAATGTCGAGCAGGTAGTCCTCTTTGGCCGGCGGCATCTGCAGGTAGAAGCCCTGCTCCTCGATCGCCGCGAGCACGTCGGCGACGTTGACCCGGGCGAGCTTCTTGTCTTCTGTCAGAATCATGGTCAGCACCGACACGGGTTTGCCGAAGGTCGCCATCAGCGCCTCGGGCACCGGCGCCAGGCCCTGGCGCTTGTCCACGTAGAGATACATTTCGTCCTTGCGCGAGCTCTTGAAGATCTCGCACACCAGCTTGTCGCTCATGATCCACTCTCCTCGAGGGCGTGACGCAGCGCCTCAGCTAAACACTCACCGCGCCAGCCGCCTGGCAGCGTCGGGGTTTCACCGGCCTGGGCCTGCATCACCAGCGCTTCGATATCGCGCCGGCGCATCAGCATTTCCGGGGCCATTTCAAGCGCTTCGGCCCTGGCGGTGACCGCTTTCTTGAGCGCCTTGAAGCGGCGCTTGAAGCCGGCTTCCATCGGGTCCGGCCAGGTGCTAGGCAGCGCCTCTTCCGGGCAGGCCCGGGCCTCTTTCACCAGCGCCAGCAGCGTATCGCCCTCCCTCTTGACCAGCGCCGGCTTGATGCCATCGACCGCGGCGAGTTCAAAGCGGTTTTTTGGCATCGCTTCGGCCACGGCGAATAGCAGCTTGTCGGCGGCGAGCCAGTTGCGCGGCAGATCGCGCCGGCGGGTTTCGCCTTCACGCCAGATGGTCATGCGCCGATAGGCTTCGAGCTTTCGCGCATCGAGCCGCCAGAGCTGGCGCTGGCGCGTGTACCAGAGGGCATCGCTTTCGCTGCCGCGCTCGGTCTGGGCAAGCTGTGCGGCGCACTCCTCGGCAAGCCACTCCCGGCGCCCGAGCGTTTCAAGACGGCCCGCCTGCAACGCCCAGACCCGCAGCAGGTAAATCACATCGAGCGCGGCGTAGTCGCACTGGCTCGGCGTCAGCGGCCGGGTCAGCCAGTTCGAACGCGTCTCTTCCTTGGGCAGCGTCTCCCCGACCCAGTGCTCGACGAGCTTCTGATAGCCCATCGCCGGCACCTCGCCCAGAAACGCCTGGGCGATCTGGGTGTCGATCAATGGCGCGGGCAGCACGCCGGCCCAGAGCTGAAACACTTCGAGATCTTCGCTACAGGCGTGCAGAAGTTTCAGCGCCTGATTTTGTAAAAGCGTTCGGAACGCCTCGGTACAGGGTACCGCTAGCGGGTCGATCAGGTAGGCCAGATCACCAGCGGCGAACTGGATCAGCGCCGGCACCGGAAAGAAGGTGTTCTCGCGGAAAAACTCCGTATCCAGGGCGATGACGCTCGCGCCTTCGACGTCGCGGCAGGCGGCGTCGAGCTGCTCGGCGGTCTCGATCCAGCGGTAAGAGGGGGAGGTTAAAGCGGACACGGTAGACTTCCCTGTAAAACCGCAGCGCTGGGCTGCGGCGATGGTGGTGAAACGTGAGGCAACGAAATGCGGCGCGGCTAATCGAGCCCGAAAGGCAGGCGGCCGTTGAAGGCGCGGCTCAGGGTGCCGCCGTCGACGTACTCGAGCTCGCCGCCCATGGGTACGCCGTAGGCAAGCCGCGAAAACGCGACGCCGTACTGCGAAAGCTGCGAGGCGATGTAGTGCGCGGTGGCCTCTCCTTCGACGGTCGGATTGGTCGCCAGCACGATCTCGCGGACCTGACCGTCGCTAACGCGGCTTTCAAGCAGATCGAGTCCGATCGCTTCCGGGCCGATGCCGTCGAGCGGCGAAAGGTGGCCGTGCAGCACGAAGTAGCGCCCGTTGAAGCCCCCCGCCTCCTCGATGGCGAGCTGGTCGGCGGGCGACTCCACCACGCACAGCAAGGAGTCGTCACGCCGCGGGCTTTCACAAAGCGCGCACACCTCGGCTTCGGTCAGCGTACGGCAGCTGCGACAGTAGCCGACCTCGTCGATGGCGCGCTCGATCACCTCGGAAAGGCGCTTTCCACCGTCGCGCTCGCGCTCGAGCAGGTGCATGGCCATGCGCTGGGCCGTCTTGGGCCCCACGCCTGGCAACACGCGAAACGCCTCGATGAGCTGTTCGATCAGCGGAGAGAAGCGCATCGCTTAAAACGGCATCTTGAAGCCGGGCGGCAGGTTCAGCCCCTGAGTGGCTTCTTCCATTTTCGCTTTGGAGTTGGCCTCTACCTTGCGCACCGCGTCGTTGACCGCCGCAGCCAGCAGGTCTTCCAAAAGCTCCTTGTCCTCTTCGAGCACGCTCGGGTCGATGGTGACGTCGCTGACGTCGTGACGGCCGTTCATGGTGATCTTGACCATACCGGCACCGGCTTCACCAAACACCTCGGCCTTGGCCACCTCTTCCTGGACCTGCTGCATCTTTTCCTGCATTTCCTGGGCCTGCTTCATCAGGTTGCCCATTCCGCCTTTAAACATGCTCTTCACTCCCGGGTATAGGTGGTGCGACTTTTCGATGGTACGACTTTAGGTGGTACGACGTTGAAGCGTCAGCCGCGAACGTGCGGCTATCGTGACGCATTCGTGGGGGTCGGCTTGACGCTCTCTTCATTGAGCGTAGCGCCAAACGCCCGCTGTAGCTTCTGTATATTGGGGTCGCGCTTGAGTAGATCAACGGCTTGGGCGTGGCGCTCGCGCTGAAAACGCAGCTCCTGGTCGCGCGGGGTCTCGCGCGAGGTGTCGAGCTCGCCGACTTCGAAACGCACCGTGCGCGAAAGCCCCTGCTCGCCCAGCGCCTTCTCGATGCGCACGTTGTGCACCTCGGCCTGCATGGCCGATTGGCTGGGATCCAGTTTGAGTACCAGCACGCGGCTATCGTCGCTTTCGAGCTGACAGTGCGCCGCCAGACTGCGGGTCAACCCGCCAAGCCCCAGGGCGTCGAAGATCGCAAGCCAGCGGGCGTGATCGAGACGCTCGCCTGGTGCAAGCGCGGCGGTCTCGCCGGGCGCATCGGCGGCGCTCGGCGCCGGCTCGTTCGGCGCGGCTTCCGGCACGCTTTCGGGAATGGCCACCACGGGAGCATCATCGGGCTCGGGCTCGGGCTGGTCAGCGTAGCGCGGTGCATCGATAGGCGCCGCCGGGATATCCTCTTCTGCCCAGGGCGGCGGCTCCGGCGCGGGGCTCTCCTGCACCGGCGCGGGCGCAGCCGGTGCAGGCTCAGGCTTTTTTGCCGGCGCCGCCGGTTCAGATGGCGCCTGGGCCGGCTCGGCGTTTGCTTCAGCGTTTGACTGAGCGGGCTCCGGGCGCAGCGGCAGCGGCGTTTTCGGCGGTTTTGGCACCCCCTGGGGGCGAAACGCCAGCATGCGCAAAAGCGTCATTTCCAGCGCGCTGCGCAAATCCGGCGCGTGCTCCATGTCACCGCGGCCCTGAATACCGATCTGGTAGTAGAGCTGGATGTCCTCGGCGGTAAAACGCCCGGCGAGTTCGAGAATGGCGTCGCGGTCGCCGTGACTGTTGTCTACCGCACCAGGCACCATCTGCGCGACGGCAAGGCGATGAAGAATGCCGGCCAGCTCGTCGAGCACCGCAGCGAAGTCCGGCCCCTGCTCGGCGAGCGTGGCGACCTCGGCGAGCAGCGCCTGAACGTCGACGTCGGCGAGTGCCTGGGCCAGCGCCATGATATGGCGGTGATCGAGGGTGCCCAGCATCGCGGCCACGTCGGCGTGACGCACCGCGCCCTGGCCGAAGGCGATCGCCTGGTCGGTCAGGCTCATGGCGTCGCGCATCGAGCCTTCGGCGGCCTTGCCCAGAAGCCACAGCGCGCTTTCGTCGAACTCGACGTTCTCTTCGCCCAGCACATACGTGAGATGCTCGACCACCCGCTCCGGCGGCATGTGCTTGAGCGTGAACTGCAAGCAGCGAGAAAGCACCGTGGGCGGCAGCTTTTGCGGGTCGGTGGTAGCGAGCAGGAACTTGACGTGGGGCGGCGGCTCTTCGAGGGTTTTCAGCAGCGCATTGAAACTGCTGGTCGAGAGCATGTGTACTTCGTCGATCAGATAGACCTTGTAGCGCCCCTGGGTAGGCGCGTACTGGACGTTGTCCAGAAGCTCGCGCGTATCCTCGACCTTGGTGCGCGAGGCGGCGTCGACCTCGATCAGGTCAACGAAGCGGCCCTCGTCGATGGCGCGGCAGCTGTCGCACTGCCCGCAGGGTGTAGAAGTAATGCCCTCGTCGCCCGTACCCCTGGCGGTGCAGTTCAGGCACTTGGCGAGTATACGCGCAAGCGTCGTTTTACCCACACCGCGGGTACCGGTGAACAGATAAGCGTGGTGAAGCCGCCCCTGGTCGAGGGCGTTGACCAGCGCGCGCTGAACATGGGTCTGCCCCACCAGCTCGTGAAACGTGCGCGGGCGCCATTTGCGGGCCAGAACCTGATAGCTCATTGAGCGGAATTTCCTTTGGCGGGCCAGCACCCCCGGCGCGCGCCGGGGGTGCAAACGTCGTACTGCCTTGATCGAAAAGGCGTCATTCTAGCGGCTGGGTCGCTGCCCGCCAACCGCGGGCCGGGCTTACTCGCTCGGCGCGTCGCTACCTTCAGCGGCGCTGGCGCGCTGACCGGCATCCTTGATCAGCTTTTCGAGCTCGCCGTTTTGATGCATCTCCATCACGATGTCGCAGCCGCCGACCAGCTCGCCTTCGACCCACAGCTGGGGAAAGGTCGGCCAGTTGGCGACCTTGGGCAGCTCGCTTCTGATATCCGGGTTGTCCAGCACGTTGACGAAGGCGAAGCGCTCGCCGCAGCTCATCAGCGCCTGAACGGTCTGGGCGGAGAAGCCACACTGCGGCAGCTGGGGCGTGCCTTTCATGTAGATGAGGATCGGGTTTTCGCTGATCTGGCGCTGGATGTTCTCAACCGTGGTGCTCATGATTTGCTCCTTCAATCGGGGTGCGGTCGTCAAAGGTAAGTGTACGCCACTCGTCAAGGCTTAAACTCGTCAAGGCTTAAAAAGAGTGCCGTTTCAAGGCGTACCGCAACCGAGGCGATACCCGAGCAAACCACTCGGGCTTTTTCGAACCCACCATTCTACGCGTGCCGGTGGCGTTGCGCATCCCCTGCGCCGTCGCTAGGATGGTGTATTTAAGAGGAGAGACATTGCCATGGCGACCCGCCATTTTCTGACCCTGCTGGACTTGAGCCCGGACGAGCTCGCCTACCTGATCGACCGCGCCATCACCATCAAGACCGAGCTCAAGGCCCAGGGCCCGGTCTATACGCCGTTCAAGAACCGCACATTGGCGATGATTTTCGAAAAATCCTCGACCCGCACCCGCGTCTCTTTCGAAACCGGCATGACCCAGTTTGGCGGCCACGCTCTGTTTCTCTCGCCCCGCGACAGCCAGCTTGGCCGCGGTGAGCCGATCGAGGACACCGCGCGGGTGCTCTCGGAAATGGTCGACGCGGTGATGATCCGCACCTTCTCTCACGCGGGGCTGGAAACCTTCGCCGGGGCCAGCACCGTGCCGGTGATTAACGCACTCAGCGACGACTACCATCCCTGCCAGCTACTCGCCGACGTGATGACGTGGACCGAGCAGCGCGGTAGCGTCAAGGGTCGCACGGCGGTCTGGGTAGGCGACGGCAACAACATGTGCCACTCCTGGATCAACGCCGCGCGCCAGTTCGGCTTCAATCTGCACGTCTGCTGCCCCGAAGGGTACGAGCCGCGGGCGGACATTCTCGAAGCCGCGGGCGAGTGCGTGACACTGTTCCACGACCCGATCGAGGCGACGCGCGGCGTCGATTTGATCACTACCGACGTTTGGGCCTCGATGGGTCAGGAAGAGGAGCAGGCCAAGCGCGAAGCGGACTTTGCCGGCTTTCAGGTCACTGAGGCGATGCTGGACAACGCCAAAGCTGATGCGCTGTTTCTACACTGCCTGCCCGCCCACCGCGGTGAAGAGATCAGCGAAACGCT
Source organism: Halomonas sp. HNIBRBA4712 (assembly GCF_043558675.1). Lineage (NCBI taxonomy): Bacteria > Pseudomonadati > Pseudomonadota > Gammaproteobacteria > Oceanospirillales > Halomonadaceae > Halomonas > Halomonas sp. HNIBRBA4712. The sequence goes on along the minus strand of NZ_JBIFXR010000006.1, from coordinate 219,682 downwards.
GCTCGACGACCCGCGCGCGGTGGTTTGGCAGGAAGCCGGCAACCGGCTGCACGCCCAAAAGGCGCTGATGGAGTTTCTGCTGCTCGGGCGCGTCGAGTAGCGCCACCGGCGCCCAGGCTAAGCCAGGGCGCCGTCGCTTTGGTCGCAGTAAATCCCGTGATGGCGGGATAAACACAAGGCATAAAAAAAGCTCCGTGGTCGACGGAGCTTTTTTTGAAATTGGTGGAGCCTAGCGGGATCGAACCGCTGACCTCAACACTGCCAGTGTTGCGCTCTCCCAGCTGAGCTAAGGCCCCTGACCCGGCAATGTCTGCCTGAGTGAGGGGCGAATACTAAGTCAGAAATTGAGCCGGGTCAAGCCCAGACCTCAATTTGAAGCTACTAATTCTCCTTTGGCCTGAGCTATGGCACTCTAGGCGACATGCAGCCGATGCCCACGCATGTGTGCGCATGTTTACAGGAGCAACTCGCATGATCAACGTTCTCATCGCCGATGACCATCACCTGGTACGGACCAGTATCGCGCACTTTCTGGGCGAAGAGCACGACATCACCATCGTCGGCGAAGCCACCGACGGCGAGAATGCGGTGGCGCTTTGTCGTCAGCACAAGCCGAACCTGGTGCTCATGGACATCCGCATGCCCGGCATCGGCGGGCTCGAGGCGACACGGCGCATCTGCCGCAGCATGAAAAGCGTGCACGTGCTGATTCTGACCGCCTACATGGAAGACAGCATTCTGCGCCGCCTGCTCGACGCCGGCGCCTCCGGCTTTTTGAGCAAGAGCGCTGACGCTTACGAGATGATCGAGGCGATCCGCCAGGTCGCCGACGGGCGGCGCTACGTCAGCCAGGAGATCGCCCAACGCCTGGCGCTGGCTCATTTCACCGAGGAAGAGAATCCCTTTAGCCAGCTCTCCGCCCGAGAGCTTCAGATCGCGCTGATGATCGTCAACTGCCAGCGCGTTCAGGATATCTCCGATCGTCTGCACCTGAGCCCCAAAACGGTGAACACCTACCGCTATCGGCTGTTCGACAAACTGGCGGTGGCAAGTGACGTGGAGCTGACCCATTTGGCGCTTCGCTACGGGCTGGTCGATGGTTTTGACGCGCGCCTGGGATCGGCCTAACATCCTCTTCCCGCCCACGCAGAACCAAGCGCTTTATGACTTTCGACGCCAAGCAGTTTTTAAGCTCGGTGAGCACCTCGCCCGGTGTTTATCGCATGCTCGACGACCAGCAAAACACGCTCTACGTTGGCAAGGCGAAGCGGCTCAAGGCGCGCCTGGCGAGCTATTTTCGCGGCCAGTTGAACGCCAAGACCCAGGCGATGGTGGCACGTATCGCCGATGTGCAAGTCACCGTTACCCGCACCGAAACCGAGGCGCTGCTGCTCGAACAGACGCTGATCAAGGAGCTGCGCCCGCCCTACAACACTCTGCTGCGCGACGATAAATCCTACCCGTTCGTGTTCGTTACCGACCGCCACGCCTACCCGGCGCTGGAGTACAAGCGCGCGCGCCAGCGCCGCGAAGGCGGGCGCTACCTGGGCCCCTACCCGAGCAGCGGCGCGGTCAAGGAGAGCCTGGCGCTGATGCAGAAGATCTTTCGCATTCGCAACTGCGAGGACAGCGTGTTCGCCCACCGCACCCGGCCCTGCCTGCAGTACCAGATCGACCGCTGCAGCGCGCCCTGCGTGGGCTACATCTCCCAGGAGGAATACCACCGCGATGTCGAGCACGCGGTGATGTGTCTTGAGGGCAAGAGCGACAGCGTCACCGAGGCGCTCAGCCGCGATATGGAAACGGCGAGCCAGGCGCTCGACTTCGAGGAAGCCGGGCGGCTTCGCGACCAGATCTCGAGGCTCAGACAGCTTCAGCAGCGCCAATTCGTCGACAACGAAAGCGGCGACGCCGACATCTTCGCCCTCGCCCACCGCCCCGGCGCCCAGGGCGTGTCGATCATGAGCATTCGCGACGGCCGGCTTTTGGGCGCGCGCCACCACACGCCGAAAAACGACCTGGAGCTTTCCGATGAAATGCTGCTGACCGAGGTCGTCAGCCAGTACTACTTCGGCCAGCCGCACAACGTACCCGCCGAAGTCATCACCAGCCACGCGCTGGACGACAGCCAGCTGATCGCTAACGCCCTCAGCGAAAAGGCGGGAAAAAAAGTGCGGGTGGCCCACCAGGTACGCGGCCACCGGGCCCAGTGGCAAAAGCTCGCCATGACCAACGCCGAACAGCAGCTCGCCGCGCAGCTGGCCAGCAAGACGCAGCTCATGGCGCGCTTCGAGTCGCTGCAGAAGGCGCTGGGGCTCGAGCACCCGCCCGAACGGCTCGAGTGTTTCGACATCAGCCACAGCCAGGGCGAGGCGACCGTCGCGTCCTGCGTAGTATTCGACCAGCAAGGACCGCGCAAGGGCGACTACCGTCATTTCAAGATCGAGGGAGTGGCGGCTGGAGACGATTACGCTGCCATGCAGCAGGCGCTGACCCGACGCTTGAAGCGGGTCAAAAGCGGCGAGGCGCGCGCACCGGACATCCTGATCGTCGACGGCGGCAAGGGGCAGCTCAATATGGCCCGCGGCGTGATCGCAGAACTCGAGGTCGAAGGCATCGCCTTATTGGGCGTGGCCAAGGGCACCACGCGCAAAGCGGGGCTTGAAACGTTGTTTCTTGAAACCAGCGACAACCCACTGCCGTTGGACCCGGCCTCGCCGGCGCTACACCTGATCCAGCACATTCGCGACGAGTCGCACCGCTTCGCTATCGCCGGCCACCGCGCTCAGCGCGACAAGGCCCGTCGCACATCGACCCTGCAGGATATTCCCGGCGTAGGCCCCAAACGTCGCCGCGAGCTTTTGCGCTTTTTCGGCGGACTTCAGGGCGTATTGAAAGCGAGCCAGGACGAGCTTGCGCGCGTACCGGGGATCAGCGCCACCATGGCTGCCACGATTCATCAGGCGCTCAATGGATAAAGGCGTTTGCGGCATGGATGCCGCGCCTCAAGGCGGATAGAATAGTCCCGCACACGTTTGACTTTCTGATTCTCCGGCAAGGATCGCGCCCTGCGATGAATATACCCAACATATTGACTCTGGCTAGAATCGTGTTCATTCCGCTTCTGGTGCTCCTTTTCTACCTGCCCTATAGCTGGAGCATGCCGCTGGCGGCGGGGCTTTTCGCGCTGGCGTCGATCACCGACTGGTTGGACGGCTACCTGGCGCGTCTGTGGAACCAGTCGACGCCCTTCGGCGCCTTTCTCGACCCGGTGGCGGACAAGCTGATGGTGGCGGTGGCGCTGGCGCTTCTGATCGAGCGCTTCGATACCGCCCTGCTAACGCTGCCGGCGCTGGTGATCATCGGGCGCGAGATCGTGATTTCGGCGCTGCGTGAGTGGATGGCGGAAATGGGCAAGCGGGGCATGGTCGCGGTCTCCTGGATCGGTAAGCTCAAGACCACGCTGCAGATGGTGGCCCTTCTGGTACTGCTCGCCTTTCCTCCGGGTAACGCGGCGTCGCTCATTGGTGTGGTGATTCTCTATGTAGCGGCGATTCTGACGCTCTGGTCGATGTTTCAGTACCTGCGCGCCGCTTGGCCGCACCTTAGCCGGTCGATGTAAGCCTGTGTCGGGTACCGTTTGAGCAATTGAGGTATCTTATTGTACGCGCTGGCCATTTCGTCATTGACAAGCCCGCGCCAGTGCGTATAATTCGGCCTCGAGTCAAGCGGGAATAGCTCAGTGGTAGAGCATCGCCTTGCCAAGGCGAGGGTCGGGAGTTCGAATCTCCTTTCCCGCTCCATTATGACTTGTGAGATAGGCAGCAGGATCAGTCAGTGGGTCGTGAGCTGGAACGCCAGTCCGATCAAATCTCCTTTCCCGCTCCATCGACTCTTAGGCTGGATGGCAGAGTGGTTATGCAGCGGACTGCAACTCCGTGTACGCCGGTTCGATTCCGACTCCAGCCTCCATATTTCAAGGCCGCGCTCAATGCACTTCCTCTCGAGCGCCGCTTTTTGCCCGGATGGCGAAATCGGTAGACGCAAGAGACTTAAAATCTCTCGGGGGTAACCCCGTGCCGGTTCAAGTCCGGCTCCGGGCACCATTCGTTTCCCTCGCTTCTCCCCTGCCAGGCACTCAGGCCGAATTTCTCGAGCTCACGATGCCACCGTTCAATTTTTCCAATTCCTCGTGATTTGCTTAGCGGCCCGGCCGGTGTAGCCGTCGGCGCAGCTCGCGGTGCATCTCGTCCGGCAGGCTATCCGGCCAGAGCCAGACTCTTCTCGACCCGATCTCGAGCCCCAGAAGCCAAGGGCCCAGGTAGTGACAGCGCACCGGCAATTCATCCCCCGGATCACTCATAGGGTGCTGCCAGCGCGCGAAAAGCGCTTCTCCTTTTTGCTGTACCACGAGCGTGCCCGTGGGCTGGCGCCAACACTGCCGCGCGATCAGCAAAAGCGCGGCGGGTAACAGCACCAAGAGCCACCCCGCTGCCAGAAAGGAGAGACTGACCAGTATCAGCCCCGCCGCCAACAGGGCCTGGATCACGCAGGGGTAGCTAGAGCGTGCGATAGGCACTGTTATCGGTGGTTTCGGCATGCTCGACGATCATCTTGACCAGACGACGAAGGTCCGGGTCACTGGGCCACTCGCGGTGCATCAGCCACACGAACAGATCCTGGTCCTCCTCCTCGATCAGGCGTTGATAGAGCACCTGATCTTCTTGTGAGAGCGTATCGAAGCGCTGCTCCAGAAAAGGAATCAAGAGCAGATCCAGCTCCCACATGCCGCGGCGTGAGTGCCAGTAAAGCCGTTTACGGAGTATGGCCTCCGGGGAAGTGTCGTCGCGCAACGTGAACCTCGGGAAATTCGTAAATGAAAAGTCAGTATACCTGAGCGAAACAGTCGCGCCACAGCCCCGCTTCGCCTATGCTGTTATTCGTGCTAGGACCTTGTTTTCTATAAATTGTTTTATCACGCAATGCGCAGTATGCTGACGTGGATGTTATTTCGGCCGTTAGCCCACACGACCTTTAACGTTTGCAGGGAGCCAACCGATGACCAAATCTGAATTAATCGAACAAATCGCGATGCGTCAACCGGAGCTGTCCGCCAAGGAAGTCGAAACGGCGGTGCGCATTATCCTGGACGATATGACCGACGCTCTCTCCAGCGGCGGGCGGGTCGAGATCCGCGGCTTCGGCAGCTTTTCGCTGCACTACCGCGAGCCGCGCGTAGGGCGCAATCCCAAGACCGGCGACCCGGTGGATCTCGAGGGCAAGTACGTGCCCCACTTCAAGCCGGGCAAGGAGCTTCGCGAGCAGGTCGACGCCAGCCGGGCGCTGGGATATTGATCGAGCCGAAACGAACACCGGGCGCGGTAACCGATTGATCGCGCGACGCCGGGGGTGACGTCGCGGCCCGACTCATACACAATAGAGCCATCTTTTACGTCACGAATCGGGACATGCTCATGCGTTGGATCAAAGGGCTTTTACTAGCCATTGTGTTACTGGTGGTGCTGCTGGTCGGTATCCTGTTCGCCGTGAACAACCAGCAGGCCGTGGCCCTGAATCTGATCTGGACCGAACTGCCGCCGGTGTCGCTCTCGGTATGGCTGCTGGCCACGCTGACCTTCGGCGTGATTCTGGGGATGCTGGCGATGCTGGGAGTGTACATCCGATTGAAAACGCGCCTGGCGCGTAGCGAGCGCCATAACCGGCATCAGCAAAAAGAGCTCGATCGGCTACGCACCCAGGAGTTCAAGGAACTGGCGTAAATGCACGACGCCGCGCTGCTGCTGGGACTACTGCTGGCCGCTGTCGTTATCGGTTTCGGGCTGGGCGTGCGCTATCGCGCCAAACGCTGGCCCTACCGCCCCGCCGCCAAAGCGCCGGCGCTCTCCAAAGAGTACTTCGTCGGGCTCAACTACCTGCTCAACGAGCAGCCCGATGAAGCGATCAACACCTTCATCAACGCCCTCGACGTCAACAGCGATACCGTCGAGACGCATATTGCGCTAGGCAAGCTCTTTCGCGCCCGCGGCGAGGCCACCAAGGCCGTCAGCATCCATCAGAACCTGCTCGCCCGCCCTGCACTCTCTACTGCGATCAACGAACACATCCAGCTCGAACTCGCTCAGGATTTCATCGCCCTCGGCGTTCACGACCGCGCCCAGCGGCTGTTGAAAACCCTGCTGGCTCAAAGTTCGGACGAAGCTCGTCGACTGGCCGCCAAGCGCCTGCTGCTCGATCTGCTCGACCGCGAGCGCGAGTGGCAGGAGGCGCTGGATATCGTCGGCCCGTTCATCAAGCAGCAGCCCGCCATGCGCCACCCCGCCGCCCACTGGCTGTGCGAACTCGCCGCCGAGGAGATTGCGCAGTCGAGCCGGCCGCTGGCTAGGCGCCATTTGAAAAAAGCGCTGCAGATGGACGAGAGCTGCGTTCGCGCCACGCTGATGCTGGCCGAACTCGAGATGGAAAACGGCCACTACCCCCGCGCCATCGAGTGGTTGGAGCGCATTCCCGGGCAGGATATCGCCCATATCCCGACCATGCTTTCGGCGCTCAGGCGCGCCTTCGAGCGCTCGGACAATCCGGACGCTTTCGAGGCCCATCTCGAACGGCTTCTCTTTCAGGCACCCTACACCAGCGTGATCATCGCGCTGGGCGAGGTGATTCACCGCCGCGACGGCGTCGATCGCGCCATCGAGCGCACCGGGCATTGGCTTCGCGAAGCCCCGAGTCTGGGCGGGCTCGACTACCTGGTCGATCTGTACCTGCAAAGCGAACGCCTGACGGGCAAGACCACGCCGGATACCCGCCTTTTACTGCTCAAGCACCATACCGGTGCCCTGCTGGAGGGGCGCCCGCGCCACCGCTGCCGCCACTGCGGCTTCACCAGCGACCAATTGGTGTGGCAGTGCCCCAGCTGCCGCCGCTGGGGCACGGTCAAGCCGATCACCGGCGTCGAGGGCGAGTAGCCTCGGCGATCTCCGCTTCGATTTTCGCCAGCGCGTCCATCGGGTCCTGTGCCTGAGTCACCGGGCGTCCGATGACCAGGTGCGTGCTGCCCGACTCCAATGCCTTGCGCGGCGTCATGATGCGCTGCTGGTCGTTACTCGCGGCAAAGTGCGGGCGGATACCCGGTGTCACTTTCAGAAACGCCTCGCCCAGCGACTCTTCGAGTGTCGAGGCTTCGCGCGCCGAGCACACCACGCCGCTCAAACCGCTCTCTTGCGTCAGCGTGGCCAGTCGCAGCACCTGCTCATCGAGCTCGCCGATCACACCGGTACGGGTAAGCGCCTCCTGGGTCATGCTGGTCAGCACTGTGACTGCGATCAGGTGGGTGGCAAGACGGTGCTCCTCGAGGCGTGCCTTGGCGGCGCGCATCATCTCGCCTCCACCCGAAGCGTGAACGTTGACCATCCACACCCCCTGCTCGGCAGCGGCCTGCACGGCGCTGGCCACGGTGTTGGGGATGTCGTGGAATTTGAGATCGAGAAACACCTCGAAGCCGCGCCCGTGAAGTGCTTCGAGCACCGCCGGGCCGCTGCGGGTGAAAAGCTCCTTGCCCACCTTGACCCGGCAGCGGGTTGGGTCGAGCTGGTCCGCCATGCAGAGCGCCTGGTCGAGCGAAGGGTAGTCGAGGGCGATGATAAGGGGGGAATCTGTGGCCACGAGCGCGCTCCTTGTTTGAACCGCGCCATTATATCAGCCTTGCAACGCGCTTTCGTGTAAGCGATCTCTGCGCCCAACCTGAGTCATCTCATACGACCCATGTCGCCGTAGGCGCACGGCAGCCGCTCTTTTGGCCCACTAGCTTGAGAAGTACCGGAGGAAAACCAGGCATTCTTCGGCAGGCATCAGCAATAACGACTCCATATCAATAACGACTCATATTGAAAAGAGGTTTGACTATGCAGCGGATGGTAAAAGGGATACTGACGGCAGCGCTATTGAGCATCGGTTTGAGCCTTGGCGGCGGCGCGCTTGCCCAATCGATGGCGCCGATCAACGTCAACACCGCCGACGAGGAGCTGCTCGCGGAGCTTCCGGGTGTGGGGCCCAGCCGGGCGGCAGCGATCGTCGAAGAGCGCAACGCCAACGGCGAATTCACGAGCGCCGACGACCTGACGCGCGTCAGCGGTATCGGCTCGGCCACGGTCGAAGGCATGGAAGATCAGATCATCTTCGAAGATTGATCCGCTGCCCCTCGGCTTCGCCACCGAGGGGCATAATGCCGTTCAGTTAAGGCATGTACTTACCAAAAGGGGCCACAAATCTCATGTGGGAGGCCGCTTCAGCGGGCGAATGGCGCCGTCAGGTGCCTTGGCTTGGCCGCCCGTCGCGAGCTGAAGCTCCCTCCCACAACCCCCAACCAAGCCTAACTGAACGGCATTAACCGAGGGGCACGCTTTTTATATCGTTGCGTTCTACCGCTGCGACGCTCTACGGCTCCAACGGCACGAACACCCGCCCTTCCATCAATACCCGCGCGCTGCGGCTCATCACCGCCCGGTCGATCTGCCAGCGCCCTTCCACTAAACTCGCCCTGGCGCCCACCTGCAGCGTACCCGACGGGTGGCCGAAGGTCACCGACTCACGCTCTGCCCCGCCGCCGGCAGCCAGGTTGACCAGCGTGCCTTCGATGGCCGCCGCTGAGGCGATCGCTACCGCCGCAGTGCCCATCATGGCGTGGTGCAGCTTGCCCATGGAAAGCGCCCGCACCAGCAGATCGATTTGCTGCGCCTCGACCGGCCGACCGCTCGAGGCGGTATAGCCCGCCGGCGGCGCCACGAAGGCCACTTTTGGCGTGTGCTGGCGCGCGCTGGCCGACTCGATGTTTTCGGCAAGGCCCATCCTGATCGAGGCGTGAACGCGGATCGCTTCGAAGCGGGCCAGCGCCTCGGCGTCCGCGTTGATCGCCGCCTGAAGCTCGGTGCCGGTATAGCCGATATCCTTTGCGTTGATGAACACCGTGGGGATGCCCGCGTTGATCATTGTCGCCTCGAGCGTACCCACGCCCGGCACCTCGAGCGAATCGACCCGATTTCCGGTGGGGAAGATCGCGCCCTCGCCGTCGGCGGGGTCGACGAAGGCAACGGGAATCTCGGCGGCGGGAAAGGTCACGCCGTCGAGCTCGAAGTCGCCGGTCTCCTGCACCCGACCGGCGCTGATCGGCACCCGGGCGATGATCGTCTTTTCGATATTCGCCTGCCAGATGCGCACCTCGACCGCGCCGTTCTCGGGAATTCGTGCGGGGTCGATCAGCCCGGCGCGAATCGCGAACGGGCCGACCGCGGCGGAGAGGTTGCCGCAGTTGCCGCTCCAGTCGACGAAGGGTCGGTCGATGGCGACCTGACCGAAGAGATAATCGACGTCGTGCTCGGGGGACGCACTTTTCGAAAGAATCACCGCCTTGCTGGTGCTCGATGTCGCCCCGCCCATGCCGTCGATCTGTTTCTCGTACGGGTCCGGGCTTCCCATCAGGCGCAGCAGCAATTGGTCGCGGGCGGGGCCCGGCGCACGCGCCGCCTCGGGCAAGTCATCGAGCGTGAAGAACACGCCCTTGCTGGTGCCGCCACGCATGTAGGTGGCGGGAATCTCGATTTGCGGGCTCATGATGGGATCGCTCCTGAAACGCCCGGCGTTGGGCCGGGCGTGAGTGATGAGGGTATATACGCCAAATCAGGCCGGCGTTGCCTCGAGAAAGTCCTTGGCAAAGCGCTGCAGCACGCCACCGGCGGAGTAAATGGAAACCTCCTCGGCGGTATCGAGCCGGCAGATCACCGGCACCCGATCGGTGCCCCCGGCGCGGTGGATCACAAGCGAAAGCGTCGCCCCCGGGGCGGCCTCGCCCTTCACGTCGTACACTTCGGTGCCGTCGAGTGCCAGGGTCTTGCGCGTGGTGCCGGGCTCGAACTGCAGCGGCATCACCCCCATGCCCACCAGGTTGGTGCGGTGGATGCGCTCGAAGCCCTCGGCGACGATCGCCTCGACCCCGGCGAGCGCCACGCCCTTGGCCGCCCAGTCCCGCGAGGAGCCCTGGCCGTAGTCGTTACCGGCGATGATGATCAAGGGCTGCCTGCGCGCCATGTAGGTCTCGATCGCCTCCCACATGCGTACCACCTTGCCCTCGGGCTCCAGACGAGCAAGCGAGCCCTGCCGCACGTGGCCTTCATCATCAAGGGCCATTTCGTTGTAGAGCTTGGGGTTGGCGAAGGTCGCCCGCTGGGCGGTCAAATGATCACCCCGGTGGGTGGCGTAGGAGTTGAAGTCCTCCTCCGGCAGGCCCATGTGCAAAAGATACTCGCCCGCCGCGCTATCCGGCAGGATGGCATTCGACGGCGACAGGTGGTCGGTGGTGATGTTGTCCGGCAGGATCGCCAGCGGCCGCATGCCCTTGAGCGCCCGGGCCGCTGCCATATTACCCTCCCAGTAGGGAGGCCGGCGGATATAGGTACTCTGCGGGCGCCACTCGTAGAGCGGGTCGACCGGGGCACGGCCACTCTTGTCGAGATCGAACATCGGGATGTAGGTTTGACGAAACTGCTCCGGCTTGACCGATGCCTTGACGATGGCGTCGATCTCGCTGTCGTCGGGCCAGATATCCTTGAGCGTGATCGGGTGGCCGCGGTCGTCCACCCCGAGCACGTCCTTCTCGATATCGAAGCGGATGGTGCCGGCGATGGCGTAGGCCACCACCAGCGGCGGCGAGGCCAGAAACGCCTGCTTGGCGTAGGGGTGAATACGCCCGTCGAAGTTGCGATTGCCGGAGAGCACCGCCGTGGCGTACAGATCGCGCTCGACGACCTCCTGCTGAATGGCCGGATCAAGAGAGCCGGACATGCCGTTGCAGGTGGTGCAGGCGTAGCCCACCACGCCAAAACCCAGCGCCTCGAGCTCCGCCATCAGCCCGGCGTCCTCTAGATACATCTTCACCGTTTTCGAGCCCGGCGCCAGCGACGATTTCACCCAGGGCTTGCGTAGTAGCCCCAGCCGGTTGGCGTTGCGGGCGATCAGCCCCGCCGCCACCATATTGCGCGGGTTGGAGGTGTTGGTGCAGCTGGTGATCGCGGCGATGATCACCGCGCCGTCGGGCAGTCTTCCCGCCTGCTCATCTTCCTGAGCCGCTTTGTAGTCCACCGCGATACCGCGGCTGGCAAGCTCCGAGGTCGGCAGGTGTGCGTGGGGGTTAGACGGCCCGGCAAGCGTCCGGGTCACGCTCGAGAGATCGAAGCGCAGCGTCCGCTCGTACTCGGCGCTTTTGAGATCATCGGCCCAAAGGCCGGTGTGCTTGGCGTAGGCCTCCACCAGCGCTACCTGCTCATCGTCGCGGCCGGTGAGTTTCAAGTACTCGATGGTCTGGTCGTCGATGTAGAACATCGCCGCGCTTGCCCCGTACTCCGGCGTCATGTTGGAAATCGTCGCCCGGTCGCCGATGCTGAGTGCGTCCGCCCCTTCGCCGAAGAACTCGAGATACGCCCCGACCACCCGCTCGCGGCGCAGAAATTCGGTAATCGCCAGCACCATGTCGGTGCCGGTGACGCCGGGAGCAAGCCGGCCTGACAGCTCGACGCCGACGATATCCGGCAAGCGCATCATCGAGGCACGCCCGAGCATCACGCTCTCCGCCTCGAGCCCGCCTACACCCACCGAGATCACCCCGAGGGCATCGACCATCGGCGTGTGGCTGTCGGTGCCCACGCAGGTATCCGGAAAGGCCACCTTTGCGCCGGAATCGATTTGGCGACACTGCACCACCGGCGACATCTTCTCCAGATTGATCTGGTGCATGATGCCGTTGCCCGGCGGAATCACATCGACGTTTTCGAAGGCGAGCTTCGTCCAGTTGATGAAGTGAAAGCGGTCGTCGTTTCGCCGCTCTTCGACCTCGCGGTTCTTCTCGAAGGCGTTAGCGTCGTCGCCGTTATGCTCCACGGCGAGCGAGTGATCGACGATCAATTGGGTCGGCACCACCGGGTTGACCTGGGCCGGGTCGCCGCCGCGCTCGGCGATGGCATCCCGTAGCCCGGCGAGATCGACCAGGGCGGTCTGGCCGAGAATGTCGTGGCATACCACCCGCGCCGGGTACCAGGGAAAGTCGAGATCGCGCCGGCGCTCGATGAGCTGGGAAAGCGCATCAACCAGAAGCGCCGGCTCGCAGCGGCGTACCAGCTGCTCGGCGAGTACGCGGGAGGTATAGGGCAGTTTTTCGTAGGCGCCGGGCGTTATATCCTCGATTGCCTGACGGGCGTCGAAGAAATCGACCGGCTCGCCTCCCATCGAGGCGTCGGGCAGTGCCTTGCGATAGTCGCTGTTCATGAAAGCCTCCTACGCGCGCTTCTCGATCGGCACCCACTCGCTCTTCTCCGGGCCGGTGTAGTCGGCGCTCGGGCGAATGATGCGGTTGTTGGCGCGCTGTTCGAATACGTGGGCCGCCCAGCCGGTCAGCCGCGACATGACGAAGATCGGCGTGAACAGCTTGGTCGGAATATCCATGAAGTGGTAGGCGCTGGCGTGGAAGAAGTCCGCATTGCAGAAGAGCTTCTTCTCCCGCCACATGACCTCCTCGCAGCGCTCGGAGACCGCGTAGAGCCGAGTGTCGCCGACGTCCTCGGAGAGCTTCTTCGACCACTTTTTAATGATCGCGTTGCGCGGGTCCGACTCGCGGTAGATCGCGTGGCCAAAGCCCATGATCTTCTCCTTGCGCTCGAGCTTGCCCAGCATCTCGCGCTCCGCCTCGTCAGGGGAGGACCAGTTTTCGATCATCGCCATCGCCGCCTCGTTGGCGCCGCCGTGCAGCGGGCCTCGCAGCGAGCCGATGGCCCCGGTGATGCAGGAGTGCATGTCGGAGAGCGTCGAAGCGCAGACCCGAGCGGTGAAGGTCGAAGCGTTGAACTCGTGCTCGGCGTAGAGGATGAGCGAGACGTTCATCACCCGGGCGTGCAGATCGGATGCCGGCTCGCCGCGCAGCATGTTGAGAAAGTGCCCGCCGATGGAGTCGTCGTCGGTTTCAGTATCGATACGCACGCCGTCGTGGCTGAAGCAGTACCAGTAGCAGATGATCGACGGCAGCACCGCAAGCAGCCGGTCCGCCACGTCCTGCTGCTCGTCGAAGCTCTCCTCGGTTTCGAGATTACCCAGCATCGAGGTGCCGGTGCGCATCACGTCCATCGGGTGAGCGTCCGCCGGGATCTCCTCGAGCACGGTCTTGAGCGCCGAGGGCAAGCCGCGCAGGCTTTTCAGCGTTTCGATGTAGTGGTCGAGCTCGGCCTGGTTGGGCAGCTTGCCTTTCAACAGTAGATAAGCGACCTCCTCGAACTTCGCCTTTTCAGCCAGTTCCTTGATGTCGAAGCCCCGGTAGGTGAGCCCGGAGCCGGTTTTGCCAACGGTGCAAAGGGCGGTGCTGCCCGCGCTCTGCCCGCGAAGTCCAGCGCCTGCCAGCGGTTTGTCAGCCATGGTGTGTCTCCTTCACATTGTTATAGATATTTTTATGAATCGGTGTCGCGGTGATGAAAAAGCGTCTTCGGCTCAGCGTGGCGTCTGCTCGCTGAACAGCGCGTCGAGCTTCTGCTCGAAGTCGTGGTAGTTGAGAAAGTCGTAGAGCTCGTCGCGGGTCTGCATGGTATCGACGACCTCCTTCTGATGGCCGTTATCCAGAATACTCTGATAGACCTTGAGCGCCGCGGCGTTCATGGCGCGAAACGCCGAGAGCGGGTAGAGCACCATCGCGCAGCCCGCCTCACCCAGCTCGGCCTGGGTGAACAAGGGCGTGGCGCCGAACTCGGTGATATTGGCCAGAATCGGCGCGTCGATGCGCGAGCAGAACGCCCGGTAGTCGTCGAGGCTATGTACGGCCTCGGCGAAGATGGCGTCGGCGCCGGCCTCGATACAGGCGTTGGCACGCTCGATGGCGGCGTCCAGCCCCTCTTTCTGGAAGGCATCGGTGCGCGCGATCAGGTAGAAATCCGGGTCACGCTTGGCGTCCGCCGCCGCCTTGATACGATCGACCATCTCGCCTTGCGAGACGATCGCCTTGTTCGGCCGGTGGCCACAGCGCTTCTGGGCGATCTGATCCTCAATATGCACCGCAGCAACGCCTGCGCGCTCCATCTCCCTGATCGTGCGAGCGATGTTGAACGCCCCGCCCCAGCCGGTATCGATATCCACCAGCAGCGGAAGGTCAGTGGCGCCGCAGATGCGGTGGGCGTCCTCGACTACGTCGTTCATGGTGGTCATGCCCAGATCCGGCAGCCCGAAGGAGGCGTTGGCCACTCCGCCGCCGGAAAGATAGATCGCCTGGTGCCCCACCCGCTCGGCCATCAGCGCGGTATAAGCGTTAATGGTGCCGAGAATCGGCAGCGGCGAGTGGGACTTCAGCGCCTGGCGAAAGCGGGCGCCGGGAGTGAGCGAGGAAGCGGCGTGCGTGGCCATGGTTTCTCCTGTAAATCCTGTCATGAGTCGGGCTGGTCGTGTGCCAGCATCGCGGCGTAGCGGTCGGCGACGTTCTCGCGGGAGGCGCTGACGTGGCGGCGCATCAAGAGCTCGGAGAGCTCGGCGTCTCCCGCCTCGATGGCATCGACGATGCGGTGGTGCTCCACGAAGGCACGCTGGGGCCGGGCCCCGCTGGCGCTGAACTGGGTGCGGTAGAGCCGAACCAGATAGTAAAGATCGTCGCAAAGCAGGTTCATCAGCATCCTGTTGTGGCTGCCCTGCACGATCAGGTAGTGAAAGTCGAGATCGCCTTCGCGCTGGTAGTAGGCCTCGCCGCGCTGTAGATCGCTTTGGCCCTCGTGCACCGCGAGCACGTCGCGCAGCCCCTGGATTTCCTTTGGCCCCATGTGCTCGGCGGCGAGCCGCGCGGCCATGCTCTCGAGCGCCTCGCGCACGTCGAAAAGCTCCAGAAGCTCCTTCATCGAGAGCTTGACCACCCGGGCGCCGACGTGGGGGACGCGCTCGATCAGCCGGTGCGCCTCGAGCCGGCGCATCGCTTCTCTCAGCGGCCCCCGGGAGATACCGTAGGTTTTCGAAAGCCCGGGCTCGGTGATCTTGCTACCCGGCGCCAGCTCGCCGCGCACGATGGCGCTCTGCAGCTGGTGGAATACCCGCTCGGCGAGGGTGCGCACTTCCGGCGCGGCTGGCTCGGCCGGGCGCTCGAGCGGATGGGAAGCGGCTGGGGTGATTGAACGCATGGCTAATTGTCGACAATGAAAAGGGGATAACGGCACTTTAGCCCGCAGGCTATTGTGCGTCAACCGCTCCACTTTGCCATTTCCCTGGCGCTTTAGTGGAAGCGCTTTAGTGCAAGTTCCGATGAGGATTCCTGACGACTGTCTACAATCAGCGCAAACGACCTGATACCTGCGATGCGCCCAGCGTGGAAAAGATGTTGAGTCGCCGCTGGCCTCTCACGAACGCGCTCACTAGAATGTTCGCCCCACCCGGCAAGGCATGGATTCATGAGCACGGCGATCACCGCAACCGCCCTTCCCTACGTCCAGGACCCGCTGGCGCTCTTCGAAGCGCTGAAACACCGCCCGGGCGCGACGCTTCTCGACAGCGGACGCCCGCGCGCCGTTAGCGGGCGCTTCGACATTCTAACCAGCGACCCGGTTGCGACACTCGAGATCGACACAAACGGCGCGGTGCGCTTTGACTCCGCCACGCTCACCCCGCCCGCCGACCTGCTCGACGACCCCTTCGCGCTGAAACGGTGGCTGCTCGAGCAGCTGTCCCGGCCTGCGTGGGAAAGCGAACTCCCTTTTCTCGGCGGGCTTATGGGCTACTGGAGCTACGAGTTCGGCCGCGACCAGCTGGGCATCGAGAGCCGCCACCCAAGCGCCACCGGGCTTCCCGCTGCGCGCCTGGGGCTCTTCGACTGGTGCATCACGCTCGATCATCACACCCAAACGGCCTGGCTCGTGGCAGGCGAGGCTCGGCGCGCAGAGGCCCAGCGCTGGCTCGAGGCAGCGCCGAATGAAACAAGCGCCTTTCGCCTGACCGGCGCCTTCGAGGCCGAGCTCGATCAGGCGGCCTACACCGAACGTTTTGATGCGGTGCAGCGCTATATTCGCGCCGGCGACTGCTATCAGATCAACCTGGCCCAGCGCCTGCGCGCGCCCTTCGAAGGTGACCCCTGGCAGGCCTACCGGCGCCTGCGCGACGCCACCCCGACCCCGTTTGCCGGATACATGGCCTGGGGCGAGCAGGCGGTACTGTCGCTTTCGCCGGAGCGCTTTATTCAGGTGCGCAGTGGCGAGGTCGAAACCCGCCCGATCAAGGGCACGCGAGCCCGGGGCGAAACGCCCGAAGAGGACGCGCGACTTGCCAGGGCGCTTCAGGCAAGCCTCAAGGATCGCGCCGAGAACGTGATGATCGTGGATCTTTTGCGCAACGACCTGGGCCGCGTCTGCCGGCCCGGTAGCATTCACGTGCCCGCGCTCTGCGCGCTCGAAAGCTACCCCAACGTGCACCATCTGGTGAGCGTGGTCCAGGGCACGCTAGCCGAGGGGCATTCGGCGCTGTCGCTGTTGGCGGCGGCGTTTCCCGGCGGCTCGATCACCGGTGCGCCGAAGATTCGCGCCATGCAGATCATCGACGAGCTCGAGCCCTGCCAGCGCAGCGTCTACTGCGGAAGCCTTGGCTATGTCGACGTACGCGGCCACATGGACACCTCGATCGCCATTCGCTCGATGGTGGCAGACCGGGGCGAGCTTCACGTCTGGGGCGGCGGCGGCCTGGTGGCGGACTCTGAAGCCTTCGAGGAGTACACCGAAACGCTCGACAAGATCCGCCATCTGATCAAGGCGCTGGCGTGATCCGAGCAGAAACGCCCCAAAAGCAGCATATAAGTCAAACCAAACGGTATTGGGGCCAGGCCCTCACGGTTTGGTATGTTGGGCCCAGAACTCATCCACCCGGGAGACGGCATGACCAGCAAACTGGAAGAGATCAATCGCGCTAACGCCAACGACCCGAAGGCGCTGATCGAGTGGGCGTTCGGCCAGGGCGAGCGGCCGATCTGCACCACCAACTTTCGCCCCTTCGAGGCGGTCATTCTGCACATGGTGACCCAGGTGCGCCCGGACATCCCGATCGTCTGGATGGACAGCGGCTACAACACCGAGGCGACCTATCGCTGCGCCGACGAGATCATCACGCGGCTCGATCTGAATATCGTGAGCTTTCTGCCCAGGCGTACCCGCGCCCACCGCGAGGCGCTCGAAGGCCCCGTGCCGGGCATCGACGACCCGCGCCACGCAGCGTTCACCCAGGAAGTGAAGATCGAACCCTTCGAGCGAGCGCTTGCCGAAATGCGCCCGGATGTCTGGTTCACCGCGCTTCGCGCGGAGGACACGCCGGAGCGCGCCAAAATGCAGCCGCTGAGCCAAAGCGCCGACGGCCTGCTGAAAGTGGCGCCGCTTCTGCACTGGAGCGCCAAGCAGATGTACGAGTACCTGCAAGCGCATGACCTGCCCAACAACTTCGACTACTTCGACCCCACCAAGGTGGAAGAGAAACGCGAGTGCGGGCTGCACCTGCAGCACTAGCGCAAGCGGCAGAGACATGGCGGATACGAAAAAGGCGCCGCGGTCGGCGTAATGCCAGTCAGCTAAGGAATCTGACTGCCCATTGAGCTTGGTTAGTCTACCGTGGGAGGCCGCTCCAGCGGGCGAATGGCACCGTCAGGTGCCTTGGCTTGGCCACCCGTCGCGAGCTGAAGCTCCCTCCCACAAGCACTATCCATGGTTAACTGAACGGCATTACGCGGTCGGCGCCTTTTGGCTTTGCGGGGGCCTAATACTCGGGAAGTTCGACGCCGTCGAACAGTACCTGCTCCTGGCGCGGGCCGATGATCAGCGCCTCGTCGACCCGCTCCCGGGTCAGATGCGGCGCGAAGCGGGCGAGAAAATCGTACATGTAGCCGCGCATGAAGGTGCCCCGGCGGATGCCGATCTTGGTGGTAGAGCTTTCGAATAGATGGCTTGCATCGAGCGCGACCAGGTCGCTGTCGAGCTCGGGGTCCACCGCCATGTGCGCGACGATGCCCACGCCCATGCCAAGACGCACGTAGGTCTTGATCACGTCGGCGTCGGCGGCGGTGAGCACCACGTTGGGCACAAGCCCCTGGGCCTTGAAAGCGTCGTCGAGCTGGGAGCGGCCGGTGAATCCGAACACGTAGGTCACCAGCGGGTGTTCAGCCAACGTCTCGAGGGTCAGCGGCCCCTCGAGTTCGGCCAGCGGGTGCGCTTTGGGCACCAGCACGCAGCGGTTCCAGCGGTAGCACGGCAGCAGAATCAAATCAGTGAAAAGCTCAAGCGACTCGGTAGCGATGGCGAAATCCGCCTGCCCCTCGCTGACCATCTGGGCGATCTGCTTGGGCGTGCCCTGCTGCATGTGAAGCGCGACTTCCGGGTATTTCTGGGTGAACGCACCGATCACCGGCGGCAGCGCGTAGCGCGCCTGGGTGTGGGTGGTAGCGATCGAAAGACTGCCGCGGCGCTCGTCGCTATGCTCCTGGGCGACCTGTTTGATGTTGTCGGTCAGCTTCAAGACCTGGCCTGCGAGGGCAATGATCGACTCCCCCGCCGGCGTGACCCGGGTCAGGTGCTTGCCGCTTCGCGCAAAGATCTCCACGCCCAGCTCGTCCTCGAGCAGACGAATTTGTTTGGAGATGCCGGGCTGAGACGTGAAGAGGCTTTGAGCCGTGGCCGAGACGTTGAGGTTGTGCCGGTTCACTTCCCAGATATAACGAAGTTGCTGTAGCTTCATGGTTCCACCTTCCGTCTCGAAGAGACCGCTCGGGGCGCCTCTTCCTGTGATACATGAGCGCTAACATCCCTGTGCGCTGCAAAGGGTATTGCGTATTAATTGAATAAAAAAACCATCTATAATACCCATATAGTATAAGAAAGCGGGAGGTGAGGCACCCTATTATTTCGCTCACGCCGTGCACAAGTACCTGGACGAATTTGCCAGCTCACGCCGCGAGCGCTAACATCGGGCCACCTGGCGCGATGAAAATGCGCTATTATATCGCGTAATAGCCGTTGCTCAGTCAAAGGCAACGAATTCGCAAGAGCAACGTAATCAGGAGATGTAAATGGCTAGCAATGTGGATGTCACCAACGCCAATTTCGAGCAGGAAGTTCTCAACGCCGAGCAGCCCGTACTGCTGAAATTCTGGGCACCCTGGTGCGGTCCGTGCAAGGTCATGGCCCCGGTGGTCGACGAAGTGGCCGCCGAGCGCGGTGACGGGCTCAAGGTGGTCAGCGTCAACGTCGACGACGCGCCGGAAATCGCCGCCGAGCAGGGCGTGCGCGGTGTGCCCACCGTGATGCTTTTCAAATCCGGTACCAAGGTCGCCTCGCTGGTAGGCGCCCAGTCCAAGTCCCAGCTGACGCAGTTCATCGACCAGAACGCCTGAAGCGTTTCTCGCAGTTCCCGATGGGCAAATCAACAACGGGGCGGCCGCGCAAGCGGTCGCCCCGTTCTATTATCAGACGCCCGAGTATTGGCTCTACTCGGGCTGTTCCGGCTTCTTGATCAGCGGCTCTGCCTCGGGCTTCTTTCGCCGCCAGGGCGGCATTCTCGGGTTGCCGCCGTGATTGGCGCTTCGCCTTAGCTGGCGCCTGCCCGGCCCCAGCAGATGAGCGATCCAACGCGTCTGCGGGTGGCTATCGAGAGCGATCTTGAGCGTCATGGTCAGCACTACCGAGAGCAGCATGCCCGCCGCGCCGAATATCCAGCCCCATACCACCAGCGATAAAAACGCCACAAAGGTCGAAAGCCCCAGCGCCTGGCCCATGACCCTCGGCTCGATCAAATTCCCCATGACGAAGTTGATCACCAGGTACGCAGAAGCCAGCAATAGCGCCTGAAGCACCCCGCCATCCTGAGCGACCAATAGAAGCAAAACCGGAGGTACCGCCGCCAGCGCCGAGCCGATGTTGGGTATGAAGTTGAGCGCAAACGCCAGCACCCCCCACAACAGCGGGAACTCCACGCCGACCATCAAACACGCCAGCCACACAAGTACACCGGTCGCCAAACTGATCACGGTTTTCACCGCCAAGTAGCGTTTGAGCGTCAGGCTGAACTCGCCAAAGCGCTTGAGACTCGGCGCCGGATTTTCCAGCGCGCGAGACACCTTGGCGCGAAAGTTGAGCGTTTCGAACAGCATGAACACGACCAGCAGCGATACGATACTGCCCTGCATCACGATCGCCCCGATTTCGCTGAGCAGCATCGCCACCCATGAGCCGTCATCTTCCATGTCGAAAGCGCTCGAAAGCTGATCCGGGTCGATGGCGAAGCCCTGGGCCGCAAGGCTATTGAGCAGGCTCCAGTAGTGCTCGTAAAGCCGCGCTTCGATATCCGGCAGCGCGTCGATGAAGGTACTGAAGCTGTTGACCACCAGTACCCCGAGCAGCAGGAAAAACACCACCAGCACGAGAATCGTGATGAACGCCGCCATGCGCATGCCAACCCCGTGGCGATGCAGCCACTGCACCGGCGACGTGCATACCACGGCGATGAACACCGCCAGCAAAAGCGGCACCAGTAAATCCGAACCAAGCTTCATGCCCGTGACGATGATCACCAGCGCGGCGATCGCGAGCGTCGCGTTCATGGGAATACTGCGATAATCCTTATCCGACAACTTCTGCATGATTCGATCCTTGGTAAATCATCACTACATAATGGTCGTTTGCAGCGTAATTCACAAACGATGCAAACAATAAGCAACTGTTTTACGACTACTCTTGATAAGTGAACTTATTGTTGAAACGGTCTTCAAAATCGTGTTCGTCTCGCGGCCTTCGAACAGCACCTCAAAGGCCCTTTCTGCTCAGCGTCAAAACAAGGAATCGTTCAATGAATCTAAACCCTTACGCTCGTTCGATGATGAAGCTGCGCACCCACGCCGCCGCCACGGCGCTGGCCGCCCTGCTCTGCGCCGGCACCGCCCAGGCGGCCTCGCCGATGCCCACCCCGGCGCCAGGGCTCAGCGTGCAGGCGCAATCCTTCGTTGAGGTCGAGCCGGACAAGGCGAGTCTCTCCGCGCGGCTCTGGGAGAATACCCCGGCGGTATCGTCACTCGATGATAGCGAACAGGGCGCGCTTCGCGAGGCGCGTCAGCGCCTTGAGGAGCGTTCGCGCCAGCTGATCGAGGCGATGGAAGCGGCCGGCGTCGACGAGCGCGCGATCAGCGCCGGCTCGCTCAACGTCTATCAGGAGCAGATGAACCAGCCGCAAGGCCAGGGCGGTGAGCAGGAGATGATGGTGCGCACGCGGGTCGAGCGCCCCTTCAACGTGGAGCTGACCGACATCGACCGGCTCAACGACGTGCTCGACGCGCTGGTCGAGGCCGGGGTCAACGCCCTCGACGGCGTCCAGTTCGACCTACAGGACCGCGAAGCGGCCGCCGACGAAGCGCTCGTAATGGCGCTGGAGAAAGCGCAGCGTAAGGCCGAGCTGATGGCCCAGACGCTCGGCACCGAGCTTGGCGAGGTACAGCATATCGCCGAAACCCAGGCGCCGGTCTTCCAACCGCGCATGATGGCCATGCGCGCCGCCGAAAGCGGCTCCGCTTCCAGCGATGAAGCCAGTGCCGAGTACCGTCCCGGCATCATTCGCATCGATGCCGGGGTGAACGTCGAGTGGGCGCTGGACGGTCAAAATGACGGCGAGCGCGGCAGTGAGCAGCAAGACGCTAGAGCGCGAGACGCTCAAGACCGCCCAGATACGAACGCAGCGGCGCGGGAACAGTGATCGACCCATCCGCCTGCTGATGATTTTCGAGCACCGCTAGAAGACAACGCCCCACTGCCAGCCCCGAGCCGTTCAGGGTATGCAGCAGCTGGGGCTTTTTCATCTCCGGCTTGCGGTAGCGCGCCTGCATGCGCCGAGCCTGAAACTCTTCGCAGTTGGAGACCGACGAAATTTCCCGGTAGGTTGCCTGGCTTGGCAGCCACACTTCAAGGTCATAGGTCTTCGCCGCGCCAAAGCCCATGTCGCCGGTGCATAGCGTCACCACGCGATACGGCAGCTCCAGCGCCTGAAGAAGCGCCTCGGCGTGGCCGCGCATCTCTTCGAGCGCCTCGTAACTCTTCTCCGGCTCGACGATCTGCACCATCTCGACCTTGTCGAACTGGTGCTGGCGAATCATGCCGCGGGTATCGCGCCCGTGAGAGCCCGCCTCGCTACGAAAGCACGGCGTGTGCGCGGTCAGCTTCATGGGAAGCGCGTCGTGCTCGACGATTTCATCGCGCACGAAGTTGGTCAGCGGCACTTCCGAAGTGGGGATCAGGTGGTACTCGCGCTCGTCGTCGAGTTTGAACAGATCCTCGCCGAACTTCGGCAGCTGCCCGGTGCCCATCAGCGACTCCCGGTTGACCATGTAGGGCACGTAGCACTCTTCGTAGCCGTGCTGCTCGGTCTGGGTATCGAGCATGAACTGCGCCAGCGCCCGGTGAAGCCGCGCAATCGGCCCGCGCATCACCGCAAAACGCGCGCCGGTGATTTTGGAGGCGAGCTCGAAATCGAGATAACCGGACTTCTTGCCCAGATCGACGTGATCGAGCACATCGAAGTCGAACTCCCGCGGCGTGCCCCATCGGTGCAGTTCGACATTGTCGTCTTCACTTTTACCCTCCGGCACGCTCTCGTGGGGTAGGTTGGGAATGCCGCTGACCGCGTCGTCCCACTCGGCCTGCACCGTCGCAAGCGTTTGCTTGGCGGCGTTGAGCCGCTCGCCCAGGTCGTCGACCTCGGCCAGCAGCGGCGTTATATCCTCGCCCTGGGCCTTGGCCTTGCCGATCGCTTTCGAGCGCGTATTGCGCTCGCTTTGCAGCTGCTCGGTCTGGCTCTGCAGCTCGCGGCGGCGTGACTCGAGCGCCTGCAGCGCCTGCGTGTCCAGCACAAAGCCCCGCCGGGCCAGCGTTTGCGCCACCGCGTCCAGATCGGTGCGCAGCAGTTTCGGATCGAGCATGAGGACTCCCTTGACTGATTTCTATCGTGACGGCTTGGAACCGTGGAAAGCGCTCTATTGTAGGCAAAAGCGCGGCGAGGGGCTATGACGCTAGCTCTGGATCCCTTGAAACCACCTGCCCGAACGGGGCTTGCCTGAAAAGTGGTAAAGTAGCCGCCGGTCCGAGCCCCCAGGGCGCGTTTCAGATTTCACGAGAGGAGCGACACACCGTGCAGAAGAAGGTCACTCAAGGAGCGCTCGCCGGATGGCGGCGCATTGCTTTATGGAAAAAGATTCTTTCCGGTCTGGCGCTGGGCATCCTGGCGGGCGCCTTGCTGGGCGAGACTGCCAGCATTTTCAAGCCGTTGGGCGATATCTTCATCAACGCCATCATGATGCTCATCGTGCCGCTGGTATTCTCGACGCTGATCGTGGGCATCACGTCCATGCGCGACCCACAGAAAATGGGGCGTATCGGGGTTCGCACCATCACGCTCTACCTGTTCAGTACGGCCTTTGCCATTACGATAGGGCTGGTGCTCTCCACGCTGCTGCAGCCGGGCGTGGGCGTAGAGCTCAGCTTCGATGGCGAGGTGGCGCCCAACGAGGCGCCGTCGCTGGTCTCCATCCTCGTGGATCTGGTGCCGCGCAATCCGCTCGATGCTTTGGCCAATGGCAACATCATGCAGATCATCGTTTTCGCCATCGGTCTGGGCATTTCGCTGACCCTGATCGGTGACAAGGGCGAGCCCGTGATGCGAGTGTTCGACAGCTTCGCCGAAGCGATGTACAAGCTCACCGCGATCGTGATGGCGTTTGCACCGTTCGGTGTGTTCGGGTTGATTGCCCACGTGTCAGGGCAATATGGGTTGGAGATACTGCTGCCATTGGCCAAGCTCATCGGTGTGGTTTACCTGGCTTGCCTCGTTCACGTGCTGGTGATCTATTCAGGTTTCATTTCGCTGCTGGGCCGACTGAACCCGATGCGCTACCTGCAGGGTAGTCTGGATGCCATCGTAGTGGCGTTCTCCTCGGCCTCCTCAGCAGGCACTTTGCCGGTTTCCATTCGCTGTGCTCAGAAGAATCTGGGTATTTCCGAAGGGGTTTCCGGCTTCGTGCTGCCGGTGGGTGCGACCATCAACATGGACGGCACGGCCCTTTACCAGGGCGTGGTGGTGCTGTTCATCGCCCAGATGACCGGGGTCGAACTCGGCATGACGGAGTACGCCATGATCATCGCCACCGGCACTCTGGCGTCGATCGGCACCGCGGGCGTTCCCGGGGCCGGGCTGATCATGCTGTCGATCGTGATGGCGCAGATCGGCCTGCCGCTTGAAGCAATCGCCGTGGTCGCGGGTATCGATCGCCTCTTGGACATGGCGCGCACCAGCGTCAACGTGGCGGGAGACCTGATGGTGACCACCCTGGTCGGCAAGAGCGAGGGCGAGCTCGATGAGACCATCTACGACGGCGCGAACCGCGCCAAGACTGTCCGGGCCTAGCGGTGCAAACCAGGCGGCAAGGTTGTGATTCGCCTCATCTCTGGGCACTCTGATGAATACCGTTCATCCGCTACCGAGATCCGCCACCATGCCCGATGCCTCTAACCGCACGCTAAGTGCCATCGACGCCCTGCACGCCCAGGATCCACGCTCGGCGCGTCAGGCCGATGGCACCGCCCTGCCCCAGGAGCTCGCCTACGCCGAGCGCATGAGCGCGTGGCTTTTGAAACTCGAGCGCGCGCCGAGCGCGCTTTTGCAGCTGGCGGTGCGCGCCCAGCACCTGCAGCGTTGGAAAGTGCCGCGGGGCGACTACCCGGAGGGGCGGGTGGGCTATTTGACCTGGCGGCGCGATCAGGGGCTGCGCGCCGGGGGCACCGTGGCGTCGCTGATGCGCGAGGCGGGCTTCGATGACGCAAGCGCCGAGCGGGTCTCCGACATGATCGCCAAGAAGGGGCTTGGGCGCGACCCCGAGGTGCAGACGCTGGAGGACTGCGCGTGCCTGGTGTTTCTGGAAAACTACTTCGCCGACTTTTCGCGTAAGGTCGAGCACGATCATCTGGTGCGCATCGTGCAGAAAACCTGGCGCAAGATGTCGGCGCAGGCGCAGACGCTGGCGCTGTCGATTCCCATGTCGCCGGCAAGCGCCGCCATCGTCGAGGAGGCGCTGGCCGCCGGTCAGTCCTGAGCCCGCTGGAAGATGCAGTCGGGCCGCCGCTCGGGTAAAGTAGAGCGCCTTTCAATTGCTTTGCAGTGATGGCTCGACCGACCATGATAGCTTCGCTTGATACGCGCAGAATTGCGCTTTCCGGCCTTGCCGGGCGCTACGTCCGCTTTCTCGAGGCGCTCAGGGCGCGCGGCTTCGAAGGTGAGATCGCCCCGGACTACGCCAGCCGAACGGTGCTCGCCACCGACAACTCGATCTACCAGCGCCTGCCTCAGGCCGCGGTATTCCCCCGCCACGCCGAGGATCTCGAACGCCTGGCGCGGCTTGCCGCCGAGATGCCCCACCGCGACGTGGTGCTGGCCCCGCGCGGCGGTGGCACCGGCACCAACGGTCAGTCGCTGACCGACGGGCTGGTGGTCGACGTCTCGCGCCACATGAACCGGATTCTCGAGATCGACGTCGAAAACCGGCGGGTGCGCGTTCAGGCCGGCGTGGTGAAGGATCAGCTCAACGCCGCGCTCAAGCCCCACGGGCTTTTCTTCGCGCCCGAGCTTTCGACCTCGAATCGTGCCACGATCGGCGGCATGATCGCCACCGATGCCAGTGGCCAGGGCAGCTGCGTTTACGGCAAGACCCGCGATCACGTGCTCGAGCTCGATACCGTGCTGATCGGCGGCGCCCACCTGCATAGCCGCCCGCTCGGCGTCGATGAAGAAGCCCTTGCGCGCGAAGAACCCGGCGTACTGGGCCGCGTCCACCGCGAAGCCACCGCGATCATCGACGAGCAGCGCGACCTGATCGAAGCGACCTTCCCGCCGCTCAACCGCTGCCTGACCGGTTATGACCTCGCCCATTTACGCGATGAGCAAGGAAGACTGAACCTCAACAGCCTGCTCTGCGGTGCCGAAGGCTCTCTTGGTCTGGTCAGCGAGGCAGTGCTCAACGTGCTGCCGATCCCCAAGTACTCCACACTGGTGAACGTGCGCTACCCGGGCTTCATGGAGGCGCTGCGCGACGCCAAGGCGCTGATGGCCAGCGCCCAGCCGACCTCCATCGAAACCATCGACGACACGGTATTGAAGCTCGCCATGGAGGATTTCGTCTGGGACGGCGTGGCCACCTTCTTTCCGGAAAGCGATACGCCCACCGGTGGCATCAACCTGGTCGAGTTCAGCGACGACGACGAGGACGCACTGGCCAGCCGCGTGGCGGCGTTCACCGAGCACCTCGGCCGCGACAAGACCGTCACGCGACTGGGCTATACCGAGGCGCGCGGCCGCGCGCAGATTACGTCGGTCTACGGTATGCGCAAGCGCTCGGTGGGCCTTCTGGGCAACGTACAGGGCGAAAAGCGCCCGCTGCCCTTCGTGGAGGATACCGCGGTGCCGCCGGAGCACCTGGCGGACTACATCGCCGAGTTTCGCGCCGCGCTCGACGCCCGCGGGCTCGATTACGGCATGTTCGGCCACGTCGATGCCGGCGTTTTGCACGTGCGCCCGGCGCTGGACATGAAAGACCCGGCCCAGCAGGCGCTGGTGCGCGAGCTCTCCGACGAGGTCGCTGCGCTCACGCAAAAGTACGGCGGCCTGTTCTGGGGCGAGCACGGTAAGGGCATCCGCTCGGAGTACTCGCCCAAATTCTTCGGCGAGCTCTACCCGAGCCTGCAACGGGTCAAGGCGGCTTTCGATCCGCACAACCAGCTCAACCCCGGCAAGATCGCCACGCCCTTGAGCGACACCAAACGAGCGGATCAGCTGATCGCCGTCGACCGCGACCCGGATCTTTTAAGCATTGACGGCGTAACGTTTCGCGGCGCGCTCGATCGTACCATCGACGAGCGCGCCTGGCAGGCGTTTGAGGCCGCGGTCTACTGCAACGGCAACGGCGCCTGCTACAACTACGACGTCGACGACCCCATGTGCCCCTCCTGGAAGGCGACCCGCGATCGCGTTCACTCGCCCAAGGGCCGGGCGAGTTTGATTCGCGAGTGGCTGCGCCTGCAGTCCCACGCCGGCATCGACGTGGTCGAGGAGTCGCGCAAGAAAAAGGCCGAAACGGGCTTTGGCTTCGTCAAGAGCCTGCCCAAGCGCATCATGAACTCGCTCAGCCGCGAGCAGCACCACGACTTTTCACACCAGGTGTATGACGCCATGGCCGGGTGCCTGTCGTGCAAGTCCTGCGCCGGGCAGTGCCCGGTGAAGGTCAACGTGCCGCAGTTTCGTTCGCAGTTTCTCGAGGTCTACCACGGGCGCTACCTGCGCCCGCTGCGCGACTACGTGATCGGCGCCACCGAGTGGACCCTGCCCTGGCTTGCCAAAGCAGCGCCGCTTTACAACGCGGTGATCGAAAAGCGCTGGATGGAGCGCCTGATGCGCCGTGGCATCGGCATGAGCGATTCGCCGACGCTTTCAAGGGCGAGCGTGAAAAAGCAGCTGCGCGCCTGGGGCGTGGCCGAGGCCACGCCCACCGCGCTGGCCCTTTTGACCGAGCGCCAGCGGGCAAAAAGCGTGATTCTGGTGCAGGACGCCTTCACCACCCACATGGAGGCGGACCTGGTGCTCGATGTGGTCGAGCTACTGACCCGGCTCGAGTACCGGGTGTTCGTGCTGCCCTATGCCGCCAACGGCAAGCCGCTGCAGGTGCAGGGGTTTCTCGGCGCCTTCGAGCGTACCGCCGAGAAGCAGGCCAGCCGCCTGCGCGCGCTGACGGAGTTCGGTATCGCGATGGTCGGCATCGACCCGGCGATGACGCTGACCTACCGCCAGGAGTACGTAAAGGCGCTCGGCCCGGACGCGGTGCCCCAGGTGCTGATGCTGCAGGAGTGGCTCGCCACCCAGTCCCACGCGCTTTCGCCGTTCAAGGGCCGGCTGACGGATCCGGGTTACCGGCTGCTCTCACACTGCACCGAGCAGACCAACGCACCGGGCAGCCCCAAAGCCTGGCAGCAGGTGTTCGCCGCCCTGGGTCTCGAGCTCGAATTAGTCGCCACCGGCTGCTGCGGCATGTCCGGCACGTACGGTCACGAAACCCGCAACGTCGCCACTTCGAAAGCGATCTACGCCCAGTCCTGGCAGCCCGAAGTCGAAGCACCCGAGAACAGCGCACGGCTGCTGGCCACCGGCTATTCGTGTCGAAGCCAGGTCAAGCGCTACTCGCGCGAGACGCTCGCCCACCCGCTGCAGGCGCTGCTCGACCGGCTCAAGAGCGCGCCACCGGCCTGATGGCGCTCTTAAAATGACAAGGCCCCGGGCGATGTACGCCCGGGGCCCTAATGCCGTTCAGTTAGGCTTGTTGGGGGTTGTGGGAGGGAGCTTCAGCTCGCGACGGGTGGCCAAGCCAAGGCACCTGACGGCGCCATTCGCCCGCTGAAGCGGCCTCCCACATGAGATTTGTGGACTCTCTTGGTACGAATATGTCTTAACTGAACTGCATTACGCCCGGGGCCCTATCATTTTCTTGCACGAACGCGTCCGCGTTAGAAGAAGAGCTCGGAGAGCGCCCTTCCCGGCTCGGGCTGGCGCATGAACGCCTCGCCCACCAGAAAACCGTTGATGCGGTTGTCGCGCATGCGGGCAACGTTCTCGCGGGTCAGAATGCCGGACTCGGTGATCACCGTGACGCCCTGCGGGATGCGCGGCAAGAGCGAAAGCGTCGTTTCAAGATCGGTCTCGAAGGTGTGCAGGTTGCGGTTGTTGATGCCCACCAGCTTGAGATCCAGCGCCAGCGCCCGGTCGAGCTCGGCGGCGTCGTGTACTTCCACCAGCACGTCCATGCCGAGCTCCGTTGCCCTGGCGTGAAGCGCCTTGAGCGTGGCGTCATCCAGCGCCGCCACGATCAGAAGGATACAGTCCGCACCGATCGCGCGGGCTTCAATCACCTGGTAGGGGTGGGTGATAAAATCCTTGCGAATCACCGGAAGCTGGCAGGCGTTTCTCGCCGCGATCAGGTCGTCCTCGTGGCCCTGGAAGAAGTCGGCATCGGTAAGTACCGACAGGCACGCCGCGCCGCCGGCTTCGTAGCTTTGGGCGATGGCCGCCGGGTCGAAGGCCTCCCGGATCACCCCGCGCGAGGGCGAGGCCTTCTTGACCTCGGCGATGACCGCCGGGTCGCCAGCGGCGATGCGCCGGTCGAGCGCTGCGATGAAGCCGCGCGGCGCGCTCTGCTGCTCGGCAAGGGCGAGCAGGTCGCGCTCGGGCACCGCCTTTTCGCGCGTGGCGACCTCCTCCTCCTTGCGCGCCAGAATGCGGGTCAGGATGGTCGGAGTGGCTTGGCTTGGCATGGCGGTTATCCCTTGAACACGCTGGTGAAGTGCGAAAGCTCACGGAGCTTTTCGAGCGGAAGTTTGGACGCCTGAGCGTCCTGGGCGACGGCAACGCCCTCCTCGAGCGTGTCCGCCACGCCGGAGCAGTAAAGCGCAGCGCCGGCGTTGAGCGCGACGATATCCGCCTCCGGGCCGTCGCCGACGAGCGCGGCCTTGACCAGCCGCAGGCTCTCCTCGGCGGTCGCCGCCTTCAAGGCGGAGAGGCTCTGGCGCTCGATGCCGAGCGCTTCCGGGGTCACGGTGTACTCGGTGATCTCGCCCTCCTTGAGCTCGGCGACCTTCGTCGGCGCGGCCAGGGATATCTCATCCAGCCCGTCTTCGGAGTGGACCACCATGGCGTGGCGGCTGCCGAGCTTTCTGAGCGCCTCGGCCATCAACGGCACCAGCTCTGGCGCGTAGACGCCCAGCACCTGGTTCGGGGCGCTGGCCGGGTTGGTCAGAGGCCCCAGAATGTTGAACAGCGTACGTACGCCCATTTCGCGGCGCGGGCCGATGGCGTAGCGCATCGCCGGGTGGTGGTTGGGGGCGAACATGAAGCCGACGCCGACCTGCTCGATGCAGCGCGCTACCTGCTCCGGGGTGAGGTCGAGATAAATCCCGGCAATATCGAAAAGATCGGCGCTGCCCGACGACGACGATACGCTGCGGTTACCGTGCTTGGCCACGTGAGCGCCAGCGGCGGCGGCGACGAAGCTCGAGGCAGTGGAGACGTTGAACAGGTTCGCGCCGTCGCCACCGGTACCGACGATATCCACCACGTTCTCGGCGTGGAGGGTGACCGGGCGCATCAGATCGCGCATCGCCTGAGCGGCGGCGCTGATCTCGACGGCGCTTTCGCCTTTCATCGAGAGCCCGACCAGTAAACCGCCGATCTGGGCGTCGGAGGCTTCGCCGGTCATGATCTGGTGCATCAGGGCGCGCATGGTGTCGAAGGATAGATCGTCGCGGCGCATGACCGCGTTGATGGCGTCTCGCATTTGCATGAACCCAAAAGCCTCTATACGTGAAAAGTCAGCGGTCAGCCGCGCTCGGTCAGCCGCCCTGTAAAAAATTGGCCAACAGCGCGTGGCCATGGCGGGTCAGAATCGATTCAGGATGAAACTGCACGCCCTCGAGATCAAGGCTTCGGTGGCGAATGCCCATGATCAGCCCCGGCGTCTCGTCGCTCTCCGACGTCCAGGCGGTGACCTCGAAGCATTCGGGCAGCGTCTCGCGCTCGAGCACCAGCGAGTGGTAGCGGGTCACCTCGAGCGGCGCCTCGAGCGCCTGAAACGCGCCCAACCCCGCGTGCTCGATACGTGACGTCTTGCCGTGCATCACCTTCGGCGCGCGCACCACCCGCGCGCCGAAGGCCTGGCCGATCGCCTGGTGGCCAAGGCACACGCCGAGCACAGGCAACTCACCAGCGAAGTGCTCGATAGCGGCCAGTGAAATCCCCGCCTCGTTGGGGGTGCACGGCCCTGGCGAAATCATTAGATGCGTCGGCGCGAGCGCGCGCATACGCTCGAGGCTGATGGCATCGTGGCGATAGGTCATCACCTCGGCGCCCAGCTCGAGAAGGTACTGCACCAGGTTGAACGTGAAGCTGTCGTAGTTATCGATCATCAGCACGCGCGGTTTCTGCTGCGCAATTGTCACGCTTACCCCATCCCACTGATCAAACGGCTAAAAACGATGATACCCTAACCCGGCGGCGCGTTGCAGTGGCGCGGCGGTCGAGACCGCCGCAAAACGGGCAAGCCCTGCGCGTACTCCTTAATTCGGCGTTTTAACGAGGTACCCAGCAATGAAGCAGCGAGTCACCCTCTGGAGCCTTTTGCTGGTCGGTTTACTCACGCTGGCGCTGCCCGTACAGGCCGCGCCTTCGTACAAGGTGATCGCCTCGTTTTCGGTACTGGGGGATCTTGTGCGCCGTATCGCCGGTGATGACGTCAGCGTGGTGACCATCGTGCCACGCGGCCAGGACGTTCACCGCTGGGAGCTGACGCCACCCAATGTGCTGGCGATCGAAGAGGCGGATATCGTGTTCTACAACGGCTACGGGCTCGAGCCCTGGCTTCGGCACGTCGAGGCGATGGCCGACCACGAGCTGCGCTTGAAGGCCGTGGCCGAGCGCGCCGACTTCGATACGCTGCCACTCACCGCTGGGCTTTTTGAAGGCAACGTCAATCCGCACCTGTGGATGGACCCGGCCGGCGCCAGCGCCTACGTCGATGTCATCGCGCGCACGCTATCAGAGCACTACCCGGAAAAGCGGGCGCTGTTCGAGGCCCGCGCCGATAAGAGCCGCGAGTCGCTGGCGCTTTTGAGCGCGCGCTTGCAGGAGCGCCTTCAAGGGGTTCCGCGCATCAACCGCGTGCTCTACACCAGCGAAGCCGGTATGGCCTATTTCGCCCGGGCTTTCGATTTCGACGACGCCGCCATCTGGGGCAACAACAGTGAGCGTCTGGGCAGCGCCTTCGATATGGCCATCATGAGCGAACGGCTGACCGAAACCCGCCCGCCGGCGCTTTTTTATGAAAGCACCACGCCCTGGATTCACATGGACGCGCTCTCACGCGAGAGCAACATCGCCCTGGCCGGGCCGCTCTACGTCGATACCCTGAGCGATTCGGACAAACCCGCCTACAACTATCCGGGCATGCTCAACTACAACGCCGAACTCATTCATCGAGCGCTCGGCGGCGCCAGACCCTGACCCGGCGCGCTACTCGATGAGCGCGCTGAGCCTTTCCAGGCACACGTCCGGGCGGCTCGCTTCGATCGGCTCGCCGTGGTTGTAGCCGTAAGGCAGCGCCACGGTGGCAAACCCCGCCGCCCGCCCCGCCTCGATGTCATGGCGCGAGTCTCCCACCATCACGCAGCGCGAAGGCGCAAGATCGAAGGCGCCAGCGGCGTGCAGAAGCGGCGCCGGGCTTGGTTTTTTCTCGGCCAGCGTATCGCCGCCCAGACACAGCGCGAAGTGCCGATACAGGTCGAAGTGCTCGAGAATCGGCGCGATGAAGCGCTCGGGCTTGTTGGTGATCAGCACAAGCGTGAACCCCGCCGCTTCCAGCGCCGCCAAAGTGTCGGCCGCGCCCTCGAAGAGCCGGGTTCGATCGAACGGCGCCTGGCCGTAGTGGTGTAGAAAGGCCTCGAAGGCGCGCTCCAGAAGCGCCTCATCAGGCGGTGCATCGAGCGCCCAGCCCAGCGCGCGCTCGACCAGCACCCGCGCGCCGTTGCCGACCCAGTCGCGCACCAACACCTCACTGGGTGAGCGCACGCCAACCTCCTCGAGCGCGTTGGCGACCGCCACGGCGAGATCCGGCACGGAGTCGATCAGCGTGCCGTCGAGATCGAAAGCGATCAGCCGCTTACCGGTTAATACGTCATGCATCGCTTGTCTTCCTTTTTGGGAGTGTTGAAGCTCAGAAACGTCATCGCGCCTGGTAAAATGCACCTGTGGCTTAAGGTTACGGTAACGAACCAGGCCGACAATAGCGCTGGGGGCATTCGTCATATCCCCCGTTACCCTCTATGCTGAAGCGAATTTTATACACAAGCGAAATTTGCCAAGGAGAAGCCAGTGACTGTACCAAGGATTGTCATCGTCGGCGGCGGCGCGGGGGGCCTGGCGCTGGCCACGCGCCTGGGACGCACGCTTGGCAAGAAAAAGCGCGCTGAAATCGTGTTACTGGACCGAAACGCCACTCACGTCTGGAAGCCGCTTTTACACGAGCTTGCCACCGGTGTCCTCAACTCCACCATGGACGAAGTCGACTTTCGCGGCCACTCAAGCGCCCACGGCTACCGCTATCAGCGCGGCTCACTATGCGGGCTCGACCGCGAAAGCAAGACGCTTAATCTGGCGCCGATCCTCGACGAGGACGGCCGCCAGGTACTGCCCGAGCGCACGCTCACCTACGACTACCTGGTACTGTCGCTCGGCAGCGTTTCCAACGACTTTGGCACCCCGGGTGTGGCCGAGCACTGCCACTTCATCGACTCGCCGGGCCAGGCGAAGATGTTCCAGCGCGACATGATCAATACCTTTCTACGCTACACCGACCCGGCGCTTCGAACCCACACAACGCTGAGCGTGGGCATCGTGGGCGGCGGCGCCACCGGGGTCGAGCTCGCCGCCGAGCTTCTCGACGTCACTCGCCTGCTCAACGCCTACGGCGTGACCAACGTCGATGACAACCAGGTCAGCGTGCATCTGATCGAAGCCGCGCCACGCATTCTGCCCGCACTCTCCGAGCGCATCAGCCAGACCGTTCACAAGGAGCTCGAAAGCCTGGGAGTCAACGTTCACGTCAATACCGCGATCAAGGAGGCCAGGGAGGATGCGCTGGTCACCGGCGACGACGAGGTGATCGAAACCGATCTGAACGTCTGGGCCGCGGGGATCAAGGCGCCGGATTTCCTCGCCGAGCTGGGGCTGACGGTCAACAAGAAAAACCAGGTGTGCCTCGAGCAGACCATGCAGAGTGTCGACGACCCGAGCATCTTCGCCATGGGCGACTGCGCCAGCTGCCCGCAAGGCGAGAATTCGACGGTGCCGCCCCGGGCCCAAGCGGTGCGCCAGCAGGCCGGCGTGCTGGCCGACAACCTGGGCCGGGCGCTCGAGGGCAAGGAACTCAAGCCTTTCAAATACAAGGACAACGGTTCGCTCGTGTCGCTCGCCCGCTACGACGCGGTGGGTAACCTGATGCGCGGCGGCGCCTCGCGCGGGCTGTTTCTGGAAGGCTGGATGGCGCGCAACGCTTACGCCTCGCTCTACCGCATGCACCAGGTCTCCATTCACGGTGTGCCCAAGACCGGGCTCACTTGGGTAGTAGACAAGCTCAACCGCTACCTGAAACCGCGCATGAAGCTGCACTGATCACCTCACGCCGTAAAAGCGATCAGCGACCCGCCAGCGCCTCACGCAGCGAACCGATCACGCTGTCGTAGCCGTTGGGGTCGCGTTGGCTGTGCGCGTTGAAGATCGCCGAGCCGGCCACGAAGGTGTCAGCGCCGGCGTCCTTGATCGCCTTGATATTGTCCGCCTTGACGCCGCCGTCGACCTCCAGGCGAATGGGGTGCGGCGCGGCGTCGATGCGCGCGCGCGCCTCTTTCAGCTTGTCGAGCGTGGCCGGGATGAACGACTGACCGCCAAAGCCCGGGTTGACGCTCATCAACAGCACCATGTCGATCCTGTCCATCACGTAGTCGAGATATGAAAGCGGCGTGGCCGGGTTGAACACCAGCCCCGCCTTACAGCCGCCGTCGCGGATCAGCTGCAGCGAGCGGTCGATGTGCTCCGAGGCTTCCGGATGGAAGGTGATGTAGCTGGCACCGGCCTCGATGAAATCACCGATCATGCGATCCACCGGCTTGACCATAAGATGCACATCGATCGGCGCGGTGACGCCGTGATTCCTGAGCGCCTTGCAGACCATCGGGCCGATGGTCAGGTTCGGCACGTAGTGGTTGTCCATCACATCGAAGTGAACGATATCGGCGCCGGAGGCGAGGACGTTGTCGACCTCCTCTCCCAGGCGGGCGAAGTTGGCGGACAGAATCGAGGGGGCGATGAGGAAATCTTGCGCGGCGGTCATGAAACGCTCCAGAACGAGGCGGGCTCTGCGCCCGAGGCGGACGCTGCTAGCGGCGTATGGTAACAGAGCGGGCGGTTGAGCTCAGGTATTCCAGACACCAGTATTCCAGACACGTGGTTGAATCCAGCATATTCCTCAATTGAATATCAGACACGATTGTAATTCCCTAAATGGAGGGCTACTCTAGGGCCATACACTCAAGGTCTGGCCTACGCGATGTCGCTTCTGACGTTCGTCCTGGTTCGGCCGGCCCCAATTTCGATGAGGAAGACTCGATGCGTTTGACCTCTGTTGTAGCCGCTCCCGTTACCCGCACCGCGCTGGCCCTGGCACTCGGCACCGCTGCCGCCGGAGCAACCGGCACCGCCATGGCCCAGGAGCGCGAGCTTCTGAACTCCTCCTACGATATTGCTCGCGAGCTGTTCGTCGCCATCAATCCGGATTTCATCGCCTGGTGGCAGGAAGAGCACGACGAAACCGTCAGCGTCAGCCAGTCCCACGGTGGCTCTTCTGCCCAGGCGCGCGCCATCATGCAGGGCCTGCGCGCGGATGTAGTCACCTTCAACCAGGTGACCGACGTGGACGTGCTGGCAGACGCCGGCCTGGTCGACGAAGACTGGCAGAACGCGTTCGAGAACAACGCCTCGCCCTACTACTCCACCACCGCGTTTCTGGTGCGCAAGGATAACCCCAAGGGCATCGAAAGCTGGGACGACCTGGTGCAGGACGATGTCGAGCTGGTCTTCCCCAATCCCAAGACCTCGGGCAACGCGCGCTACACCTATCTCGCCGCCTGGGGCTTCGCTGACCGTGAGTTCGACGGCGACGAAGAGCAGATTCAGGACTTCATGCGCAAACTGTTGGCCAACGTGGCGGTGTTCGATACCGGCGGCCGCGGTGCGACCACGAGCTTTATCGAGCGCGGCATCGGCGACGTGTTGATCAGCTTCGAGTCCGAAGTCAACAACATCCGCCGCGAGTACGGCAGCGACGACTACGAAGTCGTGGTGCCGCCGATGAGCGTGCTGGCAGAGTTCCCCGTGGCGGTGGTGTCCGAAAACGCCGAGCGTAACGGCAACGAAGACCTTGCCCAGGGGTATCTCGAGTACCTCTACACCGAAGAAGCCCAGCGCACGCTCGCCGGCTTCAACTACCGCGTTCATAATGACACCGTGGTGGAGGAGTTCGCCGACGACTTCCCGGAAACCGAGCTGTTCAACGTTGACGATGTGTTCGGCAGCTGGGACGAGATCATGGAAACCCATTTCGAGAGCGGCGCCATGCTCGACCAGCTCCAGCGTCGCTAACGGCAAGCCATGCGTTCGCTAACCTTACGCCGATCCGGCAGCACCCGCGTGCTGCCGGGTTTTGGTTTGTCCATGGGAATCAGCGTCACTTTCATTTCGCTGGTGCTGCTTT
Source organism: Halomonas sp. HNIBRBA4712 (assembly GCF_043558675.1). Classification (NCBI taxonomy): domain Bacteria; kingdom Pseudomonadati; phylum Pseudomonadota; class Gammaproteobacteria; order Oceanospirillales; family Halomonadaceae; genus Halomonas; species Halomonas sp. HNIBRBA4712. The sequence goes on along the minus strand of NZ_JBIFXR010000006.1, from coordinate 183,216 downwards.
TGCCTATTACCGGCCTTTTCGGCCAGCTGGCAGGGTTGAGCCTCGCCCAGTACTGGTCGATCATCACTGAAGGCCGGGTAGTGGCAAGCTACATGGTCACGGTGGGCGCGGCAGCGGTAGCGGCGCTAGTCAATGCCGTGTTCGGCCTGCTGCTGGCTTGGGTGCTGGTGCGCTACGAGTTTCCCGGCAAGCGTCTGCTCGATGCATTGATGGACCTGCCCTTCGCGCTGCCCACCGCCGTGGCGGGCATAACGCTTGCCACGCTCTACGCTGGCAACGGCTGGATGGGCGAGCTTCTGGCGCCGCTCGGCATTCAGGTCGCCTACACCTGGGTCGGGATTGCGCTGGCCATGGCGTTCACCAGTATTCCCTTCGTGGTGCGCACGGTGCAGCCGGTGCTCGAGGATCTGCCCGGCGAGATCGACGAAGCGGCGATGTCGCTTGGCGCCACCGACGCCGTGGCCTTTCGCCGGGTGATCATGCCGCACCTGTGGCCGGCGCTGGTGACCGGCACCGGACTTGCCTTCGTGCGCTCGCTCGGGGAGTTCGGCGCGATCATCTTCATTGCCGGCAACATGCCCTACGAAACCGAGATCACCGCGCTGATGATCTTCGTGCGCCTGCAGGAGTACGACTACGCCGGCGCCTCGGCGATCGCCTCGGTGGTGCTGTTCACCTCGCTTGCACTACTGCTGGCGATCAACGTCTGGCAAGGGCGCTTTGTGCGCCGCCTGCATGGAGGGTCCAGCTAATGCGTCGTGTCGGAGACGCGCCGGCCGTTCGGCGCCTTCTCATTACCGCTGCGGTGCTGCTGTCGGCGCTTTTTCTACTGCTGCCGCTGGTCGCCATCTTCGCCCAGGCGTTTAGCCAGGGTGTAGCGGTGTTCTGGGCCAACGTCAGTAACGTCTACACCCTGCACGCCATTGGGCTCACGCTTGTAATCGCGCTAATGACCATTCCGGTGTGTCTGGTGTTCGGCGTGGCGCTGGCCTGGCTGGTCACCCGCTTTCGCTTTCCCGGGCGGCGTATCCTGCAAACGCTGATCGATATTCCGTTTGCGGTATCGCCGGTGGTGGCGGGTCTGGTGTACCTGCTGCTTTACGGGCGTAACGGCTGGATTGGAAGCTTTCTCGACGGCTACGACATTCAGCTGATGTTCGCCTGGCCGGGCATCCTGATGGTGACGATCTTCGTTACCTGCCCCTTCGTTGCCCGCGAGCTGATTCCGCTGATGCAGGCCCAGGGCACCCGCGAGGAGGAAGCGGCGGTGACCCTCGGCGCTTCGGGGTTTACCACCTTTCGGCGGGTGACGCTGCCCAATATCAAGTGGGCGCTGTTGTACGGAGTGATTCTGACCAACGCTCGGGCGGTCGGCGAGTTCGGCGCGGTGTCGGTGGTGTCCGGCGCCATTCGCGGCCAGACCAACACGCTGCCGCTTCACCTTGAACAGCTTTACCAGGATTACAATGCGGTCGGGGCGTTTTCGAGCGCGGCGCTTTTAGCGCTGATCGCGCTTCTGACGCTGGCGGCCAAGGCCGCACTTCAATGGCGCGCCACCCGCCGCGAGGCCTTCTCATGAGCATTCAACTGCACCATATCGCCAAACACTTCGGCAAGACCCAGGCGCTCGAGCCGATCGACTTGGACATTCACGACGGTGAACTGGTGGGCCTTTTGGGGCCCTCCGGCTCCGGCAAGACGACGCTCTTGCGCATCATCGCCGGGCTCGAAAGCGCCGATACTGCCCCCAAAGCGGGCCGAATCCTGTTCGGCGAGCGTGACGTGACCCAGGTGCACGTGCGTGACCGGCGGATCGGCTTCGTGTTTCAGCACTACGCGCTGTTTCGCCACATGAGCGTCTTCGATAACGTCGCCTTTGGCCTGACGGTGATGCCGCGCAGCCAGCGCCCATCGAAAAGCGAGATTCGCGCCCGGGTGTATCGGCTTCTGGAAATGGTCAAGCTCGAGGCGTTCGCCAATCGCCTGCCCGCCCAGCTCTCCGGCGGCCAGCAGCAGCGCGTGTCGCTGGCCCGGGCACTTGCGGTCGAGCCGGACGTGCTGCTGCTCGACGAACCCTTTGGCGCGCTCGACGCCAAGGTGCGCCAGGATTTGCGCCGCTGGCTGCGCCGGCTGCACGAGGAGCTCGGCTTCACCAGCGTGTTCGTCACCCACGACCAGGAGGAAGCGCTGGAGCTTTCCGACCGAGTGGTGGTGATGAGCAACGGCCGTATCGAGCAGATCGACACGCCCGAGGCGCTCTACCGTGCGCCGAAGAACCGCTTCGTGTTCGAGTTTCTCGGCGACGTCAATCATCTCGAAGGGCGCGTGCGAAACGGCGTACTGACCTGCGGCGACGCCCAGCTCAAGATCGATTTGCCCAACGGCGACGAGGAGCTTCTGCTGCGCCCCCATGAGGTGCGCCTGGCGGAAACCTTCGAGTCCGGCGTTCACCTGCCGATGACCGTCACCGCGTTCTCGCTGGTCGGCGCCGAGGTGCGGGTCGAACTCGAAGCCGACTGGCTCGCCGAGCCCTGGCTTGCCACGGTGCGCCACGCCGATTTCGAGCGCCTGAAGATTCACCGCGGCCAGCGTCTTTACGCTCACCCCCGCCGCTGGCACCGCTTCAAGGACGAAGCGCAGAAGAGCCACCAGCCCCACTGACGCACCGCGCCGCTTGAAAGCGGCGCGTGTGTTTCATGTACCCTCGTTTGAGTCACGGCGCAGCTGACGAAAGGTAAGATTCACCCGTGGAGCGACCCGTTTTCTGGTTTTGGGCAGACTGTGCCACCAGTGGGTCTGGGTCGCGCCCTGCATGACCAGCAGGCTACCGTGGTCGAGCAAAAGCGACACCCGTTCGCCGCTGCCCTTGTGCTTGAACGAAAAGCGCCGCTCGCCGCCCAGGCTCAGCGAGGCGATCACGCCGTCAGGAGCAAGTTCGCGCTCGTCGTCGCTGTGCCAGCCCATGCCTTCATCGCCGCCGTGGTAGAGATTGCACAGGCACGAATCGAAGCGCGCGCCGCAGGCGCTTTCCACTCGCTCCTTCAAATCACTCAATAGCGCCGGCCAGGCGCGTGCTTGCTTCGTCTGGCCAGAGTAGGTGTAGGTCGCCGGCGTATCCGCGTACCAGGCGACCTTGCGCCGAGTGACGATCTCGCGGCCGAACATCGTCACCCGCTCGTGCGCCCAGCCGAGTTCCTCGAGACAGCGACCCAGGTAGCGGGCCGCGTCGTCGCGTTCCAGCACGCGTTTGATGTAAAACGCCTCGCCGTCAAAAGGCAGCAAATTGGCAGGGTTAGCGAAGTCGTCGAATAGCGGTGTCTGATTCACTTGCCTTCCCTTGTAGCGGCGCTGGTAGGCGTGGCGGCGTCCATATACCCGATGGCAAATCGCAGGCTATACTGGCGTTTTTCAATCACCTCGGAGAATTCCCATGCTTCGGCGTTCCTTTCTGACGCTCTCTACGGCGCTCGTTGCAAGCGTTTGGCTTGCCGGCTGCGCCAGCCCTCAATATCTACAGCTGAGCCCGGAGCGCACCGCCGAGGTGCCCCAGGCGGGGTCGGGTCAGCAGGTCAGCGTGGCGGCGGTCGACGCCCGCGAAAGCGAAGTGATCGGCACCCGCGCTGGCGGCAGCATGTCCACCGCCCAGATCACCGTGAACAGTCACGAAGTCATCCCGCGCCTTCAGGCCGAAGCCGAGCGCGCCGTGCGCGAAATGGGCTTCAATCCGACCAGCGGCCCCGGCCAGGGCGGCCCGAGCCTGACGCTGGAGCTTGCAAGCTTGAACTACACCCAGGGCGACAGCGGCCAGCCGCTGGTGGACGAAGCGCGCATCGAAGCGGTCTTTCGCGCCATCGCGCAAAACCGCGGCACCACCTACACCGGCACCTACACATCACGGCGCACTCAGGGCTACGCCATCAAGCCCGGCGAGGCGACCAACACGCGCATGATCAACGACCTTCTCAGCGACGGCCTGAACCGCGTGTTCAGCGACCCGGAGCTTGCCCGCCTGCTGGCACGCTGATCAAACGGCGCGGGTCACGCCGGCCCGCGCCGCTTGAGCGCGTACACCTGTTCGCGCACGCCGCGTTCATCACTCTCCCCGCTTTCCAGACGCTCGAGGGCAAAATTGGGCGTGAAAAGCGCCCGAATCTCCGCCTCGTCGACGCTATAGGGCGGGCCGTCGGCGCCGTTATCGTGGGTAGTGCCGACCAGCAGCCCGCGGGCGCCGGGCGGCATCAGCTGGGCCAGATGAAATGCGTAGCGCGCCCGGGTGGCCGGCGGCAGCGCGATCAGCGCGGCGCGGTCGTAAAAGGCGTCGAGCTCGAAAGCCTGGCGGATGGTCAGATGAAAAAAATCGCCGCACCAGAGCTCTATACTGCCCTGGCGAGCGATCTCGAACACCCCCTGACGATAGCGTGACACCCCGACCGGGCGCTGAGCGACGAACTGCGCGATCGCCTCCGGCGCCAGCTCCACCCCCAGCACCGCATGGCCCTGCCCTGCCAGCCAGCGCATATCGAGGCTCTTGCCACATAGCGGTACGAGCACCTTGGCGCCCGGCGCCACGCCGATGCGCGGCCAGTACTCGTCAAGCGCCGGGTGCGTCTGCGCCTGGTGAAAGCCGATCCGCCCTTCCTGCCAGCGCTTGCGCCACGCGTTTTCCATCGCCACCTCGTCGACTGGGGGTAAAACGCCGCCTAGAACCAGCGGTCGCGCTTTTTACGCCGACGCGGCAGGTGCGGCACGATCAGCCCGACCAGAAGCCCGGCACCGGCGACGCCGCCGCCATACATGAAGTAGCGCATCAACAGATCTTCCTCCTGGGTGTCCAGACGCGCCTGTAGCGCCCGTACCTGCTGGCGGGAGTGATCGGTTTCGCTGTCGAGCTCACGATTACGCGCCTCGAGCTCGGCGATACGCTGTTCGCGCACTTCGAGCGTCTCGCGCATGGAGGCGACGCGCTCCTCCCAGGTATCGTTGATGCCATCGAGCTCATCGGTCAGCGCCTCGACCTGCTCTTCGAGCTCGGGAAGCTGCTCGCGAGCGCTCTGGGTCTGCTGTAGTTCGCTGCTTAGCACCCAAACGGCGTCGCCGCCGCTACCGCGAACGCGGGTGTAGTTGCCGCTCTCTTCGAGCACTTCGACCTGTTCGCCGGCATCGAGCGTGCCAACGATGCGGTACCCATCGGTGGGACCGCTGCGCACGTATGTGCTCAGCTCTTCGCTGACCCAGGCCTGACTATCGCTCTGGGCGAGCGCTGGAACGCTTGCCGTACTCATGAGTAAGGCCGTCGCCACATACCCCGTAAGACGCGTTTTTTTTACTTGCATGACTCAATCCTGATCATAAACACAAACGCCCAGCGCCGCTTTCGCCAGCGCTTGAACGTTTACCCTTCGCCGCGTGGTGGTAGCGGGAAGGGACGAGTGAATTCCGTAACACGGCTTTCGCTTTTGACGACCTTCAGCGGGCCTTCGCGCTCGACTTCGTCGATCCGCACGATCGCGTTCAGCGGCAGGTAGCTGCGCTTCACCCCCTCGAACGTGCGCTGCAGTTTTTCCGCGCCGGGATCCACCACCACGCGTGAAACATCGTCAAAGACAAACTCCTCGACTTCAAGAAACCCCCAGAGTTCGCTTTGAAAGATCTCTCTGACGTATAAATCCCACACTTCACCCTGCTGGTGAACCACTACGCGGTAGATCGGCCTGGCCGCCATTCTGGGCTCGTCCTCTTGGCTCTGAAGGTCAAAAACTCGATCCTAGACTATCATACCTGTGGGCCTGCCCTTTACTGCCGCGTGCACGTTTCGCTCTTTGAAGCCCTGAAAACGGGCCGTCGGCTCGGCTTTTTTCCGGGTGACCGAGGGGTGTATGGTGGCGTCATCGCAGGCAATTTGTACCCCACAGGAGTAACCGGCATGGATAAGGACAAGAGCAAAGGTTATATCGCCCTTCTGGGCTGGAGCCTCAACGCCATCGAAGCGGCGGAGAAGTTCGACCGTCGCTATATCGTCGTGGCGCCGGACTGGGCCGAAGAGTACTGCCAACAGCACAATATTCCTCACGTCGCCTGGAATTTCGAGCGTTTGAACGACCGCTCGCTGGAAATCGCCGAAACGCTCAAGGAGAAAGGCGTCGATGTAGCCATTCCACTGTTCGAGGAGACCGTGGAGTGGGCCGGTGCCATCAACTCGCTGCTGCTCGACAATCCACGCCTGTACGGTCAGTCGCTACTGCTGCGTGACAAGGCGCTGATGAAGCGCCGCGCGCAGCTCGGCGGTATTCGTGTGGGTATCTTCGAGGAAGCCCATGACCGCGACGACGTGATTCGCTTTCTCAAACGCGTCAACCAGACCCTGCTCAAGCTCGACGGCGACCCCAACGACCCGATTCACTTGAAGGCCTTCGACAAGGCCGGGTGCCTTGGCCACCGCGTGATTCGAACCCCGGACGAGGTCGATACCATCCCGGAAGAGGAGTTTCCGGTATTGATGGAGTCGCACCTGGACGGCTGGGAATTCGCCGTCGAGGCGTGGATCCATAACGGCAAGATCGCCTTTCTGAACATCTCCGAGTACGTGACCTTGGGCTATTCGGTGTTCGTGCCCGCATCGCCGGAGCTCGAGAAGTACCGTCCCCAGATCACCGCCCAGATCGAAAAGCTGATCAAGACCTTCGATATCGAATTCGGTCTGATTCACCCGGAATACTTCGTCACCAGCGACGGTGAGATGTACTTCGGCGAAGTCGCCTACCGCCCGCCGGGCTTCAAGGTGTTCGAGCTGCTCGAGCGGGTCTACGGCTTCAACGCCTATCAGGCCTCGATGCTGGTCTTCGACCCGAAAAGCACCGCAGAGGAAGTCGCCGCATTCTTCCCGAAGGAAGTGGTCGACGCCGACGGTTTTGCCGGCTGCTTCGGGGTCTACCCGCGCCGCCGCGTGGTCAGCCGTCTGGAGATCCCGGAAGAGACCGAGGATCACCCCTACTTCGAGTCCCACGAGCTCACCTCGCCGCTCGAGGAAACCGTCACCAAACGCACCGCCTTCGGCACCCACTGGGGGCTTATCTACTTTCGCGGCGACGACGCGCACAAGCTGCGCGATCTGCTAAAACATCAGGAAGACCTCGACTTCTATGTATAATCCCCGCGACTGCAGGGAAAAGGAGTCGTTGTGACGATTGGCCGTGAAGCATCACCGCCCCCGCTCGAGGGGCTTTTGAAAAAATTGGACGACGCGCTGGAGCGCTTGAAGCAAGCGCCCGCGTTCGCCCGCCCGACCAAGCTACCTCGCGTACTGGACACGGCCCGCCGTGTCCTCCTTCAGGAGGGGGGCTGTCAGGCCATCGAAGCCCGCGCCGCGGATCTTGAATCCGCCGCGGTATTCGAAGGCTCCGACTGGCACACCCCGCAGCACCTGCAGCCCTGCCTGGCCGCTTTTTCGCTAAAAAGCGCAGACCCCAACACCCTGGTGATCGAAGCGCTCAGCGAGCTGCGGCTTCTGGCCGTCGCCCGCGGCGAGATCACGCACCCATCGATCTCGGCGCAGGGCGCCCACGACTACCTCACCCAGGTCATGGCGCTCAACCTGACGCTGCTGTTCAGCGCGCCCACCGAGGCCGAGCGCGAAACCCAGGGGCGGATGGCCGCCCTGCCCCGCACGCTCTTTGCGCACCTGGCAAGCCGTATCGGGTTCGAACACATCATCGACCAGCTGATCGATGAAATCTGGCGCATCCTGCAGCAGCGCCCGGTGCAGGTCGACGGTATCAAGCAGATGATCGGCCATATCGCCCAGTGTCAGGCCAACCCGGCGATCGACCTGGGTGCCAGCGGCCAGGGCGCCGACCGGCTGGTCAGCTCGCTGTTCGGCCCCACCCAGGGCTGCCGCGAGGACCCGGGCGTCGAGACCTACCAGACGCGCCTGGCGGGAATGGATAGCGCCGCACTTCAGGCCGAAGCCACCGGTTTCGCCCGCGCCATGCACGACACCGGCCTGGTCTCGCCCTATCACGCGGTGCTGCTGCGCTTTTGTCTTGATGACAGCGACCACGTGCTGAGCGAGGCGCTGGGGCTCTCCTCGACCGGGCGCGACTGCCTGCTCTGCTACCGCGAGCTGGTCCACAGCCTGATTCGCCAAAGCGTCTACCCGGCTACCGCCCAGGCCGCCTACGGTCTTGCGCTGATGCTCGAGCGCGGCATTCTTTACCAGCCGCCGGTAGCGCCGGCGATGTGGCGCCAGCTCAACCTGGCGCTGTCGCCCTGGGCCATCGCGCGTCTTGAAAGCGCCTACGGCCGGGAGGTCCCGCCCCAGGCGCGGCTGATGGAGGGCGTGCTCTGCCTTCTGGGGCTGCCGCTGGGCGTGGGCCAGGGCAACAACCCCACCTGTCAGTCGGCGCGAGCGCTTTCGATGTGGGCTTACAACGACCCGGACTACCTGCTGCAGATGGTCGCCTGGGCGACCCGCGATGATGAGATCATCATGCACTTCGAGGGCCAGCCGATCTCCTCTCGTGAGAGCGGCGCGGGCGTGGCCGCCACGCTTCCCATGGATCTCGACCCGGTATCGCTGATCGTGGTGCCGCATCTGGATCGCATCTACGCCGAAATGGGGCGGCGCTGCATCGAGCGCGACGGCGACCCGCACCGCTGGGTCAACCCGGAGTTTCACGGCTGGTGGTCCGGGCGCGGCTTTCGGATCAACGTCGACGTGCCGACCGGCAAACTGACCGATGTCGAGCACTTCATTCGCCACTTCTACGCCAGCTACCACCCGTACTACAACGGCAACCAGCCCCTGATTCACCCGCAGCCGGCGGGGATCGCGGTGACCGATAGCGCCGGGCGCTTCGTGGGCTGGCACGCGATCACCATTCTGCGCGCCTCTTTAGACCCGACCGATACCATGCGCCTTTACTTCTTCAATCCCAACAACGACAGTGGTCAGGACTGGGGCAAGGGGGTCAAGGTCAGTACCGCCGGCTGCGGCGAGCGCTTCGGCGAGTCGTCGCTGCCCTTCGATCAGTTCGTCTCGCGCCTTTACATCTACCACTACGATCCGCTGGAGCGCGGCGAGCCGGCGAACGTCTCTTTGGAGGAGCTCGAGCGCGTGCAGGAGTATCTGTACCAAAGCTGGGGGGCGGCGCGCCTGCCGGCCATCAACTCGACCCGTTCACCAAACGCCTGACGCCCCTTCAACAAGCCATTCCGATTTCACATGATTCGACTCGACCAACTGCTGGCAAGCCAGGGGCTTGCCAGCTCCCGCACCCGCGCCCAGCGCCTGATCAGAAACGCCCGGGTAAAACTTGAAGACGGCACCGTACTCACGCGCGCCTCGGAGAAGTGGCCGCAAGAGACACGCTTTGTGATCGACGACGACCCGGAGGAGCGTTACGTTTCTCGCGCCGGGCTCAAGCTCGAAAGCGTGCTCGAAACGCTCGCACTTCGCCTGGACGACCTGAACGTGCTCGATATCGGCCAGTCCACCGGCGGCTTCACCGACTGCGCGCTGCGCTTCGGCGCGCGCCACGTGATCGGCGTCGAGGTTGGCCACGGCCAGCTCGACTCGAGCCTTCGAACGGATCCCCGCGTGACCTGCCTGGAAGGGTTGAACGCCCGCGCAATGAGCCAATCGAGCGCGCTTCAAGAGGCGCTTTCTGCGCACCCGGCAAACCTTGCGGTAATGGACGTGTCGTTCATTTCCCAGACGCTGATCCTGCCCGAGATCGCTTCGCTGCTGCCGACCGGGGGGCGGCTGCTGTCACTGGTGAAGCCGCAGTTCGAGCTCGACCCGGGGGCGTTGGACAAGCGCGGGATGGTCCGCGACGCGGCGCGCTTCGAGGATGTGAAAGCGCGCATACTCGCGTGCTGTACCGAGCACGGCCTGACGGTCAGCCACTGGCAGCCAAGCCCGATCACCGGCGGCGACGGCAATCGGGAGTTTCTGCTGCTGGCGAGCAGGGCATGAACTAGCCCAGCGTAGGCGGCGGCAAGGCACTGGCCGACTGCACCTTGACCGGCTCGGACTCATCGCGGTGAAGCCACACGTCCATCTGTTCGAAGGCCACTCGAATGCCCGCCTCGCGAAACAGCGCGTCGACCCGGCAGTTGACCTCGTCGGCGGCGAAGAGCCGGTCAACCAGGTCGTTGACGAAAATCCGCAGCTCGAAGTTGAGGCTATGCGGGCCATAGCTTATGCAGAACACCTGAGGCTCCGGGTCGGTCAGGATGCGCGCGTTCTCATCGGCGGCCTGGCGCAAAAGCTTATGCACCTGATCGAGATCCGAGCCGTGGGAGACGCCGAAGGTAAGCACTACCCGGGTCACGTTGTCGGACAGCGACCAGTTGATCAGCTGGTCGGTAACGAAGGTCTTGTTGGGAATGATGATCTCCTTACGATCGAAATCCGTGACCGTGGTGGCGCGAATACGGATACGGCTGACGGTGCCGTGCAGGTTCCCAAGCGTAATGGTGTCGCCGATACGAATCGGGCGCTCGAAGAGAATGATCAACCCCGAGATGAAGTTGGCGAATATCTCCTGTAGGCCAAAGCCCAACCCCACGCTGAGCGCGGCCACCAGCCACTGCAGCTTGTCCCAGGAGACACCGAGCGTGGCGAGCCCCATGACGATCCCGGTACCCACGATGGTATAGGAGAGAAGCGAGGTGATGGCGTAGGCGCTGCCCTGCTTGAGCGACAGCCGCGAGAGCACCATCACCTCTAAAAGCCCGGGCAGGTTGCCCGCCATGATGACCGTGATCGCCACCACTAAAAGCGCGGTAAAGAGATCGGCGATCGACAGCGTATCGCCGACCAGATCGTCTTCGCCGGCATCCCAGAGCGACACCTGATCGAGATAGCCCAGCACCTCGAGCAGATCCGACCAGACCAGGTAAAGAAGTGCTAGAAAGCCGATCAGCAGAATCAGCTTCGAAAGGCGCAGCGACTGGCTGTTGATCTGGTGCATGTCCAGCGGCGGCTCCTCGACCACCTCGAGCCCGCCTTCGGCGCCCTCCTGCACTTGGGCGCGGCGACGCGCCAGCGCCCGGCGGTAGGCAAGCCTGCGCGCCGCTACGGCCAGGCTTCGCACCACCGTGGCCTCGACGATGATCCAGAGCCCGAGAATATAGAGCGACATGGCGAAACGCCCGACCAGACGCAGCGCGGTGTACTCATAGCCCCAGGCCACCAGGCCGAACAGCACCAGCGGCACCGCTGCGATGCCGAGCCCCAACAGAAGGCGGAACAAGCGCACGCCGAAAAACGGCACGTGGGCGAGAATCAGCTGGGCGAGCCACCAACTCATGGTGGCCAGCGCCACGAACATCAGCCCCAGCGCGATCGGGCGCTGGGCGAGCGGGGTCTGCATGGGCTCGGAGAGCGTGGCGATCACCAGTACCATCGACAGCGCCACGCCCAGCCCACCGAGCAGCCGACGCAGCCTGGCGCTGTAGCCCGCCGACCAGGTGAAGTGGCGCTCGGCAACTCCATCGGGAACCAGAAGCCGCCGCCCCCAGGCGATCGCCCCCCAGCTCAGCGCCAGCTGCAGGAATGCCCAAGCCAGGCTCTGCATCGCCGGCGCCTGCATGGTCTTGATCCCCAGACTGATACCGGCGAGCACCAGCGGCCCTGGGATAGCGAGCAGCGCGTTGAGCAGCACCGCCTTGGGCGTATGGCCCTGGGTGTCGCTCTTGAGCCGGCCGATCTGCGAATGAATCAGCGCCAGGCGAGCCTTGATGCGCGGCCTGAGCGCCGCCAGCAGCAGGCTGATCGCGACCAGCGGTGCGCCGACGAGCAGCTGCCAGGAGAGCCCTTCCCAGCGGGTCGGCAGCAGGTTTCGCCACTCGCCTTCGCGCCACTCGGTGCGAAGGTTCTGAGGCAGTTGCCGGAGCCAGGCGATATCCAGCGGGCGGCTGCTGGCGACCCAGAAAAGCTGCTCGTCGATGGTAGCGCGAAGGCTGCCACCGATCTCCAGAAGCTGCTGCTGGTTGAGCTGCAGCTCGATCGCCGCGCTCAAGAGCTCGCCGTAGGCCTGCTCCAACTGGTCGACCAGCTCGCGCCGGGACTGGTAGAGCCTGGAGAGCGAATCGACCAGCCCCGGTGTCACCTCGACGCCGGCCTCCTCCAGCCGCTGGTTGGCCAGCCGCTCGCCCTGGCGGAGCTGGTCGCGCTGGCGCACCAGGTCGAACTGCTTCAGGCGCAGATCGGCGATCTCGTCCTGCAGGTCACGCCGCGGAGTGATTGCTGGCAGCGACTGGCGCTGCTCGACGAGAATGCGCGACAGAAGCTGGCTTCCGCGAATGGCGTCGAGCTGCTCGTTGAGACTGCGCTGCATCTGGCGGACGTGATCGAGCTGGCGCTGCGCCTCGATGTTCTCCCGCACGACGCCGTTGGTCCGATCGGTCGCTCGCAGAAGCTCGAGGCTCAGGTTCTGATTGATCTGCTGGGCGCGCAGCACCACCGGGTGCCCCTCGGCCACCAGCGGGTCGTCGCGGGCGGCGTCGGCGATCGCCTGCTCCGAGGCGAGTCGGCGCTGGCGGTCGATCACGCCCTGGAGCAGATTGAGCTGCTGCTCCTGTTCGTCGATCTGCATCGAGAGCAGGTCGCGGCGCTGCTGGGCAAGTTCGCGCAGCCGGCTATTGGCGCTGAGTTCGCGCTGATTCAGGCTTATCTCGCGCTCGGCCAGCGCGCGATTGATGCGTAGCTGAATCAAGGCGGGGTCGCTTTGGGCGGAAAGCTGGCGGTCATCGAGCAGCGCTTCGCGCTCGTCGATGTCACGGCGCAGGCGCTCACTGCGGGTGAGCGCATCGGAAATCGCCTGCTGGGCCCGCTCGGGCAGGGTTTGCGCTGCCAGAAGCTGCGAGCTCGCTTCGGCGAGCTGGCTTTGCAGCTGCTGAAGCGCGGCCACCGCATCGGCCTGGCGGCTCTCGAGCGTGGTCAGCGCCACGTCACTCAAATCCTCGGCGCTGAGCTGCTCGCGGGCGCGCTCGGCCTGTTCGAGCTCGCGCTCGAGGCGCGAGAGCGTAGCCGGCGCATCGTCCATACGCTGCTCGAGCGTCGTCAGGCGCTCCTCCATCGAAGAGAGCCGGTCGAGGCCATCGAGTGCCGCCTCCAGCGCCTGCTGTTCATCCTGCTGCACAGCACTGAGCTCGCCTTCGGTGTTCTCTAGCGCCGTTAGCCGTTCTTCGATCTCTTCTCTGGGCGGTACGCCCTCGAGTTCGACGGCCACGGCGCCGCTTATGCCCCAAAGCCCTAAAAGCGTCGCTAGCAGAGCGCCGCTTGCCCACCTGATCACCGCCCGTTTCACCACGTTGTACATGCCTCGTTGACATATCGACCCGCGCTGGGCGGGCAAGGGCGCCATTGTCCAGGGTAATCGCGGCTTTCGCAATCGTGAGCAGTTGACTTAAACGTCGAGGCTGTATAGAAAGCCCTGTTGAATCTTTTTTCTCCAGCTTTGCGAGCCCTCCCCCCATGGTCCATCGATACCGGTTAGTTGCAGCTTCTGCTGTATTCATTGGCGCCGCCGCCCTTGCGCCAAACGCCATGGCGCAAAGCCAGGAGGAGATCGAGGCTCGCATTCGCGCGCTCAATACCGAACTCTACCAACTGCGCCAACAGCTCCAGCAGGTCGAAGCCCCTGACGAGCGCGCCGCCGGTATCGAACCGGAGCCGCTGCCCGAAGAGGCCGCGCTCGAAGATCTGAGCGAGCGGCGCATGCTCGAGCAGGAGTCCACGCGCAATCCTTTCGCGATCACCACGCACCGCACCAACTACCTGTTCCCGTTCAGCTACAACAACAAGACCAACCCTACCGATTTTCGCGAAATCACCGACGAGAACGGCCCGGACAACGTCGAGGTGAAGTTTCAGTTCAGCGCCAAGTTCAATCTGGCGGAGGATCTGTTCGGCGACGTGGGCGACGTCTACTTCGGCTACACCCAGCGTAGCTGGTGGCAGGCGTACAACACCGACGCCTCCTCGCCGTTTCGCGAGACCAACTACGAGCCGGAAATTTTCATCGACTTCGACAACGCCTGGACGGCGCTTGGCTGGGTCAATACGCGTAACCGGGTATCGTTCAACCACCAGTCCAACGGCCGCTCGGACCCGCTGTCGCGCAGCTGGAACCGGGTCTATCTGGAGAGCACCTTCCAGCGCGGTGACTGGGCGCTCACCCTGGCCCCGCACTGGCGCGTGCCCGAGTCGGAAAGCAGCGACGACAACCCGGATATCGAGCGCTTCATGGGCTACGGCGACATTCGCCTGGCCAAGCGGCTCAACGGCAACCACGAAGTCGCCACTCAGCTGCGCGGCAACCCCTCCGCCGGCAATTACGGCACCCAGGTGGACTACAGCTGGCCCGCATTCACCAATTTGCGCGCCCATCTGCAGTACTACTACGGCTACGGCGAGAGCATGATCGATTATGACAACCGGGTGCACCGTTTGAGCATTGGTTTCAGCCTCAACCCGATGTTCAGCGCCACCGGACTCGACCGCTGAGCGAGGTTGTCTATTCGATAGAGGCTGCTATGCTGAAAGCGGTTCTTGTTTCATTCACACGTCAAAGGAAGACATCATGGCCAAGCGTAATTCAGATAGCTCTGCACGTGCCGATCAGCTCAAGAACGACCTTCGCTACCTGAGCGAAACCGTCGAAGAGCTGGTCAGCGCCACCTCCAAGGACGCCAGCGGTGAGATGCGCGGCCTGCGCGAGCGTGCCGAGCGTCGCTTGAAAGAGACCCGTTCACGTCTGGAAAGCGCCGGTGAGCACCTGTACGAAGACACCCGCGAGTCACTCTCCAACCAGGTCGACTGCTGCGATCGTTACGTGCGTGAAAACCCCTGGACCAGCATGGGCATCGGTGCCGCTGCGGGTCTGGTAGCCGGACTGTTACTCGGTCGTCGCTAATGGCGCTGGGGCCATCCCAACGCGTCTTCTCTGCCGTCAAACGCCTGCTGGGCTCGCTGGTAGCCAATAGCGAAACCCGCCTGCGTTTGGCGGTTCTCGAACTCGAGGAAGAACGCGCACGTATCGTCGTCCTTTTCATGCTGGCAGGCGCGAGCCTGCTTTTGCTGCTTTTAGGTGTTGCCACGCTAACCGCTCTGGTGATCATCCTGTTCTGGGATACCTACCGTATTACCGCCATCGTGGTGAGTGCCGGCACGCTGATCTTCTTGAGCCTGCTGTTTGCTCTGATTGCCATACGTCAGGCAAAACGGCACACCTTGTTGAAGGAGACGCTGAAGCAGCTGTCAGCGGATCGAGCGCTTCTGGAGGCCAACCAGTATGACCAAGCCGACGCAAGACGCTAAGCCCGTTCCCCCACCGAGCCGCGCCGAGCGTAAGGCTCTTCTGCTTGCTGAACTCGAGCAGCAGCGTGTCGATATCATCGTCAACAGCGACTATTTGCTCAACGTTGCCGAACCGCTGGAGCGCAATCTGAAGAGCTTCAAACTGCCGCTGTACGCCTTGGGCGGCATCGCCGCGTGGCGCCTGGTTCGCCACCCGGGCGGCGCCGTGGCGGCAGGCCGAAAGGCGCTGGCGGGTTACATGCTGTTTCGCAAGCTCAAGCTGCTGGCGAAAATCGCTACGTGATTGTCGCCTCGCTTCCCTGCTTGAAAAACCTTTCAAAAAAACGCGTGCTCTGACACGCGTTTTTTGTTCGTGGTCAGGTGAATCCCAGCGCTTCGTCGCATCAAAGCGCCTGGGCGCAGGCCACACCGCTGGCCCAGGCCCATTGGAAATTGTAGCCGCCAAGACGCCCGGTCACGTCCAGCACCTCGCCAATGAAGCGTAGCTGCGGCATGCCCTTGACCTCGAAGGTTTTCGAGGACACGGCGTCGGTGCTCACACCGCCCATGGTCACTTCGGCGGTGCGCCACCCTTCCGTGCCCGAGGGCTTGAGCGTGAATCGGTTGAGCCGCTCGGCCCAGGCCTCTAATGCCTCGTTGGAGATCTCGGCAAGCGGCGCCTGGGTCTGCGCTTGCGGATACCACTCGACCAGCGCCTGAGCAAGGCGCTTGGGAAGGTGCTCGCCGAGCCAGCTCGAAAGCAGGCGTTTGGGTGTACTCGCGCGTGCCTCCCGCAGCAGATCAAACGCGGCGCACCGGGGTAGAAGGTCGATTTCAAGCGCCTCACCCGGCTCCCAGACGCTTGATATCTGCAGCATCGACGGCCCGGAGAGCCCGCGGTGGGTAAAGAGCATCGGCTCCTCGAAGCGGTAGCCGCCGTGCTCGACGGCGACCGGTAGGCTGACGCCGGAAAGCGCTCCGGCGCGCTCCTTCCAGCTACCGCTCAAGGTCAACGGTACCAGTCCCGGGCGCGTGGGCAGCACCTCGAGGCCGAACTGGCGGGCGATCTCGTAGCCAAAGCCGCTCGCCCCGAGTGTGGGAATCGAAAGCCCACCGGTGGCGATTACCACGGCGCCGGCGTCGATGCGCCCGCGCGAGGTTTCAAGACGCATGCTCTCCCCTTCACGCTCCACGCTATCGATGCGAGTGGAGAGCGAAATCTCGGCGCCGGCCCACTCGCACTCGGTCAGAAGCAGGCGCACCATTTCCTTCGAGGAGTCGGCGCAGAAGAGCTGGCCCGGCGCCTTCTCGACGTACTCGACGCCATGACGCTCGACCAGCTCGACGAAGTGCTCCGGACGGTAGCGCTTGAGTGCGGAAATGCAGAAATGCGGGTTCTGCGAATAAA
Organism: Halomonas sp. HNIBRBA4712; assembly: GCF_043558675.1. NCBI lineage: Bacteria > Pseudomonadati > Pseudomonadota > Gammaproteobacteria > Oceanospirillales > Halomonadaceae > Halomonas > Halomonas sp. HNIBRBA4712. Next base: position 166,504 of record NZ_JBIFXR010000006.1, on the reverse strand, counting down.
AATGCCCCGGCGCGGCATCCATATTGGTAAAGTTACAGCGGCCGCCGCCAGACATCAGAATCTTCTTGCCGGCCTTGTTGGCGTGATCCAGCACCAGCACGCGCTTGCCCGCATAGCCGGCCTGGGCGGCGCACATCAGCCCCGCCGCGCCCGCACCAATGATCACGACATCCACCGCCATACCCGATATCCTCAAGCCTGCCCAAAGCCGGCCATTCTAACAGGTATGGAGCAGCTTATTGCTTAGGGTGGCGTTTTGCCCTGTGGCCGGGTGTCAGGCGTTGCATTAAACGCCGCGCTCGAAGACTCTGCGCATTCACCGCGCGGCAGTGACCATGGCTCAACCAGCGAGACCCGCATGCCAGTGACACACCGTTTTATCCATCGGCTAAGCGCTGCGATCCTGATGATCGCGCTGGCGCCCCAGGCGCTTGCCCAGCCGCTGCCCGGCGTTATCGCCAGCCGCGCCGAACTAACCACCTGGTCGGATCCGCTCGAGGCGCTGGGCACGCTCAGCGCCGATGAAAGCGTGACCCTGGCCGCCACCGTGACCGAGCGGGTGGCCGAGATCCATTTCGAGGATGGCGAGCAGGTCGAGCGCGGGCGGCTCTTGATTCGTCTCGACGACAGCGAGGAGCAGGCGCTTTTACGCGCAGCCCGGGCGCTCGGCGCCGAACGCGGTAACGCCTTCGACCGCGCTCAGCAGCTTCAAAACCGTAACCTTGCCGCCCGCGCCGATGTCGAGGATAGCCAGGCACGGCTCGACCAGGCCCGCGCCCAGGCCCAGGCGATCGAAGCACAGCTTGCCAACTACCGCCTTTACGCGCCCTTCGATGGCCGGATCGGCTTTCGTGACGTGAGCGTTGGCGCGCTGGTTACGCCAGGCATGGCGCTGGCCACACTCGACAAGCTCGATGTCATGAAGCTCGACTTCAGCGTGCCCGAGGTGTTTCTTGGCCGCCTCTCGCCGGGGCTGACCCTTACGGCCACCACCGCCGCCTACCCGGACGACGTATTCAGCGGTGAGATCGCCACCATCGGTACCCGCGTCGACCCGGTGACGCGAAGCGTCGAGGTGCGCGCCAGGCTTGATAACCCCGAGTCGCGCCTGCGCCCGGGCATGCTGATGGAGGTCACCGTACGCCAGCGCCTGCGCGACGCCGTGGTCATCCCCGAGGCGGCGCTGGAGCCCAGCGGCGACCGCCACGCCGTCATGCTGCTCGAAGGTGATACCGAGCCGTATCGCCTCGTACAGCGCCCGGTCGTGATCGGCGAGCGCCGCTACGGCGAAGTCGAGATTCTGGAGGGGGTCAGCGAGGGCGACCTGGTCGTGGTCCACGGGCTGCAGCTTGCCCGCGACGGGCTCGAGGTGCAGCTTTTGGGCGTGGTCGACGACGACACCGGCGTGCGCGCAATACTCCAGGAAGGCCGCCGATGAAGCTTTCCGACATTTCGGTTCAGCGCCCGGTGCTCGCCATGGTGATCGCCGCGCTGATCATCGCCTTTGGCGTGTTGGCGCTCGAGCGGCTGCCGCTTCAGGAGTACCCCACCGTCGACCCGCCGATCGTGAGCATCGACACCCGCTACCCCGGCGCCTCGGCGAGCGTGGTGGAAACCCGCATCACCCAGATTCTCGAGGACCGCATCGCCGGGGTCGAAGGAATCGAGCTGATCACCTCGCAAAGCGAGGATGGCCGCTCGCGCATCGAGATCGAGTTCGCCCTCACCATGGATATCGACGCCGCGGCCAACGATATCCGCGACCGTATTTCCGGGGCGCTGCGCAATCTGCCCGACGACGCCGACAACCCGGAGGTCACCAAGGCCGACAGCAGCGAGGAGATCGTCGTCTGGCTGAGCCTCTCCGGCGCCGACTACTCGATCACCGAGCTGACCGACTACGCCAACCGCCAGCTGGTCGACAGCCTCTCGGTGCAGCCCGGCGTTGCGCGCATTCGCGTGGGCGGCGGGCGCGACTACGCCATGCGCGTGTGGCTCGACCGCAACGCCTTGGCCGCCCGCGGTTTGACCGTCGGCGATATCGAAAACGCCCTGCGCGCCGAGAACGTCGAGCTGCCCGCGGGCTCGCTGGAATCCGCCGACCGCCAATTCATCGTGCGCTTGCCGCGCGCTTTCGCCACCGCCGACGACTTCAAGCGCCTGGCCGTCGACCAGGGCGAAAACGGCTACCTGGTACGTTTGGCCGACGTTGCCCGGGTCGAGGTCGGCTCGGTGGAGGACCGCTCGGTGTTTCGCGCCAACGGCGTGCCGATGGTGGGCCTTGGGGTGATCATGCAGTCCACTGCCAACGTGCTGGCGCTTTCTGAAGCGGTGCAGGCGGAGCTCGAGCGGCTTCAAACCACCCTGCCCGACGGCATGGAGCTGAGCCTTAACTACGACGCCTCTACGTTCGTCTCTGGCGCTATCGAGCAGGTGGTATCGACGCTGTTCATCGCCATGGGACTGGTGGTCGTGGTGATCTTTCTGTTTCTGGGCAATCTACGCACGACGCTGGTACCGGCGGTGACCGTACCGATTGCGGTCATCGGTGCCTTTACCGCGCTTGCGGTCATGAACTTCTCGATCAACCTGCTCACGCTGCTGGCGCTGGTGCTGGCGATCGGCCTGATCGTCGACGACGCCATCGTGGTGCTCGAAAACATCAACCGGCGCATGCACGACTACGGCGAGACGCCGCTGGTCGCCGCCTACCGCGGCACTCGCCAGATCGGCTTTGCAGTGATCGCGACGACTCTCGTGCTGGTGGCGGTGTTTCTACCCTTGAGCATGCTCCAGGGCGACATCGGCCGGCTGTTCTCGGAGTTCGCCCTGACCATGGCCGCAGCGGTCGTGTTCTCGACGCTTTTGGCGCTGACGCTCACGCCGATGATGGCCTCGAAGATCTTGAAGCCCGGCATGCACGATAGCCGCGTCGGTCGCGCCGTACAGCGGCTCTTGAACGCCAACCAGCGCCTTTACCGGCGCGTGCTGCTGGCCACGCTGCGCCTTCGCTGGCTGGTGGTCGCCCTGTTTCTGGGGCTGATCGCGGCGACCGTCTGGCTTGCCGCGATGCTGCCAAGCGAGTACACCCCCCAGGAGGATCGCGGCAACTTCATCGTGCTGGTCAACGGCCCCGAAGGCGCCACCTTCGATTACATGATGGACTACATGGACGAGATCGAAGCGCGCCTCGACCCGTTTCTGGAAAGCGGCGAGTTCGAGCGGGTGGTGGTGCGCGCCCCGCGCGGCTTCGGCAACATCGAAAACTTCAACAGCGGCTTTCTGATCATCGACATGGCGGATTGGGGCGCGCGGCGAAGCGCCTGGGAGGTCATGGGTGAGGTGCGCGAAACGCTTTCGACCCTGCCCGGCGTACAGGCGTTTCCGGTAATGCGCCAGGGCTTTGGCCAGCGCACCGAGAAGCCACTGCAGTTCGTGCTCGGCGGCGGCTCGTTCGATCAGATCGCCGAGTGGCGCGATACCCTGATCGAGCACGTGCGCCAGGACAACCCGCGCCTGACGGCGCTTGAGAGCAATTATGACGAGACCCAGCCTCAGCTGCGGGTGGATATCGACTACGCTCGCGCCTCGGCGCTTGGCGTCACGGTCAGCGAGATTGGTCGCACCCTCGAGGTGCTGCTCGGCGGGCGCAACGTGACCCGCTACGTGGATGATGGCGAGGAGTACGACGTGATTCTCGAAGGCGATCGGGCGCGACAGAATAGCCCGCGGGCGCTGGACAGCATTCAGGTACGCTCGAGCCGAAGCGGGGAATTGATTGCGCTTTCGAGCCTGGTGACGCTGTCGGACTTCGCCGGTGCCAGCACGCTCAACCGCTTCGATCGGGTACGCGCGATCACCATAGAGGCCAACCTGGCCGACGGCTACACCCTCGGCGAGGCGATCGATTACATGCAGCAAAGCGCCGATGCGCTCTTGCCCGAGGCCGCCCAGACCAACCTGGCCGGCCCCTCGCGTGATTATCAGCAGGCCAGCGGCGCCACCACGTTCCTGCTGGTACTCGGCGCGGTGGTGGTGTTTTTAGTACTGGCGGCGCAGTTCGAGAGTTTGATCCACCCTTTCGTGATCATGCTGACCGTGCCGCTGGCCATGAGCGGGGCGCTTCTGGCGCTGCTTCTGACCGGCCAGTCGCTCAATATCTACAGCCAGGTGGGATTGGTGCTGCTGATCGGGCTGGCGGCGAAAAACGGCATTCTGATCGTCGAGTTCGCCAACCAGCTGCGCGACGACGGCGCGGCGTTTCGCGACGCGCTCATCGAGGCCTCGGTGACGCGGCTTCGCCCGATCCTGATGACTGCGATCACCACCATGGCCGGCGCGGTGCCCCTGATTCTCTCGACCGGGCCAGGCGCCGAGTCGCGGCTGGTGATCGGCACGGTGATCATGGCCGGCGTCGGCGCGGCGACGATCTTCACGCTGCTGGTGGTGCCGGTGGCGTATGACCTGCTCGCCCGCCACACCGGCTCGCCCAATGCGGTCAAACGACGCCTGGAGGCCGAGATCGACGCCTTCGAGCGCTCGAAGTAACCCTGCGCGCTACGAAAAAAGGCGCCTGAAAAGGCGCCTTGTTCGATCACGTCAGGCGTATCAGCCGCACTCGCCGACCCGCTCGCCTTCGATCACGGTGTCCATGGTCAGCGCGCCCATCGGCGACTCGGTGAGAATCGTTACCGTGCCGTCGATCTGCTCACCCATAAAGCGCATCTCGCCGTCGATGCTCGCCTGGCCGCCGTCGGCGCTGCAGGCCATGCTGTAGGTGATGCCATCGGCATTCATATCCTGGTCGAGCAGCTCACAGCCCTGCTCCTCCTGGATCAAACCAAACTCGGCGCTATCGAGCTCTTCCTGGGTGATGCACTGGCGCTCGGTTTCGGTTTGATCCGGAATGTCCATGTCACCGCTGACGCTGGTCACGCTGGTGAATTCCCACTCGCCCGGTGTCACGTTCGGCGTCTCGGCCAGCGCACTCATCGGGAAGGCCAGGGCGGCCGCTACTGCCATGTAACGTATCATCATCGTCCTCTCACTCGGTTGATTCATAAACGCCACCATCCTAACCGATTCGCCGCGCGGATGCGCGCCTGCGCTCTGCTACACTGAAGGCACTCTCACCTACCGACGTCAGGAGCCCGCCATGGACGATGAAGCGCTCATCGAACACGCCTTCGACTGCCCCTACTGCGGCACGTCGCTCACTTTCATCATCGACACCTCCCAGGGCAGCCACACCACCTGGGAGGATTGCCACCGCTGCTGCGCGCCGATTCAGGTGCAGGTGGTGATGTCGCCGATGACCGGCGAGGTCGAGGCGATCACCACCGGGCGCGACGACGACGTCCTCTGATCAAAACGCGCCTTATTCGCCGCCCTGAGCCTTTCGATTCAGCGCCAGGCGGCGCTTTTCGCTTCGGCGCATGACGAACCAGGCTAAAAGCGTCGCCAGCGACACCACCAGAATGATCAGCGTGGCCAGCGCGTTGATCTTCGGCGACACCCCCAGACGCACCGAGGAGAACACCACCATCGGCAGCGTGTTGGCCCCGGGGCCAGAGACGAAGCTTGCTATCACCAGGTCATCCAGCGACAGCGTAAAGGCGAGCAGCCACCCGGCGACCAGCGCCGGCGAGATCACCGGCAGCGTGATGCTGAAAAACGTCTTCAGCGGCGGCGAACCCAGATCCATCGCCGCTTCCTCGATCGAACGGTCCATCTCGCGCAGCCGTGCCGCGACCACCACCGCTACATAAGCGCTGCAGAACGTGGTGTGGGCGATCCAGATCGTCGCCATACCGCGGTCCGCCGGCCAGCCGGTGAGCTGGGCCATCTGCACGAACAAAAGCAGAAGCGAGAGCCCGGTGATCACCTCGGGCATTACCAGCGGTGCCGTGACCATGCTCGAAAGCGCGGTCTTGCCACGAAAGCGCCCGAAGCGGGTCATCACGAAAGCCGCCACCGTGCCCAGGCACACCGCCATGCTGGCGGCGAAAAAGGCGATTTCCAAGCTGGTCCACACCGCGGCTAGAATCTGGCGGTCGCGAAACAGTGCCCCGTACCACTCGGTGGAGAATCCTGCCCACACGGTGACCAGACGCGAGGCGTTGAAGGAGTAGACCACCAGCACCAGCATCGGCAGGTAGAGAAACACGAGCCCCAAAACGAGCATCACAGTGGTGAACGACGGTACGCGCGACGTCTTCATTGTTCGAGCTCCCGGGACTGGTAGCGGTGAAACCACACGATGGGCACGAGCAGCAGCGCCAACATCACCATGGCGAGCGCCGAGGCGACGGGCCAGTCGCGGTTCAAGAAGAACTCCTCCCACAATACCTTGCCGATCATCAGCGTATCCGGGCCGCCGAGAAGCTCCGGAATCACGAACTCTCCTACCGCCGGAATGAACACCAGCATCGAGCCTGCGATGATGCCGCCCATGGAGAGCGGCAGCGTCACCTTGATAAAGGTATTGAGCTTGCGCGAACCGAGATCCGCCGCCGCCTCCAAAAGCGCGTTATCGAGCCTTGTCAGGTGCGCGTAGAGCGGCAGCACCATGAACGGCAGATAGGCGTACACGATACCGATCACCACGGCGAACTGGGTGTTCATCATGCGAAGCGGCGCGTCGATCAGCCCCAGGCCCAACAGCAGGTTGTTGATCAGCCCGCTATTGCTGAGAATGCCCATCCAGGCGTAGACACGGATCAGAAACGACGTCCAGGAGGGCAGCATCACCAGCAGCACCAGCACCAGTTGCCAGCGAAGTGGCGCCCGCGCCATGGCGTAGGCCATCGGGTAGCCAATCAGCAAACACGCCACCGTCGAAATGAACGCGGTCTTGATCGAGCCCCAATAGGCCGCAACGTAAAGCGAATCCGACAACAGAAACAGATAGTTGCCCAGGTTCAGAAAGACGTGCAGAGTCTGGTTGGTGTACTCGAGAAGCGGCCCGAAGGGCGGGATCGCCACCATCGACTCCGACAGACTGATTTTGAGCACCAGCGCAAAGGGCAAAAGAAAAAACAGCGTCAGCCATAAAAGCGGCAGCGCGATGACCGCGCGCCGACCCAATTGCAAACGCTTCATGCGCGCGGCGAACGTAAGCGACTTCATCAAGGGCGCTCTCCTGACTCCACGCTCATCGATTGAGCACGATGGCGCTGTGATCTTCCCAGTACACGTAAACGTCGTCCTCCCAGGTGGGGCGGTCGCCGCGACGCTCGACGTTGGCCATGCTCGCTTTCACCATCTGGCCTGAGGCGGTACGCACGTAGTAGAGCGAGTAGCCGCCGAGGTAGGCGATATCGTCGACCTTGCCCGCCTCCCAGTTGTAGGCGCCTTCGGGCTTCTCGCGGGAGAGCCAGATCTTCTCCGGACGCAGCGCCGCCCACACCCGCCGGTCCACCGCCTGGGTGGTGATGCCGTGGTCGATGTAGATCGGCCGCGACAGCGCCGGCGTTTCGATGGTGCAATGATCCGCCGCGTCCTCGACGATCTCGCCTTCGAACAGATTTACCGTGCCGACGAACTCCGCCACCATGCGACTCGCCGGGCTCTCGTAGATATCTACCGGCGAGCCCACCTGCTCGATCCAGCCGTCGGCCATGATCGCCACGCGGTCTGCCATGGTCATCGCCTCCTCCTGGTCGTGGGTGACCATGATGCAGGTCACGCCGACCTGCTCGATGATCTCGACCACCTCGAGCTGCATCTCGGTACGAAGCTTCTTGTCCAGCGCCCCCATCGGCTCGTCGAGCAGCAAGAGCTTGGGCCGCTTGGCCAGCGAGCGCGCCAGCGCTACCCGCTGGCGCTGGCCACCGGAGAGCTGGTGCGGTTTGCGCTTAGCGAAGCGCTCCATGTGCACGAGCTTCAACATCTGTGCCACGCGCGCGTCGATATCCGCCTTCGAGAGCCTGTCCTGCTTCAACCCAAAGGCGATGTTCTGCGCCACGTTCATGTGCGGAAACAGTGCATAGGACTGAAACATCATGTTGATCGCGCGCTTGTGCGGCGGGGTCCGGGTAATGTCTTCGCCACCAAGCAGAATGCGGCCCTCAGAAGGCGTCTCGAAACCCGCCAGCATGCGTAACAGCGTCGACTTGCCGGAGCCGGAGCCGCCCAGCAGCGCGAAGATCTCGCCACGCTTGACCTGAAGGTTGACCGTATCCACCGCCAGCGCGTCGTCGAAGCGCTTGCTCAGGCGCTTGACCTCGAGCACGACGTCTTCGGCAAAGCGCGGGGTCTTGCCCGGCGCGCGGGTGGCACCCGGCACCAATGAGGCGTCATTCGACTGAGGCGTCGTGACCATGCACCACTCCCATCAATGGCCCGAGGGTACGGGCCTGAAACGAAAAGAGCGGGCAGCCAGGCTGCCCGCCGCTCTGGGCGTCTTATCGGCCGGATTTGACGCGGTTCCAGATACGCGTGCGCACGCGCTGGAACGGCTGGGGCATGTCGCGGGCAACGTAGAGATTCTGCATGACCTCGGTTTCCGGATAGATCGCCGGGTCGCCCAGGATCTCTTCATCGAGGTAGGCGTCGGCCGCCGAGTTGGGGTTGGCGTAGCTGACGTAGTCGGTGATCTCGGCGGCGATTTCCGGGTCGAGAATGAAGTCGATGAAGGCGTGGGCGTTATCCACGTTCGGCGCATCGGCGGGAATCGCCATGACATCGAACCAGAGCGCGGCGCCCTCTTTGGGAATGCTGTAGCCGATGGTGAAGTCGCGGCCCGCTTCCTCGGCGCGCTCGGCGGCCTGGAATACGTCGCCGGAGTAGCCGCCGGCCACGCAGATGTCGCCGTTGGCGAGATCGGAAATATAGCGGGAGGAGTGGAAATAGGTGATGTCGTCACGCACTGCGGCGATCGCTTCGCCGGCGGCTTCGAGATCGTCGGTATTGTCGCTGATCGGGCTCAGGCCCAGATATGCCATCGCTGCGGGTAGCATCTCTTCGCCAGAGTCGAGCATCGAGATCCCGCAGCCAGCCTCCTTCAGCGCGCCGGTGATCTCCGGGTCGAAGAGCAGCGCCCAGCTGTTCACCGGAGCGTCGTCGCCCAGAATCTCCGTGACCCGATCGACGTTGTAGCCGATACCGTTGGTACCCCACATGTACGGCACCATGAACTCGGTGGTCGCATCGATGGTCTCGAGATTCGCCATCAGCTCCGGATTGAGGTTATCAAGGTTGGAGAGCTTCGACGCGTCGAGCGCCTGGTAGACGCCGGCTTGGCGCTGGCGCAGGAAGAAGTGGGACGAGGGCACCACTACGTCGTAACCGGAGCGGCCGGCGAGTAGCGCAGCGTCGAGGGTTTCGTTGCTATCGTAAACGTCGTAGACGACGTCGATGCCGGTACGCTCGGTGAACTTGGCCAGCGTTTCCGGCGCGATGTAGTCGGACCAGTTGTAGATCCGCACTTCATCAGCGTGGGCGTTCGCCGCTACGACACAAGAAAGCGCCGTAACGGCCGCTGCGAGTTTGTGGATGTGCCCCATCAGGTTTGCTCCTCGTTCCAATCGTGATAACCCCTGCATTCGCGTCAAGTAGCGCCATTAAAGGCGCCACTCCTCAAATTAGCACCTGCGCGCCGTCAAACAATTTTCGAGCGAAGAATTTTGCGCGGGCGGCCATCCCATCGCAAGGGCTAAAGGGGAAAATTGTTGCAATGCGCCACCCACGCCCCCACTTAAGCGGTGCGTCTCGCTGTGGCAGGTACGGCGGGCGGGCGGCGAATGTCACTGCGCAAGCGACAGCTCAATGATAGGAGATCGCTATAGATTGAATGTTTTTTCTCAATTTTAGCTATCAGGCATTCGCCGTTAGTATAATACCTGTCTTTTCAAGTCATCATCCATCCGATACGGAGACGAGCTCAATGTCCATGATCAACACCGAAGTAAAACCCTTCAAAGCAACCGCTTACCACAATGGTGAGTTCATCGACGTTACCGACGCCGACCTGAAAGGTCAGTGGTCCGTATTCTTCTTCTACCCGGCCGACTTCACCTTCGTCTGCCCGACCGAGCTTGGCGACTTGGCCGATAACTACGACGCGTTCAAGAAGCTGGGTGTGGAAATCTACAGCGTTTCCACCGACACCCACTTCACCCACAAGGCATGGCACGACAGCTCCGAGACCATCGGCAAGCTCCAGTACCCGATGATCGCCGACCCGACGCTGAAAATTTCGCGCAACTTCGAAGTACTGATCGAAGAAGACGGCCTTGCCGAGCGCGGCACCTTCGTTGTCGACCCGGATGGCAAGGTTCAAATCGTCGAAATCAACGCCGGCAACATCGGCCGTAATGCCGAAGAGCTGCTGCGCAAAGTGAAGGCCGCTCAATACGTTCGTGAAAACCCGAACGAAGTGTGCCCGGCCAAGTGGAAGGAAGGCGAAGAGACCCTCGCCCCGTCACTGGATCTCGTCGGCAAGATCTAACGCTTGGCGTGTTCACGCTAACCGCTTAGAGGTTACCGATGGACCAGCCCTGCACCCGGGCGTATGCCCGGGTGCCTCGTTTCAAGGGTCTCCGAACGCGCGAAGCCCACTTCCCTGACACGACACCCTTCTCCCGCTCGCCCTTTTCATGGTGAGTCGGTCGAGACATTTTCAAGCCGATTGCGAGGAACCACGGTCATGTTGGACGCGAATTTAAAAAATCAGTTGAAGGCTTATCTGGAAAAGGTGACTCAACCGTTCGAGATCGTTGCGTCCCTCGATGACGGTGCCAAATCCAAGGAGCTGCTCGGTCTGCTCGAAGACATCAAGAGCCTGACCGACAAGATCACTCTGCACACCGACGGCCGCGACGAGCGCACCCCGTCGTTTGCCATCAACCGCCCCGGCGAAGAGACCGGCGTGGTGTTCGCCGGCATCCCCATGGGCCACGAGTTCACGTCCCTGGTGCTGGCCCTTCTGCAGGTCGGTGGTCATCCACCCAAGACCTCCCAGGAGACGCTGGACCAGATCAAGGCGCTCGACGGCGAGATGCGCTTTGAGACCTACTACTCGCTTTCATGCCAGAACTGCCCGGACGTGGTCCAGGCGCTGAACCTGATGGCGATCTTCAACCCCAATATCCAGCACGTAGCCATCGACGGCGCGCTGTTCCAGGACGAGGTCGAAGCGCGCGAAATCATGTCGGTGCCGAGCGTTTATCTCAACGGCAAGCCCTTCGATCAGGGCCGCATGACGATCGAACAGATTCTCGCCAGGGTGGACACCGGGGCCGCCGAGCGCGACGCCAAGAAGCTCAGCGAAAAGGCAGCGTTCGATTCGCTGATCATCGGCGGGGGCCCCGCCGGCGCCTCGGCGGCGATCTACTCGGCGCGCAAGGGCATCAATACCGGCATCGCCGCCGAGCGCTTCGGCGGTCAGGTGGTCGATACCCTGGGTATCGAGAACTTCATCTCGGTCTCCTACACCGAAGGGCCGAAGCTGGTCGCGGCACTCGAGCAGCACGTCAACGACTACGAAGTCGACGTGATGAACCTGCAGCGCGCAAGCCACTTCAAGGCCGCCGAGGTCGAGGGTGGGCTTCATGAAGTGACGTTCGAGTCCGGCGCCACGCTCAAGAGCAAGACTTTGGTACTGGCCACCGGCGCGCGCTGGCGCGAAATGAACGTGCCCGGCGAGCGCGAGTACCGCAACAAGGGCGTGGCCTACTGCCCCCACTGCGACGGCCCGCTGTTCAAGGGCAAGCACGTGGCAGTCATCGGCGGCGGCAACTCCGGCGTCGAGGCGGCGATCGATCTCGCCGGTATCGTTGGCCACGTCACGCTGGTCGAGTTCATGGGCGAAATGCGCGCCGACGCGGTGCTGCAGAAAAAGCTCAAGAGCCTGCCCAACGTTGATATCATCCTGAACGCCCAGTCCACCGAGGTGACCGGCGACGGCAGCCGCGTGAATGGCCTGACCTACAAGGACCGCAACACCGACGAGACCAAACACGTCGCACTCGAGGGCATTTTCGTCCAGATCGGCCTGGTGCCGAACACCGAGTGGCTAAAAGGCTCGCCGATCGAAATGTCGCCCCGCGGTGAAATCATCGTCGACGCCCACGGCATGACTTCAGTGCCTGGCGTATTCGCCGCGGGTGATGCCACCACCGTGCCTTACAAGCAGATCGTCATCGCCATGGGCGAAGGCGCGAAGGCCTCGCTCGGCGCGTTTGATTATCTGATTCGCAACTGATCTGACTGGCAACCATGTAGTTCAGGGGGCGTTGCGCCCCCTGCATTTTATCAACGTCAAGGACCGTGACGTTCTGCCCGCTCTGCGGGCTTTTTTTTGCACACGTGTAGTCATGCAATGAAACGGTTGTTGCCTGCCCTGGTTAGACGTCACCCGGCATCGAGCTGGCATCGCCTTGCGCTTTCGTTTCTGGCGTCAAATAGTGCAACAAATACGCCACGAACCCGGAAAGATAGTGCTCGACGTCGTCGATGCGCGCGCGAAAGCTGTGGTGGCGAATGAAGAAGCTGCCTTCGATGCGCTCCGGGCGCTTGAAGAACATCGCGAACTCGGGCCAGAAATGGCCGTTGAGCAGGTAGTGAGCGCGCGTCTCAAGCGCCCGGTAGAAGTGCTCGAGATCGATCAGTTCCAGCAGATGGCGGTGCCCGGGTGCGGCTTGTAGGCGTTTGATCATCTTGTGCGCCGCCATCATCAGCTCGAGAAGCGTCGGGAAGGTGGTGATCCGCTGTTCCACGAAGTCGAGATACCCCGCCACGTTCTGCAGCCCGAAGCGGTAGTAGCGCTCGTCCGGGCGGTAGAGAGTGAGCTCGTTGACGCAGTAGCTCAGCCAGTGGTCGTGGGCGCGCCAGTGCTCCTTTTCGATGAAGTACTCGAAGGCGCGCTCGACCACGGCGAGCCAGCGGGCGTCCTTCGTTAAACCGTACAGGCGCATCAGCCCGAACGCCGCTTCGCCGTCGTAGTAGATGATGCGAAACGCTTCCTTGACGCTCAAATCAGTGGCGTTGAGGACGTGGTTGAAACCGCCGCTTTCGAGCTGGCACTGGCGGATGCCCAGCGCCACCGCTTCCATCAGCGCCAAATACTGCCGGTCGCCGGTGAGCTCGGTGTATTTCGACAGGGCCAGCAGCGTGACGCCGCTGCCGCCGACCTTGATCTCGCCGTTGTCTTCCAGAAGATACGCCACCTGCTCGCCGCGGTGCTCGAAACGTTTCAAAAGCCGCTGGGTGAGGTGCGAAAGCGCCGCGTCGATGGCGCGCTTGAGCGTCTCGCTTTGGGTTACCTCCCAGGCCTCGAGCATACTGTAGATACTGCTGGCATGTCGCAGGGTGTTGTAACCGTTCACCTGGCGGTCGAAACAGGGGTGCAAACCGTAGATGAAACGCCCGCTGGGCTCGACCTGGTCGGCAAGAAAACGGCTTGCGCGCTCGATCAGCGTGCGCGTGATCTCCGGCGTCAGCCGCTCGATGAGTCGCCGGCCGGTATCGCGCCCTTCCCGGCCGCCGCTGTAGCCGTGCAGGCGCTGGGTGGGCTCGTCCGCCGCGACCAGAAGCGCCGCGGTGGTGAAGGTATAAACCGGCCTGTCGGCGCTAAAATCGAGCCCGATGTCAGCACCGAAGCGCTCGCGGGCGTAGCGCCGGAAGTTCTTTTGATTGAGCTCGGCGTGGGGCACCTTGACGCCCTGGTAGAGCATGGCGTTGGCGTTTAGCTCCTGCTCGAGAAAGGCGCGCTCGCAGCCGTCATCCAGCGCGATGCCGCGGCGAAAGTAGTTACGCTTGTGTTTCTTGAGCTCGGCGGCCAGCCCTTGCCAGGTGTACTCAACGAGCTCGCGGGTCCAGTCCAGGCGCAGCCAGCGCACCGGGGCCGCTTCACTCAACCGTTTGGAAAGCGCTTCGCTCAGCCGCTGCCAGTGCTCGCCGTCGGCCACCCCTGCGGCGTTGACCACGACCGCGCGATGGGTGGCGTCGGTGACGGAAACGAACAGATGAAGCGGCGCCGGCGGCGAGCCGCCTAACGCCTCGTCGAGTGCGGCACGGGCGCGCTGGAGCGCCTCGCTCAGCGCCACCGCTGGGGCATCGCCCCGCTCGGAGGGCGCTTTTACTACCGGCACTCTGAACGCCGGCGCCGCCGTTTTCTTCTTTTGCGCGCGCTGGGCGCGCCGGGCCTGACCGAGGCTTTTCGAGCGGGAGGATTTCGCCATGGTTCACCTGTTGTCGTTATACAAGCGCATGTTGCCGTAGGCGCCGCTTCAGTTATCGCGGCCCGCAGACCGGGCAGGCCGGGTCGCGCGGCACCTGAAAATGGCGCCAGGTACCGCTGAGCGCGTCAAAGGTAGAGAGCCCGCAGTGCACCTGGCCGGCGCCGCTCAAGAGCTTGAGCGCCTCCAGCGCCTGAAACGTGCCGATCACGCCGACCAGCGGCGCGATGACGCCGCTTTCGGCACAGCTTAACGCCTCGTCGTCGCCATCACCGGGCGGGTAGAGACAAGCGTAGCAGGGGCTCTGCTCATCGCGCGGGTCGAACACGGCGAGCTGGCCGGAAAAGCGAATCGCCGCGCCGGAGACCAGCGGCACGCCGGCTCGCTGGCAGGCAGCGTTGATCGCGTAGCGGCTGGAGAAGCGGTCGGTGCAGTCGAGCACCACGTCACACTGGGTGGCGAGCGTGGCGAGCTCGGCGTCGTTCAGGTGGCGCTCGATCGCGGTGATCTGGCACGCGGGGTTGAGCGCGGCCATGCTGTCGCGCGCCGAGGCCGCCTTGTTGCGGCCAAGGTCCGCGCTCTGATGAGCGATCTGGCGCTGAAGATTGGAAAGCTCGACGCTGTCGGCATCGGCGACGGTGATCCGCCCCACCCCTGCGGCGGCAAGATACAGCGCCACTGGCGAGCCAAGCCCGCCGGCGCCAACGATCAGCGCGCGGGCGTCGAGCAGGCGCTGCTGGCCCTCGATATCGACCTCATCGAGCATGATCTGGCGGCTGTAGCGCAAAAGCGCCTGGTCATCCATCATGAAAAGCGCTCCTCGAATTCGCCAGGCTCCGGCACGTGCAGCCCAGCGCCTGGCTTGACCTCTTCCATCACGACGTAGCTCTTGGACTCCTTGACCCCGGGGAGCTTGAGCACCACGTCGCCCAGCAGTTGCCGGTACGACGCCATTTCCGGAATCCGGCACTTCAGAATGTAGTCGAACTGACCTGACACCAGGTGGCACTCCTGAATCTGCGGCAGCGTTTGTACGGCGCGACGAAACTCGTCGAACACCGTCGGCGACTGGCTCTCGAGGCTGATCTCGACGAACACCACCAGATTCGCCCGCAGCGCCTGAGGGTCGAGCAGCGCCTGGTAGCCGCGAATCACCCCGGCGCGCTCCAGCCGTTTGACCCGCTCGAGGCACGGCGTGGTCGAAAGCCCGACTTCGGCGGCGAGATCGACGTAGGAGATGCGCGCGTTATCCTGCAATACGCGCAGAATGCGCAGATCGATGCGGTCCAGTGCTCTGCTTCTGGCCCTCATGTTTGCTTCACTCGTTGCACCCTCTCTTCCACCCACGCTGCCTCTACCGCCCGGCCGAGCGTCACCCGCTCATGCTCGCCCAGATCCTTCAGGCTCTCGACCTCCGTATAGCCCGCCTCGATCAGCGCCTGGCGCACCAGCGGCGCCTGGCGGTAGCCGTGCTCGAGCATCAGCCAGCCGCGATCGAAAAGATAGTCACGGGCCTGGCGCACCAGGTGGAGCAGATCCGCCAAGCCCTCATCAGCGGCCACCAGCGCCGAACGCGGCTCGAAGCGCACGTCGCCTTGTGCCAGGTGCGGGTCCGCCGCATCGATATAGGGCGGGTTGCTGACGATGAGATCGAAGCGGGAGGCAGGCTCGACCGGCGCCAGGGCGTCGAACCAGTCGCTCTGGGCGAAGGTGGCGTTATCAAGCCCCAGCCGCGCGGCGTTGCGGGCGGCGAGCGCCACTGCCTCATCACGCAGATCGAGCCCGCTCACCTGCCAGCCCGGGCGCTCGCTTGCGAAGGCAAGCGCAATCGCGCCGGTGCCGGTGCCGAGATCGAGAAAGCGCCCACTTTTGCCTGCGCGCGCAAGCGCCGCCTCGACCAGGGTTTCGGTGTCGGCGCGGGGAATCAGCGTGTGGCGCGAGGTCAAAAGCGAAAGCCCCCAGAAGGCGCGCTCGCCGGTCAGGTACGCCACCGGCTCGCCCTGGGCGCGAGCAGCGATCAACGCCTCGAAGCGAGCGCGCTCCCAGCCGACGCAGTCGCGATCGCCCCAGGTGTAGAGCCAGGCGCGCTCGCGGCCGGTGGCGTGGGTCATCAAAAGCTCGGCGTCGATTCGGGGCGTGGGCGAGCCGGCAAGCTCCAGGCGCTGCGCGGCCGCACGGAGCAGCGCATCGAAGGTCATCACGCGTCCTGAAGTGCCGAGAGCTGCTCGGCCTGGTACTCATGAATCAACGGCTCGACCACCTCATCGAGCTGCTCGCCGCTGACCACATCCAGCAGTTTGTAGAGCGTCAGGTTGATGCGGTGGTCGGTGACGCGCCCTTGGGGGAAGTTGTAGGTGCGAATGCGCTCGCTGCGATCGCCGGAGCCCACCAGCGAGCGGCGGGCGTCCGCCTGCTCCTGGCGCTGGGAGTCCACGGCGTTGCGTTTGAGTTTGGCGGCGAGCAGCGACATCGCCTTGGCGCGGTTCTTGTGCTGGCTGCGCTCCTCCTGGCACTCGACCACCACGCCGGTGGGCAGGTGGGTGATGCGGATCGCAGAGTCGGTGGTGTTGACGTGCTGGCCGCCGGCGCCGCTGGAGCGGTAGGTGTCCACGCGAAGATCAGAGGGGTTGATGTCGATGTCGCCGACATCCTCGACCTCGGGCATCACCGCCACGGTGCAGGCGGAAGTGTGAATGCGCCCCTGGGACTCGGTGGCGGGCACGCGCTGCACGCGATGCGCGCCGGACTCGAACTTGAGCCGGGCGTAGACGCCCTCGCCCTTGACCCTGGAGATCACCTCTTTATAGCCGCCCTGTTCGCCGTGGCTGGCGCTGACCACTTCCACCCGCCAGCCGCGCTTTTCGGCGTAGCGGGAATACATGCGAAACAGGTCGCCGGCGAAGATCGCCGCCTCGTCGCCGCCGGTGCCGGCACGCACTTCCAGAAACACGCCGCGCCCGTCGTCCGGGTCCTTCGGCACCAGCAGGCGCTTGAGCTCGACCTCGAGCGTTTCCAGCTGCTCGCGGCCATCAAGAAGCTCCATCTCGGCCAGCTCGCGCATCTCCGGGTCGCTGTCGCCGCTCAAGGCCTCGGCGGTGGCGATGTTCTCCTCGACCTCGCGGTAGCGCTGCCAGGCCGCGACCAGCGCTTCGAGTTCGGCGTACTCGCGGGAGTAGTCGCGAAAACGCGGCTGGTCGATGATCACGTCGGGGTCGGAAAGCAGCATGGCCAGCTCTTCAAAACGGTCGGCAAAGCTGTCCAGCCGTTGGCGCAACGTCTCTTTCATGCGGGCGAATCATCCTTCTGGCGTTTAGCCGAGGGCGCAGGCTTCTCAAACGCGGGTTTTGGGGGAAGCAGAACGCGCGGCGCCGCACTCAGCACTTCATGGTTTTCTCGGGAGGCCGCTTCACGCAGCGCAAGCGTGGGCTGGTGCATGAAGCGGTTGGCCAGCTGGTGGGCCAGGCGCTCGACGACCTTCGCCGGATCCTCGCCGCGGGCAAGGCGCTCGAGGGCCTGGTCGCGGCTTTCGTCGCGCATCGCCTCGCCGTGACGGCGGTAGTCGCGAATCAGCTCACCGCCGTCGCGCACCCGGCGCTCCTGCTCCCAGCTGACCACGCCGTGCTCGATCAGCGACTCGGCTTGGTCGGCGGCGACCTGGCGATGGCGACGGTTCTCCTCGATCACCTCCTCGAGGTCATCGACGGTGTAAAGGAACACGTCGGCAAGCTCGCCCACCTCGGGTTCGATATCGCGCGGCACGGCGATATCGACCATGAACACCGGGCGGTGGCGGCGTTTTTTCAGCGCTCGCTCGACCATGCCCTTGCCCAGAATCGGCAGCGGCGCGGCGGTCGAGGAGATGACGATATCGGCGCGCTCCAGCGCGTCGGGAATTTCCGGCAGTGTGATCGCCTCGCCGCCCAGCGGCCCGGCGAGTGCCTGAGCGCGCTCGCGAGTACGGTTGGCCACGGTCAGCTTGCGCACGCCGGCCTCGCTCAGGTGGCGCGCTACCAGCTCGATGGTTTCGCCGGCGCCGATCAAAAGCGCGCTCGCCCGGCCGAAGTCGTCAAAGATCCGGCTGGCCATGCTCACCGCGGCGTAGGCGACCGACACCGGGTTCTTGCCGATGCCGGTTTCGGTGCGCACCTGTTTGGCCACGGCAAAGGTGTGCTGGAAAAGTCGCTCGAGCTCGCCGCCCAGGCCCTTCGCGCTGCGCGACTGCTGGTAGGCTTCCTTCAACTGACCGAGAATCTGGGGCTCGCCCAGCACCATAGAATCGAGCCCCACGGCCACCCGCATCAGGTGGCGGGCGGCGGCGGCGTCGATATAGTGGTAGGCGCAGCGCGAAATCTCCTCGACCGCCAGGCCGTGAAAGCGGCCGAGCCAGTCGAGCACCGTCCTTTCACCGGCTTCGTCGGTGACGCAGTAAAGCTCGGTGCGGTTACAGGTGGAAAGCACCGCCGCTTCGCTCACGTGCGGCAGGCAGCGAAGCTCGCCCAACGCACTTTCGAACTGCGCGGGGGTAAAGGCTACCTGCTCACGTACGGCCACGCTGGCGGTACGGTGATTGATTCCCAGGGCAAGAAGCGTCATGCGTTAGGCGTCTTCGCTAGTGATTCGGTCGTCAATGAACATTGGCTCGACTCTCTGGCGGGCGAGTCCGTTTCTCGAAAGATTCGAGTCTCGAGAAGGCCGGTCAGCGTCTTGGAAATTGCGCTGACACGTATCGTTTTCAAGGTGTAGCATTCTACCACAAATCGCCCTGTTCGGGTGTCACCACTTTGCCGCAGGCCAGCAAGCCGCTATGCTGACAATTCGGCCACTTGATTGAGATACGCATGCCCTTTCGCGCGACATTACCGGGGTTACCCCACTGGCCTCTGGCGCTGACGCTGCTGATAAGCGGCTGCCAGGCGACGCCCCAGGGCTCGTATAGCGGCCTGCCGATCTTCGTAGACGACTCGATGGCTTCCGCCCCGCCCATTACCCGGGGGCTCGACGCCGAGGGTCTGCGCACGCTCTTGACCGCGGAGATGGCCGGCCAGCGCGGTGACTTCACTCGCGCAAGCCAGGGGTATCTGGCTGCCTCACAGCGCTACCCGGTAGCGGCACTGGCCGAACGCGCGACCTTCGCCGCGCGCTTTGGCAACGACACCGCGCTGATGGAGACCTCGGCGCTTCGCTGGCGCGAGCTCGCCCCCAGCGCTCAGGGGCCGAATCAGTTCCTCGCGACCCTGTCGCTTCAGCGCGGCGACTGGCTCGATAGCCTGGAGCAGCGCTTGGCCATCGCTGCCGCCGGTGGCAATGCCGATATCGCCACCTTCGCCGAGCTCGCCGTAGCCGAACAGGCGCCGCTGGGCCTGCTGGTGCGCCCATTACGCGACTATCTCGACGACAACGTCATGATCGCCCCGACCGAAGCCGAGCTCGAAACGCACACCGACGTGCTGCTCGGCACGGCGCTCATGGAGGCGGCGCTTGGTAACACCGCTCAGGCCCGCGCGCGGCTCGACCAGGTCGCCGATCAGGCGCCAGCGTCCGAGGCGCTATGGCTCGCCCGCGCCCGGCTAGCGCTGGAAACCGGCGACCACCAGGCCGCCCGCAGCGCCGCCCGCCAGGGACTGCTGCTCGCCCCAAACGACGTGCGCTTCATCCTGATGCTGACCCAGGCCAATATTCGCCTTGGCAACATCACCGCGGCCGAGGAGCAGACCGACGCACTGCTCGAGCGCCACGGCGGCGGGCTCGAACTGCGCGTGGCGCTGGCCCAGCTCTACCTGGAAGAGGGTCATCCGGCACCCGCCTACCGGTTATTGCAGCCGCTGATCGGCGAGGAGGACATTCCGGATCTCGCTTACTACCTGCTCGGCGCGATTGCCCGGGCCGAAGGCGACATCGACGACGCCCTGCTTTACTACCGCCAGGTACGTGAAGGCAGCGAGTTCCTGCCCGCCCGCGCCAGCGCCGCGCAGATGCTGATCGAACAGGACCGGTTGCTCGACGCCCGCGCCTTCTTGCGCATCGAGCGCATGCGCCACGACACCTACTTTAGCGACCTGGTGCTGCTGGAGGTCCAGCTGCTCGACGGTCTCGGCCTGAGCGGCGAAGCCGAAGCGCTGATCGACCGGGAACTTGCGCGCACTCCCGCCGACACCACCCTTCGCTACCTGCGGGCGATGCGCGCCTTCGAGCGCGGCAATCTTGACGCCATGGAGCGCGACCTGCGCGAAGTCATTCGCTTGGAGCCCAACAACGCCAACGCGCTCAACGCGCTGGGCTACACCCTGGCCGACGCCTTCCCACCGGCCAGGCTTTCCGAGGCGCGCGAACTCATCGAGCGCGCCTACCAAATCGAGCCAGGCAACCCGGCGATTCTGGACAGCATGGGCTGGGCCTACTTCAAGCAGGGCGAACCGGAAGAGGCACTCGCCTGGCTCGAAAGTGCCTTTGCCCAGATGCCGGACCAGGAGGTCGCCGCCCACCTGGCCGAGGTGCTGCACGCACTTGGCCGCACCGAGGAGGCCCGGGGAATTCTTCGCCGCTTTCAAACCGGGCCTGGCGGCACCCCGGCCATCGACGAGCTGCTAAGCCGCCACCCGGAGCTAGGCGCTCTTTAGATCAGCGCAACGCTACCTTACCCCTTCCATTCTGAAGGAATCAGTCTGAAGGAATCAGAATGCACCACCGACACGGAGTTTCATCATGTTGACCCACCGCTTGAACGGCTCATTTTTCGAAGGCTGCGCCCGCCCGGCGCGTGCCCTGCTCGCCGGCGCCGCACTCATGGCGCTGGCCGGTTGCGCCACCCAAAGTGCAATGATGGACGAAAGCGGCCGCCAGGCCGGCCAATGGGAGCGCCAACAGCAGGCCGTCGAAGCGTTCGACAGCTGGACACTGGTGGGCAAGGCGGGTCTGCGCACGCCCCAGGAAACCACCAGCGCCAACCTCGACTGGAATCAGACGCCTTTCTATTTCCGTATGCTGATCAGCGGCCCCTTCGGCGGCGGGCGCAGTGTGCTCGAAGGCCGCGAAGGCCGCTTCTCGCTCACCACCGGCGAAGGCCGCTTCGAGGCCGAAACACCGGAGGCGCTGATGCAGGAGCAGCTTGGCTGGTCGCTGCCGGTACGTGCCATGCCGGACTGGGTACGGGGGCTTCCGGGCAGCGACTCCGACTACGCGCTCGACACCGACGAGCTCGGCTTTCCCACGCGTCTCGAGCAGGATGGCTGGGAAGTCGTCTACCGCGACTGGGAAGAGGTCGATGACCTGTGGCTGCCGCGGCGTTTGGTCATGAATTATGACGACGTGCGCATCACGCTCATCGTCAACCAGTGGCGCCCGCGCGACGAGCAGGAGTAAGCGGTGAGTAACGCACCCACACCGGGGCCGCTCACCCTTCTGGCGCCGGCCAAGCTCAACCGCCTGCTACACATTACCGGGCGCCGCGAGGATGGCTACCATACGCTGCAAACGCTGTTTCAGCTCGTCGACCTGACTGATTCGATCACGCTCACGCTGCGCGACGATGGCGAGATCACCCTGAGCAAGCCGGTCGAAGGCGTTCCCTTCGATGACAACCTGATGGTGCGCGCCGCGCGCAAGCTTTACCCCTACCGCCGGGATTCACGACTCGGGGTCACTCTTGCCATCGACAAGTGCCTGCCGATGGGCGGAGGCCTGGGCGGCGGCAGCTCCAACGCCGCCACGGTGCTTTTGGGGCTCAATCGGCTTTGGGGGCTTGGGCTTTCCAACGAGCGGCTGGCCGACATCGGGCTTGCGCTTGGTGCCGACGTGCCGGTGTTCGTCCACGGTCACAGCGCCTGGGCCGAGGGCGTGGGAGAACGGCTTACGCCGGTCACTCTGGACACACCTTGGTTTGTGGTGATTCACCCGGGGGTGAGCGTGTCGACCCCGGCGATATTCCAGGACCCGGAATTGACACGCGCAAGCCGCCCCATTACTATGGCGCGCGCACTGCAGGGGGGAGCGGCTACGTGGCGTAACGACTGTGAAGACACGGTCAAAAAACGCTATCCGCCGATCGCTTGTGCGCTCGAGTGGCTGGAGCAGTTCGCACCCGCTCGCGTGACCGGCACCGGGGCATGTCTGTTTGCAACCTTTGCAAACGAGGATGCCGCCAGATCGGTCGCCGACCAGGCGGGGCAGCGCTACAAGACGTGGGTAGCGCGCGGGCTCAACACCTCTCCTCTACACGATGCGCTGGGCCGCTAACCGCGCCCCATCATACGTTGGGTCATTGCTGGGGTATCGCCAAGTGGTAAGGCACCGGTTTTTGGTATCGGCATTCCCAGGTTCGAATCCTGGTACCCCAGCCAGCCCGATGATCTATCGTTTTCTCCCCTGACTCCCCAACACTGCAAAGGTGGCTGCACGTGTCAAAATTGATGGTTTTCACCGGGAACGCCAATCCCGAACTCGCTCACAAGATTGCTGAAAGCCTGGACAGCCGGATGGGCAACGCAACGGTGGGTCAGTTCAGCGATGGCGAGATCGCCGTCGAGATCAATGAGAACGTGCGCGGCAAGGATGTCTTCATTCTTCAGTCCACCTGTGCCCCGACCAACGACAACCTGATGGAATTGATCCTGATGGTGGATGCGCTGCGCCGCGCCTCGGCGACGCGCATCACGGCGGTCGTGCCCTACTTCGGCTATGCTCGTCAGGATCGCCGCGTACGCTCCGCCCGCGTTCCCATCTCGGCCAAGGTCGTGGCCGACATGATGGTGAAAGCCGGCGTCGACCGCGTTATGACGATGGACCTGCACGCCGACCAGATTCAGGGCTTTTTCGACGTGCCGGTGGACAACGTCTACGGCTCGCCGATTCTGCTCGACGACATCGAGCGCCAGAACTACGACGACCTGGTCGTAGTGTCGCCGGACGTCGGCGGCGTGGTGCGCGCGCGCGCCATCGCCAAGCAGCTCAATGCCGATCTCGCCATTATCGACAAGCGTCGCCCCCAGGCCAACCAGGCCCAGGTGATGCACATCATCGGTGAGATCGAAGGCCGCACCTGCGTGGTGGTCGACGACATGATCGATACCGCCGGTACGCTGTGCAAGGCCGGCGAAGCGCTCAAGGATCACGGCGCCGCCCGCGTGGTGGCCTACGCCACCCACCCGATCCTGTCGGGCCCGGCGATCGATAACATCACCAACTCCGTGCTCGACGAAGTGGTCGTGGCCGACACCATTCCGCTGGCCGAGCACGCGCGGCGCAGCGGCAAGATTCGTCAGCTCAGCGTTGCCGGGCTGATCGCGGAAGCGATTCGCCGGGTCAGCAACGAAGAATCCGTCAGCGCGATGTTCCACTAATCGCTCTCGCGAATGCGGACACTGCCTGACGCTATAGCCCCCATCCGGGGCCCTGAAAGCGTCGTCGACTGGTCGCGGTCGGCGGGGCTTTCCTACTTAAACCACGAGGGACCAACATGTCCGATTTTACCTTGAAAGCCGACGTTCGTAACGACCTGGGGAAAGGTGCGAGCCGCCGCCTGCGTCGTGCGAACCAGCAAGTACCCGCCGTGATCTACGGTGGCGAAAAAGCGCCGCAGTCCATCGCCGTCGAAAAGACCGCCTTCTACAAGGCGATCGAAGACGAGTCCTTCTTCTCCTCGGTCATCACGCTTGACGTGGCCGGCCAGCAGGAGCAGGTTGTAGTACGTGACCTTCAGCGTCACCCCTACAAGCCGCTTCTGACCCACGCCGACTTCATGCGCGTTGACGCGACTCACGAAATCACCATGAACGTGCCGCTGCACGTCGTGGGCGAAGAACAGTGTGTCGGCATCAAGGAGCAAGGCGGCGAACTGCACGTACTGAACACCGAAGTGGCGATCAGCTGCTTGCCGAAGGATCTGCCGGACTACCTGGAAATCGACATCAGCAAGGTCGAGCTGGGTACTACCCTGCACCTGTCCGATCTGACCCTGCCGGCCGGCGTGACCTCCGTCGACCTGGCCCACGGTGAAGAGCACGACCACGCCATCCTCAACATCACCGCGATCAAGGATCGTGTTGAAGAAGAGGACGAAGGCGAAGCGGGCGAAGGTGAAAGCGAAGAAGGCAGCGCCGAATAAGCGCCGCCCGACCCGCTACCCGTGCAGATTGGGCCATGCCCGCATGGCCCATGAATGCTAAAATCAAGCGCTTCGGCGCTTGATTTTTTTTGTCCGGCGAGCGGCCGAGTTCATATCGAACGAAGATCATGTCGAACGATGGAGGGGACCATGAGCCAGGTAACGGCGATCATTGGGCTGGGCAATCCCGGCCCCGAATACGACGCGACGCGCCACAACGCAGGCTTCTGGCTGGTGGACGCACTGGCGCGGCGCGCCCACACCGAGCTGCGCCCGGAAAAGAAGTTTCTTGGCCTCTACGCCAAAGCGCGCTTGGGTGATCACGAGCTGCACCTTCTGAATCCCACCACCTTCATGAATCGAAGCGGCGCCGCCGTGGCCGCACTTTGCCAGTTCTATAAACTCGCCCCGGACAACCTGCTCGTGGTGCACGACGAGCTCGACCTGCCCCCCGGCCAGGCGCGCTATAAAACCGGCGGCGGCCACGGCGGCCACAACGGCCTGCGCGATATCATCAGCGCACTCGGCAACCAGAACGCCTTTCATCGCCTGCGTATCGGCATCGGCCATCCCGGCGAGGCGCGCCAAGTGGTTCACTACGTGCTGAACCGCCCGGGCAAGGCCGAGCAGGAGGCGATCGAGCGCGCACTCGATGCCTGCGAAACGACGCTTCCCCTGGCGCTTGCCGGCGACTGGGCGAAAGCCATGAACCAGCTACATAGCGTAAAATAGCCAGACGTTTTCACTTCAAGGCGGCTTTAGCAAAGCCCCCGGTCAGGACACTCTTATGGGTTTTAACTGCGGTATCGTTGGCCTACCCAACGTAGGCAAATCCACGCTCTTCAACGCGCTCACCAAGTCCGGCATCGATGCGGAGAACTTCCCCTTCTGCACCATCGAGCCCAACGTCGGCATCGTGCCGATGCCCGACCCGCGCCTGGACAAGCTCGCCGAGATCGTCAAACCCCAGAAGGTGCTGCCCACTACCATGGAGTTCGTCGACATCGCCGGCCTGGTGGCCGGCGCCTCCAAGGGCGAGGGGCTGGGCAACAAGTTTCTGGCCAACATCCGCGAAACCCAGGCGATCGCCCACGTGGTGCGCTGCTTCGATAACGACAACGTGATCCACGTCGCCAACCAGGTCGACCCGCGCGCGGATATCGAGACCATCAACCTGGAGCTTGCGCTGGCCGATCTCGACACCGTCGAGAAGGCGAGCCAGCGGCTGGTGCGCTCGGTGAAAGGTGGCGACAAGGACGCCACGGCGACCAAGGCCATTCTGGACAAGATCCAGCCGCACCTGGCCGAAGGCATGCCGCTTCGAAGCTTCGGGCTTTCCGACGACGAAAAGCAGCAGGTGAAAAGCTTCGGCTTTCTAACCCTGAAGCCGACCATGTACATCGCCAACGTCAACGAGGACGGCTTCGAGAACAACCCGTATCTCGATATCGTCAATCAGATCGCCGAGGAAGAAGGCGCGGTGGTGGTGCCGGTGTGCAACCAGCTCGAAGCCGAAATCGCCGAGCTCGACGACGAAGAGCGCAGCGTCTTTCTCGAAGAGATGGGCATGGAGGAGCCGGGACTCGATCGCGTGATTCGCGCCGGCTACGCTCTTCTGGGCCTGCAGACCTACTTCACCGCCGGCGTCAAGGAAGTGCGCGCCTGGACCGTGAAACAGGGCGCCACTGCCCCGGAAGGTGCCGGCGTCATCCATACCGACTTCCAGAAAGGCTTCATCCGCGCCGAGGTCATCGCCTATGACGACTTCGTGGCACTTGGCGGCGAGCAGGGCGCCAAGGATGCCGGCAAGTGGCGCCTGGAAGGCAAGGAGTACATCGTCAAGGATGGCGACGTGATTCACTTCCGCTTCAACGTCTAACGTTTTCGAGCGCAAGGGGAAAATCACTTGACGGGCGGCGGCGCGCTTTGTAATATTCGCCCCCGTTGAACGGCTACATAGCTCAGCTGGTTAGAGCACATCACTCATAATGATGGGGTCCCCTGTTCAAATCAGGGTGTAGCCACCAGCTTCAAAAAAACCCGCTAACCTCGGTTAGCGGGTTTTTTGTGCGCCGGTAGAAAGTACTCGCCTCAATAAAGCGTCGGACGGTTCAGAAACGCTACCAATGCCCGGGTCAGGTGCTCGACGTCACGGGTGCCGGCGGTTTCACGAATCGAGTGCATCGCCCACTGCGGTACGCCCACGTCGATGGTCGGCACGCCGATTTCGGTGGCCGTGATGGGGCCGATGGTGCTGCCGCAGCCCATATCGGCGCGGGTGACAAACGACTGCACCGGCACGTCCGCCTCACGGCACACGTCGCGAAACAGCGCCCCGGTCACGCTGTTGGTCGCGTAGCGCTGGCTGGCGTTGACCTTGATCACCGGGCCGCCGTTGATGGCCGGGCCGTGGCGCTCGTCGTGCTTGTCGCGAAAATTGGGGTGCAGCGCGTGGGCGTTGTCGCAAGAGATCATCAGCGACGACTGAATCAGCTGAATCAGCGCCTCCTCGCCGCCCTTCCCGACCTGAGCGTTGATGCGCCGGAGCACGTCGCCCAAAAACGGCCCCTGAGCGCCGCAGGCGCTGGCACTACCCACTTCCTCGTGATCGTTGGCGACCAGCAGCGCGCCCTGCTCGCCGTCGCATTCCAAAAGCGCCTCCAACCCGATGAAACAGGAGAGCAGGTTATCGAGCCGGGCGCTGGCCACCAGCTCGCGCCCTACCCCCACCAGCGACGGCGGCTGTAGATCGTAAAAGCCGAGCTCGAAATCGACGATCTCGATCTCTTTCAAGCCGTGCTCTTTGGCAAGCCAATCCTTCAACAGGGAGTCGAGCGTGGCGTCGCCGCTTTGCATCAGTACGGGGGCCATCTGGGTCTGCGGGTTGACCGCTCGGCCGGCGTTGACATCACGATCCAAATGGATCGCCAGGCTCGGGATCATGGCCACCGGGTCCGCCACGTTGAGCAGCACGCTTTCGAGCCGGCCGTTGGCGTGGCGAACGTGCACCCGCCCGGCCAGGCCCAGGTCTCGGTCGAACCAGGGCGCGAGCAGCACGCCGCCGTAGACCTGCACGCCAAGCTGTAGCCAGCCCGCCGAACGCTGGGTCGCCTCGGGCTTCAACCTCAACCCGGGGCTGTCGGTGTGCGCGCCGATCATGCGAAAGCTTTCAATACCGGTTGTATTGCCGGCGGGCAACTGAAAAGCGATGATCGAAGAGTCGTTACGGGTCACGACGTAGCGCTTGCCCGGCTCGAGCGCCCAGTCGGCTCGCTCGTCCAGGCGGATGAAGCCATTTTCCTCCAACCGGCGGGCCATCGAGCGGGTCGCGTGCCAGGGCGTGGGCGAGCTCGCCAGAAAATCGCATAGCCGCGCCAAACGCGGCGCGTCAAAAGAAGTGTCGAGCGCGGTCAAATCAATGCCCTCTATCAGAAAATCAGTGAGTATCACAGAGTAGATGACCTGCTACAATGTTCCTGGCCTGCGCAACTCATGGGCTGACTGAATGTCCAGAGGACACGAGTGACCATAAATTCCGGGAGAGCCTGACTGATGAGCTTGTTTGTAACGCTTACGCGCTCGGCCGCTGCTGCCGTGATGCTGGTAATCACCAGCCCGGCAATGGCGCAACTCGCGCCGACCGACGAGCAGCGCCAAGCGGCAGTCGAAATAGGAGACGCACTGCGCTACGGCCACTACGCCAACATCGACTTCGACGCCCAGTGGTCTCAGGAGGCCTTCCAGCGTTATCTGGATATTCTGGACAACCAGCGAAGCTATTTACTCAGACGCGACATCGAACCGTACCGCCACCTCGAAGGGGATATGGATCAGGTGCTGTTCGAAGGCGAGCTCGACGAGGTGTTCAAGCTCTACAACCTTCTAAGCGAGCGTCACACCGACCGCCTCGAGTGGCTTCTGAGCCGTCTCGACGAGGGCCTGTCGTTCGATTTCGAAAGCGACGAGCGTCTCGAAGTGGACCGCGAAGAGGCGCCCTGGGCTTCACGTGAAAGCGAGCTCGACGAGCTCTGGCGCAAGCGCCTGGAGAACGACGCCCTGACGCTTTCGCTGACCGACCAAGACGACGAGCAGATCGTGGAGAATCTGCGCCAGCGCTACGAAGGCCAGCTCACGCGCTTGGAGCAGACCGAGTCCGAGGACGTGTTCGGCATCGTCATGGCGGCGATTTCGAGCACCATCGACCCGCACACCGGCTACCTGTCACCGCGCCAGAGCGAATCCTTCGACATTCAGATGAGCCTGTCGCTGGAAGGCATCGGTGCACTACTGCAGGCCGAAGGCGAGTACGTCAAGGTGTCGAGCCTGGTGCCCGGCGGCCCGGCGGAGCGCGCCGGCGTACTCGAGCCCGCCGACCGCATCATTGCCGTGGGCCAGGAAGAGGGCGAAATGGTCAACGTGGTCGGCATGCGCCTGGACAACGTGGTCGACCTGATCCGCGGGCCGAAGGGCTCCACCGTGCGCCTGGACGTCGTGCCCGCTCAGGCCGTCGACATGACCCGCTCGCACATCGTCGAGATCACCCGCGATACCGTCAGCCTCGAGGATCAGGCCGCCCATAGCGAAGTCATCGAGGTCGAGCGCGACGGCGAGCCGCACAAGATCGGCGTGATCGACGTGCCCACCTTCTACGTCGACTTCGACGCCTGGCAGGCCGGCGAAGAGGAGTACCGCAGCACTACCCGTGACGTCTCCCGTGAAATCGAGTCGCTCAAGGAGCAGGAGGTAGAGGGCATCGTGCTCGATCTGCGCAACAACGGCGGCGGCGCACTGCAGGAAGCCAACTCGTTGATCGGGCTTTTCATCGACCGCGGCCCCACCGTGCAGGTGCGCGACGCTCAGGGCCGTATCCAGCTCTACGGCGACACCGACGCTGGCACGCTCTACGACGGCCCGCTCACCGTGCTCACCAACCGCCTTTCGGCATCGGCCTCGGAAATTTTCGCCGGTGCGATCCAGGACTACGGTCGCGGGCTGGTGGTCGGCGCCAACACCTTTGGCAAGGGCACGGTACAGACGCTCAACGACCTGAGCCACGGCCAGATCAAGCTGACCCGCGCCAAGTTCTACCGCATCTCCGGCGAGAGTACGCAAAACCGCGGCGTGGAGCCGGATATCGCCTTCCCGAGCCTGATCGACCCGGAGCGTATCGGCGAAAGCAGTCTCGATAACGCCCTGGCCTGGGATACGGTGCAAAACGTTCAGTACCGCCGCTACGGCAACCCGGAAGACTTCATCCCGGCGCTGGCCACCCGCCACGAGCAGCGTGCGGCCGATAACCCGAACTTCCGCTACCTGGAGCGCCAGTCGACGCTGGCCCGCCAGCTTCGCGAGCAGCACACCACCGTGAGCCTGAACCGCGAGCAGCGCCAGCGCGAGCTGGAAGCTCAGGAAGCCGAGCAGCTCTCGCTCGAAAACCAGCGCCGTCGCGCCCTTGGCCTGCCGGAGCTAGACGAATGGCTCGACGCACGGCTGGATAACGCCAGCGGCGAACCCGTCGAAGAAGCCGATGAAGACGACGAGGAGATGCCGGTGGACCGCGCCCACGTGCTCGAAGCCGCCGAGATCATGCTCGACTACACCCATATGAAAAACGCTCAGCGCATGGCACAGCGCTAAGCCGCCATCGCAAGCACTCTTACGCCGCGCTCTATTCGGGCGCGGTTTTTAAATGCGCGAACGATAAGGTGAATCGTGAATCGTGAATCGTGAATCGTGAATCGTGAATCGTGAATCGTGAATCGTGAGCGAGGATACCGGCTTTTGGCGGACGTGCGAAACTGGGCGCGACTGTGGCCTGAGCACATACCGGGTATTTGAATACGATTACATGGAGTGAACAAAAAGAGAGGGTAAAACCGGAAGGCCGTCATATAGCGACGTAATTGGCTCCCCGAACAGGACTCGAACCTGTGACCCAATGATTAACAGTCATTTGCTCTACCAACTGAGCTATCGGGGAACATCTTTAAATCGGTGCTTAGCGGCGGTTGGCTCCTCGAACAGGACTCGAACCTGTGACCCAATGATTAACAGTCATTTGCTCTACCAACTGAGCTATCGAGGAACTGTCTATGCTACCGCTATTGCTAAGGCGTTTGAGGCGAGCCAGATGTTGGCTCCTCGAGCAGGACTCGAACCTGCGACCCAATGATTAACAGTCATTTGCTCTACCAACTGAGCTATCGAGGAACTGCTCAAACACGGTGCGTAGTATACTCATGAAAACGCTCGGGTCAAGTCTCGATTACCGCCAGCGCTAGCCGCTGGTTTGTTGTATCCGTATAATGGCCCTACTTTACGGCATCGAGCGAACGCCAATTGGCACCCATTGTCCGGCGCGCGCTAACCGACCGATATTTCATTCATTTTCGTCCCAGACGACTCATAGACGACAGGTACCGATGGCGAAGAAGCTCTTCATCAAAACGCACGGCTGCCAGATGAACGAATACGACTCTTCTCGTATGGCGGATCTGCTCGGCGAGTCCCATCAGATGGAGCTCACCGACGACGAGAAAGAAGCCGATGTAATCCTGCTGAACACCTGCTCCATTCGCGAGAAAGCCCAGGAGAAGGTGTTCCATCAGCTGGGCCGCTGGAAAAAGCTCAAGGACGCCAACCCGGATCTGGTGATCGGGGTTGGCGGCTGCGTGGCAAGCCAGGAAGGCGAGGCGCTGAGAAAGCGCGCGCCCCACGTCGACATGGTGTTCGGCCCGCAAACCCTGCACCGCATTCCGGCGATGATGGATGCGCGCAGTGGTGCGGCCGCCTCTGGCGGCAACATGATCGCCGCGGTAGACGTCACCTTCCCGGAGATCGAGAAGTTCGACCACCTGCCCAAGCCCTCCTCCGACGGTGCCACGGCATTTGTTTCGATCATGGAAGGCTGCTCGAAGTACTGCACCTTCTGCGTGGTGCCCTACACCCGCGGTGAGGAGGTCTCGCGGCCTTTTGAAGCGGTGATGGACGAAGTCATTCACCTGGCCGATCAGGGCGTGCGCGAAATCAACCTATTGGGCCAGAACGTCAACGCCTACCGTGGCGACAACCAGCTTGGCGAGGAGATCGATCTTGCCGAGCTGATCGCCTGCGTGGCGGCGGTGGAAGGCATCGACCGGGTGCGCTTCACCACCTCCCACCCGGTGGAGTTCACCGAGAGCCTGGTCGAGGCCTATGCCGAGATTCCGGAGCTGGTCAGCCACCTGCACCTGCCGGTGCAGTCCGGATCCAACGCGATTCTTTCGGCGATGAAGCGCGGCCACACCCGCGAAGAGTATATCGCCAAGATGGAGCGCATCCGCGCCAACCGTCCGGACATCAGCTTCTCCTCGGACTTCATCATTGGCTTTCCCGGCGAAACCGAGCAGGACTTCGAGGATACGATGGATCTGATCCATCGCATCGGCTTCGACCACTCCTTCAGCTTCGTCTACTCGGCGCGCCCGGGCACGCCGGCGTCTGGTCTCGAGGATGACACGCCGGAGTCTACCAAGAAGCAGCGCCTGAAGATTCTGCAGGATCGTATTCTGCAGCAGGCCGCCGGAATCAGCCGGCGCATGGTGGGTTCCACCCAGCGCATTCTGGTCACCGGCTTCTCGCCGAAGGACCCGGGTCAGCTCTCCGGGCGTACCGAAAACAACCGCGTGGTCAACTTCCGCGCCGCCAACCCCACCGAGCTGATCGGCTACTTCGTCGATGTCGAGATCACCGAAGCGCTGCCCAATTCGCTGCGCGGCGAACTCGCCTCTCCCGAGCGCTATTGAGCCCGATTTAGCCCA
Organism: Halomonas sp. HNIBRBA4712; assembly: GCF_043558675.1. Lineage (NCBI taxonomy): Bacteria > Pseudomonadati > Pseudomonadota > Gammaproteobacteria > Oceanospirillales > Halomonadaceae > Halomonas > Halomonas sp. HNIBRBA4712. The sequence goes on along the minus strand of NZ_JBIFXR010000006.1, from coordinate 134,426 downwards.
GGTAATTGCCCAGGCCCCGCCTGGGCATTAAGCTCTGAGTTACACACATCAACGAACGGGTCCACCACTTTTGAGCCAGCCATCCTCTCAGGCCAACCGTATCATCACCTTGAGTCTTGAACCCAACGATCCGCAGCGGCTGGCGAGCCTTTGCGGTCAGCGCGACGAGCACCTGAAACTGATCGAAGACCGGCTGGACGTCACGCTTCGAAACCGCGGCAATATCTTCCAGCTGGCCGGGGCGGCCAACCGGATCAAGGCCGCCTCGAACGTGCTGGAGCACCTCTACCGCGAAGCCGCAGCCAGCGAACTCACGCCGGATACCGTGCACCTGTTCTTGCAGGAGTCGGGGCTTGAAGCGCTCGACGAGGACGAAGAGGGTGAAGAAGGCGAAGTGATCATGCGCACCCCGCGCACCATGATCAAACCGCGCGGCCTGAATCAGCAGCGCTACGTCACCAGCATCCGCGAGCACGACATCAACTTCGGTATCGGGCCGGCGGGTACCGGCAAGACCTACCTTGCCGTGGCCGCGGCGGTCGAGGCGCTCAACCAGCAGGAAGTACGTCGTATCCTGCTCGTGCGCCCGGCCGTCGAAGCCGGCGAAAAGCTCGGCTTTCTGCCCGGTGATCTGGCCCAGAAGATCGACCCTTACCTGCGCCCGCTGTATGACGCGCTGTACGAGATGATCGGCTTCGAGCAGGTCGCCAAGCTGATCGAGCGTCAGGTGATCGAGATTGCGCCTTTGGCCTACATGCGCGGGCGCACGCTCAACAACGCCTACATCATTCTCGACGAGAGCCAGAACACCACGCCGGAGCAGATGAAAATGTTCCTGACCCGGATCGGTTTCGGCTCTACCGCGGTGATCACCGGCGACGTGACCCAAGTCGACCTGCCCAAGGGCCAGCGCTCGGGGCTCATCCAGGTGCTGGACGTACTGAAGGACACCCCTGGCATCGGCGTGACCCACTTCGCCGCCAAGGACGTGGTGCGCCACCCGCTGGTTCAGCGCATCATCGAAGCCTATGACGCCTTCGAGTCCCAGCAGGAAGCCGAGGAGCGCGCCGAGCGCAAAGCGCGAAAGCAGGAGCGCGAAGCGCGCCTGGCCGCCCGCGACAGCGCCCCACGCTGGGACGGCGAACGATGACCGATATCGTCATCGACCGCCAAGTGGCGGTCAGCGCCGATGATCTTCCCACGCTTTCACAGCTCACCCACTGGGTGGGCTGTGTGTTTTCCGAGCACCCGGAGGATTCACGCCACGAGCTGACCATTCGCTTCGTCGAAGAGAGTGAGAGCCAGGCGCTCAACCGCGACTACCGCGGCAAGGACAAGCCGACCAACGTGCTGTCGTTTCCCTTCGAGGCGCCGCCGGGCATCGAGCTTCCACTTTTAGGGGATCTGGTCATCTGCCACGCAGTGGTCGACGCCGAGGCCCGCGAGCAGCAAAAATCGCTCAGTGATCACTACGCGCACATGGTGATCCACGGCACGCTGCATTTGATGGGGTATGATCACATCGACGATGACGAGGCCGAACAGATGGAGGCGTTGGAGCGCACTTTGCTGGCACGTCTTGATATCGCCGACCCGTATCGCGTATAGCGCGTTTCACTACCGACACCGTTTCACCCTTCGCCCGTAACCAAGAGATTTGACGCAATGAGCGACGATTCATCGAGCACGAATCAGAAATCCTGGCTCGAGAAACTCTTCGGCGCCCTCACCGGCGACTCCGATGAGCCCAGCTCCCGCGACGAGCTGCTCACTTTTCTGCGCCACACCGCCGGAAAGCTCAAGCTCGACCAGGACGCCATCATGATCATCGAAGGCGCGCTCGAAATCAGCGACCAGCAGGTTCGCGAAATCCTCATTCCCCGCTCCCAGGTCTCGGCGATCACTATTGATCAAACCAGCGATGGCTACCTGCCCCTGATTCAGGAAACCGGGCACTCGCGCTACCCGGTCATCGGTGAAAACCTCGACGACGTCAAGGGCATCCTGCTGGTCAAGGATCTTTTGCCGCTGCTTTCCCAGCCTCAGGAGCGCCGCGACGCCTTCGTGCTCGAGGACGTGCTGCGCCCGGCGATGTTCATTCCCGAATCCAAGCGGCTCAACAGCCTGCTCAAGGAGTTTCGCGATACCCACAACCACATGGCGATCGTGGTCGACGAGTACGGCGGCACCGCGGGCATCGTCACCATCGAGGATATCCTCGAGCAGATCGTCGGCGACATCGAGGACGAGCACGATACCGATGAAGAGGATGCCATCCGCCGCCTCGACAATGGTCACTACGCCATTCGCGCGCTCACTCCGATCGAGGACTTCAACGAGCGCTTCGACACCGATTTCTCCGACGACGAGTTCGACACCGTGGGCGGGCTGGTCATGCAGCAGTTCGGCCACCTGCCCGGGCGCGGCGAGTACACCAGCTTCGGCGGCTGGCGCTTCACCGTGCTGAACGCCGACAACCGGCGCATCCGTCTGCTCGAAGCCCATCCGGACGACAGCGATAGCGCCGGCACGGCGAACATCGACTAGCCCCGGCCTCTTTCGCTCACAGGATTTCACTATGGGATGGATGTCCCCTTTCGCGCTTCAACTGCTCGCCGCGCTCGTCGCCGGTGGCTTCACTACGTTGACGGCATCGCCCTTCGGCCTCTGGTGGCTCGGGCCGGTCGCCGTGGGCCTGCTGTTTGCCGGCTTGAACCAGCTCACGCCGCGCCAGGCCGCGCTCAAGGGCTGGGCGTATGGCGTGGCGCTATTTGCGACCGGCGCCTCCTGGGTGTACGTTTCGATTCACGACTACGGCTACACCGGCGTGCCGCTGGCGGTGTTTCTCACCGCGCTGTTCGTGGTGGCGCTGGCGCTTTTCTACGCGCTGCCGTTCTGGCTGTTTCGCCGCTTTCTGGGCCACCGCCTGACGTTTTTAAGCTTTGCCGGCCTCTGGGTGCTCGGCGAGGTACTGCGTACTTACCTCTTCACCGGCTTTCCCTGGCTTCTGCTGGGGTCGGGCTTCGTCGACTCGCCTCTGGCTCGCTTTGCGCCGCTGGGTGGGGTGTACCTTCTATCACTGCTGGTCGCGCTTAGCGGCACGCTCGGCGTGTGTGTGCTGCGCCGGCGCTTCTGGGCGGCGCTACCGCTGGCGGCGATCTGGCTGGTGCCGCTGGCCCTGCCGAATCAGTGGACCACGCCCGCCGCCGACCCGACCCGCGTGGCGCTTTTGCAGGGCAATCTTTCCCAGCTGATCAAGTGGACGCCAGAGGGCCAGCGCGCCGCCGCCAACATCTACAGCGAGCTGACCCGCCAGGTGCCGGACGACGTCGATCTGATCATCTGGCCGGAAACCGCGGTGCCGATGTTCGAGTACCAGGCGCGGCCGGTGCTCGAGCGCATCCAGACCACGCTGTCACCGGAGACGGCGCTTCTGACCGGGATCGTCCAGCTCGACGAGCAGAACCGCTACTTCAACAGCGTGATTGGCGTAGGCGACGTTAGCGGCAGCTACCAGAAGGAGCACCTGGTGCCCTTTGGCGAGTACCTGCCGCTGGAGAGCGTGCTGCGCGGGGCGATCGACTTTTTCGATCTGCCCATGTCGAGCTTTACCAAGGGCGACACGGTTCAGGCGCCAATGCAGGCGAGCGGGCTACGCATCGGTAACGCCATCTGTTACGAAATCATTTATCCACAGCTGGTCGCCAGCCGCGCGGTAGAGAGCGATGTGATCGTCACGGTGTCCAATGACACCTGGTTCGGCGCCTCGATCGGCCCGCACCAGCACCTGCAAATGGCGCGCCTGCGGGCGCTGGAAAACGGCCGCTATGTGCTGCGCGCCACGAGCAATGGCATCACTGCCATCATCGACGCCCAGGGCCGCGTACTCGAGCGCGCCCCGCAGTTCGAGGCAGCAACGTTACTCGGCGAGTTTCATGCCATGCAGGGCCAGACGCCCTTCACCCGACTGGGCAGCTGGCCGGCCTGGCTGCTGGCGGCGCTTTTCAGCGTGGCCGGCGTGATCAGAAAACGCTCATCCGGCAAGACGCTCTTGTAGCGCCGGGGTGCGGCATTGTGGACCAGTCGGAGCGCTTGACGCTCCCTGGGCCGCTGGCATAATGAAGCCATGACGACATCTCGCCCTTTCCTACTGCTGGTCGCCGCCCCGCTCGCCTTTACGGCGGTGGTTGGGGCGGCCATTTTCGGTCACCAGGCGCTGTCCGCCAACCAGATGGATAGCGACATTCAACAGGCGATTGCCGCCGAGCTCGGCACGTCTTCCAGCGTGGAGCTTTCCCAGCTCCAGGAAGTTCAGTACGGCTACGGCGTGTGCGGGCTTTATCAGACCGCCGACTCCGACAAGGGCCTCGCCTCGTTTTTCTACGACACCACCAACCGCCGGCTGGTGCTGGACGTCAACTCCCGCGCGTATACGTCCAACTGTGGATTGTCGTCGGTCTGCTGATGCATTGGCGCTTGCCGCTTTGCAAATGAAAAACGAAAAAAGCGCCTTTTTTGAGGCGCTTTTTTTGTCGGACGCAAGGCGCCTCAGCTTTCGTCGATCACGCTACGCAGATCGGCGAGCACGTCCTGGTCCGAGTGGGGGTCGCGTACCAGAAAGCGCGGCTCGCCCTCTTCGTTGAAGGCAAACACGGCGCTGGAATGATTGACGATGTAGTCACCGCGCTCGTTGGGCTCTTCGAAGCTGTAGGCGATGCGGTAGCGGTTGGTCAGCGCGTCGATCTCTTCCCTGTCGCCGGTCAGGCCGGTGAACTCGGGCCCGAAGGCGTCGGTGTAGCGCTTGAGTACCTCCGGCGTGTCGCGGTTCGGGTCCACCGAGATCAGCAGCATCTGAACGTCGTCGCGCTCGGCCTCGGAAAGCTCGTTGAAGATCGAGGCAAAGCGCGCCAGCGTCAGCGGGCAAACGTCCGGACACTGGGTGTAACCGAAGTAGACCAGCGTAGTCTTGCCCCGGTAATCCTCGGCCTGGGCGGGTTCACCGTCGTCGTTGGTCAGCGAAAACGCCAGCGGCGGCATGATCTCTTCGATATCGGTGGTGCGAAACTCTTCGCCGCTGCACCCGGCCAACAGGGCCACGGCCAGCAGCGGCCAAACGACTTTTTGCATACTCGGTATTCTCACAGCCATCTGAGCGCGTTAGAGCGAAGTGGGCGACACCACCTCGAAGGTCACCGGAAGCGTCTCGCCATCGAACTCGAGCGTCACCTCGACATCATCGCCAACGTCCAGCGCCTCGACGCGCTCCATGAACATCAGGTGGTGGCCGCGCGGGGCGAAGCTGAACGTCTCGCCGGGCGCGATATCGACGCTCTCGACGCCGTGCATGTGCGCCATGCCGTCCTGCTCCATGCTTTCATGCATCTCGACGCTTTCGAAGGCATCGGTGTCGGCGCCGGTCAGTGTGATCGTCGCGTCACCGGCGTTCTCGATTTCGAAGTAACCGGCGCCGGGGGTGTCGCCGGGCAGCAGGCTCAGGCGCGCGTTGGAAACATTGATATCGCTTGCCTGGGCGCTGGCAGCCCCCAGCAGCATGGCGGCACCAAGGAGGGTCGGCATGACGTGACGACGGGCATTGGACAGTGCATTCAGCATGGCGTGACTCCGAAAAGCATGTGACTCCAAAAAGCATAGGGGCCGAAATCGGCAGCGCCGAAGGCGCTTTCATGCTGCCTACCTTAGCGCTCTTTTAAGCCACTGCCAGCACGATGCGACAATTTGTCCGCTGAACGCGCCCATGAAAAAAGCCCGGCAGCGCCGGGCCTCTGGAGGGGCAAGGATTTACTCGGATGACGCTCCCTTGAGCGCCTCGCCCAACACCTCCGGAATACTCTGGCGCACGTAGCGCCCCGGGGCGTCTTCGATCACGCTGAGCGCACCGCTGCCCGGCGTTCTGGCGGCCACCTTTTTTTGCGTGTCCGCGTAGCCGTTTTGGGTCATCCACGCCTGCCAGTGCGGCCACCAGGAGCCTTCCTGGGCCTTGGCGCCCTCAAGCCACTTTTCTGGCGTGGCGGGCAGCGCCTCGTTGGTCCAGTAGCCGTACTTGTTCTTGTGCGGCGGATTGACGATGCCGGCAATATGACCGGAGCCGCCCAGCACGAAGGTGACCGGCCCCTTGGGCAAAAGCGCCCCGTAATAGGTGCTGTTCCACTTGGCGATATGGTCCTCCTTCGTCGAAACGAAGTAGCTCGGCGTGGAGACCTTGGCAAGGTCGATTTTGACGCCGTCGAGCTCGATACCGCCGGGCTCGACCAGCCGGTTTTCCAGGTACATATGGCGCAGGTACCAGCCGTGGGTCGCCGCGGGCAGGTTGGTACCGTCGGTGTTCCAGTAGAGCAGATCGAAGGCGGCGGGCACGTCACCTTTCAAGTAGTTGTTGACGAAAAACGACCAGAACAGGTCGTTTTCGCGCAGCAGATTGAAGGTGTAGGCCATGGAGCGCCCATCCAGGTAGCCCTTGAGCTGCATCGAGCGCTCGATGCCCTGCACCACGCTCTCGCTCAGGAATACGCCGATGTCGCCGGGATCGCGAAAATCCTGAAGCGTGGCCATGTAGGTGACGGATTTGACCTTGCGCGCGCGCCGGGTGCTGGTCAGGTACGCCACCGTCGAGGCGATGAGCGTGCCGCCCACGCAGTAGCTCATCAGGTTCACCGACTTCTCGCCGCAGGCTTTTTCGATCGCCTCCATGGCGCCGATCACCCCCATCTGCATGTAGTCCGCCCAGGTGATGTCGTGCTGCTCGGGGCCGGGGTTGCGCCAGGAGATTAGAAACACCGAATGGCCCTGATCGACGAGCCACTTGACCAGCGAGTTGTCCTCGCGCAGATCGAGAATGTAGTACTTGTTGATCCAGGGCGGCACGATCAGAAGCGGCGTCTTGAACACCGTCTCGGTAGTGGGCGTGTACTGGATCAGCTGCATCAGCTCGTTTTCATACACCACCGCCCCTGGCGTGACGGCGATGTTATCGCCGATACCGAACGCCTGGCGGTCGGTCATGCGCACGTTGATGCCTTCGGCGGAGTTGGCGAGGTCCTCGCGCAGCCTTGAGAGCCCGTCGACCAGGTTCTGGCCTTTGGTTTCCAGCGTGCGCCGCACCACTTCCGGGTTGGTGGAGATGAAGTTCGACGGCGACATGGCGCTGACCAGCTGGCGGGCGTAGAAGGTCAGGTTGCGCTTGCTGTTGCCCTCGAGCCCGTCGAGGCTCGTGATCAGCTCGTCGACGGATTGCGAAAACAGCAGGTATTGCTGCATCAGGGCAAGGTAGAACGGCTCGCTGGTCCAGGCCTCGTCCTTGAAGCGGCGATCGCTTTTGGCGGGCTGGATCAGCGGCGTGACCGCCTCACCGGCGAGGCTGCGCATGCCCTGCTGCCACAAAAGCCATTGATCCTGCATCAGCCGCGTCTGGGTTTCCCACACCAGCGTCGGGTTATTGACCAGCGCCTGGGCGGCGGTCTCGAAGCTTTGGCGCATGTCGCTGTAAACCGAGTCGGCGGCTTCGCTGGGCGCCATTTTGCCCAGAAGCTCCTCCATCAAAGCCTGATACTGCTCGCCGACACGGTCGAGCGCGGCCTTCCAAGCGGTCATCTCCTGCGGGCTCAAACCCTCCGGCGGCACGTTCCACGCTGACTGCATACTCCCCTCCCCCTTTCGCAAGCACTGGCAATGTTCCCGCACCCGGCGCACGTGCCGGGACCACCCCGCTGATTAAAAAAAACGGCGCCCGAAGGCGCCGTTGCATCAGCGTTTATTTTTTACGCGTGGACTGGCTGCTGGCCTGGCCGCTTTGGTTACCCTGGGTGGCGGCGTTGGCCTGCTCGCGCATCTGGTTGCCCGCGGCGTTGGCTTGGTCACGCATCTGCTGGCCGGCGGCGCTGGCCTGCTCGCTCATCTGGCGACCGGTTTCGCTGAAGAGTTTTTCCATTTCGGATTTGAACTCAACGCCCATCTCGCTCATGGTGCGGGCGTCTTCCTGCATCTGCTCGGCCAGCTTTTTCATCATTTCGGCCTGCTGAGTGCCGAAATCGCGCAGGCTCTCTGCATCCTTGACGTCGGTCGCCTGGCGCAGGCGGTCGGTGCCCATCTGGCTGTAGCGCTGCATCGCTTCGAGCTGGTAGTGGGTCAGCTTTTCCATGTTGTCGAGCATCAGCGAGTTCATCTTGCGCATCGGCTCGAACATCTGGCGGGTCTGGTTGTTGAACGTATCGAACATTTTATCCTGCATGGTCCTGTCTCCTTTAAAGGCAATGAGGCCGCTTGGTCCCACGTCTCAGCGTACCTCGCTCCATTATCGCTATTCTTGTTACAGGTCATGCTGCGCGAAACGCGTGCCTGCCCTTGACGTTCACCGCTCAGCCCACCGCCCCGTTTTCCAAGAAAAGCGCCGCTTCACCGTTGTACCGCAAAAAGCGCGTCAGGCGCTACCAAAAGCGTAGTGAGCGCCCGAGCGCTTGGCAACGCCGCTACCCCTTGGCGCGCGAGCGCGACGAGGCGCTGGCACGCTTTTTGGGCGCTGCGTCACTCGCCGCCGGCTCGGGCTCGGCGGTGGTTTTCGAGGCGTCGCTTTTGCCCATGCTGCCCGCCTGCTTGAGCATATCGAGCATCATCTGCTGGTAGGTGCCGAAGTGCGCAAGCCCTTGAGAAAGCCCCTGCTGCATCATCGGCTGCTGCAAAAACGGGCGCATCAGGCTCATCGGGTCGTAGCCCTCCACGCCGGACTCCATTTGTCGCTGAATATTGTCCAATAGATGCTGCTGAAAGGCCTCGACATCGGGCAGCCCCAGCGACTGGCGAAACTCTTCCGGCGTCAGATCGAACTCGACGTTGATTTTCATGGCCGACTCCCCTGTTGGTGGTCGTTGATCCTGGCATCCTGTTTTCGAGTGTAGCAGCGCGTTTCAGCGCTGGCCGAGCCTTGGCGTGCTCACCGAGACATCGCCGTTCTGGCCACGATGGCGCAGAAAGTGATCGAGCAGCGTAATCGCCATCATCGCCTCGGCGATGGGCGTGGCGCGAATGCCGACGCAGGGGTCGTGGCGCCCCTTGGTGATCACCTCGACCGGCGCGCCGTGCACGTCGATCGAGCGCCCCGGCGTGGTGATGCTGGAAGTCGGCTTGAGCGCGATGCGCGCAACGATCGGCTGGCCGCTCGAAATTCCGCCGAGGATGCCGCCGGCCTGGTTGGAGAGAAAGCCTTCCGGCGTCAGCTCATCGCGGTGTTCGCTGCCGCGCTGAGTGACGCTTTGAAAGCCTGCCCCGATCTCGATGCCCTTCACCGCGTTGATACTCATCAGGGCGTGGGCGAGCTCGGCATCGAGCCGGTCGAACACCGGCTCGCCAAGGCCCACCGGTACGCCGTCGGCGATCACGGTGATTTCGGCACCGATCGAGTCCTGGTCGCGGCGCAGCTGATCCATGTAGGCCTCGAGCTCGGCGACCCGCGCCGGGTCCGGGCAGAAAAAGGCGTTCTGTTCGACGCTCTCCCAACCCTTGAAGTCGATTTTAATGGGGCCGAGCTGGCTCATGTAGCCGCGCACCTGAATGCCCTGGGCGGCGAGCACCTTCCTGGCGATGGCGCCGGCGGCGACGCGCATGGCGGTTTCCCGGGCGCTGGAGCGCCCGCCGCCGCGGTAGTCGCGGTGGCCGTACTTGTGGTGGTAGGTGTAGTCGGCGTGGGCCGGGCGGAACTGGTCCTTGATTTTGGAGTAGTCCTTCGAGCGCTGGTCGGTGTTCTCGATCAGAAGGCCAATCGAGGTACCGGTGGTCTTGCCCTCGAACACGCCGGAGAGAATTCGGACCTCGTCGGCTTCCTTGCGCTGGGTGGTGTGGCGCGAGCTGCCCGGGCGGCGGCGGTCGAGTTCGACCTGCAGCTCCTGCTCGCTGATCTCGATTCCTGGCGGGCAGCCGTCGACGATGGCGCCGAGCGCCACGCCGTGGCTCTCGCCAAAGGTGGTCACGCTGAAGAGTTTGCCAAACGTATTGCCAGACATGGAGGCTTTTTCCTTACGCAAAAGACGCCGCGTGGGCGTCGAGTTCCGCGGCGCTGATGGCAAAGACGCCCTGGCCGCCGTGCTCGAATTCAAGCCACACGAAGCCGACCTCGGGGAAGGCCGCCTCGACGTGGCGATCGGAGTTGCCGACCTCGACGATCAGCCAGCCGTCGTCGGTCAGGTGATCCCGCGCCTCGCGCAGGATACGGCGCACGATATCCAGCCCGTCGCTGCCTGCGCCGAGTGCAAGCGAAGGCTCGTGGCGATACTCCGCAGGCATGGTGGCGAGATCGCGGGCGTCGACGTAGGGCGGGTTGGAGACGATCAGATCGAAGCGCTGGCCTTCGAGGCCATCGAAGACGTCGGACTCGACCGCGCGTACCCGGTCGCCGACGTCGTGGCGGGTGATGTTCTGTTTCGCTACCGCCAGCGCATCCAAGCTCAGATCCGAAAGCGTTACGTGGCAGGTCGGCAGCGACAGCGCGGTGGCGATACCGATACAGCCGGAGCCAGTGCAGAGATCGAGCACGTGCGCCGGTGGTTCATGATCGAACCAGGCGCCGAAGCCGTCGAGAATCAGCTCGGCGATCGGCGAGCGCGGAATCAGTACGCGCTCGTCGACGTCAAACGGAAAACCGGCGAAGAACGCCTCGCCCAGCAGATACGGCAGCGGCGCGCGAGTAGTGATCCGCCGGCGCACCAGTTCGATGATGCGCTGACGCTCCACCGGCAGAAGCCGTGCATCCTGCACGCCCGGGTCGACGTTCCAGGGCAGGTGCAGCGCGCCCAGGCACAGCGCTACCGCTTCATCCCAAGGCGAGTCGGTGCCGTGACCGTAGTGAAGCCCCGCCACGTAAAACTCGCTGGTCGCCCAGCGCAGGTAGTCGCGCAGCGTAATCAAATCGCTTGCCAGCGCCGATTCCGGCAGGCCAAGCGTTGAGGGGGAGGTCTCGGCATTGAGGTGCGTGGTCACAAAGGCTCCAGGGCTTACGAGCGCGGCGGCATCGCGTGGGTTGAACGTCGGGAAATGATTGTACCTTCGACGCCGCCCGGTTCACAGCGCCGCCAGGCCCGCTATACTGTGCGCTTTCACGCCGCCGCCAGCGGGCGGCCCACCCTGTCAGCCTGTGAGAGCCTCATGTCGCGCCGCCGCCCCGCCCCCGATGAAGAGATCAGCGCCTTTCGCCAGGCGCTCGAACAGGCTGGCGTGCGCCGTATCGCGCACAACCAGGCGGATCCGGGCAAGCCCAAACCCGAGCGCGACGCCCAGGCCGCGCGCCGCCAGGCGGCGGTCACCCGCGATACCGTGCAGGCGACCGGGCGTACCTCCGATGGCCGGGTCGAGGCGGTGCGCCCGTCGGAGTATCTCGAGTTCAGCGTGGTAGATCTGCCCTACCGCACCTTCAGCCAGCTAAAGCGTGGGCAAACGCCCTGGCAGGCGGGGCTCGACCTTCACGGCTACACCCTGGAAGAGGCGCGCATCGAGCTCGAGAGCTTTCTGACCGATGCCGCCGCCGAGCGCCTTCAGTGCGTGCTGGTGGTCCACGGCAAGGCCTGGGGGGCGACGGCGGATTTTCCGGTATTGAAAAGCCATACCAACGCCTGGCTTCGAGAGTGGCCGGGGGTGCTGGCGTTCTGCTCGGCGGTGGACGCCGATGGCGGCACCGGCGCGGTCTACGTACTGCTGCAAAAGCGCGGCCGCTAGGGTTACTCGGTCGCGTCAGAGGCCACACTCGGCATGCGCCGCTCGAGCGCTTCGTCGGCCAGGTGGCGTCCCAGGCGAATCAGATCCCGGGCGCGGTGGAACTCGTAGGTGCTGCACACCGTTTTCGGCACTTCGATCAGCACGTCCGGCGGGTAGCCCGCCACCTTGTACTTGGCAAGCGCGGCCTGGGTGATATCGAAGGACTCCAGAATCATGTCGAGCTTGCCCCACTCGCGCTGCCCGCGCGCCTCGACGCTCTCCTGTTCGTCCTGCTCGTCGGCCTGGGCGCCGAGGCCGCTCCACAGGCGCTTGGTCGCCGCGCGCACGCCGTCCATCCAGCCGCCCAAGTGGGCGTCACGGTCGCGCTCCTGGCGGGTTCGCTCATCCTGCTCATCGACGGGCAGAAGCTCTTCGAGGCTGACGGGCTGCGGGCTCTGGGCGGTGACGTTGACCGCGACCACCAGGTCCGCCTCGTGGGCGGAGAGGGTGGGCATCACCGGCAGCGGGTTCAACAGCCCGCCGTCGACCAGCACCTGGTCGCCCAAGTGCACCGGCGTGATGACCCCGGGCACGGCGATCGAGGCGCGAATGGCGCGCAAAAGCGGGCCGCGCTGAAACCAGACCTCGCGCTGGCGCACGAGATCCGTGGCCACGGTAGTCACCGGAATCGGCAGATCCTCGATCAACGTATCGCCGATCAGGGCTTCGAGCTTGCTCATCACCTTGCTCGCGCGCATCGCGCCCATCGGGCTCCAGGTCACGTCGACCAGCTTCAGCACGTCCAGATAATCCAGGTGGCAGACCCACTCGCGGTATTCGGAGAGCTTGCCGGAGGCGTAGATACCGCCGATCAACGCCCCCATGGAGCAGCCGGCGACCGAGATGATCTCGAAGCCGCGCGCCTCGAGCGCCTCGATCACGCCGATATGGGCGTAGCCGCGGGCGCCGCCGCTGCCGAGCACCAGCGCGACCTTCGTGCCGTGGCCGTCACTTACGGGATGAAGGGGGCGTAACGCTTGTGTGGTTGACTGGCTCATTCGACGTTCCGACGTTCGTTTATACGTTCCCGGGGCGCTGGCAATACGCCTCGATCGCAGCGGCGACCGCCTCGACGGCCGCCGCCTCCAAATGTAAATGGTGGCCGCCGGGCAGCACGCGCCGGGTCAGCTTTCGCACCTGTTGGCGGGCTTCCTGCGGCCAGGCGCGCGCGCCCAGAATGCCGCTTTCGCCTTCGACGAGCAGCACCGGCGCCTGAATCTCGGCCAGAAGCGCCAGCACCTGGGCCGGGGTAAAGCGCACCAGCGACGGCTTCAACAGCCGCGGGTCGGTGCGCATTTCGAGATCCCCTGCCGCCCTTGCCCGGGTGTTGCGCTCGACCACCGGCGTGATCGTGGCCGCGCTGACCGGCGTGACCCCGCCGGCCACGCGGGCGGCCACCGCGCGCTCGATATCCGCGTAGCGCGGCGTGCGCTTGCTTTCACGACGATGCGCCAGTATTCCCTTGCGCAGCTGCTCGGCGCTTTGGCTCGCCTCGGTGTTGAGCGCCCCAAGCCCGTCGATCAGTAAAAGCCGCTCGAGTCGCTCCGGCAGCGCGGCGGCCAGCAGGCAACTGACCGCCGCGCCCATCGAGTGCGCCAGCAGCGTGGCGCGCTCGATTTCAAGCGCGTCCAGCGCATCGAGCACATCAAACGCGTAGTCCCAAAGCGCGTAGTCGGTTCCCGCCGGGGCGTGGTCGGAGTGGCCGTGGCCGCGAAAATCGAGCGCCACGATGCGCACATCGAGCGCGCGTGCAAGTCTTGGCGCTAGCCGGGTAAAGCTTGCCGCGTTATCCAGCCAGCCGTGCAGGGCAAGCCAGGTCGGCGCATCATGGCGCCCCCAGACAAGCGCAGCCAGGCGGTTGCCGGCCAGAGAAAGCGGTTGGGCGGCCTCGTTCATAAGCGGTGTCTCATCAGGGTGGAGCGGAGCGTTCCTGCGCGGCTGGCCGGATGACGCCTGATCGCGTAAACGGTACCATGCCCGGCCCGACTCCTGGGCCGCCTTGCGCGCCCGATTTCAAAAAAACCGCGTTCAATGAGTACCGTTATGAAACCTCGCCGTGATACCCGCGTTCGCAATACCGTCTTTTTCATCGCCGTGATCAGCGCCATCGTGGTAGGGCTGTGGCTCGCCCGTTGAACGCATGAGGCCGCGTGCGCCTTGCAATTTTCTCCTCGCCACCAAATACTGTACATACATACACTATTTGATGATTTTTAGAGGACGTCACGATGCCGTCTCAACCCGCCCACGTTGCGACAGCTTGGCCGTTGACCTTCCAACCGCTGGCGTTTCCCGCGCTCTACGCCCGCGCCGGCTTTAGCGGCTTTCCCTCGCCGGCCCAGGATTACGAGCAGCGCACGCTCGATCTCAATACGCGGCTGATCAAGAATCCGACGCAGACGTTCTACCTGACGGCGACCGGCGACAGCATGGAAGGCTGGGGCATTTTCCACAACGACCTGCTGGTGGTGGACCGCAGCCTCGAGCCGCGCCTGGGCCACATTCTGGTGGCGATGTTCGACGGCGAAGTGTTGATCAAGCGCTACGCGCTCTACCAGGGCCGCCCGCACCTGTGCTCCGCTCACCCGCTCTACCCGCCGCTGGCGCTGGCAAACACCGACTGCCAGCTGTGGGGGGTGGTGCGCGCGGTGATTCACGAGTACGTGTCGTGATTGGCCTGATCGACGCCAACAACTTCTACGTCAGCTGCGAGCGCGTCTTCCAGCCCGAGCTCGAGGGCCTGCCGGTCGGGGTGATGAGCAACAACGACGGCTGCATCATCGCCCGCTCCCAAGAGCTTAAAGCGATGGAGATTCCCATGGGCGTGCCGGCGTTCAAGCTCGAGGGGCTGCGCCGCGCGGGGCGCATTCACCTGAAGTCGTCCAACTACGAGCTTTACGGCGACATGTCGGCAAGGCTCTGCCAGCTTCTACGCGACGCCTGCCCGGCGGTGGCGCCCTACTCCATCGACGAAATGTTCGTCTACCTGGACGGGCTCGAGCCGGCGCGCTGCCAGGCCCTGGGCGCTTGGCTTCGGCGGCGTATTCGCCGTCACCTGGGCCTGCCGGTGTGCGTCGGGCTCGCCCCGACCCATACGCTGGCCAAACTCGCCAATTACTCCGCCAAGAAGCACGCGCGTTACCAGGGCGTCTGCCTGCTGGACGCCGCCTCCAGGGAAACGGCGGCGCTATTGAAAGAGCTTCCGGTCGGTGAGGTGTGGGGCATCGGCCGGCGGCTGGCCGAGCGGCTGGCGGTGCAGCGCATCCACACCGCCTGGGATCTGCGCGAGTGCGATCACCACGATCTGCGTCGGCGCTTCTCCGTGGTGCTGGCGCGCACGGCGCTCGAGCTTCGCGGCACGCCGTGTCTTTCCATGAACGCGGTAAACGAGCCGCGCCAACGCATCATGACCTCGCGCTCCTTCGGCACGCCGACCGGAGCGCGGGCCGATCTTTACAGCGCGCTGAGCCGCCACGCCCAGCGCAGCGCCGAAAAGCTGCGCGAGCAGCGAAGTCTGACCCGAGCGGTGATGATCTTTCTCGCCACCAACCGCCACCGCCAGGACCAGCCGCAGTACTTTCCCCACGCCATGATCCCGCTGCCCGCCCCGAGCGACGACACCCGTGTGGTGCTGGCGGCGGTGCGCGAAGGGCTCGAGCAGATCTACCGCCCGGATCACCGCTTCATGAAAGCCGGCGTCATGCTGCTGGACCTGGTCGACGCCGAGCAGTATCAGCTTTCGCTTCTGCACCAGCCGCCGCGCCATCGCCACCACCCGGCGCTGATGGCCACCATCGACGACATCAACCGGCGCATGGGTCAGAACAAGGTGCGCTTTGGCATCGAGCCGGAAAAGGCGCCCTGGCATCTGCGCTGTGCCCATCGCTCCAACCGCTTCACCACCCGCTGGGGCGAGCTGATGAGAGCGGGCACCCATCCGGGCGCAATCCAGGCGTGTAAGGATCGACCGTAACCGCTACCCTAAGAGACCCCACTCCCAACCCCTTTTGAGCCTCATGCCGCTGACTCGCCCCGACACGGAATTCGCCCCCTCTCCGGATCGCATCCAGCGTTTCGCCAGTCGCCATATCGCCCGCCGCCTGGCCCGCAAGCCGGCACTGGCCAAGCCCGACCCGGCCGCGCTCAAGAAGAGCCGGCGCTTCGTCATTCTGTGGGCGGCGCTGGCGGGCATCGTCTCGGGCACGCTGATCGGCGGCTCGGAGTGGTGGATGCGCCAGGTGCTGGTCGACGACTGGCAGGCGCTTTCATTCCAGGAGCAGCTGCCTTTTTGGGCCGGCTACATGGCGTTTGCAGGAGTGGTGACGCTGCTCGAGATCGGCTTTCTGTACTGGAATTCGCTGCGCGGCGTGGCGCGCATGGCCTACTTTTCGGGGCTCGATTACACCCAAAAGGCTACCCAGCCACCGGCGGTGGCGCTCACGGTTCAAGGAGCGGCGCGCGTGGCGCTGGAGTACCCAAGCCCCGGCAGCCTGATCTACGGCGTCGACCCTCACGCTTATCTGCACGGCTGGCAGCTGACCCTGCGCGCGATGCTCTACCGGCTCAAGGTCAGCCTGAGCAGCTTTCTACTGCGCATGGTGATGCGCCGCTTGCTCGGGCGGCTGACGCTGCGCGGCTTTCTGCCCATGCTGATGGCCCCACTCTACGCGGTGTGGAACGCCTGGATCGCCGCGCGGGTCACACAGGAGGCCTGCCTGCTCGCCGCCGGGCCTGCCCGAGTCGAGGCGATCATGGCGCGCGTCGAGCAAGCCCCGAAGCGAACGCGGCGCCTGCTCGCTCAGGGGGTGGGCGAGACCATCATGCGCAACCAGCACCCGCACCCGAACCTGGTGCTGTTGCTATCGAAACTGCTGGCCACCCTGCCGGGCCAATCCGACACGCTGGAAGTCGACTGGCCCGAAGCGCTACGCGAAATCGCCGCACTCGAGGCGGACGAGCGCGGCGATCTATTGAAGTACCTGACCCAGGCGGTGCTGTTGAGCGGCGACTACCGCGGCGCGCGGCGAACACTTTTGCAGGAGGCATTTGCCCGCTGCCAGACGCCGCTTTCGCGCGATTTCATCGACGCGCAGCTGGCCGCCACCTGAGACCGCTCAACGTGGCGCCAGGCTCGTACGCAGGCGCGGGCTCAAGAATTCGCCCACCGCGATCATGGCGACCAGAATCATCAAAAGCCAGGGCCAGTGCTGGGCGAAGGAGACGGTGAAAAGCGCCAGTTGGTCGGCAAAGATCACCAGGATCCCCAGGGGGCTGACGTAGCGCGCCATCAACAGCCACAGCGTGTAGAGCGTCGGCGAAAGATCCAGCTCATCGCGCATCACGTGCTTATCGAGCAGGAAGCCTGCGAGAATTACGGTGCCAAGGCCCCCCAGCGGCATCATCCAGCGCGAAGTCAGGTAATCCAGCCAGTCGAAGAAGGTCCGGCCCGCCAGCGTCCAGTCCGCGCCGAGGTTGAACGAGAGCATCGCCGCGGTGCTGACCAGCCACAGCACGATGCCGGTACTCCAGGCCGCCGAGCGGCGCGTAAAGCCCTTGCTATCGCAAAGCCAGGAGACCGTCGCCTCGACCATCGAAATCGATGAGGTGAGCGCAGCCATCGAGAGCATGACGAAGAACAGCACCTCGAACAGCGTGCCCAGCGGCATCGCCTGAAACGCGACCGGCAGGCTCATGAAAATCAGCCCCGGCCCGCTCGCCGGGTCCATACCGTTGGCAAAGATCACCGGGAATATCGCCAGCCCGGCCATCAGCGCCACGACCGTATCCGCCAGCGCCACGGCAAGCGTCGTGCGCCCGATCGAGGCACTTTTGGGCAGGTAGCTGCCGTAGGTCAGAATGGCGCCGGCGGCGAGCGACAGGGTAAAGAAGGCGTGGCCGAGCGCGGCGAGCATGCCAGCGCTCGACAAACTCCCGGCATTGAACGAGAACAGAAACGCCAACGCCTCCCCGAAGCCGCCGGAGAATGCGCCAAAGCCGATCAACAGCACCAACATCAGCACCAATCCCGGCATCATCCAGCGCACGTTCTTCTCGATGCCTTCCTGCACGCCCTTGCCGACGATCACCATGGTGGCCAGCGTCACCAGCGTGCTCCAGAACCCCAGATTCCAGGGGCTGGCGTTATTGGCATCGAACACCGCGGCGAGCGCCTCGACGCTGCCCGCGTTCAGGCCGCCGCTGAGCGTCTTCCACAGGTAGGAGAACGACCAGCCCGCCACCACCACGTAGAACGACAGGATCATGAAGCCGGCCAGCATCGACATCCAGCCCAGAAGCGACCACACCGGCGAGCGGCCGGACTCCGTGGCCATGCGGCGAAAGGCATCGATGGGGCTACCGCGCCCGCGCCGGCCAAAGGCGATCTCGGCCATCATCACCGGCACGCCGACCGCCAGAATGCAGATCAGATAGACCAGCACGAAGGCGCCGCCGCCGTACTCGCCGGTCATGTAGGGAAATTTCCAGATATTGCCAAGCCCGACCGCCGACCCGGTGGCGGCGAGCATGAATCCCCAGCGCCCCAGCCACTGCGCCCGCGGTTGATCAGAAGACGCCATGCCTTCTCCCCTTGCCTCGAAAAAAGGCGTTATCCTGGAGGATTTGCCGTTAAAAGCCCAGGACTTTTGGCGCCTAGAGCGCGCGGGCGTCGGCGTCCAGCCGTTTGGCGGTATGATCCACTCGCCGCAGCGCCAGCAGCAGCACCGCGCCGAGGGCAACCAGCGCCGCGGCGAGCCACAGCGCCACCTGATACTCCCCGGTGGTTTCGACCAGTATCCCGGTCAGCGCCGGGGCGACGATTTGCGCCGCGCCGTAGGCCAGCGTCATGCGTCCCATCATGCGCGCCGGGTTATCCGGGTAGAGTCGCCCGGCCATGGTCAGCACCAGACACACACAGCCCAGAAACGTGCCGCCGTAAAGAGTGGCGCTCAACAGCAGCGCGGCCAGGCTCGTGCTCAGCACCAGAAGCGCGATGCCCACCACCTGAATGCCCATGGCGAGCCCCAGCGCACCGAGATACCCCACGCGCCGAGCGATCAAATCCCACACGATCACCGTCAGCGCCGCCGAAAGCCCCACCAGCGCGAACGCCCAGTTGCCCATGCCGGCAAGCGTGGGTTCGCGCTCGACGATGGCGACCAGATAGGTCGCGTTCACCACGTAGCCGTACCCGGCGCAGAAGTAGGCCGGTAGCAGCAGGCGCATGAAAGTCGCGCTCGCGGGTGGTGTAGCGCCGGGGCGCGCGGGCGCCGCCGCCGCCGCAAGCACCGGTGGCGGCAGCCAGCGCCAGGCGGGGATCGCAAGCAAAGCGCTCAGCGCCGCAAGCCACAGCCACTGGCCGCGCCAGTCGACCCCGAGCGAGAGCAAAAGCTCCACCGCCAACGCCGCCATCACGATGCCCAAGCCCAGCCCGGCAAAGTGGATACCCAGCTCGCCGCGGCGCTTGTGCGCGATCAGCCAGTGCAGAATCAGCCCCGAGGCCAAGAGCATCGAGGCGCTGCTGGAGAGCCCCGCCACAAAGCGCAGCCCTGCCCAGAGCCAGACGTTGTCGGTCAATGCCATGCCAAGCGTGGTCGCCACCGCCAGCAGCAGCCCCGCGCGGTAGAGCCGATCCTTGAGCACCAGGCTCCCGGTCGACGCCGCCAGCACCGCGCCCAGCATATAGCCCGCGTAGTTGAGCGCAGCGAGCCACCCTCCCTCGGCGTCGCTCAAAAGCTCGCCGCCCTGCATCACCGGCAGAAGCGGCGTATAGGCAAAGCGCGCTACCCCCACGCACAGAAGCTGGCTGAAAATACCGGCGAGCAGCACCTTATAGCGCTGCAGGGAGATCGAGGCGGTCAAGGGCGGCTCCGTTACCTTATATGCATTATTGTTGAACCATCAACGCATGATAAGGCGTTCGCCGCCAGCCGTCATGACCACCTAAGTCGAGTCAGCGCCTGATATTCACGCCGAGCAGCAGAAAGGAGAGCGTCTTGCCGTGGCCGTCCAGATTGAGCGCGCCGTTGACCCCGCCCTGGAGCACGTCGTCGATGACGAAATTCATGCCGCCCAAGTGAGGCAGCAGGTAGCGGCGAACGCGGCTGGCGCCGCGATGCTGGAAAAGCGCCAGCACCCGCGCCTCGTCGAGTTCACTTACGAGCAGGTCGTAATCCTCCGGCTGATAAGCGAACAGCGCGATGTTGAGCCGGTCGCCTTTGTCCCCGGCTCTGGCGTGAGCCAGCTGATGAAGCGGCGTCGTCTTCGTGGCGCGCGCCTGAAGCGATGTATCAGTCTGCAGCATGGGAAATTACTCTCTGATCCTGGGCGTTTGGCGAGCGGGCGTCGAACAAACGAGCGTAGTCGTGAACGTCGTCGCGGTGCACCAGGTAAGAGGCGGTAAACACCCGCCGCTGGAACTGCCGCCGCACGCCGCCCCCGCCTGCCGGTCCTGCGCAGTAAAGCGCCAGCAGCTCCTGGGTTGCGCGCGCCACCCAGCGCCGCTCCGGGTGCTCGGCGGCCAAGCGCAGACGGTAGTCGCCGTCGGGATTGGCTGGCGCTGCCAAACGCCCAAGCTCGCCATCGTCGCTGTCGAACACGCTCGCAAGGCCGATAATGTCGAAGCGCGTACGAAGCTTGACCGGGGCACGAAACGCCAGCCGCTCGCGCAGCACCCGGGCAGCGAGCCGCGCGCGCTCCAGCGCGTTGGGCCCGGCATAGGAGATCTCCGCCTCGCTCTGCCAGCCGCCGTCGTAGCACACGGTGGTCTTCAAACGCGCAGGCGCCGGCTTGCCGCGAATGCCGCTCACCTCCACGCAATCCGGGCCGAGCTGGCGCACGGTCGCGTTGGATAAATCGACCACCACGTCCGGCGTCAAATAGTTGGCCGGGTCGTGGACCTCGTAAAGAAGTTGCTCCTTGACGGTCTGCTCGGTGACGAGCCCGCCGCTACCTTCGGGTTTGGTCACCAGGAGACGCCCGTCCTCTTCCACCTCGATGATGGGGTAGCCGACGGTGGCCAAACCCGGCACGTCCTTGACCCCCGGGTCGGCGAAATAGCCGCCGCTGACCTGGGCGCCGCACTCGGCCAGGTGCCCGGCCATCATGCCGCAGGCGAGCCGGTCCCAATCATCCCAGCGCCACTGGAAATGATGCATCAATGGCGCCAGAAAGAGCGCGGGGTCGGCGACGCGTCCGGTGACGACGATATCGGCCTCGAGCGCGAGCGCTTCGACCAGCGCCTTGGCACCAAGGTAGACGTTGGCCGAAATGAGCGCGCTGTCGTCGGGCAGCGCCTGGCGTTCCGCCTCCCAGGGCGTGAGATCGAGTGAGCGTAGCCGGTCGCGAATGTCGTCGCCGTGCACCTGGGCGATGGCGATATCCGGACATCCCACATCCTCTGCAAGCTTTTTGACCAGCGCACAGGCGCCCTCCGGGTTGGCGGCGCCGAAATTGCCCAGAATGGTGATACCGTGGTCGACGCAGTCGCGCAGCACCGGCGGCAAAAATTCTTCGATCAGCGGCTCGAACCCCTGCGCCGGGTCTTCGCGCAGGGCGCGGTGCGCGGCGGCGAGCGTGCGCTCACCCAGCGTTTCGAAGGCCAGGGCGGCCGGTTTTCGACGGCGGATGAGTTCGGCCACGACCGCCTCGGCTGCGTCGGTACGATCGCCGGAGAACCCCGCACCGCTGCCCAGTAGAAAGCTCATGAGGTGTGCTCCTTTAAAGATTGGGGCGCGGGCGTGATCGGGGCTGCTTCGCGATCGAGCAGCTGGCGACGACGCCAGAAAAGCCCCAAAATGATCACCAGCGCGCTAAGGGTGGTCAGCCACCCGGGAGTGAGCGCCAGGCCAATCACCAGCACCAGAGCCAGCGCATCCACCGCGCGGTAGCCGGTCATCATGGCGCGCGACATGAGGGCGGCGAAGGCGACGACAAACACGATGCCCTGAGAGCTTGCCAGCACGATATCCCAGACCGAGCCAAAGCCCGCCAGCGCCGGATAGATCAGAAGCAGAAACGGGATGACGTAGATCGCGGCGGCCAGGCGTACCGCTTCCACCGCCGAGGGCAGCCAGTTGGTGCCGGCGATGCCCGAGGCGACGAAGACCGCGATGCAGACCGGCGGCGTGATCACCGAAAGTGTAGCGAAATAGAACACGAACAGGTGCGCGATGAGCGGCTCGACGCCGATGGTGGTCAGCGCCGGCGCCAGCACCGAGGCGACCAGCACGTAGGCTGCGGTGGTGGGAATGCCCATGCCGAGGATCAGGCAGACCCCACCGACGATCAGTGCCACGAGAAACAGCGACTCGCCGCCCACGTTGACGATGAGACTCGCCAGCGTCACGCCGATCCCGGTCATGCCGATCATGGCAACCAGAATCTGTGCGCCGGCCAACAGTACGCCGATGATGACCATGCCCTTGCCCGCATCGACCAGCCCGCCCACGAGCTTGCCGACGATTTCTCTGAGCGGCATGCGCGCGATCAGCGCAAAGGGCACGAAGGTCAGCACCGTCATCAGGATGCCGTAGAACGCCGACATCTGAATCGAGCGCCCGCTCAGCACCCCGTAGAAGAGCCCGCCGAGCGCAGCCAGAATCGGGATGATCCGCTCGGGCCGGCGAATTTCCGCCCAGGGCGGCAGCTCGTCCTCGGGCACCACCTTGAGCTCGCGGCGCTTGGCCACCAGATGGATCGTCAAAAACACGCCCAGATAGAAAAGTACTGCCGGCAGCAGCGCCGCCAAAGCGATACGCAGGTAACTCTCGCCGATGATCTCGGCCATGATGAAGGCCGCAGCACCCAGAATCGGCGGCGCGATCTGTCCGCCGGTGGATGCCACCGCTTCCACACCCGCCGCGAAGGGTCGCGGGTAGTTCAGCCGTTTCATCATGGGAATGGTGAAATTGCCGGTGGTGGCCACGTTGGCCACAGCGCTGCCGCTGACCATGCCGAAAAGCCCGGAGGCAACGGTCGCCACCTTGGCCGCGCCGCCCGGCGATCGCCCGCTGATGCGTAGCGCCAAGTCCATGAAGGTGTTACCGCCACCGGTGTGCAGCAGCAGACAGCCAAACAGTACGAACGCGGCAATGGTGGTGGCGGCGACGCCCACCAGCATGCCCCAGACGCCCAGATCGCCCAGGTAGATCGTTTCGGTCATGTAGTAAAGATCGAACCCGCGATGCCCCAGCGGCCCGGGAATCATCGAGCCGAACCAGGCGTAGGCGAGGCCGACCACCACCAGCAGCGGAAAGATCCAGCCAATTGCCCGGCGGGAAAGCTCCAGAATAGCGACCAGCAGCACCCCGGTCAGCGCCATGTCCCGCGGTGTGGCCCAGGGTAGCTCGACCAGGATTCGTTCGTGATTGAGCGCCACGTAGCCGCAGGCGATCACCACGCCCACCGCCAGCACCGCATCGATGGCGATACCGATCGGGCGCCAGCGCTTACCGTCGCCCAGCGGGTAGACGGCAAGCCCTAGCAGAATCACCAGCGCCAGGAAGATACTCCGCTGAATCAAGCTCTCGAAGGGCCCCGTGGCGGAGGTGAAAAGGATCAGGCCACCGAGCGTCAGCGCCAGCCCTTTGACGAGTAGATCACGCATGACGTTCTTCCTCATTCAACGACTACTGGACCGGCTGGAGCGCCTCGGGAATCTCGAGCCCCTGCTCTTCGAAGTAGCGGGCGGCGCCGGCGTGCAGCGGTACCGTCCCCACTTCGAGGGTCATCTGGGCGATATCCGCGCCGTCCATGGCGGAGAAAGCGTTCACCTGCGGCTCCGGATTTTCCATGATCGCCTTGACGATGTCGTAGGCGGTCTCTTCGCTCATGTCCGGGCTTGCGTGAACGGCGACGCCGAACGCCCAGGTGGTGTAGGCGGGAATACCGTCGGCGGCACCTTCCGGTACGTCGACGATAGCGATATCGGGCATTTCATCGCGCAGAGTTTGAGCCTGCTCGCCATCGAGCGACAGCACGCTGATCGGCGTGAACGTGGCGATATCCATGGTGGAGCCGTCGAGGCGATTGCCCACGCCGGACTTAACCGAGCCCATGACGCGGCCATCCTTCATCGAGTCAACGATATCGGTGGTCGAGCCGCGTACGTAGTCGGGCGCGATGCCTAGCGTCTCCATGACCGCTTCGGTGGTCTGCTCCGTGGCGGAGCCGGTGATCCCCGGGTTGAAACGCACGCCGTCCAGCTCCGCGAAAGAGGTGACGCCAGCATCTTCACGCATCACGGCGTTCTGCGGCGCGACGGTATAGACCCACAGCAGACGGCTATCTACCGGACGCCCTTCGAACTCCTGCTCGCCAGCGTAAGCGTGGTAGCCGATATTAGTCGTCACCAGGCCCATGTCGATCTGGTGGCGCCCAAGGCGGCGAAGGTTATCCACCGCCGCGCCGGTTTCCGCCACCGACGAGCTGATGCCTTCGACCTGATTGTTGATGATCTGATTGACGGCGACGAAATAGCTGTAGTGACTCGACGAACTGGAGGTGGACCCGATCAGCAGGCGCTCGTTGGCGCTGCTGGTGACGGCTGCCATAAGGGCAGTACTGGCGGCGACGGCGGTGAGTAGCGTTTTCATGTTGGCTCCTGGCCCATGACGACAAGGGCGTTCTTGTTGTGAGACGAAAGTATAAGTACCTATACTGCAACGCTTTTTAAGCGATACCCCAAGATGAAAGACAGCCTTAATTTTGTATATTAAATTGTTTTTAAATTTTGTTTTATTTATTAAAACATTTTCACGACCTTGCTTAGATACTGATATCGCAGAATTTTTGCGATAAAGCATCACCGTTCAATTCTGCTGGATTGCGTTGATATCAACTAAAGACCAGGTTCGTGAACGACAGCGCCGCGCCTTTGAAGGCGCGGCGCTGATCTCCCAGTGTACGAAGTGGGATGACGGATGTTCATGGCTGCGCCAGCTAGTCGGGCACCACCACACGCCCCTGATCGACGCGGACGATATCCGCCTCGCGCGGGTTCAGAGCGATCGAAGGCAGGTGCGCACCGCGTAGCGTTTCATCGGGCTCTCGAGCCGGTGCCGCGCGTACGACCTGGCTTAGGGGAAGCGCCTCCCCTTCGCGCAGGTGCCGGTACATCAACTCCAGCGCCTCGATATGGTAAGGCTGGATCGGCACGAAATGATCGCTAAAGCCTGGAAAGCGGGCGCCGAAGTGCTCCACGTTGGTCAGCTCGTAGTAGTGAAGCGCCGGGGCGGCATCGTTGAGCGAGTTGAGGGCCAGATACGGGCGCGATGTGAAACCGACGGGGACACGCGCATCCGCGCGCCCGTGCAGGATGATCGTGCTCACACCGTGCAGGTTGGCATCTCCTTGTACCTCGGCCATTCCGGCCTGCACGCGGCGCGCATTCTGCGAGTCACCGGTGACCAGCTCGCGCAAGCACATCGCCCCGTCCAGATTGTAATCCTCACGCCCACTCTCTGGTGAGGCCGACAAGCTATCCTTGCGCGGCCCGCCCGGGTTCCGGTCATTGACGATATCGATCGACCCCGCTGGCGCGCCGCCCGGGGCGGTGGCGAAAATGACGGCCAGCTCTGCCTCGGGGGCCGGCTGCGGATGGCCCTGCTCATCGACCGAGGCGAAGCTGTATCCGCACAGGCGCTCCTCGACACCGAAGCGGCCGTGGGAGCTTGCATACTTGACCGCCGTGGCCGTGGGCGCGATCGCGTAGTGCGAGGCGTGCAGCAAGTCCGACTCGGGCTCCCAGCCGTAGTCGCGAAGCCTCTGAAGCGACTCCTCGCCCTGGGCTTTCAGACTGTCGGCCTCCAGTAACCCACGCGCTTTCAGACTGACGCAGCGCTGCTCGGCGCGATCGATACGGTCACGCATGGGCGCGTCGGGCGTCGCCACGGCGGCACAGGGCTGATAGAGAATCGCTTGGGTGAAGTAATCCATCAGCGATCGCCCGGCGCCGCGCCGGGTTCGATCACCGCGCGTCACCGTGACCCGCTCGTCGGGTGTCAACTGCACCTGGGGCTGGGCGGCCACGATCCCATCGATCAAGCCAGCCGTGTCGGCTTCTCCGGCATAGAGTGCCGCGCCGCCGCCGTTAGAATTGCCGGTCACCATGACGAGCGTGTTGGCGCTATCCAACGACGTTGTGTCCGCTGGACGAGTGAGATTGAGTTGATAGAAGGCGAAGTCGATCGAGCGCAGAACGCTTTCTCCCCAGCGGGCGTCAGGGTTCTGCTGCGAGTGGGCGTGCTTGAAGGCAATACGGTGGGGGTACTCGTCAAGAAAGCGCTGGCGCTGTTCAGCGTCGAGATCCGCCGTGAACAGCGACGCCGATGACGCCTGCGCCGCCGGCTGACGCACGCCGTCGAAGCGCGTCACCGTATCGCGCTCGAGATCGTGAAAGCCGTTGCCCAACCCTTTGTCGGTATAGGTCACGGCGCAGTTTTTCTGCAATCCCCAGTAGCCGATAGTAGCAATATCGCTGAAGAGGCTAGAGGAGCCGGCCACCGGAACGGCCAGCACACAGGGAGACTGCCAATCGAAATCGTCGGGTATCTGGAGCAGCAGCGAGACGTTGTCCTCGTCACTGCTGGCCAGTGCGATCAGCTCCGTGCCCGCGATGCCCGTATGCGAGCGTTCGCCGCTGGCTGCATCGACATTAGGCCCGTAGCGCTCACCAAAGCCGGCGGTGGCACGTGTGAACAAGGCGTTGCGTCGCAGCTCTTCGACGCTCGGGCGCAGGGGATCGACATACCCCGGTGCTTCACCGGCGCGCATCGCATCGACACCGATACCAGCGGTTGCAAGGTCGTTTTCCAGGCCGTCGTAGGCACGCTCGCTGACCACTGTCAGCCAAGCGGGCTTATCCATTTCGTCACCCAGAACCTGGCCGCTGACGCCGATCAGTGGAATCAGCAGGCAAGCACTCAGCGTTTTCAGACCAAACGCCTGTAGATCATCGGTTCTCAAATGTGTCACCTCATTATTGTTGTGTCGATCGAGACGGGCGTGCTGTTGACCGGCAAGAAGATCATGGCTTTTTAGACCCTTCATCAACCCTATCCACGCTGCGCCCTTTTGTGTATTGAATAGTTTCTAACCTGTGTTTTAATTTTTAAATGAATACAAGTATCAAGCAGCTTAAAGTGTTCGTGGCAGTGGCCCAATCGCGCAGCTTCGCCGAGGCCAGCGAGCGCGTTCACCTCTCACAGCCCGCCATTTCCATTGCGCTGAAAAGGCTCGAGGAGAGCGTGGGCGGGGCGCTGTTTGCCCGCACCAGTCGCCAGCTCACCTTGACGCCGGAAGGCGAAGCATTTTTGCCCGTTGCGCTGCGCCTTCTCAGCGACTGGAACGAGGCTTTCGAGGATCTCGGTGAACAGTTCTCCAAGCAACGCGGCAAGGTAGCGGTCGCCGCCCTTCCCACATTGGCCGCGGGCGTTTTGCCGGACGTGTTCAAGTGCTTCCACGAAACCTACCCACGCATCAACCTGAGCCTGCACGACGTGCTGGCCGAGCAGATCAACCAGATGGTGCGCGAGGGACGGGCCGATTTCGGTCTTTCCGTCGATCCTCAGCAGACAGACGATCTGAGCTTCGAGCCCATCTGGGTCGATCGCTATGTGGCGGTTTTTCCCGAGGGCCACGTGTTCGGACTGCAAACGCACATAGAGTGGGCACAACTGGGCGATCATCCATTCATCGGCATCAACCGCTTGTCGAGCTCGCGTCAGGATATCGACCGCACGATGGCGAGCGTCGGCGTCACGCTCGATATTCTGTGCGATGCCAGTCAGATCGCTACGGTAGGTCGCATGGTGGCGGCTGGGCTCGGTATCAGCGTGCTTCCCGCGCTGAGTTTTCGTCAGATCGCCGCCGCCGGCATCGATCATCGGCCGCTGATCAGCCCGGATCTTCCGCGCGAGCTCGGCATCGTTGTGAGTCGACGCCACCCTCTTTCCAGCGCGGCCCGCACGCTGTTCGAACTGATTCACGCCGGTGATGACGATTCATGGCAGGCGAGCGACACACGCTTTCACTAGATTTATGCCAAACTGGATAGCCTACTCACGAGTCAACATGGAGAGTTTTTATGAGCGAGAGCGCCAAACCCTGGACGCAGCCGATGCCCGAGGCGCAGTTCGATTTGATGCGCAATATCATTGCCGCCCCCAGCCCGGTGGGCCTTGAAGGCGCCATGACCTACGGCGTGCTCAAGCCCTACTTCGAGAGCTTCGCTCCGGAGAGCTGGAAGCTGCATCAGTATCGTGGCAACGCCGGCGTGGTGCTGGACACCCACCCCGGTCAGGACGACATGTTCAAGATCATGCTGGTGGGCCATGCCGACAAGATCCGCATGCAAGTGCGCTCGATCGGCGAGGACGGCAAGATCTGGATCAACACCGACTCGTTTTTGCCGACGGTGCTGATCGGTCACGAGGTGATCCTGTTCAGCGAGGACCCGGAGGCGCCGGGCAGCTACCGCCGCCTGGAAGGCGGCACCATCGAGGCGCTCGGCGCGATTCACTTCTCCGATCCTGGCGTTAGAAGCGGCGAAAAAGGCATCAAGAAAGAGCAGATCTACCTGGATCTGCAGATTCACGGCGAAAACAAGAAGCAGCAGGTGCTCAACCTGGGCGTGCGCCCGGGGGATTCGATCATCTTCAACCGCCCGATCAAGAAAGGCTTCAGCCCCGACACCTTCTACGGGGCGTATCTCGACAACGGCCTGGGCTGCTTTGTCACCGCGGAAGTGGCGCGCCTGGTGGCCGAGGCCGGCGGTACCAGCAACGTGCGCGTGCTGTTCGCCATCGCAAGCTACGAGGAGATCGGGCGCTTTGGCAGCCGCGTGCTGGCAGGTGATTTGAAACCCGACGCGCTGATCGGCATCGACGTCAACCACGACTACGTGGCCGCCCCCGGCATCGGCGACAAGCGCATGCAGACGCTGGAAATGGGCAAGGGCTTCACGCTCTCCGTCGGCTCGATCGCGAGCGAACAGCTCAACCGCATCATCGCCGAAACCGCGCGCCAAAAGGACATCCCCATGCAGCGCGACATCGTCGGCGTGGACACCGGTACCGACGGCATGGCGGGCGTGCTCGCCTCGATCGACAGCGCCGCGACCTCGCTGGGCTTTCCGACGCGTAACATGCACACCATTTCGGAAACCGGCAACACCCAGGACGTGCTCGCCGCGATCCACGTGCTGGTCGAGGCGATCAAGCTGCTCGACGAGGTCGACGACATCGACAACCTGTTCTACGACCACCACCCGCGTCTGGATCAGGCCAGTGCCCTGGATCATCGGGGTAGCGACAAACCCGACGACGAAAAAAGCGACGATAAATAGCTTCCCCACCCCCGGCCACGCCGGGGGTTTTTCCTGCCCGCCTGATCACCTATCGCGGCTCGCCTCCCCCTGTTTTACACGCCCCTCCTCGACGCACACGACTAAAGTCTTAGGTCTTAGACCAACGTTTTATAGACGTAAGTGGTAGCATCCAGCCGCCAACGCTATCGCCAAGCGATCTGTTCTTTTTTGTCCGGGAGTCAAGCATGAGTTCATTAACCGACCAGTGGCGCCGGTGGGTGCCGCTGCTGGCGGGGCCGTTATTGTTCGTCCTTCTTCAGTTCGCCATGCCCGCTACGCTGATCGATCCGATACCGCGCATCGTGCTGGCGCTGACGGTATGGATGGCGGTATGGTGGGTCACCGAGCCGGTGCCGATTCCAGTCACCTCGTTTCTACCCATGATTCTACTGCCGTTGACCGGCGTGATGAGCATGGACGAGGCGGTCGTGGGCTACGCCAACCCGGTCATCTACATGTACATGGGCGGCTTCATTCTGGCGATCGCCATCGAGCGCTGGAATCTGCATCGGCGCATTGCGCTCTCCATCGTCAACCGCATTGGCAACAGCCTGCGCAGCATCGTGCTGGGGGTGATGATCGCCTCGGCGTTTCTCTCCATGTGGATCTCCAACGCGGCGACGGCGCTGATGATGCTGCCCATCGCCGTGGCGCTGCTGAGTGAGCTCGACGAGCGCGACCAGTTCGAGAAGAACCAGCGCGACGCCTTCGCCCGCACGCTGCTTCTAACCGTGGCTTACGCCTCCTCGATTGGCGGGCTTGCCACCATCATCGGCTCGGTGCCCAACGCCATCGTAGTGGCGATGATTCCGCAGTTCTTCGATGTCGAGATCAGCTTTCTGCAGTGGATGATCTTTGCGCTGCCGCTGACCCTTCTGCTGTTGGCCTTTCTCTACGCCTACCTGACCCGCGTCTACTCGAAAGTGCCCAACACGCGTTTGGAAGTGAACTTCGTCGCTCAGGAGCTTAAAGCACTCGGCCCGATCACCCGCGACGAGAAGCGCGTGCTCGGCGTGTTCGTGCTTACCGCACTCGCCTGGGCGCTGCGCGGCTGGCTGGCGCCGTTTTTCGAGCTGCCGATCAACGATACGCTGATCGCGGTGATCGCGGCGGTATCGCTGTTCATCATTCCCGCGCATAGCGAAAAGCGCAGCCTCTTGATCTGGGATGACATGAAGCACCTGCCCTGGGGGCTTTTCATTTTATGGGGTGGCGGCATGTCGCTGGCGGCGGCGTTCAGCGCCAGCGACCTGACCGGCTGGATCAGTGAACAGCTTCAGCTGCTCGACGGGGTGAGCTACTTCTGGCTGCTGCTGTTCATGGTGCTGTTGATGCTCTTTCTCACCGAGATCATCTCCAACACCGCCACGGCCAACATGGCGATTCCGATTACCGCCGGCCTGGCCTCGGCGATCACCACCGGTAATCCGCTGGGGCTGATGATCGCGGTGGCACTGGCCACTACCTGCGCCTTCATGATGCCGATCTCGACGCCGCCCAACGCCGCGGTGTTCTCGAGCGGGCGCATCTCGATCAAGCAGATGGCCAAGGCGGGCTTTGCCATGAACCTGGTCAGCGCCCTGGTGATCACGGTGTTCGTCTACTTCATCGTGCCGCTGCTGCTGCCCTCACCGCTGTGAGGTAAAAAGCGGCCAAAAAAATACCCGGCCTGCGGGCCGAGTATCAGTACGAGCATTTCCTCCCTGACATCCTTTGCGATCTCCCTTCGCACCTTTCTGATTGCATCGGCGTCCTGCCCGCTCTCTTTACACCCTCCTGGTGCTCGTCATCACCCTACACGTCGAGTGTGACACCCGTATGACCAACGTCACGAGTCGGTCTTTAACCCATGTCAATGGCGAAATCCGTACGCGCCACTTATGCTTAAAAGGCATCAAGGGCCAAGGGAATTGAGCCTTCTCTGCGCAAACCTTCCATTTCAATAGCGCCATCGATAACAGCTGGAGGTTAACGTGCGTGAAATCATGATCAGCCACACCGTCACCGGGTTGGACGTAATGTGCCGCCACTGCGGCAACGCGGAAACCGCCACCACCACCTACCTGAAGCATTTCCGTCTGGAAGGCACGAGCAAGGATAGCGTGACGCTGCGCTGTCTTTGCTGCCATACCGCCATGAGCACGCCCCTTGGTCAGCTCAGCTCGCTTTACCATCACCGCGCAAGCTGATGTGCTCGCTTTGGTAGCGGGTCTAAAACGTAGCTAACACAAAAAAGCCCCAGCCGTTGCCGGCCGGGGCTTCGTCGTCTCTTCCGTGATCCTTCACCATGAGGGTCCCGTTCATGCATCCCTGTGAGTGCGAACCTACCTGTTCACCTCTCCTTCTGGCTCCTTCCCTGAGCAGTGCGCACACAGTGGACCCTTTGAAGCCCAAACGACTTATCCTGGGTTAACCAATACCAAAATCGACTCTCTTTATTGACCTGGAGCAGCTTACTGTAGAAATTCGGCCTCAATCCTGGACAACATGGCCTTTTCCTCTACCAGAATCATTTCGGTACTAGGCAGGTACAACAAAAATACAATTTTATCTTGTACATGGATTGGAGCTGCTCTATAGTCTGTAGTGTTCGCGGTAAGGAAACCGCTTCGCGAAGGATCGCTCGTTCAGGAAGAACGAAATCATTCAAGGAGTGAACGTACTCAGGATGAGTACACAGTGTTCATGGACGATCAAGACTCAGGGTTGAGCGCTACGTCTCAAGGAAATGAGAAGCTCAGGAAGAGCAGGCAAAACACACGGAAGGCCAGCAGAGGCAACGAAAAAGCACCCTTTCACAGGGTGCTTTTTCGTATCCATCTTTCACGCTCAGCAAACCATTCTCAAGAAAATCGCTGGCATCACCGATGTTTCCAACCGGTACCGTACGAGCGCCCCGGGCTGCGTAAATAATGGACAAATAGCAATTACATAACACTCCCCCTTCCAACTAGGCTAACGGTGTCCACTAAAGGAGGTAGATCATGTCTGACCAACAGTGTGCATGCCCCAAATGTGATTGCGCCGTGAACGCCGACTCGATCGAGAAAAACGGCCAGCGTTTCTGCTCACAATCCTGTGCAATCGGCCACACCGACGGTACTACCGACTGCGGCCACAACTGCAAGTGCGGCTAATGTAGCCATCGCTCAAACGCTAGCGAGACAACATGCCCGGCCGTTCATGCGGCCGGGCATTTTTTTGCCTACACGCACCTTGTTACCAGCCGTGCGTAATACGATGGCGTGCACTAGACTTTCAGAGTTAACCCACGGATCAGGGAAAGAAAATGCCATCGACTACTGCCATCGTTGTTATCATTGTCATCATTGCCGTACTGGGCATTGGCTTTAGCGGCGCACTACCCTTTTAATTAGCGCTCACGCTGCTGACGCCCTCTCGAATGCCTGACTTTGCCGGGCATTCGTGTCGGCTAGTGTCTCGCCGCTCATGCCTTTTTTCACCGATGACTTCAAGGAGCCCCCATGCCCCTACTCGATAGTTTTACCGTCGATCATACGATCATGAACGCCCCGGCGGTCCGCGTAGCGAAGACCATGACCTCGCCCTCTGGCGATACCATCACCGTGTTCGACCTGCGCTTCAACAAACCCAACGAAGCGATGATGGGCGAGAAAGGCATTCACACGTTGGAACACCTGTTTGCCGGTTTCATGCGCAACCACTTGAACGGCGAGCGCGTGGAGATCATCGATATCTCCCCTATGGGCTGCCGTACCGGCTTTTACATGAGTTTGTTGGGTAGTCCGTCGGAAAAAGAAGTAAGCGATGCATGGCTTGCATCCATGCACGACGTGCTGAAACTCAACCGCATGGATGAGATTCCCGAGCTCAACGAGTACCAGTGCGGCACCTACGTGATGCACTCACTCGATGACGCGAAGAGCATCGCTCAAACCATCATCGACCAAGGCATCGGCGTAAACAAGAACGACGATATCGCTCTGAGCGCCGACCGTCTGGCCGCCTTGGGTAACGACGTCAACCACGCCTGAATTTTAGGTTGTGGTCATTAAAAAGCCCCGCCGTTCATGGCGGGGCTTTTGCTTGTGCGCTCAAGGTTTGAAAGGCGAAGGCCTCAAAGATGCGCGTCGAGCCACTTCTTGACCGCGAACTGATCCCGCGTATCGGTGGGCAGCTCGTCGCGGATCAGCTCCTCGCCCTTGTGCAGCGCGGTGATCGGCGCCGAGGCAGAGAGTACCGTGTTGAGCATGTAAAGTACTTCATTGCCCTGCTTCGGGTCGAACGAGGTGGCTTCTTCCGGCTCGCCGCTTACGCGCGGGTCGTTGCTCGGGATGTCGTCCCAGCTGTAGTGGTCCAGGCTCAGATTAATGCGCTGAAAGTCTGCCATGTGTTACCTCGGTCATCCAATGAGTGTCGTTGCTCCGTAAAGCCGCCGGCCTGGCGCCGGCGGCCCTTTCAGGGTAGCAAAGATGCGCGATTTCGCGGGAGCAAAGCGGTCATTAGCAGACCACGGACAAGCGCTTTAATTTATGTAAAGAGACGATCGCCGCCAGACGGTCACTCGCGCACCCGCGGCGGCGTTTCCGGCCATTCGGACAGGGCGATTTCGCCTTCGATGGCGTCGATCACTTCATCGAACTGATCCGGGCAGTGCTTGACGCCGCACTCCCACACTTTGATGACCCGCCATCCCAACGCCTCGAGCTCGGCGCGCTTTCGCGCATCGCGCGCCACGTTTTCCCCCAACTTGTCTTGCCAGAACGCTTTCTGACTCGCCGGGGTCGTGGCGTAGAAACAGCCCGCGTGGCGGTGCCAGAAGCAGCCGTTGACGAACAGCGCCACCTGATAGAGCGGCAGCACCAGATCGGGCTTACCGGGAAGCGACGCCGCGTGGGCCTCGAACGAGAGATGGCGCTTTTCGAGTTCGGTTTGAACGAAGCGCTCGGGCGCAGTGTTCTTGCCCTTGATGGAGGCCATCATTTTCGAGCGCGTAGAAGGGTCGACGATGTCCGTCATGCGGCTACCCGGCGGGAGAGATGCTTGAAGAGTAGCACGCCCCACCGCCTCCCGCTGGCTAGTTCGCCAGCGGCATTTCGAGCTGGAGGCGCTCGGTTTCGCGGCGCCGGTCGGCGTCGATGCGGGTCGCGGCCAGGATGCGCGGCTTCATCAGCCGGGCGACGGCTTCGAACACCGGCACCACCACCGAATTGCCGAACTGGCGATACGCCTGGGTGTCGGAAACCGGGATGACGAAGCGGCTTTCACCGGGGGCATCGAACCCCATCAGCCGCGCGCACTCCTGCGGCGTCAACCGGCGCGGGCGATGGCGCTGGTTGTGCTCGCCGTAGAAATCCCGCGTGTCGTCGAAGCCGCGGTCGACGAGAATCTCTGAGCCATCCTTGTGGTAGCGCGCCGACAGCGTACGCGCCACATCACGCTCACGGGTCAAGCCAAAACCGAATCCGTTACCCTTTTCGCGGTGCTTCTGCGCGTACCGGTACAGGTATTCCCAGAGTTTGGGCGTCAGGATGTACTTGTCGGCCACCTGAGCGTCGAGCAGCTCGCCAAAGCGCGGTGCAGCCTTGGGGTAGAGCGACTCGATCGCCTTCAGGCTGAAGCCTTCGTGAACGTCGAGATCGCGCCGGAACCCGACCAGCACGATACGCTCACGATGCTGGGGAACGAAGTGGCGGGCATCGATGACCTTGGGGTCGCGCCCTTTCGGCGCGTCGACATCGGCTACCTCGTAACCCAGCTCGTCCAGCGCCTCGCAGATCACGCGAAAGGTCTTGCCCTTGTCATGGCTCTTGAGGTTCTTGACGTTCTCCAGCACGAACGCTGCTGGCCGCTTGGCCGCAAGAATGCGCGCCACGTCGAAAAAGAGCGTGCCTTGGGCGTCGCACTCGAATCCGTGCTTGCGCCCCAGCGAGTTCTTTTTCGACACCCCCGCCAGCGAAAACGGCTGGCAGGGAAAGCCCGCCAGCAGCACCTCATGGTCCGGCACGTGGCGGTCGATATGGTGGTAAGCCGCCTCTTCATCGATGGAGAGATCCGCGCTCAGGGTCAGCTCGCGAATGTCCTCATTGAAGCGGTGTTTGAGCGGGTCGCAGTAGTGGTTGGCCTTGTAGGTACGCACCGCGTACTTGTTCCACTCGGAGGTCAACACGCACTCGCCGCCGATCGCCTCGAACCCCTTGCGAATGCCGCCGATGCCGGCAAAAAGATCCACAAAGCGAAAGGCCGGCTTCAGATCATTGGATTTGGGCGTCGGCAGCATGTCCATCATGCGTTGGTGGGCGGCGCGAGTCACTCTGGGTGCGGCCTTGCCCTTCGCCCAGCGGTTGACGGTCTCACGACACCAGCTGCCCTTTTCCACCTCGGAAAGCGCCTGGGCGATGGCACCCTGGTCATAAATTTCCAGCAGCTTATCGAGCAGCGCTTTTTCATCGAGCGCCTCGTAAGGCGAAGCAGGAGCTTCGCCTCGCGGCTGAGCGGCGGGGAACGCGGTGTCAGGGTGAACATCGAATAGCTGCGCCATGGAGCTCTCTGGGTCAAAGGTGTGACGAGATAGCACGATTATAGGGCGCTTTATCGCGCAGCGCGAGGGGGTTCACGAGACAATACGGCAGCGCTTGAGCATATCGTCGTAGGCGGATCGGTCGAGCGTGCCCGCCGCTGCGCGGTGAATGTTGCCCGCGATCTCCTCGACCGGATCGGCGAAACTACCCAGCAGCTGAAACTGCGCGGGGCAGACGTAGCGCGCTTTCTGCTGGTGGCGGCCGGTGAAGGATTGCTCGCGCCCGGTGGCCCGGGATGGGCGCTGAATGATGGCATCGAGCGTCGGCGCATCCATCAGTTTGGCCAGCATCAGCACGTTCTTGCGCAGGCCGACCCGGTTGAGCAGGTAACCCGTGCCCAAATTCTTGTCCCACACCGGCTTGACCATGATCATGTACAGCGTCTTGATGATCTTACCCAGCAATAGTGGACACTGGTTTAAGCAATCATTCGGGCTTCAAAGACCTCTGGGCTGATCATCCCTATGGCACTGTGCCGCCGTTGCTGATTGTAGTCCAGTTCGATGTATTCAAACACCTGGCGTCTCATCGTATCCCGCGTTTTAAATTGCTCTCCGTGGATCGCTTCAACCTTGAGACTGTGGAAGAAGCTTTCGGCACAAGCATTATCATGGCAGTTACCTTTGGCGCTCATGCTGCACTAAAGCTCATGCCGGGTAAGCAGCGATTGGTAAAGCGTGGAACAGTACTGACTGCCCCTATCCGAATGGACTATCACGCCTTTGGGCATTTTGCGTTTCCATAGCGCCATTTGTAGCGCATCACAGACAAGATCGGCTGTCATACGCTCACTTATCGCCCAACCGATCACTTTTCGGGTGTACAGGTCAATGAGCACTGCCAGATAAAGCCAGCCTTCACCCGTCGCTAAATAGGCGATGTCCCCCACCCACTTTTGATGGGGAGCTGTGGCCGTGAAGTTTTGCGCCAGCAGATTCGGCGCTACTGGCAGGGAATGTCGAGAGTTGGTGGTGGTCTTGAACTTGCGGGCTGCTTTCGCGCGCAAGCCCTGACGCTGCATGCTGGCAGCCACCGTCTTACGGTTGATCGGTAGCCCATCATCTCGAAGGTCTAGTGCTAATCTCGGGGCGCCTGAGCGCCCTTTACGTTGGTGATAAGCCTTCGCCACGCGCTGATCGATAATGGCTTGCTGGCTGCGTTTTGGGAACGAAGCTCCTTTGCGCTGCCGCCAAGCGTAGTAGCCACTCCGAGCGACGCCAACAACATGGCACATGCGCTGAACACTGAAAGCCTGGCAATGACGATGGATAAAGGCGTACTTCACTTCAGGCTCTTCGCAAAGTACACCGCGGCCTTTTTTGTGATGGCCAACTCTTCATTTGCTTCGGCTAATTGGCGCTTCAAGCGGGCGTTTTCTTCTGCCAACGACTGCTCTCGTTCAGAGGTATCTTGCTGAAGCTGCGCTTTAGAGCGCCACTGATAAAGCTGGCTCGCATGCATGCCCAGTTCACGAGCCGCTGCTGCCACACCAATGCGATCAGTCAGCGCTAACGCTTCTTGGCGGTAGGCATCCGAGTAACGGGTATAAGATTTTTTCTTCATTGATGTCGTCGATATTGCCATGGTTCACCTCATCGTAGCGTATTACATTCTTGAGGTGTCCACTGTTACTGGGCAAGATCAGTTTAATGCTTGTTCGCGTTTACAAGCGCTTCGATTCTTTGCTGAATGCGATGCTCTTCTAGAATGAAGTCTCTGAAAAAAATTGGTGGTATCGCTGTTTCGTCGTCTACAAGCGTCCAGCGCCCTTCTACACGCAAAAGAGGGGCTTTGAAGTAGTCGCCCTGCTCTACTCGAAGTAGAGCGCTTATGAAAGCTTCTAACTCGCTCTCAGCGACTTCTAGAAGCTCAGCTATCTGTACAGTTTCATGACGATCTAGCGCGAATTCAGCGATGAATCTGCATAGCGTGTAAGCTTTCAAAATCTCCCCTCTTCAATACCTTAAATAAAATTTGACTTGATGCGGTCATTGAGCTTACATATCTGCTTCATTCAAAAACAGGGAACAGCTCGATGCTACATAAACTATCAAAAAATATACTTGCACTGCTAACGCTAGTCTTTCTTGCCGGATGTACAGTAACAGGAGAACCACATAGTAGCGATGTTGTTTTTAGCGGTGAAGGATTCACTGCCCAGAATGAATACAGAAACTCGATTAAAATTGGTGAAGTCTCTAATTTCCCTGGAACCAGTAACTTTACTTATTCAGGGAAGTTAGCCCCTAATTTCAGTGACGAAAGCTTTAAATCGGTTCTTTTTGATAGTTTAAAAAATGCTAATTTAATAGGCTCAAGTTATACCCTAGACGCTAAATTAGTAGACGGTGGAGATTGGGGTAATTGGGAACATAGCTTAGGAAGAAAAACCAGAAACGTAAAAATACAATATACACTAAAAGATAATGAGAGAATAATATTTGATGAGGTTATTGAAAGTGAAATTTATGTAACTAGTCATAATTTCATGAAACCTCATTATATTCACCAGAGACATGTAGCTGAGCTAAACTATGCTGACAACATAGAACAACTAATAAACAAGATAAATGAACTGTAAATTATCTCCATTTTAAAAGCGCTCTTTCGAGCGCTTTTTTGGTTATTGAATAAGCGAATTAAGCTACTGCTTGCAAAGTATTAAGTCTTTCTTGAACTAACTCTGTAATCTCGTACAGCGTGTAATTTACAACATCATTCATAACACTTTAATTCAAACTGCTATTATTTAAATCAAAGCAAATACTCGTTACAGCTACAATAAAAGCTTTATTATCTGCTGTAAATGTTTTCGCGCTTAGCGACATATCGTAGTGAGAATTGTCATAGCAATAAAGTTCTATATCATTTTTACTGACTTTGTAAGCGCTAAAAATCACATTGCATTCAACATTATTGAATTCAATTCAAACTTTCACAGCTTTTTCATTTCTATCAGCTAACGCATTTTGTAGCTACCCAATTTTATATCAGTAATAACAATGCTCGCTAAAATCTCTCCAGTAAGTGCTTGTTCAAAATTAATCGAGTGCTCAGCTCCGTAGCTATCGAGTAGGCGATAGACCTCGTTGCAGAGGCAACCAAACGAGTGAAGTGACCCGCTTCTGAGCTGCACAGGCTAAAGTGCGGCCATCAGGAGGACAGAATGAGTGACGATAACCCCATCAAGCGATGGACTGCCAAGCGCAAGGCCGCTGTGGTCATGGGCATTTTCAAGGGTAACACCACGGTCGCCGAGGTGGCTCGCGAGTACGACCTTACTGTCTCCGAGGTCGAGGGCTGGATTGATGAGGCCCAGCGCAACATGGAGAACGGGTTCAAAGCCCGCCCCAAGGACATCCGTGAGCAGTACGAGTCCAAGCTTCGGGAGACCAAGGAGGCACTGGGCGAGGCCCACTTGCAGATCTATGAAGTGACCCCCTTCTGGCTTCGCGAAGATGGCTTGATTGATCTGGAAACGTGGATGATCGACTTAACCGCCGTTCGTGCAACACGAGCCTCCGCTGGCGGAGGTAAAAAGGGGGATCTGACGAACCCGAGCATCACGCGTTAGGCCGAAGTCGTGGCGGCATCACGACCAGGATTCATCTTGTCTGTGATCGTTTGGGCTGGCCCATCGCCTTCACGCTTTCTGCAGGGCAAGAGGCGGATACACGCTACTTCATGCCAACTCTGGAGAAAGTCAGCTTGCCGGGTAAGTGCGGTCGACCACGTTAACGTTGTCGCTATATCGTGGCTGATAAAGGCTACGATAGTGAAGAACTTCGCCGTTACTGCGACCGCGTTCGGATAAAACCTGCCATCGCTCAACGGAAGATGAAATGCAAACCGCGACCGGGGCTTCCTCGCGGCTTCGATAAACCCAAATATCGCCAAAGAAATATCGTGGAACGCCTGTTCAGCTGGCTCAAGGAGTGCCGTCGTATCGCGACTCGTTAGGAGAAGCTGGCCCGCAGCTTTTATGCGATGGTATGCTTGGCTTGCATACGCCGATGCCTGCGAGCCGACTTTTCGTACACAGCCTAGTCAAGGTAGTGATTGCTTTTGTAGCGAACGCTCGCTAGAAGGGCTTACAGAAGGCTCATTGAGGTACAGATTGTTGGTACAGATTCCAAAAACAAAAACGCCGTAACTTCTTTAAGTTACGGCGTTTTTTAATTCTGGCGGAGGGGGAGGGATTCGAACCCTCGAAGCCTTTCGACTTACACACTTTCCAGGCGTGCTCCTTCGACCACTCGGACACCCCTCCGCATTTTCGCCTGCAGGCAAGGCGTTGCCTTTCCCAACAGAACGGCGCGTATTCTAGGGGTTAAGGTGTTCAATAGCAAGTCTTTTCGCCATTCAGGGTAAAACGGCGTAGGTGCCGGTGGCTTCGAGGCAGACCACGTCGCGGCAGTAGAGCGTTTGAACCAGCGCGATACGGCCCTTGCCGCGGCTTTCGAGCCGAGCGGCCAGCGCTTCGGGGCCGTTGGGGTCGGCGGGCTGGCAGACCAGCCGGTAGTCGTCGGTGACCGGTGCCAGAAAGCGTTGGCTGGCCTCGGCGACGACCACGTCGCGGGCAAGACCCCGCTTGCGCAGCCAGAGCGTGACCCAGCACCAGCCCAGTAGCGTGGTCTGGGCGGTGAGCGCGCCGCCAAAGCCGGTGCCCTTGTCGTTAAGCGAGGGTGCAAGCGCAAGCTCCCAGGCAAGGTGGTCGTTGCTCTGGCTCATCTTCTGAAGGCCGAGCGCGGCGACCATGGGAATCGCCTCTTCCAGCCAGCGCTGGAACGCGTCCAGGTCGTCCTGCCCCTTTTCAGGTAGCGGTAGCCGCGGGTGGGCCGTGCCGGGTTTTCGAGACGTCGCCATACGTTCCCCTTACGCTAGCTCCAGCGCTCCACGAACGCGCTCGCATCGTGCTGGGCTACCGGCTTGTGGCGCCCGCCGAGCGCCCCCAGATAGATGAACGCGACGACCTCGTCGTCATCTGCCAGGCTCAGGCCCTTGCGCACCACCGGGTCGAAGGCGTACTTGCCGCTTCGCCACATCGCGCCGAGCCCCAGGGCGTGGGCGGCGAGCAGGATGCCGTGGGCGGCGCAGCCGGCGGAGATCACCTGCTCTATCCTGGGCACCTTGGGAAGATCCGGCGTGACGCGCGCGATGACCGCGATGATCATCGGCGCGCGAAGCGGCTTTTGGCGCGCGGCGTTTAGCGTATCATCAGAAGCGCTGGGGTCTTCCTGAAACTCCGCCTCGGCGAACAGCTCGCCCAGGCGCTCGCGCCCTTCCCCGCTGAACTCGATGAACCGCCAGGGGCGCAATTCCTTGTGATCCGGCGCGCGCAGCGCCGCCTGGTAGATCGACTCGAGCTGCTCGGCGCTGGGCGCGGGCTCGGTGAGCTTGCCCATGGAGCTTCGTTGATGAAGAAGCGTCAGTGCATCCATACTGCGTCCTTTGGTTAAGCCGGCGTTAAGTGGCCTTCCACTTTAGCGCAAGGCCTTACTGCCTTGCCAGACGCAGCGACCCCGGCGGCGCCATGCCCACAGTCGCCCGCCAGGGGCTGATATCGAGCCCGCCCCGGCGCACGTAGCGGGCCAGCACCAGAAGCTCTGCGGGTGCGGCTTCGCGCATCAGATCCATGAAGATGTGCTCGACGCAGTGCTCGTGAAAATCCTGATGCTGGCGAAAGCCGATCAGATAGCGCAAGAGCCCTTCGCGGTCGATCTTCGGCCCCTTGTAGCGAATCATCACGCTGCCCCAGTCCGGCTGGCCAGTGACCGGGCAGTTGGATTTCAACAGGTGCGAATAAAGCGTCTCTTCGACCATATCGCCTTTAGCGCTCAGGTGCGCGGCGCTCGGCGTGTAGTCATCCACGGCGATATCGAGGCTATCCAGACACTCGCCAGGCAGGCGCACGGGAGCGAGCGCCTGGTCATCCACGTCGAACACCTCGACCCCGACCGCAGCGCCGGCCACGCGCGAGAGATCACGCTCGAGCACCTCGACCACCGCTTCGCGGCTTTCAAAGCGGGTCTGGTTGAAGCTGTTGAGGTAGAGCTTCCAGGACTTGGACTCAATCAGGTTCGGCGAGCTTGCCGGCAGCGTAAAGCGCGCCACCGCTACCTCGGGCTTGCCCCGGGCGCCAAGCCAGGAGAGCTCGAAGGCGTGCCACTCGTCCTCGCCGATGAAGGGCAGCGCGCCCTGCTCGATACCGAGCGGTGCGCGGTTGGCGGCGCGGGGGATGGCAAAGAGCAGCGACGCATCGTACTGCTCCGGGTAGGCGGAATCGCGCCCGAGAGGCGCGTGTTCCAGGGTATCCGGACGGTGTGCCATGACGGCCTCCTTTAGCTGCGTATGCCGTGGCCGCGCTCGAGCATGGTCAAGGCAGCGGCGAACAGCACGACGATGAAGGCGAACACCGCGGCCAGCGCCCAGCCCACGGGGATATCCGACACGCCCAGAAAGCCGTAGCGGAACACGTTCACCATGTAGAGAATGGGGTTGAGCATCGATACGCCCTGCCAGAAGTTCGGCAGCATCGAGATCGAGTAGAACACCCCGCCCAGGTAGGTCAGCGGTGTCAGCACGAAGGTCGGGACGATCGAAATATCGTCGAACTTGTTGGCCAGCAGTGCGTTGATGAACCCACCAATGGAGAACAGCGCCGAGGTCAACACCACCACCAGTACGGTCAAAAACGGATGCTCCACGGAGAGCTGAGTAAAGAACAGCGAAACGACCGTCACGATCAGCCCCACGCCCAGCCCGCGCGCCATGCCGCCCAGAATGAAGCCGGAAAGGATCACCCAGTTGGGCATCGGCGAGACCATCATCTCCTCGACCGAGCGCTGGAACTTGTTGGAGAAGAAGCTCGAGGCGACGTTGGAGTAGCTGTTGGTGATCACCGACATCATGATCAGCCCGGGGACGATGAAGTCCATGTAGCTGAAGCCGTCCATCGCGCCGATGCGCGAGCCGATCAGGTTGCCGAAGATGATGAAGTACATCGCCATGGTGATCGACGGCGGCAAAAGCGTCTGCGGCCAGATACGCGTGAAGCGCTTGATCTCCTTGATCACCAGCGTCCAGAGCGCGATCAGGGTTTGGGTGGCGTTCATGCGTTGGCCTCCTTGGCGCTCGGCTCGTCGATCGGTTTCTGGCCCTGCTCGACCATGGAGACGAACATCTCCTCCAGCCGGTTGGCGCGGTTGCGCATCGAGACCACCTGGATGCCCTGCTCGCTCAGCGCCTGGAATACGGTATTGAGTTCCTGGCCCCGGTGAATGGCAAGCGCCAGCTGAGTCGGCTCGATTTGCTGGAGTTCGAAGCCTTCGATCTCGGGCACGCGTTCAACGGGCGCGGCGAGATCGAGCAGGAAGGTTTCGGTATCGAGCTCGGCGAGCAGCTCGCGGATGCTGGTATCGCGCACGATTTCGCCGTTATTGATGATGGCGATGTTACGACACAGGCTCTCCGCCTCTTCCAGGTAGTGCGTGGTAAGGATGATGGTCGTGCCCTCGTCGCGGTTGAGCCGACGCATGTACTCCCACATGCTGCGTCGAAGCTCGATATCGACCCCGGCGGTGGGCTCGTCGAGAATCAGGAGCTTCGGGCGGTGCATCAAGGCGCGGGCGATCATCAGACGCCGCTTCATGCCGCCGGAGAGCATCCGCGCGCTGCCGTTACGCTTGTCCCAGAGGCCAAGGTCGGTGAGAAGCTGTTTGGCCCGGGGCAGCGCCTCGCTTCGCTTCATGCCGTAGTAGCCCGCCTGGGCCATGACGATATCCAGCACTTTTTCGAACTGGCTGAAGTTGAACTCCTGGGGCACCACGCCAAGCTGGTACTTGGCCTTCGCGAAGTCCTTGTCGATATCGATGCCGAAGATCGAGACTTGGCCTTCGGTTTTTTGCACCAGCGAACACACCACGCCCAGGGTGGTCGACTTGCCCGCCCCGTTGGGGCCCAGCAGCGCAAAAAAATCGCCCTGCTGGACGTCGAGATCGATCCCCTTCAGGGCGTGAAAGCCGTTGCCATACACCTTGGTCAGGCCACGGATAGACAATGCCGGTTCGGCCATGGAAATGTCCTGTCAGCAAAAGAAGGTAAACAGTATAGAGCGCCTATAGATGGGGGCAGCCGGAATCGTTTTCAAGCTAATGGCTGGGCGCGTCTGGATATGGGAGACGACAAAGCCGCCGCTACCGTGTAATAGCGAACCAATCGAAGGTATGGAGAAAAAACTGGAGCGGGAAAAGAGATTCGACGGGGCGGCCTACCGCCGGGCTGGCGTTCCAGCTCTCGACCGGCACTTGCTTTACAACGCTACTGAACTGGAGCGGGAAAAGAGATTCGAACTCTCGACCCTCGCCTTGGCAAGGCGATGCTCTACCACTGAGCTATTCCCGCTTATCAGAAAGGTTGGCGGCGAGAATGGCGTCCCATAAGGGGTTCGAACCCTTGTTACCGCCGTGAAAGGGCGGTGTCCTGGACCACTAGACGAATGGGACGCATAAGCAACTTAATGCTTGGAGCGGGAAAAGAGATTCGAACTCTCGACCCTCGCCTTGGCAAGGCGATGCTCTACCACTGAGCTATTCCCGCTTATCAATTTCTCGCGTTCGGAGTGGCGTCCCATAAGGGGTTCGAACCCTTGTTACCGCCGTGAAAGGGCGGTGTCCTGGACCACTAGACGAATGGGACGTTTTGGAGCGGGAAAAGAGATTCGATCGGACTGGCGTTCCAGCTCTTGACCTGCACTTGCTTTGCCACACACCCAAATTGGAGCGGGAAAAGAGATTCGAACTCTCGACCCTCGCCTTGGCAAGGCGATGCTCTACCACTGAGCTATTCCCGCACTCCGACACCTTGACGATGAAGTGGCGTCCCATAAGGGGTTCGAACCCTTGTTACCGCCGTGAAAGGGCGGTGTCCTGGACCACTAGACGAATGGGACGTTTCATTGCCTCGTCGAGGTGGC
Organism: Halomonas sp. HNIBRBA4712; assembly: GCF_043558675.1. Classification (NCBI taxonomy): domain Bacteria; kingdom Pseudomonadati; phylum Pseudomonadota; class Gammaproteobacteria; order Oceanospirillales; family Halomonadaceae; genus Halomonas; species Halomonas sp. HNIBRBA4712. The sequence continues at coordinate 89,770 of NZ_JBIFXR010000006.1, read as the reverse complement.
GCGTATATTACTCAGCCAAGGTTTTACTGTCAAGCCACTGATTTCAGGATTGAGTGTTTACTTGCTCTTGCGCACCTTGAGTCACGCACGGCGCACTTCATACAAAGGAGGCAACCGGTATACCGGGTACCGGTTTGGGCACGCGGCAGCGGGTGGCCTAAACTGAACCTCAGGTCGACAGCGTCGGTCTCAATTAATCATTCAATGCCACTAGGGAGACGCCCATGGCCAAAATCGAAAAATCCCCGGATCAGTGGCGCAGCCAGCTTAACGATGAGCAGTACCGGGTAACGCGGGAAAAGGGCACCGAGCGCCCGTTCACCGGCGACTACCAGGTGCGCGATGAGCAAGGCATCTACCACTGCGTGTGCTGCCACGCGCCGCTGTTCGAAAACGAGCACAAGTTCGACGCTGGCTGCGGCTGGCCGAGCTTCGACCGGCCGCTGGGTCGTCAAAGTGTGGAAGAGCACCGCGACTCGAGTCACGGCATGGAGCGCACCGAGGTGGTTTGCTCGCACTGCGACGCCCATCTTGGACACGTCTTCCCGGACGGCCCGCCCCAGACCACCGGGCTTCGCTACTGCATCAACTCGGTGTCACTGGAGTTTCACCCGAACGAGTGAGCCACACTGCGGCAACCGCCCCACGGGCTGGCATTCTGATAGAATGGCAGCCCGTTTTTTTGCCCCACGTTTGCGCTTGCAGGAGAGTCCCATGCTCGGCTGGTTTCCCGGACACATGAACAAGGCCCGTCGCCAGATCAAGGAGGCGCTGCCGGAGATCGACGTGGTGATCGAGGTGCTCGATGCGCGCCTGCCCTACTCCAGCGCCAATCCGATGCTGGCCGAGCTGACCCGCCACAAACCGGTGCTGAAGATTCTGACCCGCGCAGACCTGGCGGACCCGGAGCGCACGAAAGAGTGGGTCGCCCACTTCGACGCCCAAGTCGATACCCGGGCGCTTTCGGTCACCACCACCCAAAGCCGCGAGCTCAAAAAGATCCCGAAGCTCTGTCACGAGCTGGCCGGCGCGGTGCGGGCGGATCGTGACGTGCGCGTGATGGTGATGGGCATTCCCAACGTGGGTAAATCCACTCTGATCAACGGCCTGGCCGGGCGCAAGATCGCCAAGACCGGCAACGAGCCGGCGGTCACCAAGCGCCAGCAGAAGGTGCGCATCGATGGGCGCGTGGCGCTGATCGACACCCCCGGGGTGCTGTGGCCCAAGATCGAGGATCAGGCGAGCGCCTACCGCCTGGCGGCCAGCGGCGCCATTCGCGATACCGCGATCGAATACACCGATGTGGCCATCGTCGCCAGCGCCGAGCTCGCCAGGCGCTACCCCGAGGCGCTGAGTGAGCGCTACAAGCTCAAGGCGCTGCCGGTATACGAAGCGCCCAGGCAGGCCCAGGAGATCGACGCCGACGGCCCGGCGCGGCCGGACTTTCTCGCCCTGGCGGGGTTTGACGGTCACGCGATCTTGAAAGAGATCGCCGCCAAGCGCGGCGGTCTGCGCCCCGGCGGCGAGGTGGACCTGCACCGCGGCGCCGAGGTGCTGCTTCACGAGCTGCGCGACGGCAAGCTCGGGCGCATCACCCTCGAAACCCCGGCCGATATTCCTGAAGCCTGCGCACCCGAGGCGTTAGAAAACGACCAAGCGCCGGATAATAACGCGCCCGAAAGCGCAGACAGCGAAAGCCCTCACGCGCATAATGGTGAACAATAACGTCGCTTAGCGACCCGCCGACTAATAAGGGTATTTTGGAAATATCATGGATACGCCGCACCCCGTTGAATCGCCGCTCTCGGAGCCTCAAACGCTGCATAAATCGCACAAGCTGCACAACGTCTGCTACGACATCCGTGGCCCGGTGCTGGACCACGCCAAACGGCTCGAGGACGAAGGCCACCGCATTCTGAAACTCAACATCGGCAACCCTGCCCCCTTCGGGTTCGAAGCGCCCGAGGAGATTCTTCAGGACGTGATGCGCAACCTGCCCACCGCCCAGGGCTACTGCGACTCCAAGGGGCTCTACTCGGCGCGCAAGGCGATCATGCAGGAGTGTCAGCGCAAGCAGATTCCCGGTGTCGGCATCGAGGATATCTACATCGGCAACGGCGTTTCCGAGCTGATCGTGATGTGCATGCAGGCGCTTTTGAACGACGGCGACGAAGTGCTGATTCCCGCGCCGGACTATCCGCTCTGGACCGCCGCGGCGCACCTTTCCGGCGGCCACGCCGTGCACTACCGCTGCGATGAGCAGGCCGACTGGGCACCGGACATCGCCGACATTCGCGCCAGGGTCACCAGCCGCACCCGGGCGATCGTGCTGATCAACCCCAACAACCCCACCGGCGCCGTCTACCCGCCGGAGGTGGTCAGGCAGGTGTTGAAGGTCGCGCAAGAGCACCAGTTGGTGGTGTTTTCCGACGAGATCTACGACAAGATTCTCTATGACGGCGTCGAACATACCGCCACCGGGGCCCTTGCCGACGACGACCAGCTCGTGATCACCATGAACGGGCTCTCCAAGAGCTACCGCTGCGCCGGCTTTCGCTCCGGTTGGATGACCATTTCCGGGACGCTGGCCAAAAAGCGCGCCAGCGACTACATCCAGGGGCTGACCATGCTCGCCTCGATGCGCCTTTGCGCCAACGTGCCGGCCCAGCACGCGATCCAGACCGCGCTCGGCGGCTACCAGTCGATCAACGATCTGATTCTGCCCGGCGGGCGGCTTCTGGCCCAGCGCGATATTACCGTGGAGAAGCTCAACGCTATTCCTGGCGTATCATGCGTGACGCCCAAGGGGGCGCTCTATGCGTTTCCGCGCCTGGACCCGGCGATGTACAGCATCAAGAATGACCAGCAGCTGGTGCTCGACCTGCTTCTTCAGGAGAAGATTCTGCTGGTCCAGGGCAGCGCCTTCAATATGCCGGACACCCATCACGTGCGCATCGTAACGCTACCCTGGGCAGATCAGCTCGGCGATGCGCTGGACCGCTTCGCCAACTTTTTATCGCGCTACCGCCAGTAGCGGTGTGAAACTGCCGGCCCGTCGCCGACTCTAATCACCGGATTCGATACCGTTTAAAGACCTTGAAGGGAGATCACCACCATGATGCGTATTTTGCTGTTTCTGGCCACCAACCTCGCGGTGGTGCTGGTTGCAAGCTTTACGCTGCGCCTGTTCGGCGTGGAAGGCTACCTGCGAAGTCAGGGCATCAACTTCACCGGCCTGTTGCTGTTCTGCTTCATCATCGGCATGGCGGGATCGCTGATTTCGCTTTTGATGTCGAAGTGGCTGGCCAAGCGCTCCACCGGCACCGTGCTGATCGAGGCGCCCTCCAACTCCACCGAGCAGTGGCTGGTGGACACCGTGGCCGAGCTCTCCCGCGAGGCGGGTATCAAGACCCCGGAAGTGGGTATCTTCCCCGCCCAGCAGTCCAACGCCTTCGCCACCGGCTGGAACAAGAACGATGCGCTGGTGGCCGTCTCGGCGGGGCTACTCAACCGCATGCGCCCGGATGAAGTGCGCGCGGTGCTGGCCCATGAGATCGGCCACGTGGCCAACGGCGACATGGTGACGCTGGCGCTGATTCAGGGCGTGGTCAACACCTTCGTCATGTTCTTCGCCCGGGCCGTGGCGCACCTGCTCGACGGCTTCCTGAAAAGCCGCGGCAGCGAAGGAGGACTCGGCTTCATGGGCTATTTCGCCGTGGTGATGGTCGCAGAGATCGTCTTCGGCATCATTGCCTCGATGATCGTCGCCTGGTTCTCGCGCTTTCGTGAATACCGCGCCGATGAAGCCGGCGCGCGCCTGGCCGGCACCAGCGCCATGGTCAACGCCCTGGCACGACTGAAGGCCGAAACCGAAATGCCGGATCAGATGCCGGATACCATGCGCGCCATGGCGATCACCAAGGGCCAGACTCGCTCGCTCATGGAAAAGCTCTTCGCCAGCCACCCGCCTCTGGATGAGCGTATTCGCGCGCTGAAAGAAGCCGCCTACCGCCAGTAATCCGACCAGGGATAGCGGTGGTCCCGCCGCCGCTATCGTTCCTTCCTCACACGCACTCGACCTTGAACCCAGCCCCGCGCAGCACGCCTTCGAGCGCTTGCGCCCTTGGCCCGAGCGTGACCTCGAGCGTTGCGAACTCGCGGCGCAGCGGGTAGTTCGCGCGGCAGGTGTCGAAGCCCTTCGCTACCCCCAAACGGCGCGTTTCTCGCGCCAGCGTATCGTGGTCGCGGCGCGGGTCGTATACCGCTGTGCTGCATAAACGTAGCGCATCATTTACGGGTAGCGCCTCCTGTAAATGCAGCGAGGCCAACGCTGGCGCGGGGCAGATCGCGTCGAACGCGGGCCCACACGGCGCCTGAAGGTGTTTCGTCAGCGCCTGCTGGATCATCCAGGTGCCGCGCAGCTTGCCATCCAGGCTATGCCCGGCGATGTGGGGCGTGGCCAGAAACGCGCGCTCCCTTAGCGCGGCGTCGATGGCGGGCTCGTTTTCCCACACATCCAGCACAGCGGTGATGTCGCCTTTCTCTTTCAGCCGCCGGTAGAGCGCGCCGCCGTCGACACAGTCACCGCGCCCGGCGCTGATCAGCAGCGTACCGGGTTTGAGCGCCTCGATACGTCGGGCGTCGAGCAGGTGCCGGGTGGCGTGTTCGCCGTCTCGTACCAGCGGCGTATGCAGGCAGATGACGTCGCAGCGCGCAATCACCTCATCGAGCGAGGCGAAGCCGTCGTCGCCTTCCCGCGCGGCGCGGGGCGAGTCGCAGGCCAGCACCTCGAGCCCCAGCGCTTTCAACCGCGCAACCAGCCGACCGCCCACGCTGCCAACGCCGACCACGCCCACGGTGCGCGCAAGCGCGTCGCCACCTTCGCGCTCGGAAGCGTCCAAAAGACTTGCCAGCACGTAATCCACTACCGCCTCGGCGTTGCAGCCCGGGGCGCTGGCAAAGCCGATACTGCGAGCCGCCAGGTAGTCGAGGTCGACATGATCGACCCCGATGGTGCAGCTACCCACGAAGGAGAGCGCGCTGCCCTCGAGCAGCGCCGCGTCGACGCGGGTGATCGAGCGCACGATCAGCGCGTCGGCGTCCTTCACATCGTTGGGCGTGATTTCGCGACCGGGTAGGCAGGTGATCTCGCCCAGATGGCCAAGGCAGGCATCGGCGGCGGGAATGTTGGCATCGATGACGAGTTTCATAGGCGTTTCTATATCCGGGCTTTACAATACGCCCGGCGCGCAGCCAGGCGTGACAAGAGTAATTCAAGGAGAACAGGTTTTGAGGAGACCACAGTGATCGTACGCTGGGAAACCGACCATGACTATGTGCTGGTACACATTCACCAGGACATGTTCGGCGACTGGATATTCAGCCGCGCCTGGGGCCAGATCGGCACCCAGTTCGGCGGGCTGAAGCACCAGCTGGCCGATACCCGCGAGCAGGCCCAGATGTGGCTCGAGGACGAGAGCACGATCCAGGCCTCGCGCGGGTTCGAGAAAGTGCTGGAAGCCGACGACCACGCGCCGGAAGCCCAGGACGCCATGCGCCAGCTCTCGCTTCTGGACGCCCTGTGAAGCGCTCGATTACCGGTGGCGCAGCGTGAACACGTGGTGTGCATTCGCCCTGCGCTGAAAGTCGGGGTCGAAGGTTCTGGCGGTGATCTCCTCGACGTCAAAGCGCTCGGTAAGCGCCTCGTCGAACGTGAAGCGGCGCTGGTTGTTGGAGAACACCAGGGTGCCACCGGGCGCCAGACGCGCCATGGCAAGCTCGATCAGGCGCGGATGGTCGCGCTGAATGTCCAGGGTGTCGCGCATCTTCTTGGAGTTGGAGAAGGTCGGCGGGTCCATGAAGATCAGATCGAATTGGCTCTCGGCGCGCTCGAGCCAGCGAAAGCAGTCCTCGCGCTCCACCCGGTGGCGACGTGCATCCAGGCCGTTGAGCGCGAAGTTCTCCTTCGCCCACTCAAGGTACGTATTGGACATGTCCACGCTGACGCTGTCGCTCGCCCCGCCGAGCGCGGCCTGCACCGTGGCGGTCGCGGTGTAGCAGAATAGATTCAAAAAGCGCTTGTTCGTACTCATTTCACCCAACATGCGCCGTACCGGGCGGTGGTCGAGAAATAGCCCGGTATCGAGGTAGTCGCGCAGGTTCACCCAGAGCCTGGCCTGGCCTTCGCGCACCTCGAAGCGCTCGTTGCTGCTGCCGCGCTTCTGGTACTGGGCGTGGCCGGCCTGACGCTCGCGACGCTTGACGTGAATGGCGCTGGCGCGCACGCCAAGCGCCTCGGGCAGCACCTCGAGCGCGTCGAACAGCCGCTTTTGCGCCTGAGCGGCGTTGACCGACTTCGGCGCGGCGTACTCCTGAACGTGTATCTGATCGCCGTAGCGGTCGATCGCCAGGGCGAACTCCGGCATGTCGGCATCATAAATCCGGTAGCAGGTTTCGCCGCTCTGCTTGAGCCACTTCTTCAAGCGTTTCTGGTTCTTGGCCAGCCGGTTGGCGAACATCTGCGCGTTCTCGGAGAGCTGGCGCTCGCCGGCCTTCGCCGGTGCGGTAGCGCTGCGCTTTCCCTCTTCAGGGCCGTTTCCCTTCCCGGAGCCGGCCCCTGCGTCAGAGCCTTCGCCAGAAGCGTTCTCGCCGGGCGTTTCGTCGATCGCCATCAACAGCAGCTTGGCGTCGAGGGCGGCGTTTTTCAGCGCGTACTGCTTGTGGGCGCGAAGCCCCAGCCGGTGGCCCAGGTCCGGGTTGCCGGTAAAGACCGCCAGCGTCCAGCCGGGAAACAGCGCGCGAGCCTTGTCGCCCAGGGTGGCGTAGAGCTCGACCAGCTCGGGCAGCTCGCCCAATCGCTCGCCGTAGGGTGGGTTGGTGATGATCACCCCCCGCGCGTTCTCCAGCGCCGCCGGGCGCTCGAGGCGTGAAAGGCTCTGGCCGGCCAGCTCGATCAGCGCAGGCACACCGGCGCGCATGGCGTTGGCGCGCGCGGCTGAGAGCGCCGTGGGGCTTTGATCGAAACCGTAGAGCGCGCTCTTGCAGCGCTTGCGACCGATCGAGGCGCGCGCCTGGGCCTCACGCTTGAGCTCGGCCCACACCGCCGTATCGTGGCCCGCCCAGCCTTCGAAGCCAAAGCGCGGGCGATGCAGGTTGGGCGCCTGGTCGGCGGCCATGAGCGCGGCCTCGATCAATAGCGTGCCCGAGCCACACAGCGGATCGACCAGCGCCTCGCCTTGCTTGGCGCGCTCGGGCCAGTTGGCGCGCACCAAAAGCGCGGCGGCCAGGTTCTCCTTGAGCGGCGCGTGGCCGACCTCCTTGCGGTAGCCGCGCCGATGCAGGCTATCGCCGGAAAGGTCGATCCCCAGGGTCAGGTTCGAACGATGAAGGTGGGCGTAAAGGCGCAGATCCGGCGCCTTGATATCGACATTCGGGCGCGCCCTACCGGCGAGCGCCAGCGAGTCCACCACCGCATCCTTGACCGTTTGCGCGCCGAAGCGGGTATGGCGAATCTGCTCGCTGCGCCCATGAAAGTCGACCGCCAGCGTCCTGTTCGCGGCGATGTGCGCCGGCCAGTCGACGCCGAGCGCGGCCTGGTGAAGTTCGGCGGCGCTTTCGACCATCGTCGCACGCTTGAGAATCAGCACGACCCGGTTGGCCAGCCGCGACCAGAGACAGGCGCGGTAGGCGCTTTCAAGGTCGGCGCTGAAATAGACGCCCGCCACCGTCGCCTTGCCAGGCGTGGCGCCGAGGGCGGCCAGCTCCTCGATCAGCAGGCTTTCGATTCCCTTAGGGCAGGTCGCTAAAAATTCCAACGGGGCGTTCTGACTGGGCTCGGTCATAAGCATCGGCGCGTAACCGCGCAATTTTCCTGTATATGGCAAATGTGTTTACGTTCGATGACAATTTGGGGGTCGACAACGGCCCATATCATGGGCTAACAATAAGAGAGTAGCTACTGAAACGCATGCGTACTCTGTCAGGGTTTAACGCCGAGCGACACGTCATTGAAAGGCGCCGGCTGCAACCCTTGGCTAGTCGAGTCGAGAAGGCCATTTCGCACGTGAGTGCCGAGTTCATGGTCCGAATCGTCTCGCTCTTGAAGTAAGCTCCGAGGCGGCTGGCGGCCCTACTGTCTTTTATGTCGACCACCGCCTCTTCCCAAGGCTTTATTGAAGCCCAAAGCTTTACATAAGAGAGGTCAGCCAATGAAACGACAAAAGCGTGATCGCTTTCAGCGGGCATACGTTCACGGCTACAAAGCGGGTGTTACGGGTCGCTCTCGTGACGATTGCCCAAGCCAGGACATCAATTTACGCGAGTACTGGATGAGCGGTTGGCGTGAAGGTCGCGGCGACCAGTGGGACGGCATGACCGGCGTCTCTGGTATCCATAAGAATCCGATGGTCATGACCTGACCCGGGCCCTTCAAAAGCTGATTGAACCGACCAAGCCCGCTTCCTTCGAGCGGGCTTTTTCGTGTCCGCACTTTTTTCACCGTTTTGTATCTTTCCCACTCCCGCGTCACCCGCGCCCTTCTACTTCCGCCTCACGCTTTTGAAGCCTTCAGCGCGCTTCGCCGGCCTGCTCTGCCAACGCTTTGGCGCAGTGACGCGCTAGCCCCGGCCCTTCATAGATCAATCCCGAATAGAGCTGTACCAGATCGGCCCCGGCTTCGATCTTTGCTCGCGCCTTGGCGGGGCTGTCGATACCGCCCACACCAATGATCGGAAGATCGGGCAGCTTCTGGCGCAGCGCGCGAATGATGCGATTCGACGGCTCGAACACCGGGCGCCCGGAGAGCCCGCCCGCCTCCTCGGCGTGAGCGTGGCCGGCCACCGCCTCGCGCTCCACGGTGGTGTTGGTGGCGATCACGCCGTCGAAGCCGTTTTGGGTGATGCTTTGCGCTACCAGGGCGATCTCTTCATCGCTCATGTCCGGGGCAATCTTGATCAAAAGCGGCACTCGGCGCCCGGCGCTTTCATCCAGCGCCGTGCAGCGCTCGCGAAGCGGTGCCAGAAGTGCGTCGAGCTGGGCGCCGAACTGCAGCGTTCTGAGCCCCGGCGTATTGGGCGAGGAGACGTTGACGGTGACGTAGTCCGCCACGCCGTGCACCGCTTCCAGGCAGGTCAGGTAATCGCTGAGCGCGTCGTCCACCGAGGTACTCAGGTTCTTGCCGATATTGATTCCGACGAGCCCGGCGTAGCGCCGACGTTTGACGTTCTCGACCAGGTGCGCCACGCCCTGGTTGTTGAACCCGAAGCGGTTGATGATCGCGCCGTGTTTGGCGAGGCGAAAAAGCCGCGGCTTGGCGTTCCCGGGCTGGGCTTTGGGTGTGACCGTGCCCACCTCGACGAAGCCAAAGCCCAAAGCGCCCAGCGCGTCCAGGTGGTCGGCGTTCTTGTCGAGCCCCGCGGCCAGGCCCACGCGATTGGGAAAGCGCAGCCCCATCAGCTCGACCGGGTCGCTCACCGCTGGCCCAAAAAGCCGCTCGACCCCGCCGGCCCGGTGCAGCGACTCGAGCGCGCGTAGCGACACGCCGTGGGCGGTTTCCGGGTCGAGGTTGAACAGCAGCGAGCGGGCAAGCGAATACATCGAAGGCTCCAGGCAGTGGCGGGCGGCGGGCGATTATACCTCAAAGCGCTGCGCTGCGCCGAACGCTTGCGTGGACGCGGCAGGCACAAAAAAACGCGCCCCGCAGAGCGGGGCGCGATACAAGCGAGAATACCCGGCGGTTAGCCTTCGCTGCCACTTTCGGCCAGGTCCACCAGTTCGCGCACCGCCACGGCGAACAGCGCAAAGCCGCCGTCGGTGCCGCCGCGCACTTCGTCGATCAGCCGGCGCCAGCGGCGATGCAGATCACCGTGCTGCTCGAGCCACTGCTCGACCAGTTCCTGGGTATCGCGGCTGCCGGCGTCGAGCTTCAACACGCTGACGGTCAGCGCCAGCTGCTGGCGGTCGATGTCGTCGCGGAAGGTTTCCCGCGCCTGGGCCTGCCAGGCGTCGCGCACCTCGAGCTGGGTCACCTGGTGCGTCATCCAGGGAAGCTCCAGCCGGCTGCCGATTTCGTAGTACACCTCGGCCACGCGCTGGGGTTTCTCGTTGGTGGTGCGCGCCGCGTGAATGATACCGAGCCCCGCGTAGAGACTCGGCGCCCCGGCCACGCTCGAGGCCAGCGCCTCGGGCACGCCCTGCTCGACGAGCTCATCGCGGCGCGCCTGCCACTGGGCCTGCTCTTCGCCGCTGAGCAGATCGCCAATGCTTTCCTGCAGCTGGGCCAAGCGTGGCCCGAAGTACTCGATGGCGTCCTGGGTCGAAAGGCCCATGTGCTGGCGTACGAACCAGCGCGTGGCGCGGCGCGTCAGACGCATCACATCGAGCATCATCGAGTACTGAACGCGGCTGGGTACCTGGTTGTCCAGCGCCTCGATCTCGCTCCAGATCTGCTTGAGGTTGAACGCGTCGCGGGCGATGACGTAGGCGCGGGCGATATCCGCACGACCCGCGCCGGTCGAGTCCATCAGCCGGCGCACGAAGACGATGCCCATGCGATCGACCAGATCGCACGCCACCTGGGTGGCCACGATTTCGCGCTTCAAGCGGTGCTCGTACATTTCGGTCGGGTAGCGCTCGACCAGCACTGAAGGGAAGAGATTCTCCAGGTGGCGGTCGATGTAGGGGTCGTCCGGCACGTCGGATTTGATCAAATCGCCCTTGAGCGTGCTCTTGGCGTAGGAGATCAGCACCGAAAGCTCCGGCAAGCGCATACCTTCGCTGTTGCTGGCGCGCTCCTTGAGTACCTCGTCCGAGGGCAGAAACTCGAGTTCGCGATCGATCTGGCCGGCGCTTTCGAGCTCGCTGATGAAGCGCCGATACGGCCCGGAGCCCTGGCGCGACAGAAGCTCGGAAAGATCGATCGACTGGGTCTGGCGGTAGTTGTCGCGAATGACGAGCTCGGCGACCTCGTCGGTCATCTCGGCCAGCAGTTCGTTGCGCTGCTTTTCGGTCATGTCGCCGCGCTTGACCACTTCGTCGATCAATATCTTGATGTTGACCTCGTGGTCGGAGCAGTTCACCCCGCCGGCGTTGTCGATGAAGTCGGTGTAAACGCGCACACCTCTGGCCGCCGCTTCCATGCGCCCGCGCTGGGTAAGGCCGAGGTTACCGCCCTCGCCTACCACGCGGCAGTTGAGCTCGCGACCGTCGATGCGCAGCGCATCGTTGGCCTTGTCGCCGACGTCGGCATCGGACTCCTCGAAGCTCTTGACGTAGGTGCCGATGCCGCCGTTCCAGATCAGATCGACGTGGGCCTTGAGCATGGCGTTGATCAAATCGGCAGGCGATAGCCTGTCGGCCTCGATGCCGAAGACCTCGCGCATCTCGTCGGTGATGGTGATCGACTTCGCGCTGCGGCTGAACACGCCGCCGCCTTGGGAGATCAGTTCCTGGCTGTAGTCTTCCCAGCTCGAGCGGCCCATGTCGAACAGGCGCTTTCGCTCGGCGAAGGAGGCGTCGGTATCCGGGTGCGGATCGATGAAGATGTGCAGGTGGTTGAACGCGCCCACCAGCTTTATCTTGTCCGAGAGCAGCATGCCGTTGCCGAACACGTCGCCGGCCATGTCGCCGATGCCGACCACGGTGAACGGGTCGCGCTGGGTGTCGAGATCCAGGTTCTTGAAGTGGCGCTTGACCGACTCCCAGGCGCCGCGCGCGGTGATCGCCATCTTCTTGTGGTCGTAGCCGTTGGCACCGCCGGAAGCGAAGGCGTCGCCGAGCCAGTGGCCGTACTCGAGCGAAATGGCGTTGGCGTAGTCGGAAAACGACGCGGTGCCCTTGTCCGCTGCCACCACCATGTAGGTGTCGTCATCGTCGTGGCGTACCACGTCCTTGGGTGGCACCACGCGGCTGCCGTCGAGGTTGTCGGTCAAATCGAGCAGCGAGCGGATGAACGTCTGGTAGCAGGCGATGCCCTCGTTCTGGGTCGTTTCGCGGTCGGCGTTTTCCGGCATGCGCTTGCACACGAAGCCGCCTTTCGCCCCTACCGGCACGATCACCGAGTTCTTCACCTGCTGCGCCTTGACCAGCCCCAGCACCTCGGTGCGGTAATCCTCCAGCCGGTCGGACCAGCGTAGCCCGCCGCGGGCAACCTTGCCGCCGCGCAGGTGCACGCCTTCGACCCGCGGCGAGCACATGAATATCTCGAACGCCGGGCGCGGCTTGGGAATGCCGGTGACTTTCGAGGGGTCGAGCTTGTAGGCGATGTACTCCTTGTACTCGCCCTGCGCGTTTTTCTGATAGTAGTTGGTGCGAAGCGTCGCCTTGATCAGCTCCATGAGACGCCGCAGCAGCTGGTCGTCGCTCAAGCTCGCCACGCCGTCGAGATACTCGCTCAGGCGCTCTTCGCAGGCCCGGGTGTCGTGGGAGTCGGCGGCCGGGTCGAAGCGCTGCTTGAACAGCTCCACCAGGGCCTGGGTGATCATCGGGTAGTTGGCAAGGGTCGCGGCGATATAGTCCTGAGACATGCCAAAGCGAATCTGCTTGAGATAGCGAGCGTAGCCTCGCAGCATCGCGACTTCGCGCCAGTCCAGGCCCGCGCTCAGCACCAGCCGGTTGTAGGTGTCGTTGTCCGCTTCGCCGGTCCAGATACGCGTAAAGGCCTCGGTGAAGATCTCGCGCATCTGGCTCATGTCGACGCCGCTGCGCACGTGCTCGAGCTCGAAGTCGTGAATCCAGTAGCGCGATTTGGGGCCATGGATGTCGTAGGGGCGCTCGCCCAGCACGCGAAGCCCCAAGTTCTCCATCATCGGCAGCACATCGGAGAGCGGGATCTGATGATCGCGGTGATAAAGCTTCAGGTTCATGCCGCCGGCGTGCTCGTCCATCGGACGATAGAGCGACAGCGACAGCTTGCGCTCGCCGCTGAGCGCCAGCAGGTGCTGCATGTCGAACACCGCGGTGCGCGCGCTGAAGTCCTCACGGTAGCTGGCGGAAAACGCCTGCTGGAAGTGCTCCATCAGCGCGTTGGTGCGCTCCTCGCCGAAACCTTCGATCATCGCCTCATGAAGCTCGTCGCGCCAGCTGCGCGAAAGCCGGGCCACCTTGTTCTCGAGCCGCTTGGGATCGAAACGGCTCGGCTCGTCGCCCTTGAAGCGCAGAATCAGCTGAATCCGCGCCAGCACCGACTCCGACAGGTAGGTGTTGAAGTCGCCAAAGCGAGCGTCGAGCTCCTCGCAGAGCATGGTCTGAATACGCTGGCGAAGGTCGGTGGAGAAGACGTCGCGCGGCACGAACACCAGGCATGAGTAGAACTTGCCGCTAACGTCGGTGCGGATGAACAGGCGCACCTGGCGGCGCTCGCGAATGTTGAGAATGCCCTGGGCCGTTTCGGCAAGCTGCACGGTGTCGATCTGGAACAGATCGTCACGCGGGAAGACTTCGAGAATCTGTAAAAGCTGCTTGCCGTTATGCCCGCGCGGGTTGAAGCCGGCGATATCCATCACCGCCTTGAGCTTGCGGCGCAGAAGCGGAATGTTGCGCGGCGACTCGTTGTAGACCGTGGCGGTGAACAGGCCGAAAAAGCGCCGCTCGCCGATCACGTTACCATCGTCGTCGTAACGGTCGACGGTGATGTAGTCCGGGTAGGTCGGGCGGTGCACGCGGCTGTGATGGGCGCTCTTGGCAAACGATAAAAGCTGCGGCACCAGTACGAAGCCGCTTTCATCGACCCCCTCCTTGGTGCGGATACGCTCGCGATAGCGCGCCTGATTGAGGCGGAAAACGCCCAGCACGCTGTCCGGGTCGCGCTCGAGCTCCCCGCCGCTGAGTCGGTACTCGTCGTAACCCAGGAAGGTGAAGTTGTCCTTCAAAAGCCACTCGAGAAAGGCGATGGCCTCTTCGTGGTCGTCCGGGTCGATCTGCGGCGGGCAGTTCTTCTCGAGCTCCGCAATCGCTTCGGTAATCTGATCACGCATGGGGTCGAAGTCGGCCACCGCGGTGCGCACGTCGCGCAGCACGTTGTTGAGCTTCTCTTCCATGCTCGCCAGCGCCTCGCGGTCGGTCTGGCGATCCACCTCGATCACGATCAGCGACTCGCGCGCCTCCGGGGCGTTCTCCGCGCGCGGCGTGGTCAGGTTCTCGAGCCGGTCGTGGCCGTCGCGGGCCACGGCGAACACCGCGTTCTGGATCGCGTGAACGGTCAAGCCTCGGCGATTGAGTTCGATGCGCACCGAGTCGACCAGAAACGGCATGTCCTCGTGCAGTACGGCCACGAAGGTGTGGTGGGACTGCCAGCCATCCTCTTCGAAATCCGGGTTGAAGATGCGCACCTTCGGACTTTCCGGGTCGTGGTGCTGGAGAAACTGCCAGATCGAAAGCGTGGCGCCGTAAAGATCGTCCGGCCGACGGTCGACGAGATCCTCGAAGGGCACGGTGGCGTAGAAGTGGCGGGCAAACGCCTTGATGTATTCCGCGCGCTCCGGCCCCAGCTGCGCCTCCAGGCGTTCCTGCAGCTGTTTTAAAAGATCCTGCCGACTTTCGTCACTCGCAACGTTGTGCATCCATCACCTCGTCTGCCTCGGCCGGTAAGGCCAAAAAAATGAACAATAATGGGCCTTTGGGCCGCCATGCCGGCAAGCTTACGCTAACCAGGCGCGGCTCACTAACCATCTGCCAACTTGCTTATGGAGTATGTCGTTTTCGCATCGCCCTACTTGCGCCGCGTCAGCATCACGCCACATTCACAGTGGTGGGTAAACGGAAACTGGTCAAATAGCGCAAAGCGCTGAATGTCGTGGGTCTTCGTCAGCACCGACAGGTTGTCGGCAAGCGTTGCCGGGTTGCATGAAATATAGACGATCCGCTCGTACTCGCTGATCTGCGCGCAGCTCTGCTCGTCGAGCCCCGCCCGCGGCGGGTCCACCAGCACGGTCGAAAAGTCGTAGCCATCAAGCGCCATCTCGGCGACCCGGCGCCCGCTCTTCTCGCCTTTCAGCGCCAGCGAAAACTCCTCGGCAGACATCCGCGCCACGACCGCGTTGTCGATGCCGTTGGCTTCTACATTAACGTTAGCACTTGCCACCGAGGTGCGAGAAATTTCCGTGGCGAGCACCTGACGAAAGTTGCCGGCAAGCGCCATGGTGAAGTTGCCGTTGCCGCAGTAAAGCTCGACTAGGTCGCGCGCGCGCTGGTTAGCGGTAACGTCCTGGGCCCACGCGAGCATCGACTGGCAGATATGCGCGTTGGGCTGGGTAAAGCTGTTCTCGACCTGCTGGTAGTCGAGCGTACGCCCGTTCACCGTGAGACGCTCCCAGACGTGGTCGCGGGTCAACACCAGCCGCTGCTTACGCGAGCGGCCGATGATCATGATGCCAAGCGCGGTTTCCAGTTCGAGCGCCTCGCGCTCCCAGGCCTCGTCCAGCGGCCGATGGTAAATAAGCGTCACCAGCGCCTCGCCGGAGAGCGTGGTCAGAAACTCCACTTGGAAAAGCCGCCGCCTTAGCGTATCGCTTTGCAAAAACGCCTCGCGCAGTTGGGGCATCAGCTCGTTGATGCGCGGGCTCGCCACCGCGTACTGATCCAGCCGCACGACCTTTTTATCCTTCGGGTCATCCGGGTTGACCTCGAACATGGCGTAGAAGAGATCGTCGCCGTCGTGCCAGATACGAAACTCGCAGCGCTGGCGGTACTGCTCGGGCGGTGAAGGATACACCTCGAGCGCGGGGGGCGAGAACGGCGTAAAAAGCTCTTCGACGAACGCGCGCTTCTCGGCGAGCTGCTCGTCGTAGCGGTGCGGGTCGACAGCGGGAATGGCCAAAGCGGCTCCTTGTGAAATCAGACGCAACGCCCCAAATTCAGGGCAGAAGCAGAGGTTGCGGGGGCTCGAAGCCGAAGTCATTGAACGCACGGCGCAGATGCCGGGCATCTGCGGTAGTAAAGCAGCGCCCATCCGCCGGTCCGGTGCCGGGCGGTGCGACGTCGACCACGCGGCGGGCAATGGCGTCGCCGGAGTCGATCCAGCCAAGCGGTTTGGGGGCCAGGCGCGCGAGCACGGGCTTCAAGAGCGGAAAATGGGTACAGCCGAGCACCACGGTATCGAGCGGGCAAGGCGCCTGCGCGGCCTGCCAGAGCGGCGCGAGCGCGGCGTTCAGGCGTGTTTCATCGACCCCTCTGCCGCCAAGCCAAGCCTCGGCCTCGGTCACCAGCGCATCGGCGGCCACGCGGGTCACCAGGCAATCGCCGGCGAAGCGCTCGATCAGATCCTGGGTGTAGGGGCGATGAACCGTAGCGCGGGTCGCCAGAAGCCCGATATGCCGAGTACGGCTGGCAAGTGCAGCGGGTTTGATGGCAGGCACCGTGCCGATGACAGGAATGTCCAGCGCCTGGCGAAGCCCTTCGAGCGCCAGGGTGCTGGCGGTATTGCAGGCCACCACCAGCATGCTCGCTTGGCAGGCGCGTACCGCCGCCTGGCACACCGTCAGAATGCGAGCGGCGAGCGTGACGTCATCGCGCAGACCGTAAGGCAGCCAGGCGTTGTCGCAGGCGTAGCAAAGGGCGATATCGGGGTAGCTCGTCGCAAGCGAGCGGGCCACCGAAAGCCCGCCCACGCCGGAGTCGAAAATCAGCACGGGGCCGCTCATGGCACCCCGCTCGGGCCTTGAAGTGAGTTGACCACGAACGCCCTCCGGGTGAAAAAGGCGTCAGTTTAACACGCCCGAACGCATCGAGCGCGACAGCGATCAGACGTTCGGAACCTCGGCGTTGTTGAGCTCGGCGTAGAGCTCCGGGTAGTCGTCCTGAAGCCGCTGGAGCTCCTGCTGCGCCTTGTCCGGCAGCGCTTGGCGAAGCTCTTCCATGTCCTCGGCGGTGAAGTATTTGTCGATCAGCGGAAAGAGGTGTTCGCGCTCGTGGCGAAGATAGGTGCGGTGGGCCTCGAGGTAGGCGCTCAAGTCCTGGGCGAAGCGATCCATCGGTAGCACGTTGTCCATCAGGATCATGTCGATATCGTCGGAGAGTTGTGCAAGCGTTGGCTTGAGCTGGCGGTAGTCCTCGGCCATTTTCTCCATGAAGGGCAGATCCTCCGGCGCCTTCTGCTCGAGGCGCTCGACACAGATCTTCTCCAGCGGCATGGCGAATTCGTCCATGTAGGCAAGAATGTAGTCCACCACTTCACGCATGAGCTTGAAATTGGGTCGCTCGCCCTGGTCCAGCGTTTTCTTCTTGAGCTGCAGCACGTGAAGCATGCGCGCCATGTTGGCGTGATCCATACGCAGTTGAGTTAACATGACAAACTCCTCAAGTGGTTGTCGAGCCTTGCGCCTTGAGCGACTGGCCAGCGCTATCTACTAAATGGATGACCTGCAGTGATGATGCCACCGAACACGTAGCGAGTTTCAGGCCAAACGTATTTCAAAAAAGCGCCCTTCAGAAATAACATGATCTCAAAAGAGGGTGTACTCAAAAGAGCCTGTTGCAACCAGAATGTTTCAAACAGGCGTACGTCCAAAGGTAGCCTGCTACTACGCGCTTTACCATAGCATGGCGTTCTGGCGCAAAACGCCGGATCTACTAACGCCCACCGACCACGGAAGTGAACATGGACCTTTTTGACAGTGCCCCAGCGCTTGGCGAAGGCGCACCGCTGGCCTTTCGCATGCGCCCTCGCCACCTCGATGACTACGTGGGCCAGCAGGCGCTGGTCGGCCCCGGAAAACCGCTCAAGCAGATGGCCGAGTCGCAAACGGTGCGCTCGATGATCCTGTGGGGCCCGCCGGGCGTGGGCAAGACCACCCTGGCCGAGCTTCTGGCGCGCGCCTCCGGCGCCCAGCTCGAACAGCTAAGCGCGGTGATGGCCGGAGTCAAGGAGATTCGCGCGGTGGTCGAGCGCGCCCGCCAGATCAAAACGCAGACACTGTTGTTTCTCGACGAGATCCACCGGCTCAACAAGAGCCAGCAGGATGCGCTTCTGCCCCACGTCGAATCCGGGCTTGTGACCCTGATCGGCGCGACCACCGAGAACCCCTCCTTCGAGGTCAATTCGGCGCTTTTGTCGCGCACGCGGGTCTACGTGTTGAAGTCGCTCACCGACGACGAGCTGATCGACGTGATGCGCCAGGCACTGGAAGACAGCGAGCGCGGGCTTGGCCGCCGCGCCATCGAGACCGCACCCGGCGTGCTTGAAGCGCTGGCCCGCGCCGCCGCGGGGGACGCCCGGCGGGCGCTTGGACTACTCGAAACCGCCTGCGACTTCACCCAGCGTGAAGGCGAGCGCGAGGTGCTCTATAAAGAGGCGCTTTGGGATGTGATCGGCCACCAGTCCAGCGCTTTCGACAAGCAGGGCGACGCCTATTACGACCTGCTTTCGGCGATTCACAAGTCGATTCGCTCCTCGCGCCCGGACGCCGCGCTTTTGTACATGGCGCGCTTCATTCAGGGCGGCGGCGACCCGCTGGACGTGGTGCGAAGACTTTGCGCCATCGCCTCGGAAGACGTGGGTAACGCCGACCCGCGGGCGCTGCCGCTGGTGATCGCCGCCTGGGACGCTTACCTGCGCCTGGGCGACTACGAGGGCCAGCGGGCGATTGCCCACGCCGCTATCCACCTGGCGGTAGCGCCCAAGAGCAACCGTATCGAACGCGCCTGGAAGGCGGCGCAGTCGTTTGTCAAAAGCCAGCCCCAGGTAGACGTGCCCAACTACCTGCGCAACGCCCCGACCAAACTGATGGAGGAGCTCGGCCACGGCGACGGCTACCGCTACGCCCACAGCGAACCCGACGGCTACCCGGCCGGTGACGCCCACGACTGCTGGCCAGCCGAGCTACCCAAGGCGCGCTTTTTCGAACCCAGCCCGTTTGGCCAGGAGAAGCGCTTTGCCGAGATCATGGCCTGGCGGGCGGCCAAAGACGAAGAAGCCAATCAGGCGCCGGGCAGCGCCTGATTGGCTCTAAAAGAGAAGACTCGCGGTCTCTGAACGGGGGCGCCCCGGCCTTCCGGGGCGTGGGCTCAATAGGTTTCGCGGATGACGTCGGTACCGTCCGGAATCTCGAAATCGAACAGGCTGCGATCGATGCGGCCATTCTGGACGATGTCATTAAAGGTGATCAGCGTGCGCTGGCCGGTGCTGTCGGTCATCATCAGCTCGCTCAGGGTCTCGCCTTCGAACACCATGGAGAGCTCCTCGAACAGCGTGTCGTTGGAGGTCGGCACCAGGGTGAAGACATCTTCGCGGCCTTCCTGGGCGTAGGAAACGTCGAAGTTTTCGGTCAGATCATAAGCGCTTCCCGAGAGTAGCAGCGCCGGGGTGTGGGAGACGCGGTTGTCCATCGCCTGCACCGTGACCTGCTCGAGGTCCGGGTCATAGAGATAGACCTCGCTGCCGTCGGACACCACCACCTGGGAGTACGGCGCTTCCACTTCCCAGCGCAGCATCCCCGGACGCGACAGCCACATTTCACCGCGGGCGTCCTGAAGGCGCTCGCCGCCGCTGCCGCTGATCATCTGCTCGAAGGAAGCCTGGTAGCTCTGGAGCGGTTCCAGCCGTTCGGTGAGCCGCTCGGCGGCGTCGTTGGCAAACGCCATCGGTGCGGTGAACGTGAGCCCCAGAGCGCTTGCAGCCAGCGCCAGTGAAGAACCACGTCGCGTATCGGTTTCGCTCATTACCTTACTCCCCAAACAGTGTTGCCAAATGGCGGCACATCAACATGCCGCGATCGTATTCGATGAATGGTATTCGATATTTGGACCGGAACGTCCCTGTGTCCACACTCAGACGCCGGTCGCGCCGCGGGGTTTCACCCTGGGCGCGACTTTCACGCTTGTTGCACGATTGAAACGCTATTACCCCACCGGTGGCGGCGCGAGCACTTCCCGCGAACCGTTGCCGCCCATCGAGGAGACTACGCCGGCGCCTTCCATTGCCTCGACCAGCCGCGCGGCGCGGTTGTAACCGATCTTGAAGCGGCGCTGCACCGAGGAGATCGACGCCTTGCGCGTCTCGGTGACGAACTGCACCGCCTCGTCGTAAAGCGCGTCCTGCTCGGCGTCATCACCGTCGCCGCCTTCCGCCTCGAGCCCGGCGAGCGCGTCCGCCGACACGCCACCGGAAAGAATTTCGTCGATGTAGTCGGGCTCGCCGCGGCGCTTCCAATCCTCGACCACACGGTGCACCTCGTCGTCATCGACGAAGGCGCCGTGGACGCGGTTGGGCGGCCCGGAGCCCGCCGGCAGGTAGAGCATGTCGCCGTGACCCAAAAGGCTCTCGGCGCCGCCCTGGTCGAGAATCGTGCGCGAGTCGATGCGCGAGGAGACCTGGAACGCCATGCGCGAGGGAATGTTCGCCTTGATCAGGCCGGTCACCACGTCCACCGACGGGCGCTGGGTCGCGAGAATCAGGTGGATACCGGCGGCGCGGGCTTTTTGAGCCAGGCGAGCGATCAGCTCCTCGACCTTCTTGCCCACGATCATGAACATGTCGGCGAACTCGTCGATCACCACCACGATATAGGGCAGCTTTTCGAGTACTGGCGGCGTCTGGTGCATCTCCCAGGGCTGCGGCTCCCAGAGCGGGTCCGCCACCTGGGCGCCGGCGCGCTCGGCCTCGTCCAGACGCGAGTTGAAGCCGGCGATGTTGCGCACGCCCATCGCCGCCATCAGCTTGTAGCGCCGCTCCATTTCCGCCACGCACCAGCGCAGGCTGTTGGCGGCCTCCTTCATGTCGGTGACCACCGGCGCCAGCAGGTGGGGAATGCCGTCATACACCGAAAGCTCGAGCATTTTCGGATCGACCATGATCAGCTTGAGCTCGTCCGGCGTTGCCTTCAACAGCATCGAAATCAGCATGGCGTTGACCCCGACCGACTTGCCCGAACCGGTGGTGCCGGCCACCAGAAGGTGCGGCATCTTGCCCAGATTCGCCACCACCGGGCCGCCGCCGATGTCCTGGCCCAGCGCCATGGTGAGCGGCGAACTCTCCTGCTGGTAGCGGTCGGAGTCGATCACTTCGCGCAGGCGGATCATTGCCCGGTGCGGGTTGGGAATCTCGATGCCGACCGTGGGCCGCCCGGGAATCACCTCGACCACGCGCACGCTCTTGACCATCAGCGAGCGCGCCAGGTCCTTGGCCAGGTTGCTGATCTTGGAGACCTTCACGCCGGGTGCCGGCTTGATTTCAAAGCGCGTGATCACCGGGCCAGGCCAAGTGTCGACCACGTCCGCCTTGACGCCGTAATCGCGCAGGCGCACCTCCAGAAGCTCGGCCATATTGGCCAGCTCCTCGTCGGTGTAGTTGGGCTGGTAGGGCTCCGGCGGCGTCAGCAGTTGAAGGCTCGGCACCGTGCCCTCGGGCTCATCGAAGGTTTCGAACGCCGGACGCTGGTTCTGAAGATGCTCCACGGTCCAGAGCGTAGGGCCGCTTTCCGGCTCCGGCTCGACCGGGTCGGCAAAGGTCGGCTCCTGACGCGCCTCGCGCGGGGCTGCCGGCGCAGGGGTGGGGGCTGGTGCCGGCTCGATCTCCTCGTCCTCTTCCCAGACCGGCTCGGGCACCACTTCCGGCACGCGCCTGGGTGTCTCGAACGCCGGCACGCCGGCACTGGCTTGCTCGCGGGAAGCCACCGCCGCGCGCGCGGCGCTATCAGACTCGCTCGGCGCTTCGTCCTGCTCGGGCTCGTCGATGAAAAAGCGCGTCTCTGAGGTCGGCTCCTCGTCGCGCCTTGAGGCGCGAAGCGCCAGCGGCGCCTCCTCGGTTTGGGCCGCTGCGTGCCAGGGCGTGGCCTGCTCGGCTGGCGCTTCGGGCTCGGGCTCGGGCTCGGTCGCTGAGGTATCGCGCTCGACGGAGGGCTGAACCGGCGCCCAGGGAGTGGGCTCGGCCGCTACCGGGCGCGGCGGCTCGTCGTTCTCGGGCTCTTCAGGCTGCTGCGAGCTCTGGCTGAACGCGGGTTCGACCGACGCCTGCTCTTTCTCGCTGTCTTCTTCCGGGGCCGGTTCTTTCTGGAAACGTTCCTCAGAGGGCTTTTCTTCCAGAGTATCGTCGAGCGCAGCCGACTCTTTCGGCGCCTGGCTTACCGGCACTTGCTCGGCGGGCATCTCCTCCGGGGAAGCCTCTTTCACCGGCGTCTGTTCTACCGAAGTCTGCTCTACCGGCGCGTCTTCTACCGGCGTTTTTCCCACGGCTGGAGTCTGATCGGCCGGACGCTTGTCGGCCGGCGTTTCGACAGCCTGGTCTGCGTTCTCGGCTTCGAACGCGCCGGAGAGCGTCGGCTCGGCGCGAGCGGCTCTGGCGGGCGCGGGTTCGGCGCGGGATGTCGCCTTCTCCGGCGCCGCTGGCTGGGCTTTTTCCGGCGGCGTATAGCGCTTTGCCGTGGCCTCCCAGGGGATCGAAGTATCGGTGGTCTCGGCGGCGCTCTCGGGCTCGTCGAACGCGGCCATCATGCGCGGCTCGCGGCGCCCGCCTTCGCGGGGCTGGGCGCTCTGGGGCTCGGGCGCGCGTTCGGCGTCTCGCTGTGCCTCGAACTCGGCGGCCTCGCGATCCTGTTCGGCTTCGCGCTCGCGGCGGGTGCGCTCCTTGAACTTGCGCGTCGCCTCCCTGGAGGCGGCCTTGATCGAGGCGCGCTCTTCACGCTTTTGTTTGGCCTTCGCGCGGCGCGCGCGAAAGCCAGCGCCAATCCGGCAGAAGCGTTTACCGAGCTCGTCGGCCACGTTCAGCCAGGAGAGCCCGGTAAACAGCGGAAAGCCAATCAGAATCAGCGCGGCGGCGATTAGCCCCACCCCGCCGCTGCCCACCAGCGGGCGCAGGGTGCCGACCAGCCCTTCACCCAGGATGCCGCCGGAGGCGTAGGGCAGAATGCTTTGCGGGTGATAAAAGTGAAGTGCGCCGAGCATGGTAGTGCCGAACATCAAGAGTACCAGGCCCCCGGCGTGCACCGCGATGGCGACCGCGTCGATCTCGAAGCGCACCTGGCGCGAGCGCATCAGCCACCAGGCGGCGAAGCCGAACATGCCCGGCCACCACAAGGCGCTTGCCCCCAGAAGCGAGTAGAGCACATCGGCAAGCCAGGCGCCGACCGGGCCCATCCAGTTGCGCACGTCGGTTTCCGGCCCCTGGTAGGACCAGCCCGGGTCTTCCGGTTGATAGCTGAAAAGGGCCAACAATAAAAATACGCACACCGCCAGCAGTACCACCACCACGCCTTCACGCATGGAGCCTTGTAGGCGCAGCCCGAAACGCCGCGCCTTGTCCCTGGCGGCCTTGACGCGAGCCGACTGGGCCGACGATGAAGGTCGACGCGAACCGCCCTGCGTTCGCTTGTCTACCGTCTTGTTTACTTTCAAGCGATTCTCCCTTTACACCTGGTGGCGTCGTTAATCCACTTGCGAGTTTGCATCATACCGAGCATCCTTTCGCCATCACAGCGCTTGTCGTTTGCCGTTGACTAAAAAGTGGCCAGGCGCTGCCCATTTTGAATTCGAGGAGTCTGCCATGCTGGCCTGGCTTTCATCGCCCCTGCCCGCCTTTCCGGATACGGCCAGCGCGCTGGAAACCCCCAACGGCCTGCTCGCCGCCGGCGACGAGCTCACCCCCGCCTGGCTCGTCGAGGCCTATCGCCTGGGTATATTTCCCTGGTACAGCGACGACGACCCGGTGCTCTGGTGGAGCCCCGACCCGCGCATGGTGCTCGAACCCGAGCGCTTCAAACTGCGGCGAAGCCTTGCCAAGCGGCTGCGCAATGGTGGCTTTCGCGTGACGCTGAATCAACACTTCGATGCGGTGATCGACGCCTGCGCCGCGCCGCGCCAGGGCGAGCCGGAGACCTGGATCAACCCGGAGATGCGCGCCGCCTACCAGCGGCTGCACCGCCTGGGGGTTGCCCACAGCATCGAGGTACACCGCGAAGGCGAACTGGTCGGCGGGCTCTATGGCCTGGCCATGGGGCCGGTGTTTTTTGGCGAGTCGATGTTCTCACGCGCGGCGGACGCCTCCAAGGTCGCCCTGGCGCACCTGGCGCGCGCCATGGCGGAAAACGGCGGCAAGCTGATCGACTGCCAGATGCACACGCCGCATCTCGAGCGGCTGGGCGCCGCGTCCATCGCCCGCAGGACATTCGTAAGCTATCTTGAACAGTGGCTGCCGACGAATGCGTTCGGCTTCTACGAAGATGACCCGGCCCGGCCCATCGTTCCCGCCGCGCCCTGGCTCGGGGCCATTTCCATCCAGGAGAGCCGGTAGCGTTTCTCGCTTTACCAGCGCCTTACAAGGAGAGAGCCGTGAGCAGCAGCGCCTCGCGCACCCCGGTCCACGATCTACGCTTTTTCCTGACCGTGCCCCACGGCTGCAGCTACCTGCCCGGCCAACAAGCGACCACGCTGTTCCTCGACCCGAAACAGGCGCCGGCGAGCGGCGTTTACGATGCGCTGTCGCTGTTGGGCTTTCGCCGCAGCGGCCGTCATCTTTACCGCCCGCACTGTGACGGCTGCCAGGCGTGCCGCTCGGTGCGCATTCCGGTGGCGCAGTTCACACCCAACCGCACCCAGCGCAAGATCCTGCGGCGTAACGCCGAGATCACCACGCGCATCGTACCCGCGCGCTTTGAGCCTTCGCACTACGCGCTTTACGCGCGCTATATTCGCGAGCGCCACAGCGACGGCGACATGTACCCGCCAAGCCAGGAGCAGTACCGCACCTTCCTGACCCTCGACGAGCCCTACGCCCATTTCATGGAGATGTACTGGGAGTCGACGCTGATCGGCGTCGCCGCTTTTGATCGCTTGGAACACGGGCTTTCAGCGATCTACACCTTCTTTGGTGTGGACGAGGCGCTCGACAAACGATCGCTCGGGACACTCGCCATCCTGCGCCTGATCGCGCTGTGCCAGGAAGAGGGGCTTGGCCATCTTTATCTCGGCTATTGGATCGAAGAGTGTCGAAAGATGCGCTACAAGCAGGCGTTTTCACCGCTCGAGGTGCTCGACGGACGCCGCTGGCGCCCGTTGATCGTGTAAATCGACGCGCTTTTTTGCCTTGACGCCAGCCTTGCGGCACAATATAGCGCTGATTACGCAGCACTTGTAAACTGCATGGCCCCTGTCACCCGCGGGCTGGCTCAAATCATGTGCGCCGCCCCACCAATCGGGCCGGCCACCGACGATGTTCAATAAGTGAGGATTTGCCTATATGGCACGCGAAGACCATATCGAAATGGAAGGCGTCATTGTTGATACCCTTCCCAACACCATGTTTCGTGTCGAGCTCGAAAACGGCCACGTCGTGACCGCGCATATCTCCGGCAAGATGCGCAAGAACTACATCCGCATTCTGACCGGCGACAAGGTCAAGGTCGAGCTGACCCCCTACGATCTTTCCAAGGGTCGTATCGTTTACCGTTCGCGTTAAACGCCCAGTCTCGGTACCTCGTGTCCTTGAGGTAACGAGTTCCCTTCTACGGCGCCTTTAAACGACAACGCCCCGTCAATGACAGGGCGCTGTAACGAGTCGTATGCGTCGTCTCAAGCGTCAGGGTGCATCGGCCAGCTCAGCTTCGGTCGAAAGCGAAAGCTCCCCGGCTTCCAGACTCACATGTACCGTGCCGCCGTGCTCGGCCAGCTCGCCGAACAGGATCATTTCGGCCAGCGGCTTTTTCAGCTTTTCCTGAATCAGGCGGGCCATGGGGCGCGCGCCCATATCCGGGTCGTAGCCCTTGTCCGCTAGCCAGTCGCGGGCCGAGTCGTCCACGTCGAGCTGCACGCGCTTCTCGTCGAGCTGCGCCTGCAGTTCGATCAGGAACTTGTCGACCACGTTGCGTACGATCGATACCGGCAGCGACTGGAACTGGATGATGCCGTCCAGGCGGTTTCTGAACTCCGGTGAGAAGGTGCGGCGAATCACTTCCATGGCGTCCGTCGAGTGATCCTGCGTCTGGAAACCGATCGAGCGGCGCGACGCCTGTTCGGCACCGGCGTTCGACGTCATGATCAGAATCACGTGGCGGAAGTCCGCTTCGCGACCGTTATTGTCGGTCAGACGGCCGTGATCCATCACCTGCAGCAGCAGGTTGAACACTTCCGGGTGCGCCTTCTCGATCTCGTCGAGCAGCAGCACGCAGTGCGGCTGCTTGTTGACCGCCTCGGTCAGAAGCCCGCCCTGGTCGTAGCCGACGTAGCCGGGCGGCGCGCCGATCAGCCGTGACACCGTGTGGCGCTCCATGTACTCGGACATGTCGAAGCGCACGAGATCAATACCCATGATGTGCGAAAGCTGCTTGGCCACTTCGGTCTTGCCCACCCCGGTGGGGCCGGCGAACAGGAAGCTTCCCACCGGCTTGTCCGGCGCCTTGAGACCGGCGCGGGAGAGCTTGATGGCGGCGGACAGCGAGTCGATCGCCTCGTCCTGACCGAACACCAGCATCTTGAGGTCACGATCGAGCTTCTCGAGCAGCTTGCGATCCGAGCTCGATACGCTCTTCGGCGGAATGCGCGCGATCGAGGCGACGACCGCTTCGACCTGATCGACATCGATGGTGTCGACGCGCATCTCGGAAGGCAGCATACGCTGGTGCGCGCCGGCTTCGTCGATCACGTCGATCGCCTTGTCCGGCAGGTGGCGGTCGTTGATGTAGCGATCCGCCAGCCGCGCGGCGCTTTCGAGCGCTCCGTCGGTGTACTTGAGCTCGTGATGCTCCTCGAAGCGCGAGCGCAAGCCCTTGAGAATCTTGATGGTGTCGTCCACCGACGGCGCCGGCACGTCGACCTTCTGGAAGCGCCGTGCAAGCGCCCGATCCTTTTCGAAGATGCCGCGAAACTCCTGGAACGTGGTCGAGCCGATGCAGCGAAGCTCGCCAGAGGAGAGCAGCGGTTTCAGCAGGTTCGAGGCGTCCATGACGCCGCCGGAGGCGGCACCCGCGCCGATCACGGTATGAATCTCGTCGATGAAGAGAATCGCGTTGGGCTGCTTTTTCAACTCGCCCAGCAGGCTTTTCAGGCGCTTTTCGAAATCGCCGCGGTACTTGGTACCGGCGAGCAGCGCGCCCATATCGAGGGAGTAAACGACGCCGTCGGCGATGACGTCCGGCACATCCTCTTCGACGATGCGCTTGGCCAGGCCCTCGGCGATCGCTGTCTTGCCCACGCCGGCTTCACCCACCAGCAGCGGGTTGTTCTTGCGCCGGCGCGCCAGAATTTGCACCACGCGCTCGAGCTCATGATCGCGCCCGATCAGCGGGTCGATCTTGCCAAGGCGCGCCTGCTCGTTGAGGTTGGTCGCGTAGCCGGTCAGAGGATGGGCACCGCCTTCGGCGCTGGCTTCTTCCACGTCGTCACCCTCCTGCTGAGAAGAGGCGTTGGAGGGATTGTGACCTGATACCTTGGAAATACCGTGGGCGATATAGTTGACGGCGTCGACTCGCGCCACGTTTTGCTGCTTGAGGAAGTAGACGGCCTGGCTCTCCTGCTCGGAGAAAATGGCCACCAGCACGTTGGCGCCGCTGACTTCGCTTTTACCCGACGACTGAACGTGGAAAACCGCGCGCTGAAGAACGCGCTGAAAGCCGAGCGTGGGCTGCGTTTCGCGCTCGCTCTGGCCTTCGGGAATCAGGGGGGTCGTCGAATTGATGAAATCCTGCAGATCGGACCGCAGCTTGTCGAGGTTGGCCCCGCACGCCTTGAGCACATCGATCGCCGAAGCGTTATCCAGAAGTGCTAAAAGCAGGTGTTCGACGGTCATGAACTCGTGGCGCTTCGAGCGAGCCACGGTAAACGCCGTGTTCAGGGTCAGTTCAAGTTCTTTGCTCAGCATGGCAGTCCCCTTTTCGCTACTTTCCAGGGCGGTGATTGACACCCGGGACTTGCGTCGGATCAGTTTAATCGACCGGCACTTTCAACATCGGGTACAAATGCCCCGCTTGCAAGCCCACCTGCCACTTTTTTTCAACGCGGCCGCGCGGCTCGCGGCGGGCGCTAATCAGTTGGCGGCTTCGATGTCGCTCATCAGCGGATGCTCGCATTCGCGGGCGTATTCATTGACCTGATGACTCTTGGTTTCAGCGATGTCGCGCGTAAAAATACCGCAGGTTCCTTTGCCCTGGGTGTGCACGGCGAGCATGATTTCGACGGCTTTTTCGTTGTTCATGTTGAAAAAGCCTTGCAGTACTTCGATGACGAACTCCATCGGCGTGTAGTCGTCGTTATGCAGCACGACCTTATAAAGCGGCGGCTGGGCGAGCTCGGGTTTGGCCGTCTGCACGTCCAGGTCGTCGTCATGCTCGGGCATCCCCGGGCGCGTCGTGCCCGAACTCAGCGTATTCAGGCAAGGGCTTTCAAAGTTGGGTTCGACATTGAGCATCTCGAAATTGGGCATGGTGCGTCGCGTTACGTCTCTGTGCTGACAGGCGAATGATATGGCAAGCAGGCTTGCTTTAAGACGCCCGAGTTCAGCAAGGGTTCATGGAAAAGACAAAATTATCATACCGGGGCACACAAAAAACCCCCGCCCGCCGAGCGGACGAGGGTATGCGCTTTAAGGATGAGCGTTAGCCCTTGGCGACCAGCGCCAGCGCGTCGTTGAACGTAGAGCTCGGACGCATCGCTTTACTTGCCAACTCACGGTCCGGGTGGAAGTAACCCTTGAGCTCGACCGACTTGCCCTGGGCGCCGTTGAGTTCGCCCATGATGGCGGCCTCCTTGTCGCGCAGGGTCTTCGCCAGATCGGTGAAGAGCTTTTTAAGCTCCGCATCCTGGTCCTGGGCGGCGAGCGCCTCGGCCCAGTACAGCGCCAGATAGAAGTGGCTGCCGCGGTTGTCGATCTCGCCGGTCTTGCGCGACGGCGACTTGTTGCTGTCGAGGAACTTGCCGTTGGCCTCGTCGAGGGCATTCGCCAGCACCGTGGCGCGCTGGTTGTCGAAGGTGCGGCCCAGGTGCTCGAGCGACGCGGCCAGCGCCAGAAACTCACCGAGTGAGTCCCAGCGCAGGTGGTTCTCCTCGACCAGCTGCTCGACGTGCTTGGGAGCGGAGCCGCCGGCGCCGGTTTCGAACAGGCCGCCGCCGTTCATCAGCGGCACGATCGACAGCATCTTGGCGCTGGTACCCAGCTCCATGATCGGGAACAGGTCGGTCAGATAGTCGCGCAGCACGTTACCGGTGACCGAAATGGTGTCTTCGCCCTTGCGAATGCGCTCGAGCGACACCTGCATCGCGTCGACCGGCGCCAGGATGCGAATGTCCAGGCCTTCGGTGTCGTGATCCTTGAGGTAGGTTTCGACCTTCTCGATCAGCTTGGCATCGTGGGCGCGGTTGGCGTCGAGCCAGAACAGCGCCGGAGTGTCGCTTTCGCGCGCGCGGTTGACGGCGAGTTTGACCCAATCCTTGATCGGCGCGTCCTTGGTCTGGCACATGCGCCAGATGTCGCCGGCTTCCACATCGTGGCTGAACAGTGTCTGGCCGTTTTCGTCGGTCACCACGACGGTGCCGTCAGCAGGAATGTGGAAGGTCTTGTCGTGAGAGCCGTACTCCTCGGCCTTCTGCGCCATCAGGCCGACGTTGGGCACCGAGCCCATGGTGGTCGGATCGAAGGCGCCGTGCTTCTTGCAGTCCTCGATCACGCTCTGGTAGATCGTAGCGTAGCAGCGATCCGGAATCACCGCCTTGGCGTCCTGCAGCTCATCGTTTGCGTTCCACATCTTGCCGGAGTCGCGAATCATCGCCGGCATGGAGGCGTCGATGATCACGTCCGACGGCACGTGCAGGTTGGTAATGCCCTTGTGGGAGTTGACCATCGCCATCGGCGGGCGCTCTTGATACAGCGCGTCGATATCGGACTTGATCGCCTCACTCTGCTCGGAAGGCAGCTTTTCGATCGAGCTGTAAAGATCGCCCAGGCCCGAGGCCGGGTTGAAGCCGGCTTTTTTCAGGGCATCGGCGTGCTTGTCGAGCACGTCCTTGTAAAACTCCTCGACCACGATACCGAACATGATCGGGTCGGATACCTTCATCATGGTGGCCTTCAGATGCAGCGAGAAAAGAATGCCGCGCTTTTTGGCATCCTTGATTTCGCTGTCGATGAAGTTACGCAGCTTGCGGCTGCTCATGAAAGCAGCGTCGACCACCTCGCCTTCCTTCACCGCCAGACCTTCTTTCAAAACGGTGCTGTTACCGTCTTTTTGCTTGAGCTCGATCTTGAGCTTGCCGTCGGCCTTGATGATTGCGGACTGCTCGCTGCCGTAGAAGTCGCCTTCACTCATGTGGGCCACGTGGGAGTCGGACTCCTTGCTCCACTCGCCCATACGGTGCGGGTACTTGCGCGCGTAGTTCTTGACCGACTTCGGCGCGCGACGATCCGAGTTGCCTTCACGCAGCACCGGGTTCACCGCGCTGCCCTTGGCCTTGTCGTAGGCCGCCTTGATCGCTTTTTCTTCGTCGTTTTGCGGCTCGTCCGGGTAGTCCGGAAGGTCATACCCCTGACTCTTGAGCTCCTTGATCGTGGCCTTCAGCTGCGGCCCGGAGGCGCTGATGTTGGGCAGCTTGATGATGTTGGCTTCCGGCGTGGTGGCAAGCGTACCCAGCTCGGCGAGATCGTCGCTGACGCGCTGCTCACTGCTCAAGCGGTCGGGAAATTGCGCCAGCACGCGCGCCGCCAGGGAGATATCGCGGGTTTCGACGACGATACCGGCGGAGTCGGTGAACGCATCGATAATAGGCAGCAGCGAATAGGTTGCAAGCGCGGGGGCTTCGTCGGTCAGCGTATAGATGATCTTCGGCGTTTCGGACATTGTGCGTTAACCTCGTTTCTCGCGGTGACTAAAAATTTCCAGGCGGCTCGATGGTGCAAAGCCAGAACAAAGCTTGGCGCTTGGCCACGAATCAAAGCGCTTCATGCAAGCGACGCCATGACGATAGTGTCATCATAACGTTTAGTATTTGTGTAATTCAGCGCAGCACTTTACTCCTTTATGCGATTGTCGACAAATTCACCCCGCCACGCGAGACCCCGATGAGCACGCTGTATCTTTTGCACAAGCCCTACCGGATGCTGTCCCAGTTCACCGATCATGAAGGGCGCGCCACGCTCGCTGACGTCATCGACGTGCCGGGCGTCTACGCCGCGGGCCGGCTCGACTACGACTCCGAAGGGCTTCTGCTTTTATGCGATGACGGCGCGCTCATTCACCAGATCGCCCACCCGCGCCACAAACAGTCCAAGACCTACTGGGTCCAGCTCGAAGGCGAGATCGACGACGCCGCACTCGAAGCGCTGCGAAAAGGCATTACGCTCAAGGATGGCCCGACCCGGCCTGCCAAAGCGCGGCGCATCGCAACCCCGCCGATCGTCGAACGAACGCCGCCGGTGGACCCCAAACGCCACCCGCACACCAGCTGGCTCGAGCTCACCATTACCGAGGGGCGCAACCGCCAGGTACGGCGCATGACCGCCCACGTCGGCTTTCCCACGCTGCGGCTGGTGCGCGCCGCCATCGGTGCCTGGCGCCTCGACACCCTGGCACCGGGGCAGTGGCGCAGCGAAACCCTGCACGCCCCGCAAACACCCGCTCCCCGCTCGGCCCGGCCGCGGGCAAAACGAGCGCCGCGCCGTGGAGGCCGCTCATGAAAATACTGCGCACCACCGCCGCCTGCGTGATCAAGCAGCGCGGGCGCTTTCTGATGGTCGAGGAGGCGCGCGGCGGCCCGCACACGCTGTTCAACCAGCCGGCGGGACATATCGAGCCCGGCGAAGGCCCGATGGCGGCGATTCTGCGCGAGGTAGAAGAGGAGACCGCTTGGCGGGTGCGGTTGACCCACTACCTGGGCCTCGAGGTGTTTCACACCCCGGAGAAGACCTTTCACAGCCACGGTTTCATCGCCACGCCGGAGACCTGGCTTGGCACCGCGCTCGATGCCGACATCGTGGCCACGCACTGGCTCACCCTCGATGAGATCGTATCCCTTGAGTGCCAAAGCCGGCTGCGTAGCCCACTGGTGCGAAAGCGTATCGACGACGCGCTTGCCGGCCGCCACTACCCGCTTGGTGTGATCCGCGAGTGAACCACTCGAAGCGCCTGGCCCGCATCGTGTATAATCGCGGCCAACTGAACACCACTTTACGAGGATGGCGATGACATCCACACCCAATACCGCAACCGGCGCGCCGACCAAAGTGATCGTCGGCATGTCCGGTGGCGTCGACTCGTCGGTCTCGGCGCTTCTGCTATTGCAACAGGGTTATGAGGTCGAAGGCCTGTTCATGAAGAACTGGGACGAGGACGACGGCACCGAGTACTGCACCGCTAAAGAAGACCTGGCCGACGCCCAGGCCGTATGCGAGAAGCTCGGTATCAAGCTTCATACCGCCAATTTTGCCGCCGAGTACTGGGACAACGTCTTCGAACACTTTCTCGAAGAGTACAAGGCCGGGCGCACGCCCAATCCGGACATCCTCTGCAACCGGGAAATCAAGTTCAAGGTATTCCTCGACTACGCTGAAATGCTCGGCGCCGAGCTGATCGCCACCGGCCACTACGTGCGCCGCGGCGAGCGCGACGGCCGCCCGCGGCTGTTGAAAGGCCTCGATACCAACAAGGACCAGAGCTATTTCCTGCACGCGGTGCCAGAGGCGGCGATCGCCCGAACGCTCTTCCCCGTGGGCGAGCTTGAAAAGCCCGCGGTGCGCGCCCTGGCCCTGGAGCACGATCTGGTCACGGCGAAGAAGAAGGACTCCACCGGCATCTGTTTCATCGGCGAGCGCCGCTTCAAGGATTTCCTGCAGCAGTACCTGCCCGCGCAGCCAGGCAAGATCGAAACCGCCGAGGGTGACGTGATCGGCGAGCACATGGGCTTGATGTACTACACCCTGGGCCAGCGCCAGGGGCTCGGCATCGGCGGCCTGGCCAACTACTCCGAGGAGCCCTGGTACGTGGCGGGCAAGGATCTCGATCGCAACGTGCTCACCGTGGTTCAGGGCAAGAGCGACGCGCACCTCTATACCAACGCGCTTGCTACCGAGGCGATGGACTGGGTAGCGGGCCAGGCGCCGGTAGCCGAGGGCCGCTTCACGGCGAAGACGCGCTATCGCCAGAGCGACTGCCCGTGCCGGGTGCGCACCCGCGACGACGGCAGCGTCGAGGTGATCTTCGATGACCCGCAGTGGGCGGTCACCCCGGGCCAGTCGCTGGTGCTTTACGATGGCGACGTCTGCCTGGGGGGCGGCGTGATCAGCGCGACCTGGAACGTTGCCGAGGCGGCGGCATGAATTCGACCACGCCGATTCACCGCGCCCCGGACTCCCCTTCCGCGCGCCAAACGCTGGCTTTGGCCGGTGTGTTTCAGGCGGCGAGCCTGGTCGATGAGCTGGCCCGTACCGGCCAGGTCGAGCCGCGCGCCTGGGAGACCCTGATCAACGCCACGATCGATACCAATCCGGCAAGTTTCGAGGCGATCTACGGCGGCCACCCCAACAACCTGCGCCGCGGTCTCGACACCCTCGAATCGCTCTCCGGGCGCAAGCAGGCGAACCCGGTGGTGCTGCGCTACGGCTTTTCGCTTCTGATGCTGATGAACAAGCTGAGAAGCGATACCGCGATGATGGATACCCTGGGCGAAAAGCTCACCCACGTGCAGCGTCAGGCAGAGCGCTTCGGCCCGACCCACGAAAACGTCATCGCAAGCCTGGGCGAGACCTACCAGGAGACGATCTCGACGTTCAAGACCCGCATCGTGGTCCAGGGCGACCCGTCGCTTTTGCAGACCCGCATGATGCCCGAGCGGGTGCGGGCGTGCCTGATGAGCGGCATACGCTTTGGCCTTCTGTGGCACCAGCAGGGTGGCCGGCGCTGGAAGCTCGTGTTCCAGCGCAAGGCGATGCGCCGCGCCCTCGACCGTTTCAGCTAGACCCACTCGATATAGACCTTCCGTTTACTTTTGGACACCTGCCATGCAACTCACCGCTTTGACCGCCCTCTCCCCCGTCGATGGCCGCTACGCCGACAAGGCTGCCGCACTGCGGGAACACTTCAGCGAATTCGGCCTGATCCGCGCCCGCGTAATCGTCGAAGTGCGCTGGCTGCAGCGCCTGGCCGAGCACGAGGGCATCGAAGAGGTCAGCGCGCTATCAAGTGACGCCACCGCGTTTCTGGAGCAGCTGATCAGCGAGTTCTCCGTGGCGGACGCCGAGCGGATCAAGGAGATCGAGCGCACCACCAACCACGACGTCAAGGCGGTGGAGTATTTCCTCAAGGAAAAAATCGAGAGCAACGCGGAGCTTCACGCGGTCACCGAGTTCATTCACTTCGCCTGCACCAGTGAAGACATCAACAACCTCTCCTACGGCGTGATGATCAAGGATGGTCTGAACGCCATGCTGCCCACGCTGCACCAGGTGGCAGACGAAATCGCCAGGCTCGCCCTGGCCCACGCCGGGGCGCCGATGCTCTCGCGCACCCACGGCCAGACCGCCAGCCCCACGACCCTTGGAAAGGAGATGGCCAACGTCGCTTATCGTTTGAAGCGCCAGCTCAAGCAGGTTGAGGCCGTCGAAGTGCTGGGCAAGATCAACGGCGCGGTGGGCAACTACAACGCGCATCTCGCGACCTACCCCGACATCGACTGGGAAACCAACGCGCAAACCTTCGTCGAGGGGCTCGGCCTTCGCTTCAACCCCTACACTACCCAGATCGAACCCCATGACTACATCGCCGAGCTTTTCGATGCGCTCGCGCGCTTCAACACCATCCTGATCGACTTCGACCGCGACGTCTGGGGCTACATTTCGCTTGGCTACTTCAAGCAGCGCACCGTGGAGGGCGAAATCGGCTCCTCCACCATGCCGCACAAGGTCAACCCGATCGACTTCGAAAACTCCGAGGGCAACCTGGGCCTGGCCAACGCGGTGCTGAGCCACCTGGCGCAGAAGCTGCCGATCTCGCGCTGGCAGCGTGATTTGACCGACTCCACGGTGCTCCGAAACCTCGGCGTGGGTCTCGCCTACGCGCTGATCGGCTATCACGCGAGCCTGAAGGGCATCGGCAAGCTCGAGGCCAACCCGGCCCGCCTGGCCGAAGACCTCGACAACAGCTGGGAAGTGCTCGCCGAGCCGATCCAGACCGTAATGCGCCGCTACGCGATCGAAAAGCCCTACGAGAAGCTCAAGGAGCTGACCCGCGGCAAGCGTATCGACCAGGCGGGTTTTGCCGCTTTCATCGACACGCTCGAGCTGCCCGCCGAGGTCAAACAGGAGCTGAAGGCGCTTTCGCCGGCAAGCTACATCGGCAACGCCCAGGCCCAGGCCGAGGCGCTGCTAACGCGTCTCGACGCGCTATAGCGCGCCGACTCACCAGGAGTTCGCCATGAGTAATCGTCACGAGCCGCTCACCCTTCTGGGCGATCTTACGCCGGAAGAGTTTCTGAAAAGCTACTGGCAGCAACGCCCGCTGTTGATTCGCGGCGCGATACCGG
Organism: Halomonas sp. HNIBRBA4712; assembly: GCF_043558675.1. NCBI lineage: Bacteria > Pseudomonadati > Pseudomonadota > Gammaproteobacteria > Oceanospirillales > Halomonadaceae > Halomonas > Halomonas sp. HNIBRBA4712. The sequence goes on along the minus strand of NZ_JBIFXR010000006.1, from coordinate 54,352 downwards.
ATTTTATCAGCCCCTTGGACCCGGACGAGTTGGCGGGCCTTGCCTGCGAGCCCGGCGTCGAGGCACGGCTGGTCGAGGAGAACGGGCCGGACGGCCCCTGGCAGGTCAGCGCCGGGCCCTTCGACGATGCCACTTTCGAGCGTCTGACGTCGAGCCGCTGGAGCCTGCTGGTTCAGGCGGTCGACCACTACGTGCCGGACGTCGCCGCGCTGATGAAGGCGTTCGACTTTCTCCCCGCCTGGCGCCTCGACGACATCATGGTGAGCTACGCCCCGCCCGGGGGCAGCGTGGGGCCTCACGTCGACCAGTACGACGTGTTCCTGCTTCAGGGCCGCGGCCAGCGCCGCTGGCAGCTGGGTGGCAAGCAGCCGGACGACGCGCCGATCCTCCAGGGTATCGATTTGAAGATTCTCGAGACCTTCGAGATCGAGCCCGACTCGGATTGGACGCTCAACCCCGGCGACATGCTCTATCTGCCGCCGGGCTGGGCGCACCACGGCGTCAGTCAGACCGACGACTGCATGACCTACTCGGTGGGCTTTCGCGCGCTCTCGGCGGATGAGGCGATCACGTCCTTTGCCGACTACCTGGGCGAGCAGTTGCCCGGCTCGACGCGCTACAGCGACGCCGGCATGGCCCCCGCCGAAAACCCCGGCGAGCTCGACGATGCCGCCATCGAGCGGATGCGCCACTTCATCCTCTCGACGCTGGACCAGCCCGGCGAGCTCGCCCAGTGGTTCGGTCGCGTCATGACCCAACCAAAGTATATGGACCAGGTCATGCCGCTTGAGGAGCCGATGAGCGAAGAGGACCTTGTCGCGCAACTACACCAGGGCGAGCCGCTCTTTCACATGCCCGGCTCGCGCTTTGCCTGGCGCACCGAAGCGGGCAGGACCACGCTGTTCGTCGACGGCGACGGCCTCGCCTGCGCCGAGCCGCTCGCCCGGCGCATCGTCGATACCACGCCGATGTACGACGACGCGCTGGAGCTTGAAGGCGCAGCGAGCGTGCTTACCCAGCTGGTGAATGCCGGCAGCCTCGGCTTCTTTGGCGGTGAAGAAGAGGAGTAGCTCGCACAGGCTTTCTCTTCCCGCTTACCTTTCAGGCGCCGCTTTCAAGCGGCGCTTTTTTTGTCGCTGGCTCGCCGGGCTTACGCGGTGGCGAAAAACGACTACCCAAACGCGCCTTTCGGGTAAGCCCGTGTCGTTTAACTACGACGCCCCCTGCCCCGAAGTGTCAATTGCTGCACTGCACCACCTTGTCGATAGTAAACACACGCCCGCCCAGCTCGGCGCGGGAAAGGCGCCCCGAGGGGCCGACTGCGAACACGACCGGAGAATGCGACATGACAGAACTTCTCGATGACATCAAGGCGATGGCTCAACTGGTAGAGTCACAGCGCGGCAAATGGGGCGCGATCAAACCCGAGTACGCCGCCCGCATGCGCGCCCAGAACCGCTTTCATACCGGGCTCGATATCGCCCGCTACACCGCTAGCATCATGCGCGCCGACATGGCGGCGTTTGACAACGATCACGCCGAGTACACCCAGTCGCTGGGCTGCTGGCATGGCTTCATCGGCCAGCAGAAGATGATCGCGATCAAGAAGCACTTCGGCTCGACCAAACGGCGCTACCTCTACCTCTCCGGCTGGATGGTCGCCGCGCTGCGCTCCGAGTTCGGCCCGCTGCCGGATCAGTCGATGCACGAGAAAACCTCGGTGGCGGCGCTGATCGAGGAGCTCTACACGTTCTTGAAGCAGGCCGACGCCTGGGAGCTCAACCACCTGTTTCGCCAGCTCGACGAGGCGAAAGCGGCCAATGATCGCGGCCAGATCGAGGCGCTGACCCAAAAGATCGATCATCACGAAACCCACATCGTGCCGATCATCGCCGACATCGACGCCGGCTTTGGCAACGCCGAGGCCACCTACCTGCTGGCGAAGAAGTTCATCCTCGCCGGCGCCTGCTGCATCCAGCTCGAAAACCAGGTCTCCGACGAGAAGCAGTGCGGCCACCAGGATGGCAAGGTCACCGTGCCCCACGAGGACTTCCTCGCCAAGATCAACGCCGTACGCTACGCGTTTCTGGAACTCGGCGTCGACGACGGCGTAATCGTCGCGCGCACCGACTCGCTCGGCGCCGGTCTCACCCAGAAGATCGCCGTGACCCACACGCCGGGCGATCTGGGCGACCAGTACAACAGCTTTCTGGATGGCGAAGAGATCAAAAGCGCCGATGACATCCACAACGGCGACGTAGTGATCAAGCAGGGCGGCAAGCTGGTCAAGCCCAAACGCCTGGCCTCGGGCCTTTACCAGTTCAAGCCCGGCAGCGGCGAGGATCGCGTGGTGCTCGACTGCATCACCAGCCTGCAAAACGGCGCCGACCTTCTGTGGATCGAAACCGAGAAGCCGCACGTGGGCCAGATCGCCGCCATGGTCGAACGCATCCGCGAGGTGGTGCCCGACGCCAAGCTGGTCTACAACAACTCGCCGTCGTTCAACTGGACGCTCAACTTCCGCCAGCAGGTGTTCGACGCTTGGCAGAAAGAAGGCAAGGACGTCTCCGCTTACGCTCGCGACAAGCTGATGAGCGCCGAGTATGACGCCACCGAGCTTGGCAAACTCGCCGACGACTGGACGCGGGACTTCCAACGCAATGCCGCTAAAGACGCCCACGTGTTCCACCATCTGATCACCCTGCCCACCTACCATACGGCGGCGCTCTCCACCGATAATCTGGCGAAGGGCTACTTCGGCGATGAGGGCATGCTCGCTTACGTCGCCGGCGTTCAGCGCCAGGAGATTCGCCAGGGGATCGCTACGGTCAAGCACCAGGACATGGCGGGGTCGAACATCGGCGACGATCACAAGGAGTTCTTCCACGGCGACGCGGCGCTCAAGGCCGGTGGCAAGGACAACACCATGAACCAGTTTTAATCCCGCCCTACCCGGCGCCGGAGTCTTCCCCGGCGCCTCTTGTACAGCCCTTGCACAAACGGCGTGCGTTCACTAAAGTCTGAACGCGTCACCGCACTTCAAAAGAGTGCACCTTGCCAGTCGCCGCACGACTTGCACGTTTCATGCACACTGCGTGCCTATAGCGGCTAAAACATGACCTTTTTTGAAGTGGCGTGACCTTTTCGAGTCAAAGGTAGTCATAGCTCATGACTTTGGTTATCTTTAACGAACACCGTTTGATAACCCTAACGCGACCAACAGCCGCCTTGCGCTGAGAGATCTGGAGAATTTTATGAAACGTCTTCTACCCGTGGCCGCCTTGAGCCTTCTGACCCTGGCAGGCTGTGCCAATACCGCCCCCTATTCCGGTGACGTTTACCGCGGCAACCAGGCCCAGACCGGCCAGAGCGTGAGCTACGGTACCATCGTGGCCGTGCGCCCGGTACAGATTCAGGCCGATAGCCGCGCCGGAGGCCTTCTGGGCACCGGTGGTGGCGCCGTGCTCGGCGGTCTTCTCGGCAGTCAGGTAGGCGGCGGTACCGGCCGCCAGCTGGCGACCGTGGCTGGCGCTATCGGCGGCTCGGTGGCGGGTAGCTCGGTCGAGGATCGCGCCAACCGCGTACGCGCCCTGGAAATGGAAATTCGCCGCGACGACGGCACTGACGTGGTGGTGGTCCAGCGCGCCGACCGCCAGTTCCAGGCAGGCCAGCGAGTGCGCCTGATCGGCAGCGGCGGCAACATGAGCGTGGCGCCCTACTAAACCAGGGCCGTCCCGAACGACCGCCATCCAAAAAAGCCCGGCCAGTAAATGAACTGGCCGGGCTTTTTACGTTGATGCCGGGTGTGGCGGTAGCCGCTTAGTGCGACAGACCGCTCGCCCAGTTGGCGAGCTTGGCCACGACCAGACCGATGATGGCCAGAAGAATGGCCACCAGCAGAATTTCGACCGGGTTGACCAGCGCGGTGGCGCCCAGCACGGCGAGTGCGAGGATCCAGACGTAGCGGCTTTCACCGCGGCTTTTAAGGGCGGCAGGCAGAACCTTGTCCAGCCCTTCGCTGACGCCGCTATCCCAGCGCTTGTAAGCGAAATAGGCAATCAATACAAAGGCGATGATCCACAAAACCAGAATGGTGGTCATGACAACTCCCGAGAAGGTTGGCTGAAAGGGCGAGGAAAAAAGTGGCACTTAGAGTATCGCCCGGCCGCTTGAGGCGCAATACCATCGACTTCGGGAGTGGGGAAAACCCGGGCCGCCCCCTGACAAGCCGCTCCACACGCGTTACCATTAAGGCACATGCACTCACCGAAAGGTTATTCAATGCAAATTGCGCAGAACTCGGTTGTCGCGTTCCACTACACCCTGACCAACGATGCAGGTGAAGTGCTGGACAGTTCTGAGGGCCGCGAGCCGCTGACCTATCTCCACGGCGCTGGCAACATCATCCCGGGCCTCGAAAAAGAGCTCGAAGGCCGCAACGAAGGCGACAAGCTGAACGTCAAGGTCACCCCGGAAGAGGGTTACGGCGAAGTCCAGGAGCAGCTGATGCAGGAAGTGCCGCGTGACGCCTTCCAGGGTGTCGAAAACGTCGAGCCCGGCATGCAGTTCCAGGCCCAGACTCAGGGCGGCCCGCTGATGGTCACCGTCAAGCAGGTCGAAGGCGACACGGTCGTGGTCGATGGCAACCACCCGCTGGCCGGCCAGCACCTGAACTTCGACGTTGAAATCGCCAATGTGCGCGAAGCAAGCCAGGAAGAAGTCGAGCACGGCCACGTGCACGGCGAAGGCGGCGTAGAGCACTAAACGCTTTACTCAAGCAGTACGCCAATTGAAAGGGCGGCCCTCGGGTCGCCCTTTTTGCGTTTAGCAAAAGCACCCTACGCTCAGGCCTCGGGAATCAGCACCAGCTGGCCGTGGCGGACGCTGCGCGAGGCGATCACCTCGTCAGAAAACTGCTGAAGCGCTCGGGCCTTGCCCTTCAACAGCGCCACCTCGAGGCAGCTTTGCGCGTTGAGGTGCACGTGCAGCGTGGAGAGCGTCAGGTCGTGATGATCGTGGGAGTGGCGGGTCAGCCGCTTCGATAGCTCGCGGGCGCCGTGGTCGAAAACGTACACCAGCGCCGCCGTGCAGACGTGATCCTCCGGCGCGCGGCGCGGCTGCGCCTTGAGCCCGCTGCGGGTCAGATCGCGAATCGCCTCGGAGCGGTTCTGGTAGCCGCGCTGGCGCACCAGTGCGTCCACCTCGTTGATCAACTCGTCGTCCAGGGTTAGCGTTACTCGCTGCATGACTCCTCCATTATTGATGCGCCGCGCGCCGCTCGAACCGACAAAGCCCCAGCGCGATACAAAGCGTCAATCCGAGCAGCAGCCACGAGCCCACGGCCACGCCCGGCCACTGCGCAAAGCGCCAGAACGGCTCGAGCCAGAACCCGCCGATACTCGCCCCCAGGTAGTAAAACACCAGATAGAGCGCCGAGGCGCTGCCGCGTGCGCCCTGGGCGTTGCGCCCGACCCAGCTCGAGGCGAGCGAGTGGCAGAGAAAGAAGCCGAAGGCATTGATCACAAGCCCTGCCACCACCAGCCAAAGCGGCTCGCAAAGCGTCACCGCGGTGCCGAGCATCAGAATGACGATGCCGGCGCCCATACAGCGCGCGGCGCCAAAGCGCTCGGCCAGCCGCCCGGATACCGTAGAGCCCAAGGTGCCGCCAAGATAGGTCAGAAAGATCAACCCCAAAGCGGCGGCGCCGAGTGCATAGGGCGGCGCCGCCAACCGAAAGGTGATATAGCTGTACTGGTTGATGAAAACCAGAAAGTTGATGCCGCCAAGGGCGTAAGCGGCCAGAAGCGCCGGCGTCTTGAGATGGTGCGCCAGATCAGCGAGCGCCAGACGAAGCCTGAACCGGCGCGGTACAAACGCCCTGCCCCTGGGCAGCAGCCGCCAGAAGAGCACGCAGCCCACCAGCGTGATCGCCCCCACCGCCAGAAACGCCGCCGCAGTGCCGCCGAGCGTGGCGGCCACGCCGCCCACGACCCGCCCACTGATACCCCCAAGCGAGTTGGCACCGATATAAAGCCCCACCGCGCTCAGAAGCGCCGGCTTTTCGAACTCGTCGCCCATCCAGGCAATCGCCACCGCCGGCAGCCCGCCCAGCACGAACCCCTGCAACAGCCGCAGCGCCAGTAGCATTTCGAAATTCGGCGCGAAGGCCAACGCAAGGGTCAGTACACCGGCGGCGATCAGCGTCAGGCGCATGATCCGCTCGCGCCCGATCGCATCCGACAGCGGCCCGAAGACCAGAAGCGAAAGCGCCAGCGAAAGAGTAGCAAAGGACATCAGAAAACTGACGCCAAGCGTCGAGACGCCGTAGGTCTCGCGCAGCGCCGGCAAAAGCGGCTGCGGTACGTAGAGGTTGATGAACACGAGAAACGAGCCAAGACACAGCGCGGCCGTCGCACGCCACCAGGCGCGGGTTCCCGCTTCGATCATGACGAACTCGGGAAAAACGAGGCAGCACTCGGGGGCGTCTGATCGACCTCGCCCCCGGCGCGTTTAATAGCCGCCCAGCTGAGCAAGGTGCGTGGGCTCGAGCGCGCGGCGCGACTGCCAGTAATAGCGCTGCCAATACTCGTTGTCCAGGCTCGAGATGATCACCCCTTGTGAGGACGAGGCGTGCATGAAGTAGCCGTCCCCCATGTAGATACCAACGTGATTGTAGGGGCCGGGGGGTCGGAAGAAGACCAGATCGCCCGCCTGTAACTCCTGGCGGTCGATCAAGCGTCCCTCGTGGACCTGATCGGTAGTGGATCTTGGAAGATCCCGGTTAAACGCATCGCGGTAAATGTTTCGAACGAAGCCAGAGCAGTCCACCCCGCGCTGGGTAGTGCCGCCGATCCGGTAAGGGGTCCCGGACCACTGCTCGTGCTGGGCGAGCAGCGCGTTCTTGATCATCATTGGTGGAGGGGTCTGGAAACTGCGAAGCTGGTCGGAGACGTTGTCGATGGGCGACATCAGCGCGCTCGAGCCGCGTTTCAGCCCCGGCATCGACATCGCGAAGTAGTCATCGGGGGGCTCCATACCCTCTCGCGAGGAGGAGCCGGCACAGCCTGTCAATAAGGATAAAAACACGCAAGCGCCCACGACACGGGCAGCTGTCACAAACGAATGTGGCAACGAAACCATGCAAACAACCCCTTGAAATAGTGACCCGAAACCAAGCTTTTTTTCTAGCCAAGGACTATAAGCCAATTACAGGGCGTTTGGCGAGCCTCAATGTAATATCCGCTGATCGCCCGGCAAGGTGTCGATGTGCAGCGGCGCGAAGTGGCGTGGGCGGGTGCCGGGGAAGTCCAGACTCGTCCAGGGGCCGGCGAGAATCGGGGCGCCGCTGAGCCAGCCGGTCAGGGCCTGGCGAAAACCGGCGAGAAACTCCGCGCGCTCGGCGGTTTCGCCCATGAAGAACGAAAAGCCCGCGTACATGCCCGCCGCGTACTCCTGCCAGCCGGCGTAGTGGGCGTCGGCAAGCTGGTAGGCGCGGTCCTGAATGCGCGTGAAGGCGCTGCGGTCGAGCCAATCGAGCTGACGCCCGGCGATCGCCAGATCCATCAGCTGAGCGATGTCCCAGGCCGCCATGTCGACATCGTTGCAGCCATCCTCGTTGTCGCGCACCCGGCGCAGGCGCAGCAGGTGGTGGCGCTCCTCCTCCACGCACTCGCCGGACTCCAGAATGGCGATTTCGCTTTCGAGCCGCTCCGGGTTGAGCGTGTAGGGCGCGTAGTTGATCTGATACTCCTGACGATCGCCGGCCTCGAGCATGAAGGTCAGAAACTCCTGCATGTCGGCGGCGCTCGCCAGATGGTAGTGGCTGTCGACCCACTCCCGAATCGAGGCGCGCTCGCGTTCGCTCTCGGGCTGGGGCTCGCTCCATACGGCGCTGTTGAGCGGGCCGACCAGCGCCATGGCGGTGAAATGATTGAGGCTTGGCCGCTCACCAGGCTCTTGCCAGCTGCCCGGTCGCCAGTCCAGCCAGTGGAACAGGCTGCCCGGGTCTTCCAGGTGCCAGGCGATTTCCCCCAGCAGCGAGTCGTGCTCCGGCTCGGGCAAACACCCCTCCCAGGCGAACCAGGCCTCCAGCAGATGCCTGGGCGACGGGTAGAAGCGGCACAGGCAGCTCTTCAGCGCATCGGCGTAGCGGATCAGCGCGCGGTCGTCAAAGAGCTGGCTATCGAAGGCCATGTAGAGGTAAAAGGCAAACTTCTCGGCCATGTGAATGGTAGCGGCGTGCCGGCTCACCCCTTTCAGGCTTTGAAGCTTTCGGATCTCGTCGGCATGGGGGCGGCCAAACGGCGTGCTCGTCGGCGGCATGACGCCATGCACCGCGTCGGCGGCCAGCTGGTTGAGGTGGTGCGCCTGGGCGGGCAGCCAGTAGCGCTCGAGCGCCTCGGCGCCTTCATCAGCGTGAAGCGCCAGGGCATCCTGAAGGTAGAGCGCGGCATCGGCGCGGCGCTTTTCGCCCATGAAGGCGCCGGGGTCGAGCTGGCGCAGCATGGCGTCGGGTTCGCGCACGCTGGCCAGCGCCAGCAGCCAGTGGTGGCCGGTGGCGCGCCAATCCTTGAAACGCGCGCGCGAGGCGCTTTTGACCTCCGGCTCGAGCAGTACATTGGGGGCGATATTCCAGGGCGTGCAGGACGCTTTAAGCAGAAGCACCTGGTGGTCGTTGGGCGTCATGGCGCGCCGGTCAACGCCTTCGAAAAGACTCTGACCGCGCCGAAAGGCGCTCAAAAGCGCCGTCCAGTCGGCGTAGCGCTGACTCACCAGATCGGCGCCGTGGGCGGCAATATCGTCGGCCTCCTCCTGGCTCAAGAGCCCGCAGCACGCCCCCGCCCAGGCGAGTTCGATCATGCGCAGCCAGTCCCAGGCCGCCCAGTCGAAGGTCTCACCCTGGTCGACGAACCCAATGAGCACCGCCGCATACGCGAACTCGTCGTCGGCGCCGCGCTGCCACTCCTTGCGTTGGGCGTGATCCATCCCTTGAAGCTCGCGCGCTTCGATATCCCAGCGCTGACGATCGCCCTGAGCGCTGAGCCAGAGCACGACGCCTAGAAGTTCCGAGCGGTCGTGCACTTGCCACACCTTTGCAAGCCAGGAGCCGGCATCGCGCCAGTCGGCAGGCGTAGCCGGGTAGCACATCACCGGATGGAGTAGCGCGCCAAGGCGCCAGGGGCGAGCGCTGGGCGTATCCGGCCAGAGCGGCTCTGGCGCGGAGCAGTTTGAAAGCGTTTGCGTGAACTGCTCCCAGCTAACGCCGTGGGATTCGCGCTCCGCCTGGGCGAGTTGCTGGCACGCGTCCTGAAAGCGCTCCTGAACGTCTTGCGGGGCGCTGCCCAGGGCCAGGCGCAAATCGCGCAGCCAGCCGCGCAGATCGCGATACTCCGCGGCGATGCGGCGCATGACGTGGTGTGCCCAGCTGCTGGCCTGCGCCGGTGAGATCCAGCCCGCCGCACCCGCCAGCGCACTCCACTCAAGCGCGCTCAAAAGGTGGTGGGGATTGGCGCTGCTCGCCCCCAACCCGTGAAGAAACTTATCGACCAGCTCGCCTCGGTGGGAGATCCCTAATACCTCGAGCCGCTTTTCGGCGCTTGCGCTATCCACGGCTAACGGATGCGTTGTCATCGCCCAATCGCACAGCAGCAGCTGTTGGGCCCACCAGGCAGTTAATGCATCGGCCAAAAGACACCTCGAAAACGACACTCGGCAACGCGCCAGAACAAAGCGCCCTAGTGTAACGGAAACTCCTTCCAAGGCCGATAGCGTGCCGGGAATAATGCAAAAACGCCGCCCCGGAGCGCTGTCCGGGGCGGCGTTTGAAAAGTTGTTGCCTTATTCACCGTCAAGGCGTGTTGTCGATACCGCGTGCCATACCGCGTTCAATGACTAGGCGCGTCGTACCTTGCTGATGACCCACAAAAGGACCACGGCACCCACGGTTGCAGTGACCAGCGAGCCGATGAAGCCGCCCGCCTGCAAACCGAGCAGACTGAATAGAAAGCCGCCGATGACCGCGCCGATGATACCCACGCCGATATTGGCGATGATACCGAAGCCGCCGCCGCGCATGATGTTGCCGGCAATCCAGCCAGCCAGGCCGCCAATGATAAGCCATGCTAAAAAGCCCATAATACCTCCCTGGTTTTCTCGATAGTGGCGCCGGTTTTACCTACCGTGCGCGCTTGTCCTAACATAGCACACAGCACCAGGGTTTCGCCTGGTTTAAATGCAAGCCAATTTAGCCCGCAGGTGCCGCCGCGCCCCGCCGCCCGACTCAAGGACTCCTCATGATCCCCGACTCTTTGCAAACCCTCGTCGCCGATACCGACGGCCAGTCCAACGCTACCTGGCAGGGCCGCGAGGTGGTGGTATTCAACCAGGGCTGGGGGGAGCTGGTCGTGAGTCTACAGGGCGGCCAGGTGCTGCACTTCAAGCCAGAAGGCGACACCGCGCCCTGGCTTTGGGTAACGCCGAGCCCGGCCACGCTTCCCGACACCGTGCGCGGCGGCATTCCGCTTTGCTGGCCCTGGTTTGCCGGCGAGCGCTACGCCGACGAATCCCCCGAACGCGACGGCCCCTTCCACGGTCTCGCCCGCCAGGCGCAGTGGCGCCTGGAGGCGGTCGACGAACACGCCGAAGGCATCGAAGTTCACCTCTCCCCTGCCGAACGACTGCATAGCCACTTGACCGTGCGGGTGGTCATTCAGGCCAACGCCCAACGCCTGAACGTCGAGCTGATCAGCGAGAACATCGGCGAGACGCCGGTGAAGATGAGCGCGGCGCTGCACACCTATCTTGCCGTGGCGAACACCCACCAGTGCCGTCTCGAAGGCCTGGCCGGCGCGCGCTACCTCGATAAGCTCAGGGATTTCGCCGAGGCCGAACAGCAGGGCGTGCTCGCCGTGAAAGGCCCGGTCGATCGTATCTACCACACCAACGAAGCAGTAACGCTCGATGATGGCGAGCGCACGCTGCGGGTGGCCAAGCAGTCGAGCGACTCCACCGTAGTCTGGCACCCGGGCGATGTACTGCCTGGCGATACACCTCAAGAGGTGGGCTTTCGTTTCATCTGCGTGGAAGCCGCCAATACGCGCCTTGACCCGGTGTGGCTGGTACCCGGCGCCCAGCACCTTTTGGGTACCACGCTGAGCCGGGCATGAGGCACTGCGTTAATCGCCGGTTAATCAACGCTTTGCTAAAATCAAAGGCACTACCCTTCGATCTTTCACCTTCAGGGAACGACCCGCATGCCGCAGCCGTTTAGTCGGGAGCTCAACAATTTGCTGGAGCGCGGTCGCGACCGCCAGCTGCGCCTTGCGGTTACCGGGCTCTCCCAGGCGGGCAAGACAGCGTTTTTGACCTCGCTCGTCAACCAGCTGCGCCATGCCGGGCTCGAGGCCAGGCTCGACCTTTTGCCCGCCGCCCGCGAAGGGCGCCTCCTGGGCGCCAAACGGCTCAACCAGCCGGATCTTGGCGTGCCGCGGTTTCCTTATGATCCAGGCATGGCCGCCCTCGATGACACGCCCCCGCGCTGGCCGGCGCCGACCCGGGGCATCAGCGAGCTACGCCTGGAGCTTCGCTTCAAGCCAGCGCAAAGCGGCTGGTTCACCCCGGAGACCGCGCACCTGACGCTGGATCTGTTCGACTACCCCGGCGAGTGGCTGCTGGATCTGCCGCTTCTGCAGCACGATTTCTACAGCTGGTGTCAGGCCCAGGCGCAGCACCAGGGGCCCCACCGCCGGGCGCTGTTCAAGGAGTGGTTCGAGTCGCTCGCCACACTCGACCCGGCCCAGCCGGTGGACGAGACCACGCTTGCGAGTATTTCGAAGCAGTACGCCGACGGGCTCAAGCGCGCCAAACAGGCGGGCTTTTCCGATCTTCAGCCCGGGCGGTTTCTGCTGCCCGGTGAGCTCGAGGACGCGCCGGTGTTGCAGTTTTTCCCGCTGCCGGATCTGACCCAACCGCGCGAAACTCTCGAGGCGCTGCCTGCCGAGAGCCTCTACGCCACGCTTGCCGCGCGCTTTCGCTACTACCAACTGCAGGTGGTGCGCCCCTTCTACCGCGACCACTTTCGCCGCTTCGACCGCCAGATCGTGCTGGTCGACGTGCTGGGCGCGCTCAACGCCGGGCCGGAGCGCTTCGAGGATCTTTCAAGCGCCCTTGGCCAGCTGATGCAGAGTTTCAACTACGGCAAGCGCAGCCTGCTCACGCGAATGTTCGCGCCAAGGATCGACCGGCTCGCCATCGCCGCCACCAAGGCCGACCACGTCACGCCGGATCAGCATGCCAACGTGGTGACGCTGCTCGAAGCCCTTCTGGCGGAGCCCTTGAAGGACCTGCGCTACGCCAACGTGCCGGTGAAGGCGTTTTCGCTCGCCGCCATTCGCGCCACCCAGGCCCGCGAGGTGCAGGACAACGGCCAGCGCACCCCGGCGCTCAGGGGCACTACGCTTGAGGGCGAAGACGTGCTGCTCTACCCCGGCGACGTGCCGACCCGGCTGCCTACCGCCGAGTTCTGGCAGCGCCAGGGCTTCGACTACCCGAGCTTTCGCCCGATGAGCCGCGAGAGCGACGCGCTCGATCACATTCGCATGGACGCCGCGCTCGACTGGCTGATTGGAGACAAGCTGCAATGACCACGCCCAACCCGCGCCGCCAGTTCAGCCTCGACGACGCTCCGCCAAGCGATGAGCCGCTGCGCGCCGGCGAGCGCTTCGACCCGCTGCGCGAGGATAGCCCGCTGACCGCGCCCGAAGCGCGCGCACTGCCCGAGGCCAACCTGGGCGCGCCGCGCAAGCGCCGCTGGGGGCTGATGTTCGCGCTGATTGGCACAGGTGGGCTGGGCGCCGCCGAGTTCGCCACCGGGATTCCCGACGCCATTGCGGGCTCGGCCTGGCTGAGCGTGGCCTGGCAGGCCTTTGGCCTGGGGTTGATCGCGCTCGGCGGCGCGTCGCTGGTCAAGGAGCTTGGCCGGCTCAAGCGGCTCAAGCGCCACGACCGGCTGCGCGAGGAGCTCGCAGCGCTGCCCCACTGCTCCTTCGAGCAGGCCACCTCATTGGCCGAGAAGCTGAAAGTCCAGCTCAAACTTGGTGACGACGACCCGCACTGGCAGGCGTTCAAGAATGCCTGCCAGCCGCACCACAGCGGCGAAGAGGTGCAAACGCTTTTATGCTATCACCTGCTCGCCCCCAGAGATCGCCGTGCGCAGCAGCTGATTACCCGCATGTCCGGCGAAACCGCGCTAATGGTAGCGATCAGCCCGCTGACACTAGTGGACATGGCGCTGGTCGCCTGGCGAAGCCTGGCCATGGTCGATCGGCTCTGTCGGCTTTACGGGCTGGAGCTTGGCTACGCCAGCCGCCTGCGCCTTTTTCGCAATGTCCTGCACAACATGGCCTTCGCCGGCGCCACCGAGCTTGCCTCTGACGTCAGCATGGACATGCTCTCGCTCGACTTGACCGCCAGGCTTTCGACCCGCGCCGGCCAGGGTCTGGCCACCGGCCTTTTGAGCGCGCGTCTTGGCCTTCGCGCCCAGCGTTTGTGCCGGCCGCTGGCGTTCACGCCCGCAGAGCAGCCCAAACTCTCCGATCTGCGCCAGTCGCTGTGGCGCCAGCTCAAACGGGCCGATAAGGAGCCCGCCCAGCAGCGCGCTGACCGCTGACCGCTGACCGCTAACACAAGACCGAAGACCGCGTCAGGCGATGCGCTGTTCGCTGTCGGCGTCGAACATGACCGCCCGGCTCATGTCGACCCGCAGCGCCAGCCGATTCCCCGGGGCGACGGCGCACTTGGGGCCGACTCGGGCGGTGATCTCTTCTTCGCCCAGCGGCAGGCGCAGCAGGATATCCGCCCCGGTCGGCTCGACCACGCTGACCGTCGCCGCCATTGGCGTCCCCTCCGCCTGGGCGCCCAAGCGCGCGTCCTCCTCACTAAAGTGCTCCGGGCGCAGGCCGAGAATCACCGTTTTGCCGATCCGCTCGGTAAGCGCTTCAGTTGTCCGCGCCGCGGGCCAGGGGAGCGTCAGGCTCTCCTCGCTCGGGGTATCGATACGCAGTTGAACCCCGCCGCCTTCCTGCTCGAGGGTGGCGCGAATGAAGTTCATCGAGGGCGAGCCCATGAAGCCCGCGACGAACATGTCTACCGGGTCGTTGTACACCTCGTCCGGCGAGCCCAGCTGCAGAATATGACCGTCGCGCATCACCGCGATCTTGTCCGCAAGTGTCATCGCCTCAACCTGGTCGTGGGTCACGTAAACGATGGTGGTACCCAAGCGCTGATGGAGCTTCTTGATCTCGGTGCGCATGTCGACACGCAGCTTGGCGTCCAGGTTCGACAGCGGCTCATCGAACAGATACACCTTGGGCTCGCGCGCCAGCGCCCGACCCATCGCCACCCGCTGGCGCTGCCCGCCGGAAAGCTGGGCGGGTTTGCGCTCCAGAAGGTGCGAGATCTGCAAAAGATCCGCTACCCGCTCCACCGCGTCAATGCGCTCGGCCTTGGGCACCTTGCGCATCTCAAGTCCGAAGCTGATGTTTTGGCGCACCGTCATGCTCGGGTAGAGCGCATAGGACTGGAATACCATGGCGATGTCCCGCTCGGCGGGGGTACGCCCGGTCACGTCCTCGCCGTCGATGCGGATGCGCCCGCTGGTGACCGGCTCGAGCCCGGCGATGGCGTTCATGAGCGTCGACTTGCCGCAGCCGGACGGCCCCACCAGAATCAGAAACTGACCGGACTCGATGGAAAGGCTCACGTCCTTGAGTACCCGCTCGCGGCCGAACTCCTTGCGTACCTGATCGATTTCAAGCGCTGCCATAAATTGCGTCCCCGTTATTGTTGAGTACTTAACCCTTGACCGAACCGGCGGTCAGCCCGCGCACGAAGTACTTGCCGGCCAGCACGTAAACCACCAGCGTCGGCAGCGCCGCAATCATCGCCGCCGCCATATTGACGTTGTACTCGGTAACGCCGGTCGAGGTGTTCACCAGGTTGTTGAGCGCCACCGTCACCGGCTGGGTGTCGTGGCCTGAAAATGCCACGCCGAACAGGAAGTCGTTCCAGATCTGGGTGAATTGCCAAATGATCGACACCACGATGATCGGCGCCGATACCGGCAGCAGAATGCGCCAGAAGATGCGAAAGAACCCGGCACCGTCGAGCTTCGCCGCCGACACCAGCTCATCCGGGATGCCGACGTAGAAGTTGCGGAAAAAAAGCGTCGTGAACGCGATACCGAACACCACGTGCACCAGCACCAGGCCAGAGCGCGAGCTGGAAAGCCCCAGCCAGCCAAGCGTCTGCGCCATGGGAAGCAGCACCACCTGAAAAGGAATGAAGCAGCCAAACAGCATCAGGGCGAACACGATCTCCGCGCCCTTGAAGCGCCACTTGGTCAAGGCGTAGCCGTTGAGCGCACCGAGTGTGGTCGAGATCAGCACCGCGGGAATCACGATGGCAAACGAGTTCCAGAAGTAGCCCCCCACGCCTTCGCAGCGCATACCGGTACACGCCTCGCCCCAGGCTTTGGTCCAGGGCGCGAGCGTCGGGTTCTGCGGAAGCGACAGCAGCGAGCCGGCGGTGATCTCGGACAGCGGCTTGATGGAGGTGATCAGCATGATCAACAGTGGCAGCGCGTAGAAAAGTGCGGCCAGAATCAAAACGGCGTAGAGCGCGCCGCGCAAAAGGCGCGCGCCGACGGTTTGGCGACGAATGGCATCAGCCATGGCGGCGGCTCCTCAGTTCCGAATAGAGATAGGGAATCAGAATCGCCAGCACCCCGCCCAGCATCAGCATGGCGCTGGCGGAGCCCAACCCGATCTGGGCGCGGTTGAAGGAGTGGGTGTACATGAAGGTCGCGGGCAGATCAGTGGCGTAGCCGGGGCCACCGCCGGTCAGCGCCACCACCAGATCGAAGCTCTTGATCGCGATGTGGGCCAGAATCATCACCGCGCTGAACACCACCGGGCGCAGGCACGGCATCACCACGCGCCAGTAAATGCGCGGTAAGCTCGCTCCGTCGAGCTGGGCGGCCTTGACGATGCTGTCGTCGATGCCTCTGAGCCCGGCTAAAAACAGCGCCATCACGAAGCCCGAGGCCTGCCACACCGCGGCGATCACCAGCGTATAGATCGCCATGTTCGGGTCGACGATCCAATCAAAGCGAAACGACTCGAAGCCCCAGCCCTGTACCATCGCCTGGATACCGAGCTGCGGGTTCAAGAGCCACTTCCACACCACCCCGGTGACGATGAACGACAGCGCCATCGGGTAGAGATAGACAGTGCGCAGCACCCCCTCCTGACGGATTTTCTGGTCGAGCAAAATGGCGAGCAGCGCGCCGATCACCAGGCACACCGCCACGAACAGCGTGCCAAAAATCATCAGGTTGGTAGAGGCGACCCACCAGCGGTCGTTGGCCATCAGCCGCGCGTACTGCCCGAAGCCGACGAAGTCGTAGCTTGGCAGCATGCGCGAGCTGGTCAGCGACAGCACGAACGTCCAGAGCATGAAGCCGTAAACGAAAAACAGGATCACGGCCGCCGAAGGCGCCAGCACCAGCCGCGGCAGCCACGCCTGCAGTCGGCCGGACGCCGTCGGCCGTCGGGCCTTCGGTGAAATCGAGTGTGTCATGGGGAAATCTCGCCGGTCAGCAAGGCGCGCCGCCGGGCGGCGGCGCGAACATCAAGGAACGTTTAGAACGAGGCCATCCGAGCGGCACTCACCAGGCGCTCGGCGGCCTGCTCGGCGGGCATGTTGGCGTCGTTGAAGTAGTTGGTCACCACATCGAAGATCGCACCCTGTACGTCGGCGCGTACGGCCATGCCGTGGGACATGCTCGGCACCAGGCCACCGGTGTCAGCGGTGCGCTGGAAATCCGCCAGCGACTGCTCGGCGCAGCTGTCGAACTCGCTCATGTCGAGATCCGGGCGGGCGGGAATCGAGCCCTTGGCCAGGTTGAAGGCTTCCTGGAAGGTCGGTTCGAGTACCAGCCGCGCCAGCGCCTGCTGGGCCTCGCGCTCACCGTCGTCGCTCACGCGGAACATGGCAAGGCTGTCGATGTTGAACGAGAAGGCATCTTCACTGCCCGGTGCGGCAGCGCACAGGTAATCCTCGCCGGCGGTGAGCCCGGCGGCGGTGAACTCGCCCTTGGCCCAGTCGCCCATCAGCTGAAAGCCGGCCTCGCCCTCGATCACCATATTGGTCGCGATGTTCCAGTCGCGCCCGGGCATACCCTCGTCCATCAGCTCGCGCAGGCGTTTGAAGGTCTCCAGCGCCTCGATCATTTGATCGCTTCCCAACGCCTCGGGGTCAAGCTCGACCAGCGACTGGCGGTAGAAATCCACGCCCTGGCTTCCCAGTACCACGCTTTCGAACACGGTGGCGTCCTGCCAGGCCTGGCCGCCGTGGGCCAGTGGCACGAAGCCCGCTTCGCGAATCGCCTCGCCGGCGGTGAACAGCTCGTCAAGGGTCGTGGGCATCTCGACCCCGGCGGCGTCCAGCACCTCCGGGTTGGCCCACAGCCAGTTGACCCGGTGCACGTTGGCCGGCACCGCCACATAATGGCCGTCGAAGCGCATGATGTCGGCGACCACCTCGGGCAGCAGCGCGTCCCAGTTCTCATCGGCGGCGACGTCGTCGAGATCACCCAGAAGCCCAAGCTCGCCCCACTCCTGAATTTCCGGGCCCTTGATCTGGGCCGCCGAGGGCGGGTTGCCGGACATGGCGCGGGATTTCAGCACGGTCATCGCGGTTTCACCGCCGCCGCCGGCCACGGCGAAATCTTCCCAGCCGTAACCTTCGGCTTCCAACAGCTCCTTGAGCACATTGGCCGCACGGGCCTCGCCGCCAGAGGTCCACCAGTGGAGGACCTCGACATCGCTTGCCTGAGCCCAGGTGGTGGCGGCAATCGAAAGCGCAAGGCCGAGAGCGGACTGGCGCAAAGACGGTAGAGGCAAAGCAGGTAGACGCAAAGTGGACATGGTGGCTCCTGGCGTTGTTATTGTCGGCGGCGCGGGTCGACTGTGATAAGACGTTCGGCTGGTTTTAAGACGCTCGACTGTTTTAAAACAATGGGCCGCGTTCGAGCGTGCCCTTTACGTGAGGGTACGCCGCCGCACAGGCAAACGGGAGTATCGCTTTCCTACAAAGTGTTGGCGCTTTATTACAAGCCGGTAACATTGGCCTGACGGGCAAGCGTCAGCGTGGCGACGAGTCCGCCGGTGGGATGATTGGCAAGCGTGATATCGCCCCCGTGAGCGCGGGCGATGTGGCGGGCGATGCCTAGCCCCAAGCCGCTGCCGCCGGTGTGGCGGCTACGCGAGGCTTCAAGGCGCACGAACGGCGAAAAGACCCGATCGAGCTGTGACTCCTCGATGCCGGGACCGGCATCTCGAAGGCGAATCGTCACGCGCTCCGGGGCGTCGATGATCTCGACCCGGGCGTGCTGGCCGTAGAACACCGCGTTCTCCAAAAGGTTCGAAAGACAGCGCTTGATCGCCAGCGGCTTGACCACCAAAGGCACAGCCTGGCCGGTGATCTCGACATCGCCGCCCTGCAGGCAAAGCTCCGAGGCGAGATGAAGCGCCAGCGCCCCGATATCCGTAGCCGCCGGTTCCTCGTGCAGGTCGAGCCCCTTGACCGAGGCCAGCGCCCCCTTGACCAGCTCGGAAAGCTCGTCGAGCGAGGCGCAAAAGCGCTCGCGCTGGCGCGGATCGTCGAGCATTTCGGCGCGAAGGCGCATGCGGGTAATCGGGGTTTTCAAATCGTGGGAGATCGCCGAAAAGAGCCGCTCACGCTCCTCGACCTGCTCGCGTATGCGCCGCTGCATACGGTTGAACGCCGCCGCCGTCGCGGCGACTTCTCTCGGGCCGCTCTCCTTGAGCGGCGGTCTATCCAGGTCGTCGCCGAGCTGGCGCGCGGCGCGCGCGAGTCGCGCCAGGGGCCGGATGGCGCTTTTGATGCTTAAAAGCGAGAGCCCCAGTACGCTGATCAGCACCAGCACCCCCACCAGCAGGCGCTCCTCGGAAAGCCAGGCGCTGGCGCTAAAAATATCCGGCACGCCGAGCAGCGTGGCGACATAGAGCCACATGTTTGGGGCGAGCTCGAGCTGGACCACCAGGATCGGCGGCGACAGCGGTTCCATCAAGAGGCTGTGCTGGCCCCAGCGCGGCGGCAGGTCATGCAGCAGCACCTCGTTATTAAAAAGGCGCAGGGTGTCCGGGCGCGAGAACTCGACGACGATATCCTCGATGGCGAGTTCGCGGGCCAAAATGGTGTGGACGTTATCCACCACCAGCGCCTTTTCCGGGCCGTCACCGATATCGACCACCGGTATGCGCCGCTCGTTGACGCTGACGAAAAAACGCGTGCCGCCCATGTTGCGCAGCTGATCGAGCACGATATGGCGGTAGTCCACTGGCAGCGAGCGAAAGTACTTCATGGTCGCGGCGATACTTTGCGCCATGTTGCTTGAAAGCTCGTCGAGCTGTTCGAGCTGGCTGGCGCGCACCTGAGCGCTCCAAAGCGCGTAGCTGCCCGCTTGGGCCGCCAGCACCCCGGCGATCATGATGATCACGAAGCGCCCGCGAAGCGTAGCCGGAAGCAGGCGTTGAATACGTCGTTTCAGCGTCATCACCCGAGGGCATCGACCCGGGCGGTGAGCACGTAGCCCGCCCCGCGAACGGTACGAATCAGCTGGGAGTGTTGGGCGTCCTCGCCCAGGCGCTGGCGCAGCCGGCAAACGTGAACGTCGATGGAGCGATCCAACGGCGGCGCGTCGCGCCCGCGGGTGAGCGTGTAAAGATCGTCGCGGGTGATCACCGTCGCCGGGCGCTCGAGAAACACCTGTAGAAGCTGAAAGTCGGCGCCGGAGAGCGCGACCTGGACGCCGCGCTCGTCCGTCAGCTCACGGGTGGTGCGGTCGAGCTGCCAGGCGCCGAAGCGTACCACCCGGGCGTCTTCGACGCTGGCCGGCGCCGGGGCGTGGGCGCGGCGCAGCACCGCCTTGATGCGCGCCAGAAGCTCGCGCGGGTTGAACGGCTTGGCCACGTAGTCGTCGGCGCCGAGTTCGAGGCCCAGAATGCGGTCGGTGTCATCGCTGCTGGCGGTGAGCATGATGATCGGCAGATCCCCCTGGCGGCGCAGGCGGCGACAAATGGCGAAGCCGTCGTCGCCGGGCATCATCACGTCCAGGATCAAAAGGTTTGGCGTGCTCGTCGCAAGCGCCTTGAACAGCGAATCGGCACCGTCGGCGGTCTGTACCCGGTAGCCGTGGCGGCCCAGATAATCCGCCAGCAGCTCGCGGATCTCCGGGTCGTCGTCGACGACCATGATGCAGTCACTCGATGGGGTCATGATAAGCGGGTTCCGGCTCATTATCGTTGGGTCACGATAATGGTGGAGAGCTCCGACCTCTACAAGCGGCTATCGACCAAGGTGGTAGACGCCACGCCCGTCTTTAAAGCCCAAAGCGCTCGCGCAAAAGTGTCGCTACGCCGGCCTCGCCGTGGTGGCCAATCTGGCGCCCGCGCCCCAGCCGGCTGGCCATCTCCGGGTGGGCGTTGGCCATATAGTGGGCCTCGCCGGCGAGCGCGAGCATCTCGATATCGTTCAAATTGTCACCAAAGGCGAGACACTCCTCGGCGCGCAGATTCAAGCGCCCGAGCAGTGCGGCAAGCGCTACACCCTTATTCACCCCGCCGGCCATGATCTCGAGCGAATTCGGCGTGGAGTAGGTCACGTGGAGCTCGTCGCCGCCAATCTCGCGCACCCGCGCCTCGATGCGAGCAAGTGCCTCGGGCTCGCCGCCGTACAGCACCTTGCCGATGCCCTCACTGGGCATGTCGCTTGCCGGCACCACCTGGTAGACGAAGCCGGTCGCGGCGTGCATCGCCAGGTGCCCCGGCGATTCACAGTCGATGTACCAGGCATCGTCCAGATAAAGGCTCAAGCGCACGTTGGCCGGGCGCTCGAGATTGATCAGCGCGCGGGCCTTCTCCGGGTCGACGTGATGGGCGTCGAGCACAGTATCGTCCGGGGCGTGGGTGTAGGCGCCGTTGCTGCTGATCAGGTGCATCGGCACGTCGATCTCGTCGCGAAACACCTTCATGTCGCGGTAGTGGCGCCCGGAGGCGAGCGTGAGCTGGTGGCCCTGTTCGACGAGCGCGCGCAGCACCTCGATGGTGCTGTCGTGCAGAACGTGATCGCTTCCCAGAAGCGTTCCATCCAGGTCGGAAACAATCAGCCGGGGGGTCATGGGAGGCTCCTTGAGCGGGTGGGCGCGCCTGAAAGCGGCAAAAAAAGCGGCCATCAGCTTAACCGATAATCCTGAACGCGGGTAAGTCATTGACCTTTCGTGGGCGCGGCGCGCTCAAGGCGCGGGGTAATTGGCGCGGTGGGCGGGAATCCGTATAGTGGCAGGCTACTCTCGCCAACTGATTGAACTCATGCTGCAAAATAACTCCGTGCTGGCTCAGCTCAAGCAACAGATTCGTGACACCACGCCGCGCGCCGAAGGCGTGATCAAGGGCACCGAGAAAGGCTTCGGCTTTCTCGAAACCGACGGCGGCGACTCCTACTTCGTGCCGCCCCCCGCCATGAAAAAGGTGATTCACGGCGACCGGGTCGAGGCAGTGATTCACGAAAACGGCGACAAGAAGTCCGTCGACCCGGAAAAGCTGATCGAAGCGGGCCTGGACCGCTTCGTCGCACGCGTGCAAAAGCGCGAGGACCGCCTGGCCGTGGTGCCGGATCACCCGTCGATTCGTAACGTCATCAAGGCGCGCATCAAGCGCAGCCTGGACGAGTCGAGCATCAATGATGGCGACTGGGTCGTGGCGCGGCTGGTGCGCCACCCGCTGAAAGAGAACGATCGTGGCTTCTTCGCCCAGATCGACGAGCTGGTGGCCAAGGCGGACAACCCCGCGGTGCCCTGGCGTGTGACGCTCGCCCGCCACGCGCTGGAACAGGCAAGCCCCGAGGCCGGCAGCGACTGGCCGCTGCGCGACGAGGGCCTGACGCGTGAAGACCTGACGGCGGAGTCCTTCTTCACCATCGACGGTGAAAAGACCCGCGACATGGATGACGCTCTGCGCATCACTACCCGCGAGGATGGCGGCTGGGATCTCTCGGTGGCGATCGCTGATCCGACCGCTTATGTAGACGAAGAGCACGCCGCGGACCTGGAAGCGCGGGTGCGCGCCTTCACCGTCTACCTGCCGGGCCAGAACGTGACCATGCTGCCCGAGCAGTTGGCCGACGACCTCTGCTCGCTTTGGGAAGGCAAGACCCGCCCGGCGCTCGCCTGTACGCTGACCGTCCATGCCGACGGCAGTCTCGGCGACTACCGTTTCTTCGCCGCCGAGGTGCAGTCCCACGCCAAGCTCGTTTACGACCGCGTCTCCGACTGGTTCGACGGCCAGGGCGACTGGGCGCCGGCGGATAACATCGGCGAGCAGCTCAAGGCGCTCAAGGCGATGACCGAGGCGCGTACCGCCTGGCGCAACGAACACGCGCTGGTGTTCAAGGACCGCCCGGACTACGTTTTCGAGCTGGATGAAGCGGGCAACGTGCTGGCGATCAATACCGAAGAGCGTCGCATCGCCAACCGCATGATCGAAGAGTCGATGATCGCCGCCAACGCCTGCTGTGCGGACTATCTCGCCGCAAACATCGGCCACGGTATCTTCAACGTCCACCGCGCCTTCGAGCCGGAGAAGGCCGAAGCCGCCCAGGAGTTCCTCGCCGGCCAGGAGATCACCGTGGGCCTCGAGGCGCTCACCGAGCTCGAGCACTACAAGGAGCTCAAGCGGGCGCTGGAATCCCGTGACGACGCCTGGCTCGACGCCCGTCTGCGCCGCTTCCAGGGGTTCACCAGCATGTCCGCCCAGCCGGGGCCGCACTTCGGCCTGGGGCTTGCCGCCTACGCCACCTGGACCTCGCCGATCAGAAAATACGGCGACATGGTCAACCATCGCCTGATCAAGCGCGTGTTGAAAGGCGAGCAGGCCCCCGCCGAAGCGAGCCAGGCGCTGACCGAGCAACTCACCGAGCGCCGCCGCCTCAACCGCATGGCCGAACGCGACGTGAAGGACTGGCTCTACGTGCGCTACCTGACCCCGGCGGCAGAGAACCAGGAAGTGTTCGAGGCCGAGATCATGGCGATCAACCGGGGCGGCATGCGCGTGCGCCTGCTCGCCAACGGCGCCACCGCCTTCGTGCCCGCTCCCTTGATGCACGCCGATCGCGACAAGGTGGTGATCGACGACAAGGAAGGCCGTATCCAGATCGAAGGTGAGGAGCGCTACAAGCTCGGCGACGCGCTGCGCGTGGCCCTCACCGAGGCGCGCGAGGAGACCCGCTCGCTGGTCGCGCGACCGGCGTAACGCCTCCTTCGCTCGCACCTCACGCCACGGCCCCTGCCGTGGCGTTTTCGTTCTGGCCGCGCTGTCGTCGAACTGTCGCATTTCTGCTCTATGGTGATCCGATGACACTTGCGTGGCACGGAGATGACCTTGCTTACGGCCGATATCACCATGTTCCATGCGCCGTCAAGCGGCGGCGTACGCACCTACCTGCAGGCCAAGCACCGCGTCTTGAACGCGGCCGACGTGCGTACCAGCCTGCTGGTGCCCGGCGCCGAGCGCGATAGCCTGGGCGATCTGCATACCCTGGCCGCCCCGCACCTGCCGCTGGGCCAGGGCTACCGTTTCCCGCTGCGCCGCAGCGCCTGGCGCGAGGCACTGATCGAACTCTCCCCGGATCTCATCGAGGCAGGCGACCCCTACGTCACCGCCTGGGCCGCCCTCGAGGCGGGCCAGCGCCTGGGGGTGCCGGTGGTCGGCTTCTACCACTCAGACCTGCCACACCTGATGGGCGATCGTTTCGGTGAGCGCGTGCGCGACCGACTGATTCGCTACGTGGTCGATTTGTACCGGCGCTTCGACAGCGTGCTCGCTCCCTGCCAGGCCATGGCCGAGCGCCTGACCGACTGGGGCGTGGCCAACGTTCGGGTGCAGCCGCTGGGTGTGGATCTCGAACGCTTTCACCCTCGCCACCGGGATGCCCAGCTTCGCGCGCGCCTGGGGATCGGCGAGGAGAAACGCCTGCTGATCTTCGTCGGGCGTTTCTCTCGCGAGAAGAACGTCGATGTACTGCTCGCCACCCTGCAGCGACTGGGCAGCGACTACCACCTGCTGTTGATGGGCCCGGGCATGCCGACCCGGGTACCGGCCAACGTGACCTCGGTGA
Source organism: Halomonas sp. HNIBRBA4712 (assembly GCF_043558675.1). Classification (NCBI taxonomy): domain Bacteria; kingdom Pseudomonadati; phylum Pseudomonadota; class Gammaproteobacteria; order Oceanospirillales; family Halomonadaceae; genus Halomonas; species Halomonas sp. HNIBRBA4712. The sequence continues at coordinate 30,100 of NZ_JBIFXR010000006.1, read as the reverse complement.
GCCGCTGCTGCGGCGTGCACGAAGTGGCCACGGCACTGGCTAGCAGCGATGCCCTGCTTCACGCCGGCACCCGCGAGACCTTCGGGCTGATCGCGCAGGAGGCAATGGCCAGCGGCCTGCCGGTGATCGGGGCCCGCGCTGGCGCGCTGATCGAGAACGTGCCGCTGGGCGGCGGCATCCTCTGTCCGCCCCAGGACCCGGACGCGATGAGCGAGGCCTGCCGGGCACTGTTCGCCAACGACATCGCCGCCAGCGGCCGCTTCGCCCGTCACTTCGTCGAGCGTCGGTTCGGCTGGCCCACGGTGATCGGCGAGCTGCTCGATCACTACTGCACCTTGACCGCCACCGAGCGCCACGATGCCCTCTCACGAACCCGTTCGCGCTAGGTTTCGCCTTCGCCGCTATCAGCTGGTCCTTCTGCTCGCGGCACTGGTCCTGCCATTGGCACTGACCTCGCTGGCCGGCGGTGAGCAGGCGCTTGCCTACCTCGAGGCGTTTCCTTTCACACTTCTGGCGCTGATGCTCGTCACGGCGGCGCTTTGCTGGAACATCAACGCGCTGCGCCTTCGCCTGATGCTGGGCAAGCGCGCCTCCCTCAGCCAGACGAGCGCCTTGGGCATCGAACTCGCCGCCAAGTTCGCGCTGTGCGCCACCCCCGGCGGCAGCGGCGGTCCGGTGACGCTGCTGGCGCTGCTCAACCGACGCGGCGTACCGCCCGCCAAGGGGGCGGCGCTGTTTCTGATCGATCAGGGCTGCGACTCGCTGTTCTTTCTTGCCATGCTTGCCGTGGCCGTTGGCGTCTCGCTGGTCGGCGACCCCGGCTGGCCTTACCAGGGCGTGATCCAGGCAGCCTTGGCGGGGCTGGGGCTCGCCCTGGCGATGGCGGCGCTCGCCATCGCCTACCTGCCCAGGCTGTTGCGCTTGCCCAGCGCGACAAGGCGCGCCCCGGCCCGGCGGCGCTGGCTGGCACGGCGGCTTTTGCGCTGCCGTCATGCGATTGGGGTCACGCTGCGCCTGCCTCGACCGATGCTTGGCGCCATCTTGGCGCTCACGGCGCTGCACTGGCTGTTGCGCTACAGCCTTCTCTACCTGGCGGTGCTCGGCGTGGGTGGACAAGTCGATTGGTTCTGGAGCTTTCTGGTCCAGATGCTGGCGCTGGCAGCGAGCCAGCTGAGTTTTCTGCCCGGCGGCGCGGGCGCGGCCGAACTCGGCGTCGGTACGCTGCTGCTGCCGCTCATGACCCAAGAGCGCGTGGTCGCGGCGGTGCTCATCTGGCGGCTGGTGAGTTATCACCTTTACCTGTTGGCCGGCGCCCCGATCTTGCTATGGCTCGTCTTCACGCAGTGGCGCAATCGTCACGCCTTCGATCCCGTGGGCGTCGAATAGCGTCTCGAGCGTACCCGCCTGCTTGAGCTCGTCGATGAAGCCATCGAGAAAATCGACTGCGGCGCGGGGGCCGTCCTGCGGCACCCCCATCGCCTGCTTGATGGTCATGAAGTGCCCGGGCAGCATTCGCAGGCCCGAAAACTCCTCGAGCCCGGCTTCGAGCTGCTGCTTGACGCCCGCCGCCACTTCCAGCCCGTGCTCCATGAAATAGGCCACCACCGTCGGCGATGTCGGCGAGCGCTGAAGCGTTGCCCGCTCGATAGTACGGCTCAAGAACAGATCATAAGCGCTGCCCTTGCCCACCGCGATACGATGCTCGGGCCGGTCGACCTCATCGAGGGTCTGGATCGGCGAGTCGTCGCGAACCAGATACCCGCCTTCTATCAACATGTAAGGCGCCGTGAACGCGATACCCTCGCCACGCGTCGGGTCCTGGGCGAAAAAGCCCATGTCGGCCTCGTGCGCCGTCACGGCGGTCACGGCCTTGCCCGCCGCATCGAACACGATCAGCTCGAGCTCGAGCTCCAGGCGCTCGGCCAGCATGGTGGCGATATCGACGGAGACACCTGTCGGACGCGTGGCGCCGGCCGGCAAATTCGCCAGCGTCGGGTTACCGACGTTGATCGTCACCCGCAGCACGCCGGTGGGTGCCAGCGCCGCGCGTACCTCATCATGGTGGTTCATGGGTTTTCCCTTTACAGCATTGACGTGCGTTAAGCATCGCTGTTCAAACGGACATCGCTTGTCCGCTTGAACAGCGCGCTATCGTAAACCTTGGTACGCCGCGCGCCTTCGAGATGCTTGCGCATCAGGCTCGCCGCCTCCAGGCCGTCCATGCGTTGAATGGCGTACAGAATGTCCAGATGCTCGGCGGACTGACCCTTGCGCGAGGCGCGCTTGTCGACCTGCCTGTACTCCACCAACCGACGCAGCTGGTTCAAGCGCTTCAAGGACTGCAAGATGAACCGGTTGCCCGACCAGGACGCCACGGTTTCATGAAACCGGGTGTTGGCATCGAAAAGCTCTTGAGCCGTCATGTAGGAGTAGCCCTGACTGGCGATGAACTCCTGCTCGGCGATCAAACTTGACAACTCTTCGCGGTGTGGCTCGAAACTCGGGCCGAGAATCGCGGCGGGTTCGTTGACGATGCGGAAATAGTAACTCTCCTCGTAGGCCTCAACGGAATCCACCACCGGCATGAAATGCCAGCCGTGTCCGGCGTTTCGCTCGACCCAACCCTCCTGCTGGATCCGCGATAGACACTTTCGCAGCTGGTTTCGGCTGACCCCTAGAAGGCGCATCATTTCGGCTTCGTTGACATCTGCTGCAAGCTTGCCATCCAGGTGGAACTCGGCGATGCGCTGATAAAGATCATCATCGGCATTGCCGTCGAGCAGCTTGAGCGTGGCGGTCAGCTCCTCCGCCGCGCAGGCGAGGAAGAAACCGCGATTCTTGTCATACTGAACGGCCCCAAGCTCTTCAAGGATGGACAAGGCAGACTTTACCGGCGAGCGCGAAACACCCAGCTCCTCGGCAAGGGCCGTGGTGACCAGGCGCTGATGGGCAGCGTAACGCTCACGGCGTGCCAGGGCGATGATTTCCTGGGCGATTTTTACCTGCAACTCATTGGTCTTCAAATTTTTCTCCGATGACACGACGGCTGCGTTCATCACCCATATCGGTGGACGCCGGGTAGCTTTATCGATGACGAGTAGGCCATCTCAATCAAGAGTTTAGCGTTATCTCGCCGCCTGATGAACCCACCTGTAACCCACGCAACAAAAACAGGCGCCGTTAAGGCACCTACACGCTGAATACGTTCCAGGGCGCACCGTCCTTGCGATGCGCCCTGGCCGGCTGCGAGCTTATTCGCCGCGCAGGCCCAGATCGGTCAGGATCGTCTCGAACACACCCTGCTGCTCATCAAGGAAAGCCCCGAACGTTTCGCTATCCTGGTAGGCATCAATCCAGCCCAGCTGGTCACGCGCACGCTGCCAACCGTCGGTCTCGAGCATCGCGGCGAACAGGTCTTCATAGTAGGTCACCGCCTCTTCGGGCATGTCCGGGGCGCCCATCACGCCACGCCAGATATCGAAGGTGTAATCGATGCCCTGCTCTTCGTAGGTGGGCACGTCGGCCAGCACGCCGCCCAGGCGCTCGGGAGACGACACTCCGAGGGCACGCAGGCTGCTGCCTTCGCCAAGCTGGCCGGAGGATTCACCCGCCCCGGTGATGCCAGCGACCACGTGGCCACCCAGCACGTTGGTGATGACCTCGCCGCCCCCGGTAAAAGGCACATAATTGACGTTGACCGCATCCATGCCCGCTGCATCGGCAAGGCCCGCCAACGAGATGTGGTCCATCGACCCCGGCGCGCTACCACCGGCGATACTCATGTTCGGGTTCTCGCGCAGATCATCGAACAGATCGTTCAGATCCTGATAGGGGGAGTCTGCCCGTACCAGCACGATCGAGTAGTCGGTGATCAGCCTGGCGATGGGGGTGAAATCGTTATGGTCGTAGCGCGAAGCGCCCGCCAACGGCACCAGGATGATCGGCGGGCTGGTCGCGAACAGCTTGTGCGGGTTACCCGATTCGCGGGCGATCTGCGCCCACCCTACGGCACCACCGCCACCGGGCACGTTGATGACGGCAAAGCTACTGTCAGACAGCCCCTCTTCCTGAATGACCCGCGAGCTGGTTCGCGCCAACGTATCCCAGCCGCCGCCCGGGTTGGAGGGCGCCAGAAATTCGATACTGCGGGTAGGCGACCACGTCTGGGCCTGCGCACTGCTCATGCCAAGTGTTGCCACACAGGAGGCCGCGATCACACAGCCAACCCGGGTCTTCATTGCTATTGTCATTGTCGTTTTCCTTCTGGAATGAAAAAACCGCCTTGAACGCTCAAACGCTTCGCCAGATCATGTCCCTGAAAAAACGGGGCAAGGCGATTGCACGAACCTTCATACGCACATTGATGAGAGCCAATGGAAGAGCCGAACTCGAGAGCCTTGCTCAAGCGGCCCCTTTAACATGGCTTTTATTAGCATATAGGCCAAAATTTATAAAAAAATTCTACTTTAGTCTTTTTTTTGGAGTGCATAATTGAATTATTTTTTAAAATAGTACAATAATGTCTTCGCTAGCCAATGGGAGACCAATAATGAATTCGACCGACTACATCAGCCATCTCACGATCAACGGGCAGGCGTATCGTTTCTTCGATACGCCAAAAGCCTTTGCCGCAATGGGCGAGGATTATCAACGCCTCCCCTTCAGCCTTCGCGTGCTGGCCGAAAACGTGTTGCGCCATACCGACCAACCCGAAGACCTGCTGAGAGTGCTGGCTCGTCGTGACCGGTCGAAGGATCTTCCATTCAGCCCGGCGCGCGTGGTGCTCCAGGATCTACTGGGCACGCCGGCGCTGGTCGACCTGGCGGGGCTACGCGATGCCTTGCAGGATCAAGGACAGGACCCGCAGCGGGTCAACCCGGCCGTGCCCACGCACCTGGTGATCGACCACTCGCTGAACGTCGAACACTGGGGCGATGCCTCGGCGCAGCGTGACAACGAAACCATCGAGCGCGAACGCAACGCCGAGCGCTTTTCGTTTCTCGACTGGTGCGACCAGGCCTTCGACAACCTGGCGATCATTCCCTCCGGCAAGGGCATTCTTCACCAGATCAACCTCGAGCGCCTCACACCGGTCATCGCCGCCACCCAGCAAGGCGGCGCGACCTGGCTGCACCCGGATACCCTGGTCGGCACCGACAGCCACACCACCATGATCAATGCCATCGGCGTATTGGGCTGGGGCGTTGGCGGCATCGAGGCAGAGGCCGCCATGCTGGGCAAGTCGCTGGCGATCCGGATTCCTGAAATCGTGGGTATCCACCTCGATGGCACGCTGCCCAGCGGCTATCTGGCCACCGATATTTCGCTGATGATCGCGGAGAAGCTGCGCCAGGAAAACGTCATCGGCTGCTATCTCGAGTTCTTCGGCCCGGGCGTCAACCAGCTGTCGCTGGCCGATCGTGGCACGATTTCCAACATGGCCCCGGAGTTCGGTGCGACTGCGGCCATCTTTGCCATCGACGAGCAGACGCTTCGCTACATGCGCATCACCGGACGCGGCGGCGAAATGGCCCAGCGCACCCAGCAGTACGCCGAACATCAGGGCTTGTTGAACGACTCGCTGACCAACGTCGATTACGACCGCGTCATCTCGTTTGACCTGGCCTCCGTTAAGCGCGCGATTTCCGGGCCGAAGAAACCTCACCAGCGCATCGTGCTGGGCCAGTCGGAAAAAGCCGGCGGTGCGCTTTCCGACAAGCTCGAAGACGAAAGCGTCGTCATCGCCGCCATTACCAGTTGCACCAACACCTCCAACCCCAAGAATGTGCTGTGTGCGGGTCTGGTGGCACGCAACGCCCGCAAGCGTGGTTTACAACGCGCCCCGTGGGTAAAGACATCGTTTGCGCCGGGCTCACGGGTGGTCAGCGGTTATCTGGCCGCCTCGGGCTTGCAGGAAGATCTCGATGCGCTGGGTTTCAACGTGGTCGGCTATGGCTGCACCACCTGTAACGGCATGTCCGGCCCCTTGATCAACGAAGAGGTCGAAGATCAGGTTCGCTCGCAAAAGCTCAATACCGTCGCGGTGACCTCGGGCAATCGTAATTTCGAAGGCCGCGTTCATCCGCTGGCCCGGGAAGTCTTCATCATGGCCCCGCCTCTGATCGTGGCTTACGCGATCGCCGGCACCTACCGCTTCGACCCGCTCAAGGATGCCCTTGGCACGGATGCCGACGGCACGCCGGTGTATCTGGATGAGCTCTGGCCAAGCGATGAAGAGCTTGCCGCTCTCGAGCAGTCGTCGCTGACCGAGTCGCTGTTCACCCGCGAGTACGCCGATATCGCAAGTTCAAGCGACATCATCGTCAAGGCGCGCCAGAACGACACCCCCGCGACCTACGCCTGGCAGCCTGAAAGCACCTACATCCAGCGTCCGCCCTACTGGACGCCGGAACTTGGCCCGATCGACCCGCATCGGGATCTTGTCGATATGCGCCCGCTGGCCATACTGGGCGACCACATCACCACCGACCATATTTCGCCTTCCGGCGCCATCCTGCCGGAAAGCGATGCGGGCCAGTTCCTGCAGGCCAAAGGGGTCAGCCCGGCGGAGTTCAACTCCTACGGCACGCGTCGCGGTAACCACGAAGTCGCGCAGCGCGCCACCTTTGCAAGCCCGCGCCTGAAAAACGAGATGCTGGCAGACGAGCAGGAAGGGCCGATCACGCTGTTGATGCCTGAAAAGCAGCAGACCAGCATTTTTGAAGCCGCCTGCGAGTACGCCACACGCCAGCAGCCGCTGGTGGTCATTGCCGGCAAGGAGTACGGCAGTGGCTCGTCACGCGACTGGGCGGCCAAAGGCCCTCGCCTGCTCGGCGTGCGCGCGGTGGTCGCCGAAAGCTTCGAGCGCATCCACCGCACCAATCTGGCTGGGCTCGGCATCCTGCCGGTGGAGTTCACCGATGGTGATACCCGCTTGAGTCTTGCCCTGACCGGCGAAGAGACGTTCAGCCTGAAGGGCATCGACAGCAACTTTCAGCCCGGCGACATGCTGACGCTCTCCATCACGCGTCCCGATGGCCAGACCCGGGACGTGCGCGTGAAGTGTCGCCTCGATACCTTCGAGGAAGTGCGCTTTTTCCGCAGTGGCGGCCTGTTGCCCCAGCTGCGCAACGAATATCTCGGCACTCAACAGGAGACAGCGACCCCATGAAGCAGCGTCCGATTCCCGCCACCTACATGCGTGGCGGCACCAGCAAAGGCGTCTTTTTCCTGAAAAGCGACCTGCCCGAAGACGCCAGGGAGCGCGATGCCTTGCTGCTGCGCGTCATTGGCAGCCCCGACCCTTACCAGAAGCAGATCGACGGCATGGGCGGCGCCACGTCGAGCACCAGTAAAGTGGTAGTGATCAGCCCTTCCGAGCGCGACGACTGCGACGTCGACTACCTGTTCGGCGCGGTGTCGGTCGAAGAGCCGGTGATCGACTGGTCGGGCAACTGCGGCAACCTCACCTCGGCGGTCGGCCCCTTCGCGATCCAGAAAGGGCTTGTCGATGCCCCGTCGGAGGGCAACGCGACGGTGCGCATCTGGCAGGCGAACATCGAAAAGCACATTCACGCGATCGTCCCCATGGAAGACGGCGAAGTGCAGGAGCTCGGTGACTTCCAGCTCGACGGCGTGACCTTCCCGGCCGGTGAAATCGTGCTGGAATTCTTGTCTCCCGCCGGCGGCGATGGCAAGCCACTGTTCCCCACCGGCAACCCGGTCGACACGCTCGATCTGGAAGGGTTCGAAGGCGTTCAGGCGACACTTCTGGATGCGGGCAACCCGACCATCATCGTCGACGCCAGCTCGCTTGGCCTGACCGGCTGCGAGATCGGCGATCAGGTCAATGGCGACGCGGCGCTTCTGGCGCGCTGCGAAGCGATACGTGCCCACTGTGCGGTGCTGATGGGGCTGGCTAAAACCGCCGATGAGGCCACGCGTAACCGACCGCATACGCCCAAGCTTGCCTTCATCGCCGCGCCGCAAGACTACCAGGCGTCGAGCGGCAAGAACGTAGCGGCCAACGATATCGACCTGGTGGTGCGCATTCTTTCCATGGGTAAGCTACACCATGCGATTACCGGCACAGGAGCGCTTGCGATTGCCGCTGCGATTGCGGTTGAAGGCACCCTCGCCCGGGCACTGACCGGCGATCTGGGCAGTCGACAGGCAAGCCTGGGCCACGCCTCTGGCATCGTCGAAGTGGGTGCGACGGCCTCCCACGATGGCAACGCCTGGCAGATCGACAAGGCGATCATGAGCCGCAGCGCCCGGCGGCTGATGGAAGGCGCCGTACTGGTATAACGCCCCGCGCGATATAACGAGGCGGTAGCCCATGAACGTGTGGCCATGAACGAAAGCCAGCGCACTTGCGCTGGCTTTTTTTCATTCCCCCTTCTCGTTATCTGCTTTAGCGAAAGCGGCGGAAAAACTCACGCAAGTCCTCCACCAGCAGCATTGGTACATCGATGGCGGCAAAGTGGCCGCCCCGGTCGTAGTGCTTCCAGTGAACGATATTATTGGCGCGCTCGGCGATTTTCCGGATCGACAGCAGATTATACGGAAAGAGTGCCACGCCCGTGGGTACCGTATTCATCGCCTCGGCGCCACCGGCGCCGCTTCGGGCATCCTCGAGATACCAGCGCGCCGACGATTCGGCCGTGCGGGTAAACCAATAAAGCGATACGTTGGTGAGTACCACGTCGCGGTCGTGGGGCTCGGGCGGCGCGTAGCGCCCAAGCCCTTTCATCGGATCGACGATCCAGGCCAGCTGCCCGACCGGCGAGTCGGTCAGCCCGTAAGCCAACGTAAGCGGGCGCTTTTGATGCACGCCCTGGTGGCAGGAGTGTTCGTTGAAGCCCGCCATGAAGGCCATTTGCGACTTCTCGCTTTCGGTAAGATCGTCGAGTTCTCCTGGCACGCCAGTCGGGAAGGCGAATATCTCGAGCACATGTATCGCGCGAAGCCCCGCCGGCTTGGCAATGCCCATCTCGCGAGTGATGAACGAGCCGGCATCACCGCCGTGGGCGACGTAGTGCGAATAGCCAAGCCCCTGCATCAGCGTATCCCAGGCTTTCGCGATGCGCGCGCTGTCCCAGCCGGGTTCGATGGTGGGGCCGGAAAACCCGAACCCGGGAATCGACGGGATCACGACATCAAAGGCATCGGCGGGGTCACCCCCATACCGGCGCGGGTCGGTCAACGGGCCGATCAGCTCGGCAAAATCCGCAAAAGTGCTGGGCCAGCCGTGCGTCATGATCAAAGGCTGGGCTTCGGGCTCCGGCGAGCGAACGTGGATGAAATGAATCGTCTGATTATCGATGGTGGTCAAAAACTGCGGAAAGCGATTGAGCCGCTGCTCCTGCTTTCGCCAATCGAAGCCGTCTCGCCAGTACGCCACCAGCGCCTTCGCGGTATCCAGATCGAGGCCGTACTCCCACCCCGAGCCCGGCACACTGCTGGGCCAACGTACGCGCTCAAGGCGCGCGTGAAGATCATCGATCTCACTGTCCGGAATGGCTATCTCGAAAGGCGTTATCTGCAAAGGGGTCGTGGTTGAAGCTTCCGCCTGTAAAGGCGTGGTCGGGGCAGGTTTCATGAAGACCTCTGTGTCATCGGTATGGAAGGGTTATTGGCCTGGATGCCAACGCTCAACGCATTGTCTGGAAGATATCGGCAATTCTGGCCACGGTATTCCAGTTGCGGTTGGTGCCTATTGCCCCCAGCGCCTTGAGACCAAAGCCTGCAGGTACTTTCGACTGATCGATGGGCGTTTGGCCGAACCACACATAGAAATCGCCGTTCGCCGTTCGTTCAATCTTCTCGCCCTGAACGGCACGCTGACGTAGCTGCTCGAGACCTGCGTCGGGAAGCGGCTCGCGCATGATCCACACCAGTAATCGAGACGGCAGATCCGCCGCCTCCTCGACAAACGGATTGGCCTCCATGAGGATCTGCCATTCGCGGGCGGTTCTCACTACCATGTGAGTCGGTTGGCCGTAAAACGCCGCACACTCGGCTTCCAGCTGCGCTTCGAGCGCCTCATTGGATTTGTCGGAATGAAACAGCAAGTTGCCCGTGGCAATGACCGACTGGACATCACGGCCGCCCACGCGCTCGACCAGCGCGCGCGCATCGGCCATTTTTACGCGCTGTTTGTCGATGACAACACTGCGCATCAGTGCGACTTTTAGTGACATGACGATCACGTTCCTTCATGGCTCCAGAGTATCGCCATATTAGCGCTACCTGCTGGTACCTGGTGCTGTCGTGAAGAAAAAATTACGCCACTGTTAACGAGCAGACACAAAAAAGCCAGTCAGCGTTAACTGACTGGCCTCACGCTCGAAAGCGTTTTTCTACTGAAGGTCAATCAAACCACGACTTACCAGCCGGTGGCTTCCTTCAGCGCGTCGCCGATGTCGGCCAGCGAACGAACGGTCTTCACGCCCGCCGCTTCGAGCGCGCCGAACTTGTCGTCCGCGGTACCTTTACCGCCGGAGATGATCGCACCGGCGTGGCCCATGCGCTTGCCGGGAGGCGCTGTCACGCCCGCGATGTAGGCAACGACCGGCTTGGAGACGTTGTCCTTGATGTAGGCCGCCGCTTCTTCTTCCGCGGTGCCGCCGATCTCGCCGATCATGACGATCGCTTCGGTTTTCGGATCCTTCTCGAACATCTCGAGGATGTCGATGAAGTTGGAGCCCGGAATCGGGTCACCGCCGATGCCCACGCAGGTGGACTGGCCGAAGCCGTGATCGGTGGTCTGCTTGACCGCTTCGTAGGTCAGCGTGCCCGAGCGAGAGACGATGCCCACGCGGCCCGGCTGGTGGATGTGACCGGGCATGATGCCGATCTTGGTCTCACCGGGGGTGATCACGCCGGGACAGTTCGGGCCGATCAGGCGAACGCCGAGCTCGTCGCATTTTACTTTCGCGTCGAGCATGTCGAGCGTGGCGATGCCTTCGGTGATGCACACGATCAGCTTGATGCCGGCGTTAGCGGCTTCGAGGATCGAGTCCTTGCAGAACGGGGCCGGCACGTAGATGACGCTGGCTTCGGCGCCGGTTTCCTTGACCGCTTCGGCAACGGTGTTGAACACCGGAAGGCCCAGATGCGTCTGGCCGCCCTTGCCCGGCGTAACACCGCCGACCATTTGCGTACCGTAGGCAATCGCCTGCTCGGAGTGGAACGTGCCCTGGCCACCGGTGAACCCCTGGCAGATGACCTTGGTGTTCTTATCGATCAGGATACTCATTACTTGCCCTCCGCTGCTTTGACGACCTGCTGAGCGGCGTCGCTCAGGCTGGTGGCAGCGATGATGTTCAAACCGCTGGAAGCGAGCTTCTCGGCGCCCAGCTCGGCATTGTTACCTTCAAGACGCACGACGACCGGCACGTTGACACCGACCTGCTCGACGGCGCCGATGATGCCTTCGGCGATCATGTCGCAGCGCACGATACCGCCGAAGATGTTGACCAGTACCGCCTTGACGTTGTCGTCGGACAGGATGATCTTGAACGCTTCCGCCACGCGCTCCTTGGTAGCACCGCCGCCTACGTCGAGGAAGTTGGCCGGTTTACCGCCGGAGAGGTTGACGATGTCCATGGTGCCCATGGCCAGGCCAGCGCCGTTGACCATGCAGCCGATGTTGCCGTCGAGGGCTACGTAGTTGAGCTCCCACTTGGCGGCGTCGGCTTCACGCTGGTCTTCCTGGCTCGGGTCACGCATTTCCTGCAGGTCCGGATGACGGTACAGGGCGTTGGCGTCCAGGTTGATTTTGGCATCCAGACAGTGCAGGTTGCCTTCGTCGGTGATCACCAGCGGGTTGATTTCCAGCAGCGCCAGATCCTTGTCGTGGAACAGCTTGGAAAGTCCCAGGAAGATCTTGGTGAACTGCTTGATCTGGTCGCCTTTCAGGCCCAGGTTGAAGGCCAGTTCACGCGCCTGGTAGGGCTGCGCGCCGACCAGCGGATCGATTTCCGCTTTCAGAATCTTCTCCGGCGTCTCTTCCGCGACCTTCTCGATCTCGACACCGCCTTCGGTGGAGGCCATGAAGACGACGCGACGCGTGGTGCGGTCGACGACCGCGCCCAGGTAGAGCTCGGAGGCGATGTCGGTGCAGTTCTCGACCAGAATCTTGGCGACCGGCTGGCCTTTCTCGTCGGTCTGGTAGGTCACCAGGTTCTTGCCCAGCCACTGCTCGGCAAAGGCTTTCGCTTCTGCCGGGTCCTTGATCAGCTTCACGCCGCCCGCTTTACCGCGACCGCCCGCGTGCACCTGGGCCTTGACCACCCACATGTCGCCGCCGATCTTTTTACACGCTTCTACCGCTTCTTCCGGCGTGTCCACGGCAAAGCCCTTGGACACCGGCAGACCATAATCGGCAAACAGCTGTTTGCCCTGATACTCGTGAAGGTTCATCGATTCATGCCATTGGTTGCATGTGACTCGAACGATGGCCGGTGCAGACACCGGTCATCCCCGTGCCTTCACCCCGAAAGCCGGGGTGTCGGCGTTGCGCCACGCAAGGTGGCGCCTGGTGGTTACAGAACGCGTTGGAACGCCGCTGACGACCTACTTGCGCTTCTTGCGGTTTGCCATGTGAATGGCGTGCCCGTCCACCGCGAGCGCGGCTTCGTGAACCGCCTCGGACATGGTCGGGTGGGCGTAGCAGGTCAGCGCCAGATCCTCGGCGCTGGAGCCGAACTCCATCGCGATCACGGCCTGGGCAATCAGCTCGCCGGCGTGCTGGCCAACGATGTGTACGCCCAGGATGCGATCGGTTTCGGCATCGGCGATCACCTTGGCGCTGCCTTCGGTGGCGTTGTTCGCCATGGCGCGGCCGCTCGCGGCGAACGGGAAGGTACCGGTCTTGACCTCGATACCCTTGGACTTGGCATCCTGCTCGGTCATGCCGACCCAGGCCACTTCCGGCGCGGTGTAGATGACACACGGAATGGCGTCGTAGTTCATCTCGGCTTTTTGGCCGGCGATGATGTCCGCCACCATGATGCCTTCTTCCGAGGCCTTATGTGCCAGCATCTGACCGCGCACACAGTCACCGATGGCGTAAACGCCCGGCACGTTGGTGCGGCACTGGTCGTCGACGAAGATGAAGCCGCGCTCGTCGAGTTCGATGCTGACGTCATCAGCGATCACGCCCTTGGTGTAGGGGCGACGGCCAACGCAGACGATCAGCTTGTCGAAGGTGATCTCCTGCTCGCCGTCACCGTCGGTGTACTTGACGACGACTTCACCATCCTTCACCTCGGAGCCGGTCACACGGGCGCCAAGTTTGATGTCCAGACCCTGCTTTTTCAGCAGCTTCTGGGTTTCCTTGGCGACAGTGGTGTCGACCATCGGCAGGAAGCTGTCCATCGCCTCGAGCACGGTGACTTCCGAGCCCAGACGATTCCACACGCTGCCGAGTTCGAGGCCGATGACGCCAGCGCCGATCACGCCCAGCCGCTTCGGCGCATCCTTGAATTCGAGCGCGCCGGTGGAGTCGACGATCAGGTCGTCGGTCAGCGGCGTCGGCGGGATTTCGACCGGCACGGACCCGGCGGCGATGACGATATTGTCGGCTTCGTACTTGGTAGCGTTGCCGTCAAGGTCGGTGACTTCGACCTGGTTGTTGGCGACGACCTTACCGGTGCCGTCGATCGCGGTGACGCCGTTGGCCTTGAAAAGGCCAGAGATGCCGCCGGTCAGATTTTTGACGATCTTGTCCTTGCGCGCCATCATCTTGGTGACGTCCATGGAGACGTCGCTGGCCTGAATGCCCAGGTCATCGAAGTCGTGCTTGGCTTCGACGTACTTGTGCGAGGCTTCCAGCAGCGCCTTGGAGGGAATGCAGCCCACGTTCAGGCAGGTGCCGCCGTGAACCACGTTGCCTTCCTTGCCCTGCCACTTCTCGACACAGGCCACTTTCTGACCCAGCTGGGCGGCGCGAATGGCAGCAACGTAGCCACCGGGGCCGGCACCGATAACGATTACATCAAACTTGTCAGCCATGTTGGCTCCTTTCGCTTGGTGACCCTGAATGCGTGCGATTCAATCATGACAATCGAAACACGAACCCAGGGCCTGGGGCGATAACTTGAAACACCTGAACGAAACGTCGGGGTTCGCCGCCGAGTTTCAACCCGGCGGCGCAAGACCTTATACGTCGAGCAGCAGACGCGCCGGGTCTTCGAGCAGTTCCTTGATGGTGACGAGGAACTGGACCGCGTCCTTACCGTCGATCATGCGGTGATCGTAAGAGAGCGCGAGATACATCATCGGGCGCACTTCGACCTTGCCGTTGACCGCCATCGGGCGCTCCTGGATCTTGTGCATGCCCAGGATCGCGGTTTGCGGCGGGTTGATGATCGGCGTGGAGAGCAGCGAGCCGAAGATACCGCCGTTGGTGATGGTGAAAGTACCGCCCTGCATTTCGTCGATGCCGAGCTTGCCGTTGCGGGCACGCTGGCCGAAGTCGACGATGCCCTTTTCGACATCGGCGATCTTCATGGCGTCGGTGTCGCGCAGTACCGGTACGACCAGGCCGCGGTCGGTGGATACCGCCACGCCGATGTCCTGGTAGCCGTGGTAGACGATCTCGTCGCCGTCGATGGAGGCGTTGACGTCCGGGAAGCGCTTGAGCGCTTCAGACGCTGCCTTGACGAAGAAGCCCATGAAGCCGAGCTTGACGTCGTGGGCCTTCTGGAAGGTCTCCTTGTACTGCGCGCGCAGGTTCATCACCGCGCCCATGTCTACCTCGTTGTAGGTGGTGAGCATGGCAGCGGTCTGCTGCGCTTCGACCAGGCGCTTGGCGATGGTTTTACGCAGGCGCGTCATCGGCACGCGCTTCTCGGCGCGCTCGCCTTCAGCGGCGGCCGGGGCGGCGGCTTTCTTCGCCGGCGCGGAGGACTTGGCGGCTTTCTTCGCGCTGCCGTCCTTCACCGCCTTCTGCACGTCTTCCTTCAGAATGCGACCGCCCTTGCCGGTACCTTCGATTTTGGAAACGTCCAGATCGTTTTCGGCGATCATCTTGCGCGCTGCCGGGGCGACGATCTTGTCGCCCACTTTCTCATCGGCGCCGTCGTCGTCGCTGCCGCTATCCGCCGGCTTGTCGTCGGCCTTGTTCTCGCTCTGGCCGCTGTCACCGCCGGCGCCTTCGGCGAAGATCGCCAGCACCGCTTCGGACTCGACCTGGCTGCCCTCTTCGGCCTTGATCTCGGCCAGTGCCCCGTCGGCGGGGGCAACGACTTCGAGCACGACCTTGTCGGTTTCGATGTCGGCGAGCACTTCGTCACGCTTGACCGCTTCGCCAACTTTCTTGTGCCAGGTGGCCACGGTGCCTTCCTGTACCGACTCGGGGAAGCTCGGCGCCTTAACGTCGTGCTGCTTGCCGCCGCCGGCCTTTTTCTCTTCCTTGTCGCCCTGCTTCTTCTCTTCGCCGGCGTCTTCCTTGGCGTCTTTCTCTTTCTTTTCGCCGTCGTCCGACTTCTCGGCTTTCTCTTCGCCGCCGCCGGAGGCTTCGCCGATCTTGCCCAGCACCTGCTCGGACTCGACGGTGTCGCCCTCTTCGGCCATCACGTCGGTGAGCGTGCCGGCTTCCGGTGCCACGACTTCCAGCACCACCTTGTCGGTTTCGATTTCGACGATCAGCTCATCGCGCTCAACGCTGTCACCCGGCTTCTTGTGCCACGCGGCGACCGTGCCTTCGGCAACGGATTCCGGAAAGGTTGGCGCTTTGATATCAGTAGCCATGTCATTTCCCTTAATAGGTTCTCTAAACCCGGTGGCCGCTTATAGATTGAAAGCGTCTTCCACCAGCTGGCGCTGCTGTTCTGTGTGAACGGACATGTAACCTGCCGCGGGTGCCGCAGAGGCCGGACGTCCAGCGAATTTCAACTCGCGGCCAAGGCCGTTGGCGAGCATGTCGGCCACGCTGCGCATGTGGTGCTGGCTCGGATACCAGGCGCCCTGGTTCATCGGCTCTTCCTGACACCAGACGACATCCTCGAGGTTCGGATACGCCTGCAGGACTTCCAGAAGCTCCTCCTTGGGGAAGGGGTAGAGCTGCTCGAGGCGGATGATGGCCGTATCGTTACGCTCGTACTCGGCCCGCCAGTTGGCGAGATCGTAGTAAACCTTGCCGGCACACATGATGACCCGCGTTACCTCTTCCGCCGGCCGTTCGCCCTGATCCGGCAGCACCATGTGGAACTTGCCCTGGGCCAGGTCTTCGAGGCTCGAGGTCGCATCCTTGTGGCGCAGAAGAGACTTCGGCGTCATCACGATCAGCGGCTTACGCAGCGGGCGAATGACCTGACGGCGCAGCAGGTGGAAGATCTGCGCTGGCGTGGTCGGCACGCACACCTGCATGTTGTGCTCGGCGCACATCTGCAGGAAACGCTCGAGACGCGCGGAGGAGTGCTCGGGGCCCTGGCCTTCGTAGCCGTGAGGCAGGAGCATGGTCAGGCCGCACAGCCGCCCCCACTTGGTCTCGCCGGAGGAGATGAACTGGTCCACGACCACCTGAGCGCCGTTGAAGAAGTCACCGAACTGCGCTTCCCAGATCACCAGATCGTTGGGCGCGGTGGTCGAGTAGCCGTATTCGAACGCCAGCACCGCCTCTTCCGAGAGGATGGAGTCGTGAATGGTGAAACTCGGCTGCCCGTCGGCGATGTTCTGAAGCGGAACGTAGGTGGAGCCATCCTTCTGGTTGTGAATCACCGCATGGCGATGCGAGAAGGTGCCGCGGCCCACGTCCTGACCGGTAATGCGAATCGGATGGTGCTGATCCAGCAGCGTAGCGTAGGCCAGAGTTTCAGCGAAGCCCCAGTTCACGCCCATGCCGCCGGCCTGCATCTTGCGCCGGTCTTCGTAGATCTTCGACACCTGGCGCTGTACGTCGACCCCGTCCGGGATTTCGCACATCTTCGCAGCCAGCTGCTGCAGACGCTTCATGTCGACGGTGGTATCGGCATCGCCGCTCCACTCGTGGCCCAGGTACGGCGCCCAGTCGACGAACAGCGACTTGTTGGGCTCCTGCACCAGAGCGTTGGCGACGTGGTTACCGGCGACCAGGTCGTCGCGGTAGGTTTCGACCATCGCCTTGGCGTCCTCTTCCGAGAGCACGCCCTGTTCGACCAGCCGCTTGGCGTAGAGCGTACGCGAAGAGGCGTGGTCCTTGATTTTGGCGTACATCATCGGCTGGGTGCCGGAGGGCTCGTCCGCTTCGTTGTGACCACGACGGCGGTAGCAGACGAGATCGATCACCACGTCCTTCTTGAACTGCTGACGGTAATCGAGCGCCACCTGGGCTGCGTGGATCACCGCGTCCGGGTCGTCGCCGTTAACGTGGAAGATCGGCGCCTGAACCATCTTGGCGATGTCGGTGCAGTACTCGGTGGAACGCGCGTCCAGCGGGTTCGAGGTGGTGAAACCGACCTGGTTGTTGATGACGATATGGACCGTGCCGCCGGTCTTGTAGGCGCGGGTTTGAGACATCTGGAACGTTTCCATCACCACGCCCTGGCCTGCAAACGCCGCGTCGCCGTGCACGTTGATCGGCAGCACCTTGCTGCCGTCGGCGTCCTGTCTGCGATCCTGACGGGCGCGCACCGAGCCTTCGACCACGGGGGCGACGATCTCGAGGTGCGACGGGTTGAAGGACATCGCCAGGTGGACTTCGCCGCCCGGTGACATGACGTTCGAACTGAAGCCCTGGTGGTACTTGACGTCGCCGGAGCCGCGCTCGATCACCTTCTTGCCGTCGAACTCGTCGATCAGATCCGCCGGGTTCTTGCCCAGGATGTTGACCAGCAGGTTCAAGCGGCCGCGGTGGGCCATGCCGATCACGACTTCCTTGGTACCGTAGCCGCCGGCGCGCTGGATCAGCTCGTCCATCATCGGCACGAAGGTTTCGCCGCCTTCGAGGCCGAAGCGCTTGGTGCCCGGGTACTTGGAAGCCAGGTAGTTCTCGAGACCTTCCGCCGCGGTCAGCCGCTCGAGCACGTGCTTGCGAACGTCTTCGCTGAACGTCGGCGCGCTGCGCACCGATTCGAAGCGACGCTGCAGCCAGCGCTTCTCTTCGGTATCGACGATGTGCATGATTTCGCAGCCGATCGAGCGGCAGTAGGTCTGCTCGAGCGCGTCGACGATGTCACGCAGCGGGGCCTTGTCGATGCCCAGAAAGAAGGAGCCGGTCTGGAACTCGGTGTCGAGATCGGCCTTGGAAAGCTGGTGGAAGGAAAGATCGAGATCCGGTATCGGGGTGGGATTGCGCAACCCCAGCGGGTCGATATCCGCCTTCTGATGACCACGAAAGCGGTAAGCGTTGATCAGCTGCAGGACCTTGACCTGCTTCTTGTTCTCGCCGCTATCGACCTGGGCGCTGGCCTGCCCGGGACGGCTTTCACGGCCGAGCTGATAGAACTGATCACGGATGGGGCTTAAGGGAACATCCTGTTGGGCACTGCCGTCGGCGTCGCGCAGCTCCTTGAAGTAGCGGCGCCATTCGTCGGGGACGGAATCGGGATCGTCGAGGTACTGCTCGTAAAGCGCTTCCACGTAGTGAACATTGCCGCCACTAACGTGCGAGGAACGCCACATCAACTCCATTATGCCTTGTTGCATCTCTCGGTCACCCTACACTGATGGGGTGGTATCGGTATCGCTGCACAGTGCGGCGACATCGCTTGTGCCCTGCCGGCGGGGCAAAACATTGGCCGGCGGCGCCGGCCGGGGCCGGAAACCTTCACGTGGCTCGTTAACAAGCGCTCGG
Source organism: Halomonas sp. HNIBRBA4712 (assembly GCF_043558675.1). Taxonomy (NCBI): domain Bacteria; kingdom Pseudomonadati; phylum Pseudomonadota; class Gammaproteobacteria; order Oceanospirillales; family Halomonadaceae; genus Halomonas; species Halomonas sp. HNIBRBA4712. Next base: position 11,319 of record NZ_JBIFXR010000006.1, on the reverse strand, counting down.
GCAAGCCCTGGTTCGCGCTCGATCGAGCATTGGGCAATCAATCCATGCTCAAAAGCCGGTACGAAGGCACCGGCTTTTAAACGTGGCTGAATCCTGCTGCGACGTGACGCCGCACCACGTGACAAACCCTATGATAACAAGCGAAGCGCCGGTATTTAAGTGACTTTGTACGACAACCTGCACTTCGCTTGCTTTTATCAAAGAGATTAATCGCTTAGGTTGCATCCGCCAGCAGCATTTCGCGGATCTTGCCGATCGCGCGCGTCGGGTTGAGGCCCTTCGGGCAGACCGCGACGCAGTTCATGATGCCGCGGCAGCGGAATACGGAGAACGGATCTTCCAGATCGGTCAGACGCTCGCGGGTTGCGTTGTCGCGGGTGTCTGCCAAAAAGCGGTAGGACTGCAAGAGCCCCGCCGGTCCGACGAACTTGTCCGGATTCCACCAGAACGACGGGCACGAGGTCGAGCAGCACGCGCACAGAATGCACTCGTACAGACCGTCGAGCTTGTCGCGGTCTTCCGGCGACTGCAAACGCTCGATGGCCGGCGCCGGGGTATCGTTTTGCAGGTACGGCTGGATACGCTCGTACTGCTTATAGAAGATACCCATGTCGACGACCATATCGCGAATGACCGGCAGACCCGGCAGCGGACGCAGGGTCAGCTTGCCGTTCTTGACCACGTCAGACAGCGGCGTGATGCAAGCGAGGCCGTTCTTGCCGTTCATGTTCATGCCGTCGGAACCGCACACCCCTTCGCGGCAGCTGCGGCGAAACGCCAGGCCGCTGTCCTGCTCTTTCATCAGGTGCAGAACGTCGAGCACCATCAGGTCACGGTCTTTCGTGTCGACCTGAAACTCCTGCATGTAGGGCGCGGAGTCGGTTTCCGGGTTGTAGCGGTATATCGATACCTGAAGATTGGACATGGTGACTCCCTCTCGGTGCGAACTCCCCGTGCGAGCGCTTGATGCAAACACGGGTTCAGCACAAAATTTAGTAGCTACGAACCTGTTAGTAGGTACAAACCTATCAGTAGGTACGAACCTTCGGCTCGAACATGTCAACGGTTTTCGGCTTGAAGTTGACGTCGCGCTGTTTCAGCTCCTTGGTGAGCGGGAAATAGAGCGAGTGTTTCAGCCAGTTGACGTCATCACGGTCTGGGTAGTCGTAGCGCGAGTGGGCGCCACGGCTCTCTTTACGCTCGAGGGCAGCAATCGCCGTTGCTTCCGCCACTTCCATGAGGTTGTCGAGCTCGAGCGCTTCAACACGGGCGGTGTTGAAGGCATTGGACTTGTCCGGCAAATGAGCGTTCGCAATACGCTCGCGCAGGGCCTCGAGTTTTTTCACGCCCTCCTGCATGTTCTCTTCCTTACGGAACACGCCAAAGGAGTTCTGCATGATGTCCTGAAGCTCCGCCTTGAGTTCGAACACGCTCTCGCCGCCTTCGGACTCGTTCCAGCGGGTGATGCGCTTCATGGCGGTTTCGATGTCGGACTCGGTGGCGTCCAGGTACTCGATACCTTCGTTGAGCGCGCCTTCGATGAACATGCCCGCTGCGCGGCCGAAGACCACGAGATCGAGAAGCGAGTTGCCGCCCAGGCGGTTGGCGCCGTGAACCGAGACGCAGGCCGCTTCACCGCAGGCGAACAGACCGTTGATGATCTGATCTTCGCCAGCCTCGTTTTGCATGATGGCCTGACCGTGAACGTTGGTCGGAATGCCGCCCATCATGTAGTGGCAGGTCGGTACGACCGGGATCGGATCCTTGGCCGGGTCGACGTGGGCGAAGGTCTTGGAGAGCTCGACGATACCCGGCAGGCGCTTGCCCAGCACCTCTTCGCCCAGGTGGTCGAGCTTCAGGAAGACGTGGTCGCCCTTGTCGCCACAGCCGCGGCCTTCGAGGATCTCCATGACCATGGAGCGCGCGACCACGTCGCGGCCGGCCAGGTCCTTGGCGTTGGGCGCGTAACGCTCCATGAAACGCTCGCCGTCCTTGTTGATCAGGTAGCCACCCTCGCCGCGGCACCCTTCGGTGACCAGCGTGCCGGCCCCATAAATGCCGGTCGGGTGGAACTGCCACATCTCCATGTCCTGCATCGGGAAGCCGGCGCGCAGCGCCATGCCGATACCGTCGCCGGTGTTGATCAAGGCGTTGGTGGTCGAGGCGTAGATACGGCCCGCACCGCCGGTAGCCAGCACCGTGGCCTTGGATTTGACGTGCACCACTTCGCCGGTCTCGATGCACATGGCGATACAGCCAACCACGTCACCGCTGGCGTTCTTGACCAGGTCCACCGCGTACCACTCGTTCAAGAACGTGGTGTTGTTCTTGAGGTTGTTCTGGTAAAGCGTGTGCAAAAGCGCGTGGCCGGTACGGTCCGCCGCGGCGCAGGTACGCGCGGCCTGGCCGCCTTCACCGAAGTTCTTCGACTGACCGCCGAAGGGGCGCTGGTAGATACGGCCGTTGTCGAAGCGCGAGAACGGCAGGCCCATGTGCTCGAGTTCGAATACTGCTTTCGGGCCTTCGGAACACATGTACTCGGCGGCGTCCTGGTCGGCGATATAGTCGCCGCCCTTGACGGTGTCGTACATGTGCCAGCGCCAATCGTCTTCCGGGTCGGAGGAGGCGATTGCGCAGGTGATGCCGCCCTGGGCAGAAACGGTATGCGAGCGGGTCGGGAACACTTTCGAGAGAACCGCTGTCTTTTTACCGGACTTGGCAAGTTCAAGCGCTGCGCGCAGGCCAGAGCCACCGCCACCGATGATGATGGCGTCAAACGTCAGGCTACGAAGGTTAGACATGGATTAAGCTCCCCACAGAATTTGAATGCCCCAGACCAGGTACACGAAGATGGCCAGAATGATGATCGCCTGGGCACCGACGCGAAGACGCGTGGACTTGAGATAGTCGGTGGTGACGGTCCAGAGGCCGATCCAGGCGTGCGCGGCGATCGAAATGAAGGCCAGAAGCGAGAAAATGCGCATCCAGATCTGATTGAAAAGCCCGCTCCAGGTGTAGTAATCCAGCCCCGGGTTGAACAGCAGGTAGCCCACGATGAACAGCGTATAAAGTGCCAGAATGACCGCGGAAACGCGCTGCATCAGCCAGTCGGAGAGACCGCTGCGGCCAAAGCTCGTGATGTTGGTTACCATACCCAGACTCCTGCCAGAATGATTAGAACGGCGCTCACGACGACGGTGATTTGCGCTTTTTGTACGCTACCTTCCAGGGTGACGCCGATATCGGCATCCATCAGCAGGTGCTTGATGCCCGCCACGAAGTGAAAAGCCAGCGCAGACAGCAGGCCCCAGGCAACGAACTTGGCCAGAATGTTGGTTGCCAGCGCATCGCGCACGGCATCGAAACCGGCCGGTGAGGAGAGGGACTTTCCCAGCGCCCAGAAGGCGAAAATCAGGCCGACGAACAGAATGACACCGGTAATACGGTGGGTGATCGACGTCAGGGCTGGTAACGGGAAATGGATGGTCGAAAGGTCGAGGTTTACGGGTCTTTTGCTATTCACGGCGTTATACACACTCTTTTGGCCCACTCTGCAAAGGTTCGGGCGTACCCGAGCGGGCAGTGGTTGCTGGAAGGGGCTCGGCCGTTGCCAAGTCGGGCACGACCACCTGGCTGCCGGTCGCGCGCGGTGGATTATAAGAACCTTCGCCCCGGCTTACAAACCGAACGCAGGCCTAACTCTACTACGGGACAAAAAAATTGCGACCGCGCGGAGTCGATTTTGCGTTGCAGCATGGCTATAGTGTCAACAAACATGGTGATTTTCGTAAGCCTGTTAACCGTTTCAGTTTAGTACGATTCGAACACGATTGCTTCACCAACGAATAAAAATTCGACAAGTCAGTTATTCGATAATAGCTTCTGTATAACAATTACTACGCTTCAAGGCTAATTGACAAAAAGTCGCACGCTTCTATAGTAGGCGAGCCTTTTCGCCGGCGCGGTATGCGAAACAACGACTTTACGTCCCAAACCGAATTCGAAAGGAGGCCTTCATGGCTGACAGGAAAGCGACCTTGACGGTAGACGGTCAAGACCCGATCGAGCTACCCATCTACTCCGGCACACTGGGCCCCGATGTTATCGACGTACGCGGGCTGGGTGCGGAAGGCCTGTTTACCTACGACCCCGGCTTCATGGCCACCTCTTCCTGCCAATCCGCTATCACCTATATCGATGGTGGCAAGGGCATGCTGCTACACCGCGGCTACCCGATCGACCAGCTAGCCAAGGAATCCAATTTCGTAGAGGTTTGCTACACCCTGCTGTTCGGCGAGCTGCCGACTGAAGAACAGTACGCGGATTTCGAAACCCGCATTCGTAACCACACCATGGTTCACGATCAGATCAACAACTTCTTCAAGGGTTTTCGTCGCGACGCGCACCCGATGTCGATTCTGTGTGGCGTCGTGGGCGGCCTGGCGGCCTTCTACCACGACCATATGGACATCACCCAGCAGGAAGATCGCGAGATCAGCGCCATTCGCCTGATCGCGAAGATGCCCACGCTTGCGGCGATGTCGCACAAGTACAACGTCGGCCAACCCTTCAACTACCCGCGCAACGACCTGAGCTATGCAGAGAACTTCCTCTACATGATGTTCAGCAACCCGTGCGAGGAGTACAAGATCAACCCGGTGTACGCCAAGGCGATGGACCGGATCTTCATGCTCCATGCCGACCACGAACAGAACGCCTCCACCTCTACGGTGCGCCTGGCGGGCTCGACCGGCGCCAACCCGTTCGCGTGTATCAGCGCCGGCATCGCCGCGCTCTGGGGCCCGGCCCACGGTGGTGCCAACGAAGCAGTACTGGCAATGCTCGACGAGATCGGCGACGAGTCCGAAGAGAACATCCAGCGCTTCATCGACAAGGCCAAGGACAAGGACGACCCGTTCAAGCTGATGGGCTTCGGTCACCGGGTCTACCGCAACTTCGACCCGCGCGCCAAGGTAATGAAAGAGAGCTGCGACGAAGTCCTCGCGGAGCTCGGCATGGCCGACGACCCGCAGCTCAAGATCGCCAAGCGCCTCGAGCAGATCGCGCTGGAAGACGAATACTTCGTCGAGCGCAAGCTCTACCCGAACGTCGACTTCTACTCCGGCATCATCCTCAAGGCGATGGGCATTCCGACCAACATGTTCACCGTGATCTTCGCCGTGTCGCGCACCATCGGCTGGATCTCGCACTGGAACGAAATGCTCAGCGAAAGCTACAAGATCGGCCGTCCGCGCCAGCTCTACACCGGCCACGACAAGCGCGACTACCCGACTAAAAAGTAAGCGACTGACCGCGCCACACTTGGGCCGCCTTCGGGCGGCCTTTTTGTGCCCGATTGACGGTCTCATATTGCTGACTAGCTTGTCGCGACTATCAATCCAGCTTGCCGCCTGCAGATTTACCGAAACTCTCACAACGCCATCAGGCGCCCTGGCCAAACCAACTATCGCGAGCTGAAGCTCCCTCCCACACCCCATTTCAATCAGGCTTAACCGAGCGCTCGGGGTTCCAAACGCACTGCCCTGCTGCGTGCTCCAATACGGCGCACGCAGCCCTTGTATCGAGCATGAAAAAGTAGCGGATGCGCGACAAAATGCGACCAATTCGACCTTGACAAAATCCGGCAGCAGGAAGGCAAAACTGTTTTCCACACTATCTGTGGATAACCCTGTTCACAACCACCATGAAACGTCCCGGAATCGCCATGAACAGTGGCTTCTGCTTAGATTGGTTACTTTTTAACCTAACATAAGTTATTGATTTTAATGATATAAAATTAAATTACTGATTTTTCGGGCCGTTGGCCAAGCGTTGTGCACAACCCGGCCAGCCGCACAGGTAAAGTGGACAAGTCAAGCTTAAAAAGGAAGATAATGAATGTTAAACGCGGTATATGAGCGTCGAAAATTCTCGCCATGCCCGAACGAGGCTGCGATAGATGACGATTCAAGAATGGAGGGCCAAACAAAAAGGAGGTGGCGTCCCATAGGGGGTTCGAACCCCTGTTACCGCCGTGAAAGGGCGGTGTCCTGGACCACTAGACGAATGGGACGGAGTGTCAAAACGTGGTTGGTGGAGCCTAGCGGGATCGAACCGCTGACCTCGACACTGCCAGTGTCGCGCTCTCCCAGCTGAGCTAAGGCCCCGTGTCGTTAAGACGCTGCGTATAGTACTGATTCGCCTCACCTTAGTCAACCGAAAAAGCGGCGAAATCTCGCCCGGCGCCGAGGCGTTCGCCGGGCCCGCCGCCAACGCGGGCCCGGCTCGCTCACGGCCTAGAGCGCACGGTACTCCTTCTCGAAACGCTTGGCCTGCTTCTTGGAAACGCCGCCCAGCACGTCGATCGCGTGGCGCAGCCGCGCCCGGGTTACATCCGAGCCCAGAATCGCCATGGCGTCCATCACCGAAGTGCTCGCGCTCGAACCGGTGATCGCGATGAACACCGGCGCCAGAAACGCCTTCATCTTGAGATCGAAGGCCGCCGCCAACTCCTGTACCTCGGCCAGCAGCGCCTCCTTGTTCCAGGCCGGTAGCGTCTCGAAACGCCACACCAGAAACTGCAGAAGTTTCACCAGCGTTTCGCGCTCGAGCTTCACGCCCTCGAAGTCGGCTTCCGTGATCGCGGGCAGCCCCGAGAAGAAGTGGCCGGCTAGCGGCGCGACCTGAGAGAGCGTTTCCACCCGCGTGCGTACCTGGGGCAGTATCTGGCGAACGTACTCTTCATTGAACGCCCACTCCCTGAGCGCGGCCAACAGCGCGTCGTCGTCCATGTCCTCGCGGATGTAAACGCCGTTAAGCCAGGTGAGCTTCTCCAGATCGAACACCGGCCCGCCGAGCGACACCCGCTGAATATCGAAGACATTCATCATTTCAGAAAGGCTGAACTTCTCGCGCTCGTCCGGCATCGACCAGCCCATACGACCCAGGTAGTTGGTCACGGCCTGGGGCAAAAAGCCCATACGGCGGTAGTAGTTGATCGAGGTCGGGTTCTTGCGCTTGGAGAGCTTCGACTTGTCCGGGTTGCGCAGAAGCGGCATGTGGCAGAGTACCGGCATCTCCCAGCCGAAGTACTCATAAAGAAGCTGGTGCTTGGGTGCCGAGTTGATCCACTCCTCGCCGCGCAGCACGTGGGTAATGCCCATGAGGTGGTCGTCCACCACGTTGGCCATGTGGTAGGTCGGCATACCGTCAGACTTGACCAGAATCTGCGCGTCCACCTGAGCCCAGTCGACCTCGATAGTGCCACGCAGCATGTCCTCGACCACGCACACGCCCTCAGCGGGCACATTCATACGCACGACAAACGGCCAGTTTTCCACTTCGCGGCGTGCCTGCTCATCCGGCGCCAGTGCCAGGTCCGCGGGCTTGAGCGCCAGCTGCTGACCCGCTTCCTTGCGCGCCTCGCGCAGTTCGTCGAGCTCTTCACTGGTACGGTAGCACTTGAAGGCGTGGCCGGCGTCGAGCAGCTTCTGGGCGTGCTCGGCGTAGATGTCGCCGCGCTCGCTCTGGCGGTACGGGCCGTGCGGGCCGCCGACGTCCGGGCCTTCGTCCCACTCGATGCCGAGCCAGCGCAGCGAATCCAGAATCATCTGCTCGGACTCCGCGGTGGAGCGCACCCGGTCGGTATCCTCGATTCGCAGAATGAATTCACCGCCGTGCTTTCGCGCAAAGCAGAGGTTGAAAAGCGCGATATAGGCCGTGCCGACGTGGGGGTCGCCGGTGGGTGAAGGCGCTATGCGCGTGCGTACGGTCATGGGATTTCCTTTTAACATCGAGCGTGGCGGTATTATACGCGCCCATTGATCATCCCACAGCCCGTTGCAGAAACAACTTCAGGAACCACATGGAGCAAAAAGCGTCCTAACGAAAGTTGCTAAGGATATAGCGGCTCTTGCCCCGTGTTCGTTGCTATTTCGGGTGCAGACCCTATGATGCATAACCTGCCATTGGAGCGTTCGTTTTACCGGTGCGCATCCAGTGCCGTTGGCAACGCAAAAAGTAACGCACACGAGTTGTTTGGCTCATCAATGGGAAAATAAAATGGAATCGTTAGGCTCACGTATAAAGCAGCTCAGGCAGCGGGTAAAGCTCAACAAGGCCGCCCTTGCCAGAAAAGTGGGCGTGTCGGATGTGACGATCTCGTACTGGGAGTCCGGGGCCATAAAGCAGATCGGCCACGAGCGTTTGGTAGCGCTAGCCGATGCGCTGGAGTGCTCGCTGGCCACCCTTCTGGAAGGCGAAAGCGCCCCGCCCCTGCTCACGCTCAACCACCAGGGCCCCCTTCCCTGGGAGCAAGTGCAGGCCACCGCGCTCACCCCCCCGCCGCATCTGCCGCTCAAGATCGATTGGAAAGCGCCCTGCGTGATGGTCACGATCGGCCCAAAGACGGATTTCGCTCCCGCCTCCCCGGGCGATCTTCTTCTGCTGGGGCCGACCCACGTGTTTCACAAGGCCGGCCACTACCTGATCAAACGCGACGACCGCTTCGTGCTGGCGCAGTTCTCCAAATCGCCGGGCGACGACGAAGAGATTCATGCCGTAGTACTTGCTCACTGGTGCCCTGCCTAAAGCACCCTATTACTCTTCAACCACTTCCACTTGATCGCGCGTGCGCCTTGGCTCACTCCCCACCAAAAAGCGCCGTGAAAAGGTGGCCACCTGACCCAACCCGTGGCGAGTTTGTGTGACAAGCTCGCCGCTCAGGTACTCCCCCTCGCGACCGATCACCTCCTGTACCGCTCGCGGCTGAACGCTGCCTTCGCTCGACTGCACCTGCACGATATACCCGCCGTCCGGCAAGCCGCTGCCCGAACCCAACGGCCCGGCGCGGAACTGCCCATCGTTGATCTGAGTGCGCGACTGCCAGCGCACACGGCTAAGCTCGCGCTCGACGGTCACCAGCACCCGCGTACCGGTGGGTAGATTGGAAGCGCCTTCGACGAGCAAACGCCGGTCGGTGCTGAGCTCGGCGTGCAGGGTGAACTCAACGTCGATCGACGCCCGCTCGGGCTCCTCGGCCACCGGCGCGTCCACCGCGTTACTCGGCACCTCCTCGACCACGCGCGGCTCCTCTTCCATCTGCTCGTTACAGCCGGCAAGCAATAGAAAACTCACCACCACCGCTACGACACCACCGCGTGTTTTCACCATACCCGCTCCTCACCCCGAATCCTGCCTCTAGGCTATATCATTAAAGGTGGCGGCGCGTCACTAGCAGTCGGCTGCTTGCCAGCGGTATTCGCTCAGGGTTTGTGCGGCGTAGCCGTGGGAGCGGGTTTTCGTGGCGCTACTAAATGAAGTGGGGCTATTAAACGTCAGCGTATCGACGGCACGCATGGCGCTTTCGCCCCCACCACAGGCCACCGACACCTTCGCCCCACCGTCGCGGTAGTCGATCTCGATATCATCACAGGTGAGCTCTCCCCAAAGCGCCTGAACCACGCCCTGCGGGCTCTGCGCCTGCTCCGGCGTCAGGCATAAGGTATCGGTCGCGCTAGAAACCGGCGCATCGTCTTCAGCTCGCGGCAGGTTGAACGTCGCCATGTCGATACACCATAAGCCGGGTCGAAAATCGTCCTGGGCCCATAGTGTGCAGGGAAGGAAAAAGGCCAATAAAGCTAATGAATGAAGGTGGGGCATAGGGGTCTCTTGAGAGAATGGTGGATGAGCGAGCATAGAAGATCAGATAAGGGCTTGAATACTCTTTTAAGGGCATGCCGACCAGCACCTTCGTCAGCTCAGTCTGGTGGATATGTAAACATCCCGGTTTTAGTGGCATCACCTACTGGTCGAATCTGGACGAAGCGGAGCGCAAGGAAGTTAATGGTGAGCGACAGCGACAAACGCCTACGCCAGCGAAGACGAAATGCTGGAAGTCACTGGTGCCGACCTTACGCGCCTGCATCTTAAACACGCCGATCTAACAATGGATCTCGCCGAAGGCCGCGCTGACATTTACTCCGCCCCCCCCTGTGACCACTGTAGGGTTCAAGGAACAGATTGACGCCGCGCCCTGTTTCATCGATGAAGTGCGCCACGACCTGAACGACCGTGGTTATACGTGCAGTGTTCGGATGGAGATGCGGTAAAAAGCTGACACGCACCGTTGTAAGGATGACACATTTCGTGACGTTTTCTTCTTGCGCTGTACACGTAAAGTGTCAGACTATAGCCATGTACAACAGAGTAAAATACTCCAAAATACACCAGCTCAAGCCGCCGTATTTCATACCTAGCGCTACGCTAGGGGGTAGACCATGACCGCATTCACCAACATCGGGCTTTACAGCCCCAAGCAAGCAGAACGCCTGATTGGCGTAGAAGCGGATAAGATTCGCCGCTGGCTCATGCCTGCGCGGTCGACCAAGGGCCCACTCTGGGTACCCGAACCCCAAGCTTTGGGCGCAGAAGACACCCTTAGCTTTAAAGACCTGCTCGAACTCCGTGCCGTGGCTAAATTCCGTAGCCACAATGTGAGCTTATCGATCATCCGTGAAGCATTGCATGAGCTCAGCGAGTTACTACAGCGGGATTACCCACTCAGCAATCCCCAGCTGTGTACCGATGGCCAAAAAGTATTCCTTAAAGCACTGGAAGAAAGTGGCGAAACAGCAGTGATTGACCTGGTCAAGCGCCAAAACGTGTTCGAAGATGTGATAGTGCCCTCGCTCAGGGCAGGCATCGAATTTGATGCAGAGGGAGATCCTGTGCGTTGGCATCCAGACCCAGAAGATCCCAGCATCGTGATTGACCCACGCTTTGCCTTCGGTAAGCCCATCGTGCTGCCCAGCCACATGCCCACCGCTACACTGGGCCAAGCGGCCGAGGTAGAAGGCAACGCAGAAGATGCAGCCCGTGCGTATGACGTGACGACAGAAGAAGTAGAGCGCGCCGTAAAATTCGAAGAAAGGATTTTATCGGGTGCACTTTTTCATTGACGAAAACATTAGCCATTACATCGCCAACGCACTTGATCACCTAGCCAAACTCTGCAGCGAAAGCCATACGGTCTTGCATGCTCGCGAGGTCAACGGCGGTCCTGGCATGCCGGATGAAGTATGGCTAGAACAGCTCAAGCGATCAGACAAGAGCTGGGTGATCGTGTCAAAAGACCGTTTCCAAAAAGGGAATCGTGAGAAGTTTGTATTTGAGAGCTGCGGTATCACCACGATCAATCTGGGCAACGACTGGAAAAATGTTAAGGCGTGGGAAACGGCCCTAAGGCTGATCGAATGGGGGCCTGTAAATAAATCTGTGTAACTGCCCATCCCATTACAGGTGGCCGTCCATGCGGTCACC